>NZ_FCOK02000002.1 GCF_001544555.2 Caballeronia udeis | reverse complement strand
TAGTCCTTCACCACCATCAGGTTGGACAGGGGACTTGCACCCCCAAGCTGTTGCGCATGCTCGGCGCACCAAAAAAAAGCCCGCACGTGGCGGGCTAAAGACCATAGCGCACGCCGGGGGGCTAGCGCTACTTACAACGCGGTTCATGCTGCAATTCGAATCCTGTTCACCTTGTTCGCCGGACGTGTCTGCAGCTGACACCGGTCCGGCGTATCCACCGATTCCTCGTTCATCACCCGCGGCTCGTGAGCCCTTCGTGAGCCCTTCTGGCTCCCGCGCGAACTTAGCCGATCAACTCCGGCGCCTCGTCGAGCGGTTCGTCGTTCGTCACCGGTGCAGGGTTGCGGCTCGCGAGAAACGCGCGCAAGTAGGCTTCGAACGGCTCGGCCACTTCCGGGTGACGCAACGCAAACTCCACGGTAGCTTTCAGATAACCCAGCTTGCTGCCGCAGTCGAAGCGCTTGCCCTTGTACCGGTAAGCGAGCACCTGTTCATGCGCGAGCAATGCCTGGATCGCGTCGGTCAACTGGATCTCGCCGCCCGCGCCCGGCTTCTGCGTACGCAGATGCTCGAAGATGCGCGGCATCAGCACATAGCGTCCAACCACACCCAGATTGGATGGCGCCCGCGCCGGTTCGGGCTTCTCCACCACACCCGCTATCTTGAAGAGCCCGTCATCCCACTGCCGGCCTTCGATCACGCCATACGACCCCGACTCGCGCCTGTCGATCTCCTCCACGCCCAGCACCGACGAGTGATAGCGGTTGAAGACCTCGACCATCTGCGCCATGACGGGCGGCTCGCCGTCGAGCAGGTCATCGGCGAGCATGACGGCGAACGGTTCGTTGTCGATCAGCTTTTCCGCGCACAGCACCGCGTGGCCCAGTCCGAGCGGTTCGGCCTGACGCACGTAGACACAGTTGACGTGGGAGGGTTTGATGCCGCGTACCAGCTCAAGCAACGCGCGTTTTCCGCGTGCTTCCAGCTCGGCTTCAATTTCGTATGATTTATCGAAATGGTCTTCTATCGCCCGTTTGCCGCGGCCCGTGACGAAGATCATTTCCGTGATGCCGGCCGCGACCGCCTCTTCCACCGCATGCTGGATCAGCGGTTTATCGACGATGGGCAGCATTTCTTTCGGACTCGCCTTGGTTGCAGGAAGAAAGCGCGTACCGAGTCCTGCCACGGGAAACACCGCCTTGCGTACCTTCAGCATGTCCGACCCCCTTGTTTTGTCCGGCGCTCGATGACGGGCCAGGATTCTGGTCAACGCGGTCTCTCGCCACGCCTCGTGCCACGCGAAAGAGAGACCTCGTGACGGGTTTTTCATCACTGATGGTCAGCTTATTACTTGAATATCGAAACCATCTGCCAACATCTCGTTCTTTTCAGACGACTGCCATGACGCTTCTGCAGCGCCGCGTATAGTGCGACGCATACGAGATCAATCCCCACCGCCCGGACCGACAACGGAGACAAGTTGATGGGACACGCCAATGGTATGAGCCGGCTGCAAATCGTGCGATTGCCGAGTGCTGACTCTGCGACGACGTCCGATGCGTCCCGCTCGAACCGGCACAAGCCCGGGTACGAAACCGTATCCGGAGCCGCGCACGAGTCAGGGGCGGGAACAGCCAACGAAGCGATGCAAGAAGCCATGCACGAAGCGATACAGGAAGGCAAGGCCGCGCCGAAGCGGATCGGCATACTGATCTTCGAAGACTTCTCGCTAGTCGAGGTAAGTTCGATATCGGAGGTGTTTTCGCTCGCCAACGAGATTCACACGTTATCCGATTCCGCCGCGCTCAAGTCGGGTGCGGCGCCGGATTACGCGTTGCTGTTCTTGTCGAGCGATGGCGGCAGCGTTGCGAGCAGCTGCTCCATGCGCATCTGGACCGAGAGTCTCGACACGCGCTGGATGAGCGAGTGCGACGCCCTCTTCATTGCGGGCGGCGACGGCGCGCAGCACGCGAAACTGGATACGCAGTTGCTCAGGCGGCTGAGCCGGGTTGCGCCGAAGATATCGTTTGTAAAGGCCATTGGCGAAGGGTCCCAGATCCTCGCGGCAGCGAACCTTTCACTGCAGAACCGCGCGCCCGACTTCGAAGACCCGGCGGCGGCTTCTGCGCTGACGAGTTCGCTGTTCATCGCCGAGCAGACCCTGACGCTCGATGACCCCAAGGGTCCGATCGCGGCCGCGCTGTCCATCATCAAGCGCGATTACGGTCCGACGGTGGCGCGGGAAGTATCGGAGCGTTCCATTCCCGGTGCGTGGCCGAAGCTGTCCGCCGTGCTCGACGACACCGACGTTGGCGGGGTCCGGCAAAAAATAGACGCAGCGGCGCGATGGATGCGTGAAAATTACATCCGGCCGATTTCGATAGCCGACGCCGCGCGCGTGGCGGCCATGAGCGAGCGCAATTTCCTGCGCCGCTTCAAGGCGCAGATCGGGTTGACGCCGTCGGAATATTTGTTGCGGGCGCGACTCGATGCGAGCTGCATGCTGCTCGCCGCGACCGATCTTCCTGTCGATAAGATTGCGCGTCGATGCGGGGCCGGCAGCGGCGATGGACTGGCCAAGATATTCCGCAAGCGCCTGTCAATTTCGCCGACCGAGTATCGGCTCGCCGGGCGCAGGAAAGCCGCGGAGGAGTGAGGCGTTACGTGTTGCAGCAACGTTGGGAACACGAGTTGAACGCGAGCATCAAGAGCCAGCATCAAGAGCAAGGTTTAAAAGCAAGCGGCAGGCACAGCGCAACAAGCGCAGCGGCGACGATCCTGGTCACCGTTCAAGCGCGCGCTTTTCGGGGGGCGTATGACGGGTACGACGGTTTTGAGTTGGATCACCAATTTCGGCGATGCGGGTTTGACCATTCCCGTGGCGGCCGGATGTGCGCTGTGGCTAAGCACGACTGACAAACGCGAAGCGCTGGTTTGGCTGGGTACCCTGGTCGGCGCGCTGGTGCTGGTCGGCGTGAACAAGATCCTGTACGCGGGCTGCGGCATCGAGATTCGTTCGATCGACTTCCGCGTGATCAGCGGCCACACCATGCTGACATCGGCGGTGTGGGGCGTGACGTTCGGTTTGCTTGCCGGCAGCATAGGCGTGAGGTGGTACAGGCTGGGCGCAGCGGCCGGGTTGGCACTGGGCGCACTGATTGGCCTATGCCGGGTCGTGCAGGACGCCCATACGCCGATTGAAGTCGTCGCGGGCTGGTTCCTGGGCGGTGGTATTGCGTTGTTTTTCCTGCGGCGCTTTTTCAAACAGCCGCGCAAGATGCCGGGATCGATCTTCGCAGGGGTGGGCCTGCTCGCGGTATCGACCATTGCCTATGGGCATCACGCACCCATTCAGCAAATGCTCGTGGCGTACTCGCCGTGGTTATGCCGGTGGTTGGATTTCTGATTTCCAGCTTCTTTTGCCGGTTCGTTTCCCGATTCTTATCGAAACGCTCGCGCCAGGTTTGAATTGCTGGCGCGAGCGAACACTATCCCTTTAGACAGGCTCGATCAGCTCAGCTTGTTCGACTACTTCCGCCGGGAACAACGCGGGCAGATACTCACGCAAATAGGCCTCGAAGTCTTCGCGCACTTCGGGGTGCTGCAACGCGAGCTGCACTGTCGCCTTCAAATAACCGAGCTTGCTGCCGCAATCGAAGCGGGTGCCGTAATACCGGTACGCCAGCACCTGTTCGACCGCCAGCAACGACGCAATTGCATCGGTCAACTGAATCTCGCCGCCACTGCCGGCCCGGGTATTGCGCAGATGCGTGAAGATGCCCGGCATGAACACATAACGCCCCACCACCCCCAGGTTCGACGGCGCCAGGGCCGGCTGCGGCTTCTCCACAATGCCGGACAGCTTGATGATGTCCTCTTCCCACTCGCGCCCTTCAATCACACCGTAGGACGCGCTGTCGATACGGCTGATCCGCTCTACGCCAATGACCGAGCTATGGTAGTGATTGAATACATCGACCAGTTGCTTCATGACCGGCTCCTTGCTGTGAAGCAGGTCGTCGGCCAGGATCACGGCGAACGGGTTTTCGCCAATCAGCTTCTCGGCGCATAGCACCGCATGGCCCAGCCCAAGCGCGGTCGGCTGGCGAACGTAAAAGCAGTCCACGTTCGCGGGCTTGATGTTGCGCACGACCTCGAGCAACGCCTCCTTGCCGCGCGCTTCGAGTTCAGCCTCGATCTCGTAGGATTTGTCGAAGTGATCTTCAATCGCCCGCTTGCTGCGGCCCGTCACGAATATCATTTCCGTGATTCCCGCCGCTATCGCCTCTTCGACCGCGTACTGGATCAGCGGTTTGTCGACGACAGGCAGCATTTCCTTCGGGCTCGCTTTTGTCGCGGGCAGGAAACGGGTGCCGAGTCCCGCGACAGGAAATACGGCTTTGGTGACTTTCAGCATCGCGCGCGCTTCCCTTAAATACTTTTAAATTAATGCACGAACGCCCGTTCGTGCGGTATCCAACGCATCGAATTCGCGTTCACTCAAAGCTTTCAATTACGGTGCCGATATTCATCGAAAGCCGCTTTTGAAAACATAAAATAATCTGCTGCGTCGCAAGGCGGTGTGCCCGGTGGTCCTGGCCCCGGTGGTAGCCGAAGCCAGCCGGTGCAGAAAAAAAATATTCAATCACCCGCCGTACCGCAGCACGATCGTTCCGAAACGTTTATTCCTGATCGTCCGAATGCGGAAAGCGAATGCCCGACGCGTTCAGTTTCGACATGGGATCGTTACGCAGCGCGTCCCGATAGGCCGAGACCGCGGCGAGGATCAACAAAACAGCAATACCGGCAAGTGCGTGCATGTCCATGGCTTACCCCTGTTTTCGAATGGTTTGAAATGAAGTTAGCAGAAAAAAAACGACAAATAATTGCCAAATAAATTCGTTACCTTTCGAACAGACCGTAAGGAGGTTTTTGCTCATCATGTGCAGGATGAGGTGTTTGCCACGCATATTTTTCCATTATTTGCCAGACTAATATGGCGTCAGCACAGTGCGCCGCTTAGAGCGCGCTCAGTGTGCGATTAGTGCACGAGACAAGCCGCCGCCAAGGCCGGGAACCGTCTCCGGCCTTTATTCAACCTGGACACGAGGTTTTCAATGAGCGATTCGTCCCTGCTCGATCCGGCCGGTTCCTCCCTGCAGTTACCGCTCGAACGCGCAGCCGCTGTCAGCGTCGACGACCGCGATGTCGCCATCAACGCGTGGCGTGGTTTCGCGGCATTACTGGTCGCTTATTTTCATTGCCGTCAGATCACCTGGATCGGCATACAGCAATTCCACAGAAGCGGGGCCAGGTTCGACCTCAACACGGTCTTCAGCTATCTCACCTTTCCGATTGCCTGGGGTTCGGCCGGCGTGCCGATCTTCTTCGTGATCAGCGGGTACTGCATTCATCGCGGAACGGCACGCAAGCTGCTCGCCAATCCAGGCGCACCCTTCGATACCGGCAACTTCCTGATGCGCCGTTTCGCGCGTATCTATCCGGTGTTGCTGGCGGCGCTGGTGCTGACCTATGTGCTGGATACGTTCAGCCTCGGCTTCACGCCGGTCAGCCCCAAGATTGGCACGGCGGACCTGCATTTGTTCATCGTGAACCTGCTCTCGCTGCAGGGCGTGGCCGGCGGTACGTTCGGGTCGAACGGAGCGTTGTGGACCCTGTCGCTCGAAGTGCAGTTCTATCTTGTGTATCCGTTGCTGATTGCATTGCGCCGGCGGATCGGAATGAAGGCGGTGCTGGTTTGCGTCGGTGTCATCAACGTGATTTCCGCACTGGTCTTCGAGCGTCATGAAATTGTGTTGTTCGCGTCGTACTGGTTCTCATGGACGCTCGGCGCGTGGATTGCCGAGGCAAAGGCCGCGCCGGGTGCACAGAAGCTGCCGAACGGGTCCACGAAGCTGAAGATCGCGGCCTTGGTGGTGGCGGTGATTGGCTGCGGTGCATTCAAATTCGGGCAATACCTGGCGTTCCAGTTCTGGGCGCTGGCGTTCGCGCTGTACCTGTTCCAGGCGCTGGATAAACCCATGCGCAACTCGTTGCCGGTACGGGGCTTCTCGTGGCTCGGTGAGTTCAGCTTCTCGCTGTATATCGTGCATATTCCGATCCTTATCCTGCTCGGGTCGGTGCTGTTTCACTCGGCGCTGCAAACGACCATCTGGGCGTCGTTCGCCTTCATGCTCGTGCCCATTGCGGTGGCCTTCGTGTTCTACATGCTGGTCGAGCGCCCCGCGATGAACTGGTCCGCCAGCCTCAAGCGGCGGCAATCGGCAAGCGCTTAGGCACGATCCTCGGCTCGCAACGGAAAGAAGAAGCCCAGCTGACGCGGGGCTTCTTCGTTTCCAGACCTGCGGAATGGGCCCTAGCTTCGTTTCGACCGCGACTTCCCGGCGACATCGGAGAGAATCTTTTGAACGCTCTCCACGTACCGTTCGGTCCCGAAGCGGTTGATCGCATTCGCATAACCCTGTTCGACCAGACGGTTGCGCAAACCCACATCGGCTGATAACTCACTCAGTGCGCCTGCGAGCGCGTGGACATCGCCCGGTGTGCAGAGAATGCCGTTCTCGCGATCTTCCACAATGTCCGTCACACCACCCGCCCGCGCCGCCACGATCGGCCGCTTCGCCAGCATGCCTTCAATAATCACGCGGCCGAACGGCTCCGGGCTGATGGACGTGTGCGCAACGACATCGACAGCTTTCATGCACGCAGCAATGTCGTGCTGGAAACCAAGGAAATGCACGCGGTCAGCGAGGCCGTGTTCGAGCACGTAGGCACGCAATTCCGCCTCGTAGGCGTCCTCGCCGAAGAGCGCCGACCCAACCAGCACGGCGTGCATCTCAGGCGCCTCCAGCAGCGCCTCGAGCAAGATATGCTGCCCTTTCCAGCGCGCGAGCCGGCTGAACGAGCCGACCAGGAACGCGTCCTGCGGCAAGCCGAAGCGCGCCCGCAACTCGTGCTGCGCGACAGATTCCAGCTCGGTGAACGGCTCTGCGGAAATGCCGTTGAACACCACATCCAGCCGTTCCTCTTTCAGCCGCGTCAGCGCGGTGAGCGCTACGGCCGATGCCGTCGAATTCGCAATCACACGCTCCAGCATGAGCTTCGTGCACCACTTGATGATGGTGAGCTGCGTCTTGCCGAAATGCTCTGGGCTGACGATATCGCGCAGATGCCAGACCACCGGGCGCCGCGAGATCAGTCCGGCGATCGCGCCGACCACCATCGCGCGCTGCGTGTTCACGTAGATCACATCCGAGTTGCGCGACTTTTCCAGCGTGCCGCGCACCAGGCTCATCACGCCGCCGATCATGCCCGCACCCGGCCGCTTCATCCCGCCGTCCTTGCTCAAGCCGCCGAGCCCGGCGCCGTCGAGCACATCGACCTTGATACCGACTGCTTCAAGCGCGATGCGAAACGGGCCGTCGTCGAACAACACGGTCTCGTTGGTGCCGCGCATGTTCTTCATCACCTCGAGCAACGACAGTTCCGCGCCGCCCAGCACACCGCTTTGATCGACGGCCAGGACACGCATGGCGTCGGCCTCTTCATGATCCTGGTCCAGTTGCGCAGCCGCTGCCGTTGATACCGGCTCGACGACCGTTTCAATGACCGGCACCGGCGGCATCGCTGGCGGTGCGAGCGTGAACTGAGGCGCGACGCTTTGCACGTAGGCGCGCAGGCCATCGCGGAAATGCCTGATCGAAAAACGCTCGGCATTCGCGCGGCAATCGGCCGGATCAATCTTCACCGCGCCGAGCTCGAACCCCTCCACCGCTTCGATAATGGAGTCGGTCGTCTGTTCATCGAAGAAAAGGCCCGTTGGACGCGCGTGCGAACTATCGAGCACGGTCTCCAGCGCGCCGCCCTTGCCATAGGCGATCACCGGCGTCCCGCACGCTTGCGCCTCGACCACCGAGATGCCGAAGTCCTCTTCGGCCGCGAACACGAAGGCCTTCGCGCGGCGCATCTTGTCCTGCAGAACGGAGAACGGTTGATACCCCATGATCTCGACGTTCGGCGTGGCCTTGTCGCGGATCTTGCGCATGTCGGGGCCGTCGCCGATCACGACCAGCTTGCGCCCGGGCATCTTCGCAAACGCTTCCACGATCAGATCGATCTTCTTGTAAGGCACCATCCGCGATGCTGTCAGATAGAAGTCCTCTTTCACCTCGCATAGCTGGAACGCTTCCACGTCCACCGGCGGAAAGATCACATGGGAATCGCGGTGATAGACCTTGTTTATCCGTCGCGCGATGAACGCCGAATTCGCGATGAAATGGTCCACCGAGTTTGACGTACGGATGTCCCAGTTGCGCATGTAGTGCAACACCATGCGCGCGAGCAGCGACTTCATGCCGGCCGTGAGATTCGATTGCTGCAGGTACTGATGTTGCAGGTCCCATGCGTAGCGAATGGGTGAATGCACGTAGCTCACGTGAACCTGGTCCGGGCCGGTCAGCACGCCCTTCGCCACGGCATGGCTGCTCGAAATGACGAGGTCGTAGCCGGACACGTCGAGTTGCTCGATCGCCAGCGGCATGAGCGGCAGATACGATCGGTAACGCTTCTTCGCCTGCGGCAGTTTCTGGATGAACGAGGTAGTGACCTTCTTGCCGCGCATCCATGACCGCTCTTCCATGAAGTCGACGACGCTGAACAGATCCGCATCGGGAAAACATATGACGATCTGTTCGAGCACCTTCTCCGCGCCCGCGAAAGCGACGAGCCAGTCATGCACGATCGCCACGCGCGGCACCCGTTTTGCGATTCTCGCGCGGTGGCGGGACGGCGTGTCCTGCACAGCAGGCGGGGGCAGGCCGACCGCGTCGAGCGTCGCTCGCACCGGGTCGATGACCGCTTCATCGAGATCATGTCTCATGTGTCTCTCCTCACCTTAAACCGTGGATTTCACGCGCCGTTTCAGACGCACATTCAACTCGTGGACGAAGCTGCGCGCCATGGAGCGCAACGCGGGCCGCGTGAGAAGGGAGCAACAGCAATTCAGGGCCGAGATGACGAACGCTGCCGCGATTGATTGCAGCGGATACTCGATCGGATCGATGACAAACGCCACGCCCAGGCCCGCGATGAGGAACGCGAGATGCATCAGCATGTCGGCGGCAATGGGGCGGGCGTGGATACGCGAGGTCCAGAGCAGGAGGCCGTAGTCGACAAGCGAGCGCAGCACGACCACGCTCGCTGCACCGATAGGCCCGAAGTGCGCGATACCGAACCACAGCGCGGTCACGAAGAACGGCAGTTGCACGACGCCGATACGCGCCGCGGTGGCGGGATTGATCTGCGACTGGATCATGATGCGCGTGACGCTGGCCTGTCCGACGAGCCACACGCCGATGATCAGGATCCGGCCCACCGGTGCGCTGGCAATGGCGATTTCCTGCCCGACCCAGAGGTACAGGAAGGGCGCGAGCACGAGCATGACGAAGAGAGCGATGGGGGTGAACACACCGTTGAGGAATTCGAGGGACTGCCGGACCATGGCATCGGCGTGTTCGCGCTGGACGGCGGACAAGCGCGGGAACAACGTGCGAACGAGTGAGTTCGGCAGCATGTTCAGGCGGGTGACGAGGTTCTGCGGCACGGTGTAGTACGTGACGAAGCGCGCGCCGAGATTGGCTCCCAGGAGGATCCGGTCGAGTGAGTCCGTGATCATGCTGGAGATGGTTGCCACCAGCATCCAGCCGCCGAACTTGAACAGGCCGCCGGCGACGCCTAGCTGCGGCCATTCGATGCGTTTGATGTCGAGCACCTTGAAGCTCGCTCGTGCGAGGAGTACGACGGCGAGGACTCGTGCGACGACGGCGGCGGCGAGTACGGTTTGCAGGTTCGGTGCGATTTTCCAGGCGGCGGCGAGCGGCAGCAGCTGGAACAGGAAGGTGCCGATAGTTTGATTGGTGTTGTAGATACCGAAGCGTTCGACGCCGTTGATTGCACCGGCGCAGACCCATGACACGTTGGCGATGGGGATGGCGAGGGCGAGCCACGGGAGCGCGTGGTAGACCTCGCGTTGCATGGCGGGGGATGAATGTGCGACGTAGGCGGTGTAGGCGAAGGCGCCGAAGTAGATCAGGACACCGCCGATGATGCCGGTGCCGAGGTTGAGCCAGATGGCGCTCCAGAACACGCGCGAGCGGGCTTCGGGGTCGTTGGCGGCGTGGGCCTTTGAGATCTGGTGTTGAGCGGCCATGCCCATGCCGAGATCGAGAATGCCGAAGTAGCCGATAAGCGTCCAGACCAGGCTGATCACGCCGTAGCGTTCGACGCCGACGAGATGGATGTATGCGGGCACGGTGATCAACGAGACAAAGGTAGGCAGCACCAGTCCCGAGAAGTTAATCGCCATGTTCTTCACCATCGATTTTTCCATCGTTCGCACTCGTTCTTTGGGGGTCGTTCGCACTCGGTTTTTTGGGGGGGGGGTGACTGGGGTTTTCGGGGTTGGTGGTCCGGGGTGATGTCGGGGTGGGTGGTTCCTGCGTTAGCGGTCGGGGTCTATGCCGGGTTGCTGCTTTCCAGGTCTTCGCACGTTATATGTGAGCTATTTTCTTTATCGCTATTAGCCACTGTGCGTGGCGGCACGTCATTTCTTTGTCCAAAGCGACAAAGAAACGAAGCAAAGAAAACGCTGTCACCGCTCTACCCTAAGTGTCCACAGCGTGCAGTTCCCATTCATGGGTGCCCCAAAAGCACGGTGCTCGCCAGAGCGAAGGATGTGTGAACCCCTCCTTCTCCGAACACAGATACCCACACGCTTCGCCACCAGTGACTGAACCTGCCCAAGGGGCACCCCGCGCTATCCGCGAACAACCAACCGCCCAAAACCTCCACCGCCCTATCAACACCCACCAACAAATCCAACAGAACCAACAAATCCAACAAATCCAACCGGCTCAGTAGACTTAGCAGGCCCACCAGACTCTACAGATTTAGAAAACGTTAAATATTTCGCATACCTTACAAATCATTTTTATGGTGCGGATCAGGAAGCGGCCAACACCGCGGGAAATGCAGCGAAAAATACGTGTTGTGCCGTGCTGACCGTGGGGTGCTGGTGCTTGCCCGAGAGCACTGGTGGCGAAGCGTGTTCATGTCAGGATTCGCGAGAAAGAGGGGTTCAACTGTCCGTGGCTCTGGCGAGCACCGTGCTTTTGGGGCACCCATGAATAAAAACTGCACGCTGTGGACACTTAGGGTAGTGCGGTGAAAGCGTTTTCTTTGCTTCGTTTCTTTGTCGCTTTGGACAAAGAAATGACGCGCTGCCACGCGCAGTGGCTAATAGTGATAAAGAAAACAGCCAACATGTAACCCGCGAAGGCCCTGAAAGCAGCAACCCGGCACTGACTCAGATCGCTAACCCCGGAACCCGCCATCCCGACATCACCCCCGACCACCAACCCAAAAACCCCGGTCACCCAAAACCCAAAAAGTGCGAACGAACAGCCAACGGCTATGGCCGCCACCTGTACATCATCACCTTCCCCCGCGCATCCTCTTCAACAAACACCAGGTACTCACCATCCGCCTGCCGGCTCGCACTAATGCCATTCGGCACATCCACCCACCCCGACGCACCTCCCACCTCCGGACCCGGCTTGATCACCCCAACCTCACGGCCCGTCTCCTTCTCATACACATGCACCATCCCAACCGGTTCCACCGTGAACACGTACCTGCCCTCAACCGTCAAACCAATCGTCGTTGCCAACGGCTTGCTCTGCGTGTCCCACGGCAACTCAATCGAATACCGCCGCTCCGGTACCTTCGACCAATGGTCGTACCGAACCAACCGTCGCCCCACTTCCTTCCAGTAACCACGATCAAACGGCTCGTCCGCCGTGTACCCAGTCAAATACATCGTGTCCGTATCCGCCTCATACACCGCCCGCTTCACCACGTTGAACGGCGCAGGCATCGCATAGTTCTGCGCATTGGCATACGCATAAACAGGATTGCCCACACGGTCCACACCGCCGTATCGAAAACGATTGATCCCCCGCGTATCACTCGTATGCCAAATATCGCCCTTCGTATCAACCCACCACCCCCATCCACCCGGATTAGGTAGCACTCCGTTGTTCACGTCGAACTCATTCGCATCAAACCGGCCATTGCCGTTGGTGTCGCGCCAGATCCAGTCACCATGCGGTGGATGATTCGGAATGTTCTCCGCACCACGCTCACGACCCGCAAAATACCCCGAAGGAATCGCCAGCTCTCCATCACGCTTCGCATCGAACCGATAAATCTTCAGGTGATCCGAATACATGTCCGTCAAGTACAGGAACGTACGACCATCAACCCTCCGGGCCATCGGCTGCCCCGGCCAGTCATCAACGCTAAAGCTGGGATCCTCGGGATACTTGAACCGCCCAGACAAGAACCCCACATACTTCCAGTCCTGTCCCGCCGGTTTCGACAGATCCAGTTCAAAGCGCTTGTTGCCGGTGTAAACGCTGTTCGGACGCGCCGGATCCATCCACGCACCGTCCACGAACAACAGTCCCTGCACTTGCCACAACTGCCGGCCATCAGGCGCATAACTCTCAAGCGTCGCGCCCAACCCCGCACCGGTCGAGCCCTGCCGCACACCTATCCCATTCGTCGATACATAAACATTCCCCGCCGCATCCACACCCACGCCGGTCAACCCGTTGAAACGCTGCGGACCAGGCCGCCCCGCGACACCCGAAAAAATGCCGCCACGCTCACCCAGCGCCGACGACTCGCGGTACCTGTCCGCCCCGCCATCGCGCGTGAAAATCAACACCTGCTGACGCGGTCCGTTATCAGCAACCAGCAAACGCCCCTGCGCATCGGTCGTCAGATCGACAGCGTCGGTACCCGCAGCCAGCGCGGGGGCATCGTCTATCGTCGCGCCCGCCGGCGTGTAATGCGCGAGCCGCGCCCGGCCGCCCTGCGTATTGACCAGCGCCCACAACGTGCCGTCCTTCGCGAGCGCCAGACGCCCCGGCTGCGTGGCGTTCCATTTGCCCTTTTGCTGCATCGACTCGGCGTCGTATACCTCGATGCGGTTCATCGCGGTATTCGCGACGTACAACAACGCATCCGACGCCGCCAGTCCACCCACGTCCGGCTTCACGTCGTCCGTCTTCGGAGCGCCGCGCTTGTCTTCCGGCGCCTCGTTGATCATCAGGAACGCGGCAGCGAGCTGCGCGTGCCCGTCCTTGTCGGCAGCCAGGTTCGCCTGGAACGCCACGCTGCGCTTCATGTCCCGGATGTCCCGGCGCGACACGCCAAACCACTGCTTCCCCTTGGGCGGCCACACACCCGCCTTCTGCAAATTGCCGCGTTCGTTACCCACCCCGACCGCCACAAACGCATAGCGCCGGTTAAGCGCAATCGCGTTGCCGCCGTAGTTCCCCCAGCCATGCGTGCCGCCGGCCGTGCCTAACACCTTGCCGTCCTTGTAGACGCTGACTTCCGCACCGCTCTCGTCCCACGGCGCATTGGTGTACACCCGGCCGTCAGGCGTGACGGCAATCGCAGTAATGTTGATCTGCGTCCAGGTGCCATCGCCGAAACCGAAAGTGTTTCCAATCCACGATGTACGGGCCTGCAGCACAGTGGGCGACGCCGCATACGTATACGCCGCGCTCACCGCCACCAGACCAAACACGCCCACAACCAGAAAACGTAATGCCAGAAGCGAAAAGCGCGAAAAACGATGCAAGAGGTTTTCTCCGTCTGAGAGCGGCCCGCCCTGCTCCCATCGGCCGATGGTGCAGCAGAGGCGTCACGGCCGTTACTCGGGTTAGCCAAGACTACCGTTCAAATATTGCAAAAAAATCTTAAATAAATAAAGCGCGAAGCAGGATCGCCAGTGGCAAATGAACCACAAAATTAAATCAATTACTGTTTGATGCCGCTTTTAAGTACACACCGCGCAGAGCCGGAAGAGTCCATAAAGGGCCGAAGCCTTTGCCAGCGAGGCTGTCCGAGCCCTAATCGACTTTCAAATTGACTTATTTCATTCAAAAAATTGTTTCGAGAAGTAATAAATCCGGCACCTTTGGGCCAGGCTGAGCGCCCTCACAGGAAATACTTTCTAACATGTGACCCATGGCCGTCGAATATTTTCGGGTTTGTTCTTTCGTAGAATAAGCAAAGCGTAATGTTCGACGGCAGGGCTAAAACCATGGCGCAGCGTGCAGCCAGCGGATTTCTTCGCCGCGGCCGGATTTCGAGGCGGGAATAACCGCGGTCCGAACCGCACGCGTGGCGGCTCGGCAATTAGTTGGCGCTACTTCACGACTCGCACCCGTTACACCGGGTGTTCCGCTCCCTTGAAACAAGGGCTACGTGATAAAATTCGCGATTAAATCGATGCGGAAAATGGCTGGAAAGCCCCGTGGCGCCGGGCCAGAGCGGAAATTCACATTCCCGTGCGAAACGCAGTTGCATGATGGAATTCATCGCTCGACGGCCGCATTGTCGGAGAACGGAAAGTATCTGGCGTCACCGGACAGGCATGCACAACCATTCCGATACGCCGCAACACTTTGCCAAAATGCCGAAAGAGGCCGCCGCATATATCACGCTCAATGAACGACATAAAACATCCTGACGGCGGCAAACGCCGTCGCGCTCTCATCACGGGTCTTTCGGGCTTTACCGGACGCCATATGGCCGCACGTCTGCTGGACGAAGGTTACGACGTGTGGGGCACGACCTCCCCCGCGTCCGAGCCCGACGTACCCGGCACGACCGGCGTTCCGCTCGACCTGCTTGATCTCGACGCAGTGCGCGCGTGCGTCAGCGACGCCCAGCCGGATGTGGTCGTCCATCTCGCCGGGCTTGCGCACGTCACGGGCAACCCGCCCACGCAAAGTTATCTGGTCAACATCATGGGCTCGCGCAATCTGCTCGACGCGCTGTCGCAGATCGACAAGAAACCGCGCGCCGTGCTGATGGCAAGTACATCGAATGTGTATGGCAATGCGAACGTGGAAGTCATCGACGAAAACGTGCCGCTGAATCCCGGCAACGACTATGCCGTCAGCAAGCTCGCCATGGAGAACATGGCCCGCCTGTGGCTCGACCGCCTGCCCGTCTTCTTCACGCGCCCGTTCAACTACACAGGCGTTGGCCAGAGCGACGCCTTCCTGTTGCCTAAGATCGTCAATCATTACGCGCGTCATGAAGCGCGTATGTCGCTGGGCAACCTGGCCGTGAGCCGCGATTTCTCCGATGTCCGCGATGTCGTCGAAGTCTACGCACGCCTGCTGGAAGTCGCGCCCGCAGGCGAGGCATTCAATACGTGCTCCGGCACCGGCCATTCGCTTGGTGAAATCCTGACCATGATGCAGCGCATAGCGGGATACAAGATCGATATCTTCGTCGACCCGCGCTTCATGCGGCGCAATGAGATTGCAAAGCTGGTCGGGTCGAACGTCAAGCTGCGGCGCGCGATCGGCCGCGTGCCCATCACCCCTATCTACGACACGCTCGAGTGGATGTTCAAGCATGCACGCGCAGCGCAAGTCGAAGGTGAAACCGTACCGGGCGCCGCAGTCGTCAGGACGTGACGTGGTTCGCGTGATCGGCATGCACGGTATGGCCATGACCTGAGACCAGATCATCCGCGGCTATCTGCAATGACGACTGCCGCCTGTAAATCTCCGCGATCCATTCTATGAACACCTTCACCCGCCGTGGCTGATGCCGGTTCGCCGCATACAGGATCGACACCACGCGCGGATACGACGGATACGCCTGCAGCACTTCCTTCAGCGCACCGCTTTCCAGATACGAAGACAGCGTATAGCTTGACGCCTGGATCAGCCCGAGGCCGGCGAGTCCGCACTCCACATACGAATCCGCATCATTGACGGCCAGTATCGCCTTGAGCGGAATGGTCCTGGTCTCGCCGTCCACCACGAATTCCCAGATTCTGACGCGGCCGGTGTTGCTCACCAGATAATCCACGCACATGTGATGCTCGAGATCCTCGAGCGTCCTGGGCTCGCCATATTTCTCGATATACGACGGTGCCGCCGCGGTGACCTGGGAATAGCGGCCGATCTGCTTTGCCACGAGGCCGATATCGCCGACTGCGCCCACGCGGATCACACAATCCACGCCCGACTCGATGATGTCGACCTGCTTGTCGGTCAGGCTCATTTCCACGCGGATATCCGGGTAGGCCTCGAAGAACTCCGGCAGCGCGGAGATGATGGTGCTTTTCGCCATGAGTGCGGGCAGGCTGACGCGTACGGTGCCTTTCGGGCTCAGCTTGGAGCGCGACAGGACGGACTCCATGTCGTCCACTTCGCCGAGTACGCGCACGCATCGCTCGTAGTAGATCTCACCGTCTTCCGTGATGCTGATGCTGCGGGTAGTACGGTTCAGGAGGCGTGCGCCAAGGTGCGCTTCAAGTGCCTGGACAGTGCGGGAAACGCTTGCGGCAGGCAAGCGCAGCGCGTCGGCGGCCTTGGAAAAACTGCCGCTCTCGACTACGCGCACAAAGACTTTCATTGCTAGAAAACGGTCCATGCCAGTCGGCCCCATTCCGGCCCGCACGTGCCAGGTATCCGGCTTTTTTACGGGCCCAAAATGGGATATTACGACGGTTTCGAGGAGTTCCGCTTGAGAGGACCGTTTGCGGACAGCGCTGGAAGAGGTTCCTGGTGATCCGGATTTGGCCGTCAAGCAGACGCCCCGGAGTGCTTTCACGGCCGGACAGCACCCCGGGGTACGCTTGAAAAATTAATGCACCACGCCGGCATCAATTGCTTCGCTATAAACCGCGGCCACGCGTTTGGCGATCACCGGCGTATCGAAGTTTTCGCGCGCGTAGATCCGGCACTCCTGCTCCGTCGGTAATTTCAGCGATCCATTCAGCGCAGCGATCAAGCCATCTGCAATGGCATCCACGCCCGTCGACGGCAGGACAAGATTTGCTGATAAAGGCGCAACCGCCTCCGGCAACCCGCCCACCGGCGTGACCAGCACCGGCGTCCCCGAAGCAAGCGACTCCACCGTAATCAACCCAAAACCCTCCAGCGCGACCGTCGGCACAATACTCACATCCGCGGCACGATACAGCGCCGCCAGATGCCGGTCAGGCACAAATCCAAGCAGTCGAACGTTGTCATCAAGACCGGCTTCGGTAATGCGCGCCTGCAATTCCTCGGCAAGACGCCCCTTCCCCGCGATCAACAGCAAAACGTCCCGTTGTTTGGACTTCACACGCTTCATCGCTTCGATCAGATCTTCAAGCCCCATCCGCCTGACCAGCCGCCGCACCGCAAGCACGACGGGCCGGTCCTGCGGCAACTGAAGCCGGCGACGGGCATCGGAACGGCTCAGCGGCAGATTGAACTGCGAAACATCGACACAGCCCGGCACCACGCGAATCCGGTCAGCAGGAATGGCATAACGCGACTGCAGGATCTCCCCGAACGCCTCCGACAATACGATCAGCCGCGACGAACGCGCATACACCCGCTGCTCAAGCAAACGCTTGGTCCGCTGGCCAATGGAGTCGGCGCCTTCGACATGGCTCTCATCCGCCCACGGCCCCTGGAAGTGCGAGACCTGCGGAATGCCGCGGGTGACATCGAGGCCCGGGAAGGTGTAAAGCGCGAAATGCGACGAGACCACGTCGGGCCGCTCACGGCTCAACGACGCCCGCAACGCCCGGCGTGCTGCCATCAAGCGTCGCGGCAAGGACTGCGCCGCCGGACCGAAGCCGCGAATGGCCCCTTCCGTGTCGGCCGCCACTCGCGCCGATCCCGCGACCACGCCGCGCACCGTAACCCCCGCACCCGGCAACGCACCGACCAACGTGTGATACATCCGGTCCAGACCGCCCGCGCGCTCGGGGAACCAGTGCATTCCAATTTGCAGCGACTTGATGGCTTGCGTGCTCATGTCCACGACCCCGATCTGATTTGTTGATGGATAACGACAACCGTCGAATTGCTCATACCGGCGATGCGGGTGATTCGTTCGCCATGCCAGGCAGCACGGCATGGCGGGCACTGATCGCCGCGCTCTTCGTCAGCGCCGCCGCCTTGGTCACCCCGCCCTCCGACTGCGCTTCACCGGACGCGGCTGCGCCAGCCTGATTCGCAAAACCGCGATACAGATCCAGATACCGCCGCGCCATCCGCGCCCAGCCAAATTGGTCCGCCAGCAGGCGCGCAGCTTCGCCCATCTCGCGACGCAGTTCGGGTGCTTCATCAAGCTTCGAGATCGCGCCCGCGAGCGCGGCGGCGTCGTCGGGATCGTCGAGCACAATGCCGCAATCCGTGCCGATAATCTCCGCCCCGCCGGCAGTCTTTGCCGTAATGACCGGCAGACCCGCCGCGAGCGCTTCCAGCAGCGAGAGGCTCATTGCTTCGTAACGCGACGGAAAAACGAACGCATCGACGGAATGCATCAGCGTGGGCATGTTCTTCACCAGCCCCAGGAAATGCACGCGATCCGCAATGCCCAGCGCCCTGGCTTCATCGGGATAAGGACTGCCCGGGATATAACCGGCCACCGCCAGATGAACATGGGCAGGAAGCTGCACCAGCGCCTTTAGCACCGTGTCCAGGTTCTTGCGCGGCGTGCGCAGGTCGCCGACAAACAGCAGCAGGCAGGTATCGTCTCGCAGTCCGAATGATTTCCTGTCGCCCCCCACCACCCTGGCCGCCCTGAACGCGCTGGTATCCACGCCGTTATAAACCACCTCGATACGCTCCCCCGCCACACCGTTCGCGCGAATCTCGACAGCCACTTTCTCCGACACCGCGGCGATGATCTTCGAGCGTTGATACGCCCAGTGTTCAAGCCGCGCGTTCACGCGGCTATACAACACCTGGTAAGCGGACCACAAACCACCCGTGAGCTTGAACGGATAGTACGGACTGCGCAGCCAGCCGCCATGCACGAAGTGGGCGGTATTCACGTCGGCTTTGGCCCACGATATGAAGCCGTTCACATGCAGGACGTCATATTCCTTCTTGTGCGTCCTGAGCCACAACGCCGTCTTCAGCGCGAAGACCTGCTGCTTGAAAAGCTTGGTCGGCCAGAAACGCCCGACCTTGATCGCGACCCATTGCAAACGCGCTTCCGAAGCAAGTTCCGGCGCAACGTGCGACGCCAGCAGCGTGACCTGATGGCCTTCCGCCAATGCAGCGCGCGCGATCTCGTAGTTCACGCGGCCTTGTCCGTCGTTATGACGCACGACATGAGTGACGATGGCGATTCTCATCGGAGTGCCTTTTCAGGGAGGGAGCGTTCGAAGAGCGCCTGCGCGCGGCGGCGCCCGAGTTGCTGGTGGTGGCGCGCCGCGAGGACCGAGCAAAGGCCCATGTAAAGGATCATTCCGCCAATCGACGTAAAGGTATTGGTGAACACCAGCATGCCGACAATCGCGAACGCAACGCTTAAGGACGCCTGCGCATATTTGTCGTCGCGCAGTGAAAACGAAGCACGGAATGCGCGTGTGAGCAGCAACCCCAGCCCGGCCAGGTACATGAGCGAACCGGGCCAGCCGAGGACGAACGGCACGTTCATCACACCGCTGTCGAAGCTGCCGTATTTGCCCAGATCCCCGTTGGAGGTGGAGAGTTTCGTCGACGAACCGGTAGCGCCGAATCCTTCGCCGGAGACGTCCGTGAAGGCGGTCTTCGCAAATGACGCGTAGAACTCGTTGCGCGCGGCATAGCTGTTGTCATCGCTGAGATTGGTGATGGACTGCAGGCGCGTCGCCATCTTGTCGGCAATCGGCCCGAAGGTCAGCAGCGGCACGGACAGTCCCGCCAGCACCACTGCGCCGACCAGGATCCGCACCCGCACCTTGTTGCTTGCCTTGATGAGCTGCAGCACCATCGCGATGACCCAGCCGCCCCAGGTCGAGCGTACCATGCACAGGCCGAACGAGATGAATCCCACACCCCCGGCGACCCAGCGCACGCTTTGCGTGCCGGCCATGGTGAAGGTGAGCGCCGCCATCATGGCGAGCGCGAACGGACCCGATGAATTCATGGTGCTGAATACGCGCACGCCGAGCCGGACCGGGTCGCCTTGGGAAGCCATCTGCGAACCGATCATCCACATGGCGTCCCAGGCCGGCATCAGGAAGAACTGCACGAGACCGTAGCCGCCCATGAACAGCATGCCCCAGATGAACGTGTCGAGAATCGCCTGGCGGTACTTCGGATACTCGCGGGCATGGACCATGATGTGAAAGCCGATCAGCACCGGATACAGCCACGCCGCGAGGTCGTAGGTGGCCGCCATCGGGCCGTTGGACATCACGCCGATCAGGTACGCATAGGCGAGGCCCATGAAGATCAGGAGGAACGGCAGGCCGCGCCGCTCAGCCAGCACACGATAATGCCGAACCACAGTCAACGCGCAGATCATGGTCACGACCACGGGCGCGACCTGGATCAGGCTGGTGGCGGTGAAACCGCCCTTCGAAAAATCCGCCAGCCTGCGCACTTCGGGACCGAGAAACCACTGCCACCAGACGAAGCTGATGTAACGCGCGGGACTCTTGAAGTACAGCCATAGGCCGACAGCGGTGGACATGACCGGGAACCCGTATGTCAGCGCCGTGCCCTGATGCGCGAGGATGAGCAGCAGCGTGAATATCCAGAACCCGGTTTGCGGCACCCAGTGTTTTGGGTCGTCGCGGAACAGGCCGAGAAAACCCGCGCGCAAGGGCTTGCCGCCGTTCTCGATCAGATCAGCCAGATACTTCGGCGTACGCGCTGCGGCCGGTGTGCTCATGGATCAGTTCACCCGGCGTTGAGGCGCGACATTGCCAAGCTCGCCAAGCTCGGCATGCCGTGCGGTTTCTGATGGGCGCGCCGGTATGTCCATGTGCCACGTCCTCATGAACTCCTGCGTGAGGCGCACATGCTGAAGCGCGAACTGGCGCGTCGTGTAGTCACGCGCGGCGAAGTGACGGCTCGCCGCCTGCGCGCGTTGCAGTGCAAGCGCGGGATTGGAGACTATCGCGTCGAGCGCGTGCTGCAATGCGGGCACGTCGTGCGGCGGCACATAAAACACATGCTCAGGTCCGAAGTAATCGCGCAGGGACCCGACATCGGAGACGATCACCGGTTTGCCCAGCGCCACCGCTTCGAGCACGACCGTTATGCCCGAGACGTGCGAGTTCGGGCGCAGCGGCACCACGATCACGTCGGCCCAGTCGTACAGTTCACGCGCCGCTTTCAGGCCGACTGCCGGCGCGATCTTCACGTTGCTCGCATGCAGCGCTTTCGATACCCGCCGACGCGTCGCGATCCGCACTTCATGCGCCGGGTTCTGCCGGAACGCCCGGACCAGCGACTCCCAGTCACGATCACGATCGTTGCCGATTGCAGCAATTCGCACCGGCGTATGCGGCTGCCAGGAGGTCGGCTCCTCCAGCGGAAAATCGAGCGGGTTGATACCGTAGAACACCTGCGTCACATCGCGCTTGAAATATTCACGCGCCATTTGCGCGTTCTCGCTCGCGTGCGTGGTCAGCACATCGGCACGGGCGAGCAGCTTCCTGTACAGCCACTTCCTGAGCGCACCGAAACCTGCCCACTTGTCGACGAGCCATACGCTTTGCGCGAGCAACATGGGATTGCCGCGAGCCCGGCCCTTCAAAAGCAGCAACAACGCCGCCGACAAATGCTCGGCCTCGGTATGCGTCCAGACGACATCGGCGTCGAGAATTTCCTCGCGGTTGCGCCACGTATGGATGAAGTCGAAGCCAAGCGCCGCCTTCAGTCCACGCCGCGCGAGCCGCACGAATTTGTTCTCGGGCTCGTCGCGCGAATACGTCAGTGTTAGTTCAGGGGACTCCGCATGGTGATAGCCGTACAGGCAGCCGATGTTCTCCCCCTTGCGGTAAAACCGCGGGTCTGTGCCGTAGAACAAATGCACGTGAACCTTGGTCGCTTGCATACGGGAAACCTCCACGTCGCCATGATCTTGTGAGCTCCGGACCCGCGCTACGCGGCTCATGCGGCTTTCGCGCCGTCGTTGCGGCCGCGCATGGCGAGTGCGTAGGCTGCAGGCACGTGCTGTGCGTCGCGGCGAGCGTCCTGTGCACCTTTGCGCATGGCGCGGTAACGCGTCCAGCAGGCCGCGTCGCGAGTGCGTGCAAGGGCAAGCAGCGCATGCGCGAAGCCGGGCATTGCACGGGTGCCAATGGCGGCGTACCAGTACCACGCCACATGCCGCGCGACCGGACCGAGATGCTCGCGCAATACCAGATGCAGGTTGTATGCGGTGTCCGCAAGCGCGCCCAGCGTTTGCGCGTCGCGACCGTTGTCGTCGAAACGTTCGGCGGGGAAATGATCGACCGCCACGCGCGGGTCGTAGACCATCTTCCAGCCCGTGCGCCGCACGCTCAAGCTAAACGAGAGGTCATTGCAAGGCTGCGCGCCCTTGCCGCGCAGACGCGTATCAAAGCGCAATCCGCCCACCGCCGAGCGCCGGTAAATCATGTTCGCGCCCTTCAGCAGCGAGACCGTTCGCGGTGCGCCCACACCCAGATGATGGTTGCCGCAGATCTTGCCGGTGCGACGAATCACGCCGACTTCCGAGCGCTCGCCGTCAAGCAGCGCACCGCGCTCGAACACCCAGTCACGGCCGCCGAGCGCGCCAAGCGTCTGGTCGTTGCTGAAGGCTTCATCAATCCGCGCCAGCCAGTCGACACGCGGCGCGGCGTCGTCGTCAGTGATCGCGATGATGTCACTGCGCGCCGCATCAAGCCCGCGATTAAGCGCGGCGACCTGCCCGCCCAACCCCGTCTCGATCACGCGCAATTCAAACGGATTGTTCGCGGCCAGCTCGTCTGCAAGCGCGCGATGCGTCGCGTCGTCTTCGGGACGCGCGACGACCAGCACTTCGTCCGCCGGACGCGCCTGCGCGCGCAACGCGTCAAGGCAACGCTTCAGGTCGGCGGGACGGCGATACGTCGGCATCATCACGGAGATTGTCAGGGTCGAGGTCGAGGTCATGCGGCGCTCCGCTTGGCGTTCAAACATTCAGGTAGTCTTCGACCGCTGCATAGTGTCCGCGGTTATAGCCACGCGAACGTGCCGGCATGCCGTTCATGATTGCCCCGTGCAGCGGAATGCCCGCCGAGCGCAGGCGCCGGATTGCATCGGAGATCTCCATTTCGTTGTGCGCACCCGAGCGCATCACGAGGAAGTTCGTTCCCGCAAGCTTGCCGATAATCGACGCGTCCGTGACGGCGAGCACCGGCGGGGTATCGATGAAAACGACGTCGTACACGCGCCCCAGGCCATCGAGATATTGCTGCAGGCGCGGCGACATCAGCAGCTCCGAAGGATTCTCCGGACGCTTGCCGGCAGGCATGAAACTGAGGAACGGCGTACGCGTGGTGCGGATGGCCTGCTCGAGTCCGATCGTGCCGGCAAGCAATTCCGCCAGGCCATTCGCACGCTCCAGACCAAACGAACGTTCCAGCTTGCCACGCCGCATGTCGGCGTCGATCAAGAGGACTTTCTTGCCTGACGCCGCGAGCAACACGGCAAGGTTCACCGCAAGAAAGCTCTTGCCGACACCCGATGCCGGGCCCGTCAGCATCACCGTGTGATTGCGTGCTTCCATCAGCGTGAACTGCAGCGACGTGCGCAGGCTACGCATGATTTCCACGCAGACATCGTTCGGACGCATGGTCGCGAGGATTGGCGCAATCCGGTCGCGATCACGCTCCGTGCGCTTCGCTTCCGCATCCAGCTTCACCTGTTCCGTGCTCATGGGCACGAGGCCGATCAACGGCAAGCCCGCCAGGCGCTCGACCTTGTCCGGGTCCACGATGCCCTTGAACATGGCGCGGCGCAGGAACACGAGGCCGGTTCCAAGGATCAGGCCGAGAATCACGGCCGCCGACATGATCAGGAATTTCTTCGGCTTGATCGGCGCACCCGGTCGCAGCGCGGCATCGACAATATGCACGTTGCCGCCCGTCCCGGCCTTCTGCACGGACAGTTCCTGCACGCGATTGAGCAGCAGCACATAGATGTCTTCGGCCACCTTCGCATCACGTTGCAGCGATACCGCCTTGACTTCGGATGCCGGAAGATTCTTGAAACGCTCGCTGAAACGCGCGCGTTCCCCTTCCAGTTGGCTAAGCTGCTGCTGCGCGGTGATGAGCGCCGGATGGTTGGCTTCAAAGCGCTGGTTCAACGTGGCGATCTGCAGTTTCAATGACGAGATCTGCGCTTCGTAGGTGATGCTGCCTTCGAGATAAACCTTCGCTTCGTCGCTTGCGTTGATCGAACCGGACTTGCTCTGGTATTCCGTCAGCGCGGCTTCGGCATGCTCAAGATCACCCTTCAGCCGCGGTTGTTCGCTCTTCAGGAACGCGAGCATTTTTTCCGCGTCGGCCTGCTTGCTTTCAATGTGCTGGTGCAGATACGAATCGGCCAGCGCATTCGCAATTTCCGCCGCACGCGCCGGGTCGCCGTTCTCGAGCGAGATCTGGATCACGCCCGTCGACTTGCCTTGCTCCACGACCGTAATGCCCGACTGAAACGCGGCGATGGCATCGAGGTCATTCGCGCGGATCACCACGAACCGCGTGCCGGGACGCGCCACCAGTCTTGTGACATCGATACTGACGCCATTGCCCTTCGCCATCTCACCCACACGGCCTTCGAGCAGCGGCACGCCTTGGGGCGTCGCCAGCGAATAGCGGTCGTTGCCGAGCGCCGTCATGGTCAGCTTCACGCCTTCCAGCGACTGGACCACGTCGATTGAATCGACCGTGGCCTGCTCGCCGCCCCACGCATACGACGTCATACCAAGCCACGGCTTCGCAGGCTTGCCCGACGTCGCGAGCCGCTCAGCAATGCTGCCGAGCACCGGGACGGTCATCGGGCTCACCGAGAAGTTGAGCTTGCACTGCGCGACGACCGGCGCAACCACGCCACGGCTCTTGATGATCTCGATCTCGGCGTCGGTCGGCAGCGCGCCCGACGAATTGCCGATCGCGGCGCCTGTCTGCGTCTGCGTGAGCGCTTGCGACGTGTTGTCGGACTGCTCGACGCGTACGTGCGCATCGGCGGAATACACCGGCTTCGCAACGTAGCAGTACGCGGCCGCGGCGAGCACGATGAACGCCGCGGTGCCGATCAGCCACCAGATGTCGTCGAGGACCACCTGCAGCAGTTGCCCAAGGACGACGTCCTCTTCTTCGGTCTTGCCCTGATAGGAATGTGCTGGCGTGCTCACGATTCAATCCCGGTTGGTTTGAAGCATTTGACGATCTGGAAAGCGTTCATCGCGTCAGTTCCTTCAGGTAGAAGAGTGTCTGCAAGGTCGGCAGGACCTGGTTGACCATCCGGTTGAACTGGACCGCACCGGCCGTGCCCACGTACACCACGTCGAGCGGGTGAAGCTGGAATTGCGTGGACAGCAGCAGCGAATCCGGCTGCGTCAGGTCCAGCCTGTAGATGTCCGGTGACCCCGGCTTCTCGCGCGTGCCGCGCACCACATAGATCTGCCGCGCATTCGCGTCCGTATCCAGGACGCCGCCGGCTTGCGTCAG
Organism: Caballeronia udeis; assembly: GCF_001544555.2. Classification (GTDB taxonomy): domain Bacteria; phylum Pseudomonadota; class Gammaproteobacteria; order Burkholderiales; family Burkholderiaceae; genus Caballeronia; species Caballeronia udeis. The sequence goes on along the minus strand of NZ_FCOK02000002.1, from coordinate 294,220 downwards.
TGCGTCGGCGATCGTCAGGCGGCCCTTCAGCATCGAGACAGGCAGCGGCGTCTTGACTTCACCCATCACGAACACGCGGCTGTCGGTCCGGTCCGGCACGTTGACGATATCGCCCGATTGCAGCATCACGTTCTGCGATATCTCGCCCCGGTCGAGCACGCCGTCCGCGTCGAGTTCATAGAGCTTGCCGTTGCGCGTGAGACGCACGCGCTGCAGGTCGGCATCGGCGTTCGTACCGCCCGAACGCGTGATTGCATCGACCAGCGTGAGCGGCACATCGCTCATGGCGAGCGGCCCGGGGGTCTTCACTTCACCCGTCACTGAGACTTTCTGACTGCGGTAGGCAAGTACACGAACGTCGACTTGCGGTTTCTTCAGGTAAGGCGACAAGCCCGCTGCGAGCTGGTCGCGAATCTCGCCCGCGGTCTTGCCCGCCACGCGGATCTTGCCGACGAACGGGAAGTAGATCGTGCCGTCGGGCGAGACGGTCTGCCCGAACGGATCGGCCTGCCCGGGCAACGCGGTGGTGTACGGCTGCGCGAGCGCGCCGGCGACCGTTTGCGTGGTGTTGCCACCCGCCGACAAGGTCTGCCCCTGCTGCGTGGTCAGTTCCGGGTGATCCCAGATCGTGATGCCGAGAACATCCTGCGGCGCCACGCGATACACGTATTGCGCCGGGTCCGCGAAACGCGCGGGCGGCAGCAGCGCTGCCGGACCCGGCCGGTTTTGCTGCATGATCACGTCCGCCGTGATCAGGTGCACGGGATAGGTCGCGGTCGGCGCGGGGTCGGTATCGTTCAGGCGCGACGTGTTCAGGTTGTAACCTGGCAAGACGCCACAAGCCGACAAAAAAGTCGCCAGCGAAAAGACCACGGAAACAGATAAAGCTAGAGACCGGTTCACCATATTTTATTCAGCCATCCCTGGACCAGACGTTCAATAAGCCCGAAGCTCTCGCGATAGGCAACTTCGTGGCCGCCGTACGGATCGGCCACTTCAGAGTCTTCCCACTTGCCAAGCAGATGCACCTTGCCGCGTGTGTGCGGCGCCATCTGTTCAATCGCGGCAATCTGCTTTCTTTCAGGCACGAGAATCAACTCGGCTGCGCGCGCCATGGACTCGTCGAGCCGGCGCGCAGAGTGTCCCGATGGATCGACATCACGCTCCGCCAGCAAGCGGTACATCGTTGGATCGATGTTGCGGCCTTCTTTGGCAAAGAGACCGGCGGAGCGAAATTCGATCGGGCGTCTTGCGTCTTGCTCCGCTAACTTGCCGGCGTATGCGCGGAACAGCATTTCCGCGGCAGGGCTTCGGCAGACGTTCGCATGACAGACAATCAGGACGCTTCGAAACATGGGTTGTATCCGTTAAAGCGGCGCGCTCGCGGCATCGGGTCCTTCAACCGAAGCCGCGCTCGCAGCGCCTGGGTGTGTCGATATTTTTCAATGGCCCGCCATGTCGCTGGCGTTGCCTTGCTTTGCCTTGAAACCGGCTCAGACCGCGACCGGTGACTTCACCGCTTGCCTTACACCACGTCCTATTGCGTGATACTCCACGCCGATCTCGTTCATGGTTTCCGGCTCGTAGAGGTTGCGGCCGTCGAAGATCAGCGGGGTCTTCAGGCGGCGTTTCATGCCGTCGAAGTCCGGGCTCTTGAACACCTTCCACTCCGTCACAATGATCAGCGCGTCCGCGTTGTCGAGTGCTTCGGTGTGGTCGTTCGCGTACGTGAGGCGAGCGAGCAGCGCAGGCGTTTCACGCAGATCGAGCGCGATCACGCGGCGTGCTTCGTCGGTCGCGACCGGGTCGTAGGCGCTGATCGACGCGCCGCGTTCAAGCAGCGCCGCGATCAGCACACGGCTGGGAGCGTCGCGCATGTCGTCGGTGTTCGGCTTGAAGGCGAGGCCCCACAACGCGAATTTCTTGCCGCGCAGATCGTCACCCAGGCGCGCCACGATCTTGTTGGCGAGGGTCTGTTTCTGCGCCTCGTTCACCGAGGTCACCGCCTTCAGGATTTCCATCTGCTCGTCGTACTCACCCGCCGTCTGGATCAAGGAACGCACGTCCTTCGGAAAGCACGAGCCGCCATAACCGCAACCCGCATACAGAAAGTCGTAGCCAATGCGCGGGTCAGAGCCAATACCGCGACGCACCGCTTCAATATCCGCACCCACGCGATCCGCGAAATTCGCGAGTTCGTTCATGAACGAAATCCGCGTGGCGAGCATGGCGTTGGCTGCGTACTTGGTGAATTCCGCCGAGCGCACGTCCATGTAAAGCGTGCGTTCGTGATTGCGGTTGAACGGCGAATACAGTCTCTTCATGCGTTCGCGCGCGCGTTCGCCAGGGACGTCGTCGTCGCAGCCCAGCACGATCCGGTCGGGCCGCGTGAAGTCGTCAATCGCCGCGCCTTCCTTCAGGAACTCGGGGTTCGAGACCACGGAGAACATGTGCTGGACACCACGGGCCGCGAGTTCCTGATCGATCACCGCCTTCACACGGCGCGCCGTGCCGACCGGCACCGTGGATTTATCGACGATCACCTTGAAGTTGTTCATATAACGGCCGATGTCGCGCGCCGCCGCAAGCACGTATTGCAGGTCGGCGGAACCGTCCTCGTCGGAGGGTGTGCCCACCGCAATGAACAGCACTTCGCCGTGTTCGACCGCAGCCTGGACATCGGTGGAAAAGTTGAGGCGTCCTGCCGCGCGATTGCGCGCAATGACCTCCTGCAGGCCCGGCTCGTGGATCGGCACGCCGCCGCCGTTCAGGATGGCGATCTTGCGTTCGTCGAGATCGAGGCACAGCACGTCGTTACCGATATCGGCCAGACACGCGCCCGTCACGAGGCCTACATAGCCGCTACCGATGATGGTGAGTTTCATAGCTCGCGCTCCAGGGTTGGCAAATTATTCAAAACATTCTTGGCTGGGGTGTTGGTAAGCATTCTTAATAAGCATTCACACCGGCGAAGCCCTTCCACAAAGTCATGGCGACAATCTTCATGTCGAGTCCAAAAGTCCAGTGCTGCATGTAGTACAGGTCGAGTTTCACGCGCCCCATCATCTTTTCGATGCGGTCGGTCTCGCCGCGAAAACCATTCACTTGCGCCCAGCCGGTGATACCCGGTTTGATGCGATACCGGTACATGTAGCCCTTCACGAGATCCTTGTAGATGTCGTCGTGTTCAAGCGCGTGAGGACGCGGACCGACCACCGACATCTCGCCCCTGAGCACATTGATGAACTGCGGCAACTCGTCCAGGCTCGTGCGGCGCAGGAACGCTCCTACGCGCGTCACCCGCTTGTCGCCCTTCTTCGCCTGGGTGACGTGACCGGCAGTTTCCTTGTGAACCCTCATGGAACGAAACTTGTAGATCTCGAACTCGTAACCGTCTATGCCCTTGCGCTTCTGCTTGAAGAACACCGGCCCCGGCGAGGACATCTTCACGGCCACCGCGAGCACGATCAGCAACGGCGCCAGGCCCAGCAGCACGCTTGCGGCAAACAGGCGGTCGAACACCCGCTTGGGCAACACCTTGAGGTCCGTGATCGGCGACGCGGCCAGGTTGATCGCCGGCACACCCAGCAGATCGACCACCGCGTGGTTGAAGAACGACAGGCTGCGCACATCCGGAATGAAGCGGATATTCACGAAGTCGTCGCGGAACTCCGTGACGAGCTTGTTGATGGTCCGTTCCTGCGAGATCGGCAGGGCCAGCCATAACTCGCGAATCGCACGGCCACGCACGAGCAGCGTGAGATCGCCCAGATCGCGGCTCACCGGTACGCCCGCAAGCGTGCCTTCCGGGAAGGTTTCATCGAACACATAGACCGGGCTGAAACCTGCCTCGGGACGGCTGCGCATCTGCTCGATCAGGAACTGCCCGTAAGGCGCCGCACCGACAATGGCGACCGCCTTCTGGTTGAAACCTTCGCGACGGATCGACTTGAGCGTGGCGTGCACAACGGCCTTTGAAAGCATCAGCAAGGCGGCGGCTGCCGCTCCCCAATACAACAGCCATAAGCGCGACAACAAGTCTGCCCGATGCACGCTGAACGTCAGCAGCACGCCAGCCCCTTCCACCATCAACCACGCCAGCGTCACGCGCCACAGCAGGTCGTACACGGGCTTGCCGCGCCACGACTTGTATATCCCGAACGACGGGAACGTCATGATCACCAGCACGCAATTGAACGCGAGCAGCGTGCTTTGCATGTCGTCGAGCCAGACGGCATTTCCCGCGTGCAGCCACGCGGCCAGCAGCGCGCCCAGCGCCACCATTGCAATGTCGATCATTCTCGAAAGCACGCTCAACATGTAAGACACCTCGGGTGGAAGACACGGTCTGCTCGGGTCTTGCTTCAGCTTCACGCATTCGCCTGGGGCAAACGCACAAGCAAAGGCGGAGAAACAAGAGCACTGATCGCCTTGGTACATACCCGTATAAGGCGGGAATTAAATTCATGCTGCAACCGCAAAATAATGCGCAGGTTAATTCGCGTTTTTTCGCCGATTTATTTTTGTCACGAAGCGGCTCTAGAAGCCTACGGGCACTGCGGATACGACGCATTGGCGAATTTTTTTCAGGATGTAACACATCCGTCCCGGCCTTATGGCTCAGGGCGGCAGACCGAATTTTAAGCAATTAATTTTCGAGAAAAAATTACGGAAAAGTAAGAAAAAAATTCAGCCGCTCATTTTCCTTACGTTTAATTACCAAGATGCCGCGCTGAGTATATTGAGTGATTATTTTTTGGTTTTTTGATTTAACAGCTATTTACTACGTGTTCAAAATTGTAATACCCGATCAAGCTCAAGGAGCTCCCTCGTCATGACCGCTCTCGATACAACAATTATCAGCACTCCACTCACGCCCGCGGCAACTGAAACCAGGCTCAGGATCCAGCCGGTCATCCTGGCCGGAGGTGCTGGCACACGCCTGTGGCCCATGTCACGCGAGCACTTCCCCAAGCAGCTGATTGGTTTGATCGGTGACCAGTCGCTGCTGCAATCCACCGCACAACGCCTCGACGGCCTGACCTACGGCACCGCGCGTATCGACGACGCCATCATCGTGTGCGGCGAAGATCATCGCTTTACGACCGCCGACCAGTTGCGGGCCGGCGGCCGGCGCGCGCATCTCGTGCTTGAACCGGTTGCGCGCAATACGGCGCCCGCGCTGACCGTGGCTGCCATGCACGCGATGGCGGCCGGCGAGGACGCCATCCTCGTGGTGATGCCGGCGGATCATGTTGTTACGGATAGCGAAGCATTTCACAAGACGATCGGTGCAGGCGCGAAGTGCGCGCAGGACGGCGCTATCGTCACCCTGTGTATCGTGCCGACACATGCCGAAACGGGCTACGGCTACATCAAGGTCGGACAGCAGATGCTCGGCTCGGGTGCATGGCCACTCGAGAAGTTCGTCGAGAAACCGCATCTGGAACTCGCACGCCAGTACGTGAGCTCCGGCGAGTACTGGTGGAACGCGGGCATTTTTATCGTGCGCGCTTCGGTGTGGCTCAAGGCCATCGAGCACTTCCAGCCTGCTATCTACGCTGCCTGCCGCGCCGCCTGCGACGCCGGCACGCACGACGGCGAGTTCTTCCGCCTCGACAAACAGGCGTTCGCCGCCTCGCCGTCGGACTCTATCGACTATGCCGTCATGGAGCAGCTTGCCAGCGACCAGAGCGTCTGCTCCGGTGCTGTCGTGCCGCTGAACGCGGGCTGGTCGGACGTGGGCTCGTGGGACGCGATCTGGAAGATCCTGCCGAAGGACGGCGAAGAAAATGTCGCGCGTGGCCGCGTGATGTTCCAGGGGGCGTCATCCACGTATGCACATTCCGAGGGCCGGCTGATCGCGTGCGTGGGAACGCATAACCTGGTGGTCGTGGAAACGGCGGATGCCATTCTGGTCGCGAACAAGGAGTGCGTGCAGGACGTGAAGGCGATCGTCGGGCGCATCAAGGCGGAGCAAGGCAAGGAAGCAGCGGATCATCGCAAGGTGCATCGGCCGTGGGGCCATTACGATTCCATCGACAACGGCGAGCGCTTCCAGGTCAAGCGGATCGTGGTGAAACCGGGTGCGCGGTTGTCATTGCAGATGCATCATCACCGCGCGGAACACTGGGTCGTGGTGCGCGGCACGGCGCTCGTCACGCGCGGCACCGAGACGTTCATTCTTGCGGAAAACGAGTCCACTTACATTCCGATCGGCGTGCAACACCGGCTCGAGAACCCGGGCAAGATGCCGCTTGAGATGATCGAGGTGCAGTCGGGCACGTATCTGGGCGAAGACGATATTGTCCGTTTCGACGACAAGTACGGCCGGCAATAGAAAAATGCTGTGCGGCGCGTGATTCAGGTGCGCCGCACAGCATGTCGAGTCAAACCCGGGAGACCTGACCGGTCCTGCAAAGTGTTCCGAGTCAGCCTTGTACGTCTGCGTAGCGCCGGACTTCGACACGTTCCGGCACCGCTGCGGCGAGTTCACGTTGCAGATTGTTCTGGGCGTGGCTGGACGCGTTGGCAACGGACGCAACGCGATGAGGCGCGTCCGAGGTGGTTTGCACGGGATGGGTCATGCGCGTGGATTGCGCCGCGATCCATCTGCGGGACCACTCGAGCGCGTAATCCGCCGCTTCCCGCGGGTTCTCGTAGCGCGGACCGATCAGACCTGAGCGCTCCACCCGGCGGCCGTCCTTCACGATCTCGGCCCAGCCGCGAAACATGTTGCCGGCAACCGGCCGCGCAATGGCGTAGATGGCGTAACCGTGACCGTCATGCACGGGGGCGCAGTCGGGCTCGAAGGCCATTGGCAAGGGATCGGACGAATGGGGCCGAGCACCTGACGGCTCGCGCTGCAGCGAACGCGAAGCCGTGGTGAGCAGGGCCGCCCTGCCTGGCGACAACGGCGTTGGCGCATTCGCGCGCGCAACGTCGTGCGCTTCCGCGAGGCGGCGCGGGACGGCAGCGAACAGCGCATCCACCGCGTTTGCGCTGTTTCCGTCAGGACCGCCCCATGACTCCGGGTTCTGCCAGAACACGCCACGCAGGCGATCGCACTCGTAGGTGGCCTGCGCCGGGCGCGGCGGGGCTTCGGTTGGCGCGGACGGCACGATCGCGAAGGAACGCCCGCGCGCTGCGAGCCGAGTCACCATTTCGATCAGCGTGCCGTTCATTTGCCAGTCGTTGAAACGGCGGCGACAGGTGGGCACGGTCGGATAGTGACTGGGCAGCTTCGACCAGGTTTCGCCGGTGGTGAGAATCCACAGCACGGCATTCACGATCGTGCGCGGGTGCGCACGCGGACGGCCGCGCCGGTGTTCGCGGACTTCACCTTCGGTCACGAGGGCGGCAACCAGTGCCCACTCTTCATTACTGAGTTCGTCAAAAAACATTGCGTTGCTCCATGCAGCCGGACTGAGCTGCGAATGTTGAACCAAGCGTAGCGGGCGTGCCTTCTGCCCGCAAAACGGATGAATCAAGAAATTCGGGGTGTTCGCAAACGTTTGCCAAAAACCACAAGATGGTGCATGTAATCTGCATCAAATCCGCTAGCTGGTGCAAAACGGGTTCCAAAGCGGCGCACAACCCAGCCTGGCACTTGCGTATGAAGATTATTGCAGGAAGCATACCACCCTAATGGTTTGCCCGAATATGACAAAGCAGTAGATTTTAAGCATGTCTTAGAAGAAATAATTCTTACACTTTCGAGTAATTTATTCCGATTTATCGATTGAAGTATTAGGCGCGGCAGTTAAGCAAATCCATAAAAATCAGCGTCAATCTTTAACGTGCGATAAGCGCGCTCTATCAACTCCACGTCCGGCGCCCGGTTACTGGCTTGTATGCCCTCCAATTCAGGAACCGGTAAGGAAACAGGCTTGCAGTGCGGATAGTCCCGCGCGCGTAAATCTGGCGCGATGGTTGTAAAAAACGCCGTTGTCGGGATATCGAACCCCGCAGCAATATGAATGGCGGCTGTGTCCGGGGCCGCCAGATAGGCGGCGTGCTTGATCCACGCAAGGAAATCGGCCGTGTCAGGGGCGTGCGGGGAGAGGTCCGTGTAAAGCGGATGATCTATGGCGCCAAAGCCCGCTACGGGGAGCCTGTAGCGCTGCCATAGGGCTTCCGCGAAGTCCTTGCGCACAGACACCGGAATACTGCGCACGGGTGTGCTTGCGGTCGGGCACAACAATACATAGTCGCCCTTGAGCGCCTGAGGCCGTGGCAGCGCCAATTGCTGCAGCCAATGATTGCGTTTGTCTGTCCCCGGGACTTCGTCGGCCTTTATCCCCATTGCGTCGAGAAAAAAATCGATCATCGGCAGCGAGGTGAATTTCGGCCAAAACAAATGATTGCCTAAGTCAATGCGTAATTCGGCGTAAGGAATGGTGCCGAGCTTCACCGGCAAATCGACGATGGAACCCAATAGCGGTGCGGCCAGTTCGTAAAGACGCTTTACATAGCCGGGCGTATGAACCGGTCGATAAATCGTGAAGGTAATGTGCGGGAATCGTGTCTTGATGGCAGTAAGTGCGGTCAGGCCGATAACGGAATCACCCAATGTCACACCCATGCCATTAATCACGTGTACGCGCGACACCGCGGCGTAATCGGGATTGAATTCAGCCATAGCGGCATTGCAAATGCCGTTTGAAAGACCGAGGGCGCGATAACCCTCGGCAGCGCTATTGGATACTTCCAGATCGTAGGGCGCCACGATCTCGCCATGCGGCGAGAGCAACGAGCCTGGATTCGTCAACGCGCAAGCAGCGTCCAGCAGCATCCGCGGCGATCAGTTCGTCGAGCCCAGGCGCAGCGGCTGGACGCTTTGCAACACAGGCGGCATGGTCGTCTGATACTCCGGCACCCAGCGACGCAAGTCACGCCGCACTTCATCGTCAGCCAGCACGCGATGCTGCATCAGCCACGGCAGCAATTCATCGAGGAAATGATTCGGCACTTCGCGCGCCTGGGCGATCCGCAGTTTCGGATGCGGCGTGCGGGTGGTCGTTTCGTCATCCGCAAGCAACTCTTCGTACAGCTTTTCGCCCGGCCGCAAGCCCGTGAACACGATCCGGATCTGCTCCTCCGTGAATCCGTACAACCGGATCAGATCTCGCGCCAGATCCACGATCCTTACCGGCTCACCCATATCCAGGATAAAGATCTCGCCGCCACGGCCCATGCTCGACGCCTGCAACACCAGTTGCGCCGCTTCGGGAATCGTCATGAAGAAGCGCGTTATTTCCGGATGCGTCACCGTCACCGGCCCGCCCTTCGCAATCTGCTGCTGGAACTTCGGGATCACGCTGCCCGCGCTGCCCAGCACATTGCCAAATCTCACTGTCTCGAACTGCGTGCGCGGCGCGGTCTGCTGCAACGCCTGGCAGGCCATCTCGGCCAGGCGCTTGCTCGCGCCCATCACGTTGGTCGGATTGACGGCTTTATCGGTGGAGATCAGCACGAAATGGCTGACCTGATGACGGATCGCCGCTCGCGCCACGCGCAGCGTGCCCAGCACGTTGTTGCGCACTGCTGCCCATGCGTTCTGCTCTTCCATCAACGGAACGTGCTTATAGGCGGCCGCGTGAAACACAATATGCGGTGCGAAGCGCGACATGGTCTGATCGAGCAGCAGCGAATCCTTCGCATCGCCAATAACCGGGATCACCGACAGATCCGGAAACCGCTCATGCAATTCTTCGATGAGCAGATACATCGCGTATTCGCTCAGGTCGTAGGCCACCAGTTGCGCCGGCGAGAAGCGCAGGATCTGCCTGCACAATTCCGAACCGATCGAACCGCCCGCCCCCGTGACCATCACCACGCGCCCATGCAACAACGCTTCGACGTGCGGCATGTCGATCTTCACCGGCTCGCGGCCAAGCAAGTCTTCCAGGTCGATCTGGCGAACCCGGGAGAGAAATGCCTGACCTTGCGTCAGCACGGTGAGCGCGGGCAGGACCATAGCCTTCACGCCGGCACGAACGCACATGGTCGCCACACGCCGCTGCGCATCCACCGATGCCGACGGAATCGCGATGATCGCCGTATCGGCCTTGAGTTGTTCCGCCCACAGCGGCAGTTCGCTGATCGACCCAAGGACTTTGTGGCCGAGGATTTCGCGACCGCGTTTGGCGGGATCGTCATCGAGCAGACCGACCAGACGCCATTCGCTTGAACGTGCCAGCTCGCGCACGAGGTTCGCACCGGCCGTGCCCGCGCCAAGCACGATCACCGGCTTACCCTTGCCAATCAAGCCGCCGTAGAGATAGAACTCCTTGATCGCCCTGTAGAGCGCCCGCGAACCGCCCGTTGCCATGAAGAGCAGCAAAGGCGACACGATCAGCACGGAACGGGGAATGATGGGCAAGGGCTGAAGCATCGCTGCACCGATCATCACGATCAACGCACCGCTGATCACCGCCTTGGAAATCCGCATCAGGTCGGGCAAGCTGGCAAACACCCACATGCCGCGATACAGCCCGAAGATTCGGAACATCACCCCGTAGATCACGACGACCCACACCAGCGCGTTGATGCCGCCGTGCCAGAAATCGTCAGGAACCGAGCCATTGAAGCGCAGCGCATACGCTGCGAGCCACGCCACGGCAACCGCTACGAGGTCGAAGCCGAATGCCGCAATCGAGAGCCACGAAGGCTTAATTCGCATCGTTACCGTTACCTTGAGTGAGGATGAATTGCCGCCAACGGCGGTCGATCTGCCAGCCAACCAAGGCCAGAACAACGTACCACGCCCCGAACAAGGTCCATTGACCCGTGAGCGGCACGCGAAGTGCTATGAGCGCAACGCAACCGCTGCCCAACATGAGCAAGTAATACGCCATAGCCACGCGGACGTGGCTTTCAGTCAGTCTCACCAGACGCTGATAATAATGCTCGCGATGCGCCAGCCATACTTTCTCGCCCCGCGCGAGACGGCGCGTCAGGGTCACGGTGGCGTCGACGACGAAAGGCGCAAACACCAGCGCAGGGAACCAGATCGGCCAGACGCCGTGCTGCCAACCCCAGAAGCCCAGCGCCCCTGCCAGGAAACCAAGCGGGATCGAACCGGCATCGCCGAGGAATATCTTGGCCGGATGGTGATTAAAAATCAAGAAGCCAAATCCTGCGCCGGCTACCGCCGCCGCGGCCACTGCGAGCGTTGGCTGGAAAACCAGCGCTGCAACAGCATAAAAACCAAAACCGAACACGGCCATGCCGCCCGCAAGACCGTCTGAACCGTCCATGAAATTGTAAAGATTGACCACCCAGACGAGCGCCACGACCGCAAGCAGCGCAAGCCACCAGGAAATATCCACCGCACTCCACGCGACGGCAGCAGCCACCGCGATCAGATGCGCGGCGAAGCGCACGCGGGCCGGCAAGCCTCGCCGGTCATCGATCTGGGACACGATGGCCAGCAACAATGCCCCCAGCGCGATCCAGCCAAAGGACGGTGCGCACAATGCGACGGCGAGCAGCGTGGCCGGCATGACCCCCCAGCCGCCCACACGCGGCACGGGACGCACGTGCAGCGACCGGTGGTTCGGGATATCGACCGCAATGTCCCAAGCCCAGCCGGTACGCAATAGCAGAAGCAAGATCCCAGCGCTCACCACGCACGCGATTCCGGCCGCGAAGAACAACAGCATCGGCATTGGCGTCAGCGATGTCATCGGCGCGCCTCCTGGAATGCACGCACCGTCCGGGCGATGCCTTCGGCCACCGTTGCAGGCGGCGTCCATCCCAGGCCAGTCCGCAGGCGCGCGCTGTCCATGCGCAGCGGGCTTGTCAGGCGATCGATCTGGGCCGCGCGCCCCGTCACTGCGCCCGCTGCACGCAACCATGAAGCGGGTACGGGCAACAGCCGCGCGGGCTTATTGAAGGCTTGTGCCAACGCCCGGATCATCTGCGCGACGCTGAGATCGTCGCCGTCAGTGACGTGGAACACGCCGTTGGTCGGCTCGGAGCGCGTCGCCACGAAACGGATGGCATCGGCGAGATTACCCACGTAGACCATGCTGCGGCGGGCATCGATAGCACCAAGCGGCAAGGGGATACCGCGTTCCACCGCTCGCAACAGTTGTTCGAAATTAGCTCGCACTCCCGGGCCATAAACCAGCGGCGGACGGAGCACCACGATCTCCATCCCCTGCTCGCGGCCGAAACCCGCAAGCGCCCGTTCGGCTTCGAGCTTTGTAATGCCGTAAGGATCTGCAGGCGCTGGCGGATCATCCTCGCGCCACGGCCTGCCCGGTTCGCCCTCACCCAAAGCCTTGATGCTGCTTACAAAAACCAGCCGCTTCACGCCCGCGCGCAACGCCGCACGCGCCACGTTCAGCGAGCCCTCCACATTGACCGCACGATACTCGCCGAGCGGATCGCCGGCGCTGTCCTTCATCACATGGACACGCGCGGCAAGATGAATCAGCACGTCGGCAGCAGGCAAAGCGGTGAGACTGGCGAAGTTATCGTCGGCGATCACTTGTTCGTGCAGGCGCCCACGGTCCAACGACTTGCAGCCGCCCGGCCGGCGCACGAGCGCGGTCACATCGTGGCCCGCATCGCAGAGCGCTGCGCAGGTCGCGCGGCCCACGAAACCGTTGGCCCCGGTGACGATTACTCGCATGACAGCGATCTCCACAGCTTCATGCCGACAGTCCGCGATATACCGCGCACGTCTGGGCCACGGTTGCCTCCCAGGTCAGGTCGGCGGCCCGCCGCAAACCCTTGGCGATCAGTTCGTCGCGCAGAGCCGGATCGCCGAGCAGGCGCTCCATGCCGGCCGCGATGTCACCGATGGAATACGGGTCCACCTCCCACGCCGCCCCGGCCGATACTTCGGGCAACGAAGTCAGGTTCGACGTCAGCACGGGCACGCCGCTCGCCATGGCTTCGGCGACGGGCAGGCCGAATCCCTCGAATAACGACGGATAGGCAAACAATGCCGCCGATGCATACAGTTTCAGTAAATTTGCCCGCGGCACGTAGCCGGGCACCACGACCTGGCCATCACGCGCGAGCGGTTCGATCACGCGCATCAGCGCGGAATTCTTCCAGCCGTCCGCGCCGATCAGCACAAGCGGAAAGGCGCTGCGCATCTCCGCAGGCAGTTGCGCGAACGCTTCGACCAGCCGCTGGAGATTCTTGCGCGGCTGCAGCGTACAGACGGACAATACGAATCCGCGATGCTTCAGGCCGAGATCGGTGAGCGCCTCGGCGCATGACTCCGCCGAATACGGCTGGAACGCCGCTTCCACGCCCAGATGAATGGTGACGACCTTGGATTCAGGCACGCCGTAGATATCGACGATATCGTTCTTCGTGTAGTGACTGTCCGCGATCACGACCTGCGCTTGCCGCAGCGTCTTTGGCAACTCGCGATCCAGGTATTCCACCGCCACCCGCGGATGAAACTCCGGATGCCGCCGATGCGACAGGTCGTGAATGGTCACGACTGTCGGGCCTTTGTATCGCGAGGCCACGAAGTTGGTCTCGTGATACACATACCCCCGGCGGGCGAAGTCGTCGCGCACTTCACGCGACTTGATTGCCCGCACAACAGTCCTTCCGCGATATAAACCGGGCAGGCTGCGCGCCTTCTGCAGCATCTGCGCCGCGATACCCTCGCTGAACTGCACGCCCTTGCGCAACGCCACGCGTTGATTGATCAGCGCGAGCAGACGCTCGCCTTCGAAACACTCTGCGCCCACCCAGCCCGCCAGCCCCTGCACATCCGGCTCATCGCGCAATCCTTCCAGCAGATGCTGCGTGTAATAGCCGACGCCGCTCCTTGGTGGACGAAGTGAGTTGAGATCGAAGAGCAGTTTCATGCGTTAGCGTTTAGTTGGCGTAGTAAACAAACAAAAAGCAAAAGGAGGTCTGCGATGGCGGTTTAGCCCGTCGTCGACCGTTGCATGCGAATATGTTTCAAGCGAGATTTCCAACCGGGTTCCATGCCGGGCAGATAGCCCATCAAAGCTGGCCGGCGCTCACCGCTGAAACTGAAACGCGCCTCCAAAGCGGACTGTGCATCTACTTCGATGCCCGCATCTATGCCCGCCTTGATGCCCGCTTTGATACCTTGAACTCGCCGCGCTTCATCTGCCCTGTTTTCGTGATCGATTGGACAGATTTTCCTGTGCGAGGACCTTGCCCCCGCCGTGGTCAAGCGCGCTTTGCGTACCCCGAACGCAACCATCGAATTTAACACATTGCGCCCTTGATTTTATCTTGCGAGCACCTTTCCAACAGTGCTTGCAGCAATCGGGCAACCCTGCGGCCGCTACCCTCACGAGCTTATGCAGCAAGCGATAGAAGTCACCAGGAAGTCACCCGCACACCTTAACAAAACCCTCCTCCCTGAGCGAGCCGCGGCAGGTTCGATTGCTGCAACAACAGTAACCAGATGTTCCGAAATAGGGCACCAGTGTCTTGAAATCCGCTAAAATCGGCCCTTTGCTGCCCCCATTCAGTCATTTTCGAGCCGTTCAATGAACATCATTCCCGTCATTATTTGTGGGGGCGCAGGTACCCGCCTGTGGCCGGTGTCCCGCGAAGCCTTCCCTAAGCCGCTGCTGAAACTGGCCGATGGGCAGAGCCTGCTGCAAAAGACGTTTCTGCGTGCATCGCATGTGGCGAACGTCAGTGAAGTGGTCATCGTTACGAATCGCGAAACGTATTTCCTGACGAAAGACGAGTGCGTTGAAGCCAAATCGGACGTCAGTCAGCTTGGTTTCATCCTGGAACCGTCCGCTCGCAATACCGCGGCGGCTATCGGTGTAGCAGCGGAAGTCGTGCGCCAGCAGCATGGCGCGGACGCGATCATGCTCGTGATGCCCGCAGACCAGCTCGTGGAAGACGAAGCCGCATTCGGCGCCGCCGTGGAACATGCGGCGCGTGCGGCACAGGAAGGCCGGATTGTCACGTTCGGCATCCGTCCGACCAAGCCTGAAACGGGCTACGGCTACATTGAATTCGAAAGTGCGCCGCTGGCCGGCGCGGACGCCGTGCACAAGGTCGTGCGGTTCGTGGAGAAGCCGCAATTGTCCGTGGCTCAGGAACTCATCGCGGATGGCCGGCACCTGTGGAACGCCGGCATGTTCTGCTTCACCGCCGAGACCATGCTCGCCGAGCTCGATAAGTACGCTCCGACCGTGCTGGGTCCGGCTGTTGCTGCTGTTATCGATGCGAAACGCAGTACCTCGAAAGACGGTTACACCGTCGAACTCGATGCCGCGCAATTCAGCCGTGCGGAAGACATCTCCATTGACTATGCCGTGATGGAACGCTCGGACAACGTCAACGTGGTGCCGTGCGAGATGGGCTGGAGCGACATTGGCTCGTGGCTGTCCATCAGCGAACTCACCGCACCGGACGCACGCGGCAACCGCATTCATGGCGAGGCGGAGCTGTACGAAGTCGACAACTGCTTCATCCGCAGCGAAGACGGCCGCATGATCGGTGCCGTGGGCGTGCAGGATTTGATCGTCGTGGACACCGCCGATGCGCTGCTGATTGCATCGCGTGACCGGGCGCAGGACGTGAAACAGATCGTCGCCAAGCTCAAGAAGGTCAATCACGATGCGTTCAGGCTTCATCGGACGGTGCATCGCCCGTGGGGCACGTACACCGTCCTCGAAGAGGGCGATCGCTTCAAGATGAAGCGCATTGTGGTGAAGCCGAACGCGCAGTTGTCCTTGCAGATGCACCATCACCGTAGCGAGCACTGGATCGTGGTGAGCGGTTGCGCCGACATTGTCAACGGCGAGCAGATTATCTCGCTGCAGCCGAACGAGTCCACCTACATTCCTGCCGGCCACAAGCACCGCCTCATCAATCCGGGCGTGATGGATCTCGTGCTGATCGAGGTGCAATGCGGCGAGTATCTGGGTGAAGACGATATCGTCCGTTTCGAGGACGTTTATGGGCGCGTGCCGGCCTGATCGTCTGTAGCGTCTTTCAGCGCCGCCGTCAGGGAATGTTGAATGCGCGGCGGGCGCTTTGCTCGCTTTATCGCCGGCGGGTTACATCCGCCGGCACTCCTCAGCGGGATCTATGCGCGTTTTACACTTCTATAAGACGTACAAGCCCGATTCAATGGGCGGCGTCGAGGAGCTGATCGGCCAGATTTGCTCGGGCGCCGCGAAACGCGGCGTGACGAGCGAGGTGTTGACCGTGTCCAAAGACACGAGCACGGTCGACTTCGGCGATCATCTGCACCATCGCGCGAAGCTCGATGTCGAGATTGCGTCGTCGGCATTCTCGCTCGCCGCATTCCGGCGCTTTCGTGAGCTCGCCGAACACGCCGACCTGATCCATTACCATTTCCCCTGGCCGTTCGCTGACGTCGTGCACTTCGCTTCGCGCGTGGCCAAGCCGTCGATCGTGACGTATCACTCGGATATCGTGCGGCAAAAGGTCTTGCTGCAGTTTTACAAGCCGCTGCGGGACAGGTTCCTGGCGAGCGTGGACAGGATCGTGGCAACGTCGCCGAACTATCTGGCGACAAGCGAGGTGTTGCAGCGGTATCGCGACAAGGTCGAGGTGATTCCGATCGGGCTGGACGAGACGTCGTACGCGGCGCCCACTGCCGAGAAGTTGCAATACTGGCGCGAACGCGCCGGCCCGAAGTTTTTTCTGTTCGTCGGCAATCTCCGGTATTACAAGGGTCTGCACGTGCTGCTCGATGCGCTGCCGGGGACGGATTTTCGCGTGGTGATCGTTGGGTCGGGGCCAGTCGAGCGTGAGCTGCGGGCGCAGGCAGAACGGCTGAAGCTGAACAATGTGGACTTTGTCGGGCCGGTGGGCGACGACGACAAGATCGCCCTGCTCACGCTCTGTCACGCACTCACGTTCCCGTCGCATTTGCGCTCCGAGGCGTTCGGGATCTCGCTGCTGGAAGCGGCGATGTTCGGGAAGGCAATGATATCGACGGAGATCGGCACCGGGACGTCGTATGTGAACGTGGATGGCGAGACCGGGCTGGTGGTGCCGGCGAGTGATCCGGGGGCTTTGCGCGAGGCAATGGGGAGACTGTGGAATGACGGGCGGCTCGCGAGGGAATTCGGGGCGAACGCGCGACTGCGATTCGAGACCAAATTCACCGCAGAGCGAATGGTCGATGCGTATGTGAATTTGTATGAGCGGCTGGTTGGCGAGCGTCGCGCTTAAAAACTATATTACTGAACGCCCTGTGTTCCGCCGCCTTTGCAGGCGAATGGGCAGTCAGGCTTCCATCTTATAGTTACGTCGCTCAATTGCACTGGTCTGACGCTTCGCTCGCCGCGGCATTTGCTGCTGTGGCCTTATGTATAATCCGCGCCTTCCTGTGCCCATGTTTGCCAGACAGTTCGCGCCAAATTCGTAGTGACAAAATGACGACACAACCAGTCCGAGAATACCAGCCCCGTATCGCCATCGTCCTGCCGGCTTATAACGAGGCAGCGACAATCGTGGAGATCATGAAGGCGTTTCATCGTGAACTGCCCGGTGCGTCGCTGTATGTAGTCAACAACAACTCGAAGGACGACACCCAGGCACTCGCCGAACAGACGCTCGCGCAATTGCCTTGCGAGGGCGCAGTCATTTTCGAAAAGAGGCAAGGCAAAGGCAATGCCTTGCGCCGGGCATTCCTTGAGATAGATGCAGACATCTATGTCCTGGCCGACGCCGACCTGACTTATCCGGCCGAGCGCGTGCACGACCTCATAGCACCGATCATGGCGGGACGAGCGGACATGGTCGTCGGCGACCGGCATTCAGGCGGTCATTACGCCAAGGAGAACGACCGCCCCCTGCACGGATTCGGTAACTCGCTGGTCCAAGGCATGGTCAACCGTTTTTTTGGGGCTAGCCTTACCGATATCATGAGCGGATATCGCGTATTCAATCGGGCCTTCGTCAAGTCTTACCCCATCCTCGTGGAAGGCTTTCAGATCGAGACTGATATGACGCTGCATGCGCTGCATCAGCGCTGCCGCATTGTGGAAGTGCCTGTTGAATACAAGGATCGCCCGGCAGGGAGCGTTTCCAAATTGCAGACACTGCCCGACGGCGCTCGCGTAATTTTTGCCATTGCGCAGATCCTGCGGTACTACCGCCCCCTGCTTTTCTTCGGCACGTTAGGAATCCTGTTTGCCATTGCGAGTCTGGTCATCGCTTTACCCGTTTTCGATGACTGGCTCAGATACCGCTACATTCACCACGTGCCGCTAGCGATCCTGGCGTCTGCGATCGGCGTTGCCGCCATGATGATCACTGGAGTGGGTCTTATCCTCGATACCGTGGTCCACCAACAGCGAATGGAAGCTGAAAGGTTTCTCCTCCAACAGACCGAAACAGACAGGGCACGTCGAATTCGATGAGCAAGGCCCTCATTAAAAAGCTGCTCGCGTTTGGTTGCGTGGGTGCGGTCGGATTCATGGTCGACGCTGGCGTGCTGTCGCTGCTAGCGCAAAAGCTGGGCGTAAACGTCTATCTCGCCCGTGTCATATCCTTTCTGATCGCCGTTTTCGTCACGTGGGTTTTGAACCGGACTTGGGTGTTCAGGTCTGCAGAAGGGCAAACCGGGGGCAAAAGGCGTGAGTACGCCAGCTATTTTGCCGTTCAGTCGGTCGGAGCGCTGCTGAACCTCGGCGTGTTTGCGGCGCTGGTGGCTTCCCATGCCGCCTTAAGGGCGTATCCCGTCGTACCGCTGGCGGCGGGGTCAGTTGTCGGTATGTTCTTTAACTACGCCGGGGCCCATTTCTGGGTGTTCAAAAAACGCTGAAGCCGCTGCTGCAAGCGCATCCCGCCAGGACCCCTTGTTGTCTTCTGAGCAGCCCTCTCATGGCTGTGGGACACAGTTTTTCTGCTGTTAGAATGCATGCGTCCAAAACTTAGGCTCCCCTCTTTCTCTCGGTAGGTACGTATATCAAATGAAGAACAAAAACGAGAGCTTCAGCAACACCAAGCCGGCATTGCAGAAGAGTCATATCTTTTTAATATGCCTGGCCATAGTCGTGTTCGCTGTGCTGCTGCTGACAAAAAGACAAGAGCTTACCGGTGACGAGCCCCGGTATCTGATGTACTCAGCTTCGTTTCTTCACAGTGGCCATTTTGTTATGTCACTGCCCGACTTTCAGAAGCTATATTTTGATGCCACCGGCCATACGGCGGACGCTCTGCCGATGGGCGCTGGCGGTGTCGTCTTGTTAAATGGCGTTTATCTGCCAGCGATACTGTCACCGATCGGACTCATGTTCTCGTTGGCAGGACTGCGTTTCGTGACGCTTATAGCAGGGCTGATTGGACTTTATTACCTGTACAAGCTGTGCCAGAGACTCAGTGATTCGGCCGCGCCTAAGCTGGCAGTCACGATCGCCGCTTTATCCATACCGCTCCTTCCCTATCTCCATCTTTTCTACATGGAGACGTTCGTCTTCGCGCTGGTCTGCGTGACGTGGGAGCGCTTGCAAACAATCGATCGATCGGTCCGCGCGGATGCCGTGACCGCCGTTCTGATTTTGCTGATCCCGTTTGTGCATATGCGCGGTTCCGTTGTAACGGTAGCGCTGTACGCAATCTTTCTTTGGCAGATCTACCAGCGCGGACTTCGTGCGCGGGCTGTGTGTCTAGCTGTCTTGGCGGTAGGCGCCGCAGCATTGCTCGTGGTTCTTAACATAGAGATTTACGGTGCGATCACCGGGCCGGTGAATTCAGCGCGCCCCCCTCTTCCGACGGAGTGGTTCTCCGTCATCGCGATGCAGTTGTTCAATGTTCGCCATGGCTTGTTCGCTTATGCGCCCATCTGGCTGCTCGGCTACGCCGGCATTTGGATCGGCGTTATGCGAAAGTCAAAAATTGGTGTCCAGGCATTGGTTCTTGCGATCATTGCGGCGCTGACAGGCGTTGGCGTGAATCCTGGTGAGTGCTGGCCCGCACGATTCTGGGTGATGTCGATGCCCATGCTGACGGTTGGACTCTGTATCTGGTGGCCGGTCAGCAAGCATTTCCTGCTGAGGCTGATCGCGCTTGCGCTGATCGCGGTGACGCTGGCCAACACCGTGTTGTTCATTACCAGACCGAACATCTTCCTGGAAAATCGGCAATCCACGGTCTCATATCAATGGATGTTCGACCGGGTCGGCAAAGTCAACGTTGGCGTTGCCTTGCCAGTGGAGTTGCCCGACGAGCAAAACACGGACGCCGCCCGCAATCTTGCCCTGGGTGCCGGTGCTGTCATGCTGTTGATGATTGCCGCCGCGATGCGCAGACAATGGCTTTACGCTGTTCTGGCAGTCGTGCTTCTTTTGATTGCCGCCGACCTTACGAGGATGAGCGCGCTCAAGAGTGACGAGTACACGGCAACGGCTGAGCCAAGCCGGCTTTCCGTCGCCCTACATGTTCCCGTGAAATCGGTCTACGTCCAGATCGGTCAACCCTGGATGACATGGGTGGCACCTCCCAGCGTGCCCATGTTCACTGTTCGAGCCTCGGGAACCGGAGTCGCGGGAGAGCACTCCATGTACGCGAATCAGGTCATTCCAGTCTCTTGCCATTTACCCGTTCAGAACATCGTAGTGGATACGACTGCGGGCGTGGACTTCGCGAAGGAAGCCGGCTTCGCCCTCAAGGTGTATCGCTCTGATTCGTGGACGAGGCGGCTGTACGAGAAGTTTTCCAGCGGCTGTTGAGATGAATGGCTACTGATCGGCCCACCTGGCCGCTCTCAGCTCGTAGCAATACGGTCGCTACCGGCCGGCGTTGCAGACACTGCCGGACGGAGCGCGGGTTCTTTTTGCCATCGCGCAAATCCCGTCTTATTACCGACCGCTCTTTTTCTTCGGTAGGCTCCGCTATCTTGTTCGCATTGCTGAGCTTATTGATCTTCGATGTCGCACCATCTGTCACGTGCCGTATTCCTTACCCGTCTGGCGAGCGAAAACGCCTGCGCGCCAGACGTAAACGGTCACATCCAGATCCCTATCCCCGCGTTTGTTGGCGAGCCCGAAGCGTAGAAAATAGTTGCTGCGCTTCTCGATAGAGCAACATGTCCAACGCGTTGATTTCTAGCAAATCCCGATAAAGCGCGGCACCGAGCTCATTTTCAATGCGGTAGAGCCGCTCATCCAGCGTTCGAAGGCGCCCGGGACTTGCGTTTTCGATGGTAAAAGCCAGATCGATCTCGCCAATATGCGGTCGCAAAAGGTGCTGCAAGCCCAGCAAGGATTCGTCGAAAAACTCAACCAAACCGAAGAATGGAAGCTCCTTGAGGCGAGTCAATGCCGTCAGGTAGTCGTCATGCGTTGCACGCGCGAAGCGCATGTCGCCCTGTGCGCCAGCAAGGTGGATGACCTGGAAGTTGCGGCAGACGGCGGTTGCCTCGCGCCCTATCGTCCACTCGGCGAAGGTTTTCAGGTCGTTGTCCCGCGCGATGATTGCGCTCGGACTGGTACTGTCGGCGGGTTGTCGGCGCTCGTATTCGTACACCGACGCGAAGCGGTCGATCGGATGACGCAAGAAGAGGACTGGAAAGAACCTGATCTCGGCGTGGGCAGGTATTGGTAGACGTGCCTGGTGGCTGGAAACCAGGCCGACTTGAGGATTGGCTTGCACATAGCTCAACAGTTCCTGCGGCCTGACCGTAGACCACGGCTCCGGACCCTCGATATAACCGTGCGCATCCGCTTGAAAACTACGGCCCAGGATAGCGTCCATTGTGGAGCCGGCGTTTTTGAAGAGGTGATAGTGAATCAGTACTATGCGCATTTTTAATGAAATATCGATACCGCTTACCGTGGGACACGCTCGTGATCGGAGCGAGGTCGATTGTATGTGAGGGCGTGGAGTCTCGGCTATCGGTCGTTATGACCTCGCGGTTGGCTCCGCGATCGATGCTGGACGCCGCGGGCAAGGATACTTTCTCCGCGACGCCAGAGCGCACCAGGCTTTCGAAACTGCGCCCGTAATCGACGTGTTGTTTTGACAAGGTGCGACAAGCAGCGCTCAGCAAGCCTCTTCCCTAATGGATAGATGCCACAGCGAACCATTGTGATCGCTTGTTACGTAGCGATCACGGTGTAGAATTTGGGTAAAGTGGCAAATTGTTGATCCGGGCTAGCGCCAATACAGGCGAGTCTCGTGCCTCTTCGCACCTTCAAAAATGGGAAAACTTAGATGAATCTAGCTGGGAAGCGAGTACTTGTAACAGGAGCCGACGGCTTTATTGGTAGCCATCTGGTCGAGGCTTTGTTAGCGCGCGGTTGTACTGTCCGCTCATTCGTCTACTACAACTCGTTTAATAGCTGGGGATGGTTAGACACCTTGCCCGCTGCACAGCAGCGGACGCTCGACGTCTTCGCCGGTGACATCAGGGATCCGAATGGCGTTCGGGAAGCAATGAAAGATTGCGACGTGGTCTTCCATCTCGCAGCCTTGATTGCGATCCCATTCTCGTACCATTCGCCCGACTCGTATGTCGACACGAATATCAAAGGAACACTGAACGTCCTGCAAGCAGCGCGTCAGTCGAATGTGCAGCGTGTTCTGGTTACTTCGACATCCGAAGTTTATGGCACCGCGCAATATGCGCCTATTGACGAAAAACATCCCTTCCAAGGTCAATCGCCCTACAGCGCTACGAAAATTGGCGCGGATCGCCTTGCGGAATCGTTTTATCGCTCATTTGAGACGCCTGTTGTCATTGTGCGGCCGTTCAACACGTACGGCCCTCGACAATCAGCGCGCGCCGTTATCCCGACGATCATTACGCAACTGCTTAGCGGCGTAGAAGAAATCTCGTTGGGTAGCGTGTCGCCCACGCGCGACTTCAACTATGTCAAGGACACTGTGCAAGGGTTCATTGCGCTTGCCGAGGCTGATGATGCAGTAGGCGAAGAAGTCAATATCGCAACCAACACAGAGTATTCGATTGGTGACGTAGCCAACGACCTGATACGGCAATTGAATCCAAGTGCTCGAATCGTGACGCAAGAGGATCGGTTACGGCCTGATAAGTCGGAGGTCTTTCGTTTGATCGGCGACAATCAAAAGATCAAGCGCATAGCAGGATGGTCGCCCTCGTATGACTTATCAGCCGGCCTCGCTGATACGGTTGCCTGGTTTAAAAAGGCCGAGAATTTGGCCAAATATAAAGCTTGGCTCTATAACCTGTAGGAGATCGCATGCGAGCAATTATTCTTGCCGGTGGCAAAGGTACGCGACTGCGTCCTTTCACAACGCTCATTCCAAAACCGCTGGTCCCGCTGGGCGGGAAATACTCGATTCTCGAGATAGTCCTGATGCAGCTGAAAAAAGCCGGGTTTACTCACGTAACTCTGGCCGTTAACCACCTGTCGAACCTCATCATGGCGTATTTCGGTGATGGTTCGCGGCTTGGGTTAAAGCTCGACTATTCGCTTGAGGACGAACCTCTCAGCACCATTGGCCCTATCACACTCATAGACGATTTGCCAGAAAATTTTCTGGTGATGAATGGCGATATTCTGTGCGATCTCGACTACCGCGCATTCTTCGATAGCCATGAGCGCGATGGAAGCGATGTATCGGTTTCCGCGTATCAGCGTGAAGTCAAGGTTGACTTTGGTGTGCTGAAATACGACGAAGAAAATCGACTGACGGCTTTCCAAGAGAAGCCCGTCTATCATTTCGACGTAAGTATGGGTATCTATTGCATTAATCGTAGGGTAATTGAGTCGCTGCCTCGCGGAAAAATATATGGCTTCGACAACCTCATGGTTGACGGGTTAGAGAAAGGAACAAAGATCCAGATCAAGCCGTTTTCTGGATATTGGCTGGATATTGG
Source organism: Caballeronia udeis (assembly GCF_001544555.2). Lineage (GTDB taxonomy): Bacteria > Pseudomonadota > Gammaproteobacteria > Burkholderiales > Burkholderiaceae > Caballeronia > Caballeronia udeis. The sequence goes on along the minus strand of NZ_FCOK02000002.1, from coordinate 270,399 downwards.
CCGGCCGGATGACTACCAATATGCAGACGACAACTTCGACGCATTGGCGGAACGGCTTGGAATTGAACTCCGATGAAAGCGTTAGTAACCGGAGCACGGGGGGCTGTCGGCAGTTTCTTCATGCGCTGGCTCGCTCAAAAACCCGATTGGGACGTCGTGGGAGCGGTACGACACAATACCGGTCTCCCTGGCTTGGTTGAGTGCGATTTCAGCGACCCGGTTGCTATCCGAAGCGCGATTCTTTCGGTTCAACCCACGCATGTCTTCCATATGGCTGCAAGTTTCTCCGGGTCACTTGACGAGAATATTGCAGTGAATGCAATGGGCGCACGACATATTCTTGACGCGATCCAAAGCAGCGGTTTGGGGTCAAGAATTGTCCTCTGCGGCAGCGCGGCAGAATACGGGATCGTCGCCGAGGCCGAAAACCCGATCACGGAAGATCGCGTGTTGAGGCCGGTTTCTAACTACGGTATATCCAAGGCGCTGCAGACTCAAATCGGCGGCCTATACGTTCATGAATTCGGCGCGAATGTAGTCATCGCGCGAATCTTTAATCTCTTGATGCCTGGGCTCAATGAACGCCTTTTCCCAGGCCGGGTTGAGCAGCAAATCATCAAGCTAAAGCGTGGCGAGATTCAGAAGATCTCCATCGGCAATCTGGATGCCTCGCGTGACTATGTCAGTGGCCAGACAGCCGCCGAGCTAATCATGGATATTGCCGAATTCGGCACCAAAGGTCACATCTACCACGTCGCCAGTGGCAAGCCCGTGCAAATGCGCCAATTGCTCGACTCAATGCTCAAAGAAAACGAACTCGACTGGTCTGTTGTGCAAGAGCAGGCCGCAGGAGCTTCGCGACCCGGCTATGACGTCCCGGTGATTTTCGCTGACGTCAGTAAGACGCACTCTCTTTCCAGGACACGGTAGCGATGCAAAAGAAACAATTGACGGTCGTCGCGCCGGTATTCAATGAAAAAGAAGTCATTGAAAGGTTTTACCTCGAGACCAAGCAGGTACTTGCGAATCTCTCTGACACGTACTCGACTCGACTGCTTTTTGTGGTCGACCGCTGTTCCGACGGTACGACCGACATTCTGCGTCGGCTGGCGGACACCGACCGTGAGCTGCAAGTACTGACGCTGTCATCGAGGTTCGGGCACCAAATGTCTTTGCTGGCAGGGATCGACTACGCTCAGGACGCAGATGTGCTGATCATGATGGATAGTGATTTGCAGCACCCGCCGCAGCTCATTCCTGAACTGCTGAGGCAGCATGAAAAAGGGAACGATATTGTCTACACGGTGCGTGCCGAAAACGCCGACGCGAGCGCGCTGCGTAAATTCACCGGAAATATATTTTACCGGGTTTTAAATTACTTCACTGATATCCCGGTCAACGCGAATGCGGCCGATTTCAGACTCGTCACAAAACGTGTCGCACAAATCATGCGGACTGGTGTCCGCGAGCGAAACATGTTCCTGCGCGGCCTGTTCACGTGGATTGGGTTCAACCAGGTGGCGGTGGAATACGTTGCAGCAAAGCGCGCTGGCGGTACCAGCAAATATTCTCTATCTAGAATGATTGCGTTGGCCACTGCGGGGATTTTATCGTTCAGCACACGACCGTTAAAGCTAAGCATATTTGTGGGCCTAGGGTTCGCCAGCTTGAGTTTCCTGATGGGAATAGCAACCCTGGGTGCCTATTTCGTCAACCGGTCGATTCCCAGTGGCTGGACGACTATTGTTATGTTGCTGCTGTTGTTCAGCGGTGTTCAGCTCATCGTACTTGGCATTCTGGGCGCCTATATTGGCGGCATCTATGAAGAGGTCAAAGCACGCCCCCATTATATTGTCGACGAGGCTATCAATTTTCTACCATGAAAAAACCAGTCAACTTCGATGAGTACACCGAGACATATAATTCGCTCCTGACACAGCAGACCCGTTTCTTCGCGTCTGGCGAGGAGTATTTTTCCCACTACAAGGTAGCTATCGTTCGCGACGAAGTGAAATCCCCACCGGCTCGTATCCTTGAGTTCGGGTGTGGGATTGGCCGTAATATCCGATACCTGCGCGACGCTTTCCCAGATGCAGAAATTATGGGATCAGACATCTCGGCAAAGAGCCTGGAGATGGCTCGATCCGAAAATGAAGGGGTAAGGTTCTGGTGTGAGGGTGTTGACGAGCAGCCCGATAACCAGCAGTTTGATCTGATATTCGTGGCCGGCGTATTTCATCATATTCCCCCCGCACAAAGAGCCGATGTGGCGACCACATTGTTCTCCAGGCTCACGCCCGGAGGATCGCTGTTCGTGTTTGAACACAATCCGTTTAATCCGGTTACGCGACGTATCGTCGACAATTGTCCCTACGACGAGGACGCCGTTCTCCTGACTCCTCGCAATTTATCCAATGTATTACGTCAGGGCGGACTTCGCGTCGAACGCCAGGCTTTCGCCCTGTTTTTTCCACCGCGCCTGAAGGCGTTATTAGGCCTGGAACCCTTTCTTGGCTGGCTCCCGTTGGGTGGTCAATACTGGGTAAAGGCGACGCGCTAGTGACTCAGTTCGTCCGCTTCGTTTTGGTTGGTATCCTCAATACCGTGTGGGGATACCTGCTTATATTTAGCTTCATGTACTTTCTCTCGCTCTCGCCAGCGCTCAGCAATGCGCTCGGTTATGCGATAGGTCTTATTTCATCTTATTTACTTAACCGTCTATACACGTTTCGTAGCAAAAACAGCAAGCGATCCGAGTTTTCTCGATTCTTAGTCGTGTTCGGGCTAGCGTACGGTGCAAATTATGCAGCTCTACGCGCACTACTGGCCGTCGGGCTCAATCCGTATTTGAGCCAGTTTGGAGCGGGAATCATTTACGTTTTAACGTCTTATCTACTTGGTAAGGCATTTGTGTTCAAGGCACGGCGAGAAGCCGACGCCTAATCCTGAGTAATAGGGGCCGGCCCGCTCTGCGTAGCGACGCCCCTGAACCAAGCAGAATGCGGTTTACGCCGCCGTGTCCAAGATATCGAGAACCACCTTCGGCGATCTGAATCGCAACGACTCATGCATACAAATAACGTTAAAACAGCGGATGAGGTCCTCTCGCATCGATTGATGCCGGTGAGTCTCGTCAAAGAAACTGTCGCAGTCGTTATCCTGGTACTGATCTGGGCCTTCTTTCTAAGGCACGCTTTCACGACGGGCGGATCGTTCACCATGTACATGGACAACGAGTTCTTCCTTGGACCCGTCCTTTCTTCAATGTCAGCGACGTTCGCACACGGTCAGTGGCCCCTTCGAATGGACACGCTGTTGGGTGGCATTCCCCTTTATAACTTTGCGCAGCTATCACCGTTTTATCCGTTCTATCTGGCAATATTTTCGATTTACAATCATCCGTTGGAAGCAGCGCTCTCGATGCACTGGGTCGTGATCGGACATCTGCTTATCTTCCAACTCAACACCTATATATTCCTCAGAGTGCTGTCCGCTTCCCGTCTCGCATCTATTGCGGGTGCCAGTTTGGTTGCCTTCAGCGCAAATAGCTTGGCCTATGCTGTGTGGGTGAACATCACCGCACCGTATGCGTGGTTACCTTTATTTTTGGCTGGTCTTGTTGGGGTATTGCAACGTCCAAACTCGCTGAAATACTCAAGCATGACTTTGCTTGGAATTGTCTTGCTAGTTTTGGCATCCCCTGCTCAACCATTAATTCACGCAATATTTTTGTCGGTAATTTTCATCGCCTTTTACGTTGTCGATACCTTATTTCGTCATCGGAACTTCGAATTCTTCAAATTGCTTGGCACCTTGTCGGGAATTGCTGTAGTAGCATTTCTATTATCCTCACCCGTGATTATTCCCGTTGCGCTTGGCCTGAAGGACACAATTCGATGGATTGGCGCATTTCCGCCCATAATCGGAAACGAGCGGATACCGTATGCGGCTTTCCAGGTTTACCAACTAAGTGTGCCTGATTTGGGAGGCGCGTTCTTTCAAACTAAAGCTGGGGCTGTTGGCAATCAATATGTTGGTGTATTCCCGATCGTACTAGCCCTGATAGCAATGGTTTCACGGCCGCGCTCGTGGGTCGTACGGTCGCTCGTTGTGATTTCTCTGTATTCACTGATATCTGCTGCGGGAAGTAATCTCGGGCTGCTTGCTCTCAATTACCATATTCCACTGCTAAACAAGATTCGGGAACCAACTCGGTTTCTCGTGCTGTTTCAATTTGGTATTGCGATTTTGGCCGCAATCGGAATTGACGAGCTTCGGAAGAGAGGCCCAGATATTAAGCGTTGGAGCCGTCTAAACATTCAAATGCTGGTGGCAGCCGCGGCTGGTACCATCGCCCTCACGACGGCGGTCCTCTTGCGTAACCGACTTTCGAGCCATACGTCGCCTGCCGTTACCCTTCTGGCATTGTTCGCGCTTATTGTCATAACGCGTGCGGTATCGCAAAAATATACGGGCAAGAAGCCAATAATAGCGACCCTATGGGCGGTGATCGCAATTGCATCGCTCGCGGTTGAGGTATCTTGGGTACCGCCGGCTATATCTACCAGTCAATACGTCACAAGCGGCGCATCTGCTCTCGACCAGGCCTTAACTCGGATTACGGCTCTTGATCCGGATCACGAATACAAAGTTATATTCGATGGAAAAATCCCCGCGCAAGAGGCAGGAATGCTTGCTTCGTACCGGGGAATAAAGGTTTTGAATTTTTATTTCAATCCAGCGCCCTATGTGCAGTTCCAGGAGATGTATTACCAAGGTCAACAGCCCGGCAATTACTTTCGGATACTCGGAGCGCGGTATTTAATTTGCCTTCAATGCAGCGCTGAAATGACTCGAGGCTTCACTTTTCGCGAGAACGTTGCCGGATATGCGATCTACGAAGATACGAGTAGCTTCCCAGATTTCTTCATCGGCACTCGCGTCAACGGCTCATACACCGACTGGAATGACTTTGTGTCCAAGACTGCAGGTCCAGACTTGAGTCGCGGAGTCTTATATCTGGGCACAAACGTGTCAGGCGATACATTAGGTATCACCTCGACCTCAACCGCAACGAAAAATTGCTCCGCGTCCGCTAGAACCAAGACACCGAATGTTTTAAGTTTTTGGGTTAATTGTGCTCAACCAGGGGTGCTTGTCATCAACCAATTCTTTGACAGTGCGTGGCGGGCCTCCATAGACTCGACGGCTACGCAAGTTCTCAAGGTGAATGAAAATCAGATTGGCGTACCCTTTTCCTCAGGCGCACATCTGGTTGAACTGCGTTATCGTCCTCGAGTCTTTGTTATTTCACTCATATTAATGTCAATTGGTATTTTTATCGTTTTCACAGTACTTATAGTAGCCTTCATCCGAAAAATGAGGTCGAATATAAAATGATGTGGATTCGAAGTTAAGGACTAGGGCTCACCGACGACCACAGGCTCCCAATGGCCCCTCTAACAATCCAGGCAGAGGACATCTTATGGGGGATTCATCCCACCACGGGATGTCGTCCAATCCGATGCCGCTTTACTTGAATGCGTACCGATTGCCTTAACGTCGAGGACGCGCACGGCTGCCACTATGGGCGACCGGATACGACCCTCGCGTTCAAGGTTGAAGGAACTGCTAATGACATGCGAGAGGCTTTGATCGCCGTGCGGGCCCTACGCATGTCATTGGTCATTGCTGCGCCTCACAAGTCAGCGATCAAAACTTTACGCATCGTCTCAAAGGAATAATGCTCGCTAACATACGCACGACCTGCCTGCGAGACCCGCATTGCATACACATCATCCTCAAGCAAGTGACAAACTTCAGCGGCGAAACTTTGAGCGTCATCGTGAACTGGAATTGAAGCTTCGAGAGCTGGCAAGCCTTGCGCACCAATTGAAGTCGTCACAAGCGCCGCGCCGTTATGCATTGCCTCGACCACTTTGTTCTTCACTCCGGCACCGAAACGCAACGGCACGACAGCAACGCGAGTTTCGTCGTAGTAACGCTTCAGTTGCGAATCCGTCACGTAACCCGTTACATCGATCATATCCGAAGCAAGTTCAAGCACCTTGGTCGTGGGATTGGAGCCGACCAACGTTAAACGGATGTCGGGGAAGCGACGGCGAATCAGCGGCAAGATCTCCGAAACTAACCAAACCGCAGCATCAATATTAGGCGGATGTCCAAAGCCGGCAACAAAGAGCAGGTCTTTACGTGTACTCGGCAAAGGAGGGGTATCGGCCAACGTACCGTAGTAGTACGCAGGCAGCGTCCGCGCGCGTACGGTGGGGAACATCGAGAGCACCGTCGCCGTCTCCGTATAAGACGGGTAATAGACGACGTCGACGCTCTTCCAGATCTTCACCTCTTCCTCACGAATATAGTCAGCTTCGGCAAGCAAACGCCGATCTCCGGTCACTTCGAACTCTTTATTCGCGCGCGCGAAGTGGAGATCGACACCAAAGTAAAGAAGCTTGGCGTGTGAGTAAGCACTCAGGCCCGGAATAAACTCCGCACTGACATAAGGCCGGCTCAGGAACGCGACGTCGATGTACTGACCGTTCGCTTGAATCCAGTTGTCGAAGCCGCGCACATACTCACCGCCGTAGATGACTTCAATTCCAAGCTGTTGAAGTGGAAGCGCATAGTCTTTGTCGTGCGCCAGGTTTTGCGGCCAGAAGACGACGTGATATCCCATTGCAAGGAACTGATTCATGTAGCAGATCATGCAGCGAGACCCCGCGTCCCGGTCGGGCTGCGGAATATAATGGTCCACCACCAAAATCGTTTTTGCCGCTCGGCTTCTATCGCGCGCCTTGAAAACGTGCTCGGCGTTGGGGAAGTGGTCGCGCTCGAGCACGGTACGCCAACGGTCGAAAAATTTGCCGTGGTTCGTCACTTGATAAGTCTTGATTCCCGCCCCGGTATCGGTACCGTTTGAAATGCCTTCGAAATGGGTGATAACAGAGCGCGGTTGATAATATAAAACCTTACCGCTCTCCCTCACCTTGAATGCGAGATCAACGTCCTCGTAGTACGCGGGAACATACCGTTCGTCAAAGCTGCCAAGGCGCTCGAACAGATCGGCACGTATCAGCAAGGAAGCGCCGGAACAATAATCAACGGGCTTCAAATAGTTGTAAATGCTTTTGTTCGGATCGTCCAGACGGCCGAAATTCCATGCCGACGCATCCTGCCATACGATGCCACCCGCTTCCTGTAACTGGCCGTCCGGATAAATCAGCTTCGAACCAACCATACCGCAGTCGCTTTTTTCCTTGAAAACATCGAGCATTGAATCGAGCCAGCCTTCGCTCACTTCCGTGTCGTTGTTCAGGAAATGGATATATTCCCCTCTTGCTGCTTTGGCACCGATATTGCACGAGCGCACGAAGCCCTGATTCTTTGCGTTGCGAACCACGCGGACGCTTTTAATCGTCTCGAGAATCTCGACGGAGTTATCCGGCGAGCAGTCATCGACCACGATTATTTCGAAAGGCGCGGTTGGCGGAAACCGCCCTATGGAAACGAGGCATTGCAACGTGTAATCGATTTTCCCGTAAATGGGAATGATCACCGAGACGAGCGGATTACCAGACACCGGAATCAGGTTGACGAAGCTTGCCTCCCGCATCAAATCCGCGATGCTGAACACCGTTGAACCAGTGGTTGCCGCTAAAACCTCTTCGCGCGCACCCAGTACTTCGTTTTGTGCTATTGGCAAACCCGCATTCCGTTGCGCAACGCGAGTCGTTCGGCCAGTAATTTTTCGGCCGATGTTGATATAACGCTTTGTTTGTTGGCCAGGAACCTGAACCCATCGCTTAACTTCGCGCATCGGCCAAGTCATTTTCCATGAGCTACTTCTTATGAGTGCATCCCGACTGGAGTTTGCTACGTGAAGGCTTGTCTCGAGCTGGGCTTTTTCATTCTGCAAATGTGCGACCTGGCTCTCGCGCAAATCGATGTCTCGCTTGACGCTTGCGAGCTGCTCGTCGCGGTTCGCCAGAAACTTCCTTAAACTCGCGACTTGACGCGTTCGCTGGCTTACCTCTTGATTCAAACCAAGTATGTGTTTATCTTTCTCGTCTATTGACTCGCTCAGACTGACGATCTGCTGAGCTCGCTCTGTCAGTGAAGCGTTTAACTCATTGATTAGCTCATCTCGTTCGGCCAGGACACCAGTCAAGCTTTCTATATGCTGTTCGCGCTCGGCCGCAACTTCGTTCAATGTTTTAATCTGATATTCGCGGTCCCCTACGACAACATTAAGCGACTGTGCCCACTTCGCAAACCCGACATAATGCTTTACCAAATCGAGCTTGTCCGGATAGGCGACCGATGGAGTCAGCTCCGGCAGATTGGCTGATTTGCTTACACCGCATAAGGCGACATAATAAACAGGGGAAATCAGATTGCCGGTTTGGGGCTTCATCGACGAACCGTCATCATGCCAGGCTTGATAAGCCTGTTGACCGCCTTGCAAAGGCTGGATGACCGAGCCCATCATTATCCGCTGGCCGTAGTACTGGGTCACCGGAAACTGGACCTTTAAAAGCGCGTTGAACTCGTAGAAATCAAGTTCCTTGACGTGGAACTCGTTATGCTCGCCGCTTTCTTCAGAGTACACGGGTCGATTAGGCGACGATATCACCAGTACGCCGTCATCGCGCAGCACTCGCCGGATCTCCGCAAGCATCTCCGCTTGTTCACTCAGGTGCTCTATCGTTTCGAACGAGACGACCACGTCGAAAGACGCATCGGCAAAACTGAGTGCCGTCGCACTGCCTTGAAGATACTCAAGGTTGTTCCGGTGTGCGTATGTATTCGTTGCGTGCTGGACGGCCTCCGCGGAAATGTCGACGCCGCGTACCGACCGGGCGCCCCCCGCCATCAGCGCGGAACCGTAACCCTCTCCGGAAGCAACGTCCAGTACATCTTTCCCGGACACGATATCTAAAACCATCGCGTAACGATGATAATGCTCCAAACGAATCCTGCCCTGCTCGGTGGGCACGTATCGTTCGCCAGTAAATTCCATCTTTGTTTCCTTCAATTTGATCTACGCGGACAGCGGCAAACTGTCACCACATATTACCGGGTCCATTGTATTGCATACGTCGCGCGCAGCCAAACCTGGCGGCCCTGGCCACCCTTTTACGGTTGGAGCAGCGAACGCCAGTCCCTTACACATAGAGCCCGCGAAAACCCTTCAGAATCGATCCTCGCGGCCGCTCTCATCGCGTTCGTGACTTCATCCGTTTCATTGAAAATCCGTTGTGATATCCGGACAAGTTCGTCTTCCGAATCGAAGCGAAATCCATTGAGTCCATCCCGGACATTGAGCGCTCCCTGACATCCTTGCGCGACGATTGGAATGGCGCCGGTGGACATGGCCTCTATCACGCTCAACCCGATGTGTTCATAGCCACCGTCATGCCAATAGAGCGAGGCGCCTTCAAACATCCGGTCGCGCTTCTCACGCGGAATATCCAGATGGAAGTGGACTGGTAGTCCCTCTGCCATCCGCTTGCATTCAAGAAAATATTCCCGATGCCTGGATTCCGGGAGCAGCGACCCGATGAAATGCAACTCTGCCCGATGCCCCGCCTCCACCAGGCGGCGTAACGCCGTGATCATCAAATCCTGACGAGTGGACTCGGTGCCGGCGGCGAACATCCCTTCGGAAACAATGCTTGTCTTCGATATTTTTTCGCGGAAAGAAAGGGGCCAAATTGCCGGTCTGATGACGTGTATATCGACGCCGGTAAATTGCGGATCGCTTCGCATGAGTTCAGCATCAGCGCCGGAATTCACGACAATGCCTTGATATCCTGGAGGGCACTTGCTGCGGCGGTCGGCCAGATAGAAGCTTCTCTTCACCAGCACCTTGATGGATCTCGCACCCTCGCTCCCAAACTCTATTGCCAAGTCCAGCGGCGCGCTCAACTGGTCCACGATCAGGAGATCGAGCATAAGCGGCGCTTGCAGGCCCAACGCATGCGCGATCTGGTTGAGCCGCAGATAAGACACCCTCTGCGGGGTAACGAGCGACACGCGATACCCCAGCTCAAGCAACGCATCGACTGTCGAAAGGAGATATCGCGTCGACTCTCCCGCATTGATCGGATGTGGGGTATAGATCGCAGCACCGGGACGATCTTCACCCGACGAATGGGTAACTATTCGAGCCAGCGAACTAGCCCCCTCACGATGCCGTCCTGTCTTCAAGAAACGAGTCCATCGGTCCGCGAACTTGCTCCGGTTTATCTGAACCAGGTTGTTTAGATTCAATCCGTTGGATGGGTCCGCCGTCGTGGCATTTTCATGATGAACGATATGAGAACCGGGCACATAGAAAGTCTTCAGCCCTGATTCACCTATTTTCAGGCACAGATCCGCATCCTCGTAGTAGGCCGGTTCGTACATAAAATCAAAGCCAAGCGCATCGTCAAAATCTCGTTTTCTCATGACAACGCACGCAGCCGAAACGTAGTCGACCACCCGCATGCGATTGAAGCGTGCACAGGCGGGATCCTGAAATTTCCCGATCTGGACCGAGTCACCCTCCTCATCCAGCAGCGCACCGGCTTCCTGTAGAAGACCGCTGGGATACACAAATTTTGGTCCCGCCACTCCGCATTCGGGGTGCAAGGCGAATACGTCGATGAGCGGCGAAAGCCAGTTCGGCGTGACGGTAACGTCATTGTTCATGAACATCACGAACTCGCCTTTGGCCAACTCGGCGCCCAGGTTATTGCCTTCACCGAAGAAACGGTTTTCCCCTAACCGCAGCAGGCGATGAGGCCCCACGTACCCTGACAACATCGAATACTCGTCGGCCCGGCTACCGTTGTCGACAACAATGACCTCGTAGCGGCTTCCACGGGTGTGCTCGAAAATGCTGGCAAGACATTCGATCGTCAGCTGCGCTTTGTTCCAGTTCAGGATGACTATGGATATCTCGGGATGTGCCGGGTCATACCACTGGTCAACTAAAGATGGGCTCGACATTGTTTGCATAATGAATGTTTGATTAACGCCGCACGCGACGGGCAATATCGATCAAAACACGCATCGGCTTCGTGATCGCCATTGACCGGGAACCCAGCACCAGATCATGCGCCTGTCGAAGGTCTGCGTGCTCGAGACGCAATTCAGCGAGCTCGCGACGCAGTTCGGCGAGCTCGTTAGCGATGGCCTGGTTTTCATTTTGCAACCCGGTAATCAGCCGGTCCTTTTCGGCGCTCGTGTGTCTTGATATCGCCACGCGCTCTGCCAGGTGGACTTCGTACCTGCAGGACTCCACCTCTAACCTGCGCCGCTCAATCTCAGCCTTCCAAAGTTGCTCGCGCAGCGATTCGAGTTGTCCTGCTTCGGGTACAAGCGCCCCTTCGGATTCTTTTGCTTCGCTTTGAAGGCTCGCCCTGGAAAGTTGCGACCGTATGAGCAGTCCGGACGCCTCGAATGCACGCCGCAGCAACTCAGCATCCTCACCATTGAGCCGTGTCAATTGTCGGACCTCATCCGGCACGTCACGACCGATGCTCAACATGGTGAGCCCGTGTCCGCAATCGAAAGATAGCGGTTGCCCGGAAGACTCAAGCGGAGACTCCCGCAAGCCGGTCGCCCATTGCCAGCACGTGTTTGGTTGTCCGACGGCGTGAGTGGTATGAACCAGCACGACAGCCCGGTCGCTTAGCTTGGACAGCCACGGTTCAAGTTCACGCTGAACGCGCTCGGCTTCGTACTGCCCATGGAGATGAAGCAGGTCAACGCTCTTGGCGGGAAAAGACGCAAGCGCTTTATCAAAGGTCGAATCAACTAGTCGGGAAAAACTGCGAAAGTACTGATCGTGGTAACGCGCAAATTCACTATGACCGCTTTCGTTGCGCATTCCAACGTTGTCCGCTGGCGCACCTTCAACGCCATAGCATGAACTCGCGGGCGTCCATCTTTGCACTGCTTGACAAAAGGAGATGTACAGATCGCCATCGCCCAAACCGAGTTGGACGTAAGTTCCTGGCTTAAGATTTTCAACGATCCATAATGCGAAAGAACTATCTTCGTGCCAGCCCCTCATCGCTTCGAGATGCGCCGGTACTATCGCGGATGACAACAAATCGCGTAAGACACGGCTTAGCAATCCGTCAGTTGTATCTGTAATCATGTCGACGCTCACTCGAACATTGCAGGTATTTGGAAGCGGCGATAAGGGCGCATTGTAGCGCACGTCCCTTGATCCTTTTGCCGGCAAACTTGAAGCGACGCCGCACGAGTTTCCGGCTCGAAGATCATGCGCAAGCCAAAGCAACGCGGCGGATCAGGACGTCTCCATACCGGCGGGTTGCGCGACCTGCTGGCTCCGGTTCCCGTTGAGTATTGCGCCTAGGATAAATCCACTGCTGCCCGATCGCTTTCGCAGCCCGAACGATCGAAACCAGCCAGACCTCAAGCCAGTTCTGGATCATGTGCGAACGACAAAATGGTCGATCGGGTTAACCAACGAACGTTGGCGAAATCGAAGAAGTGCTGCGGTTATCTCAATGTTCGCTCGACTGGCATACTTGCTTCCGGCACACGACTCTTGACCTAGGTAGCAGCACCCTTAAGACTATTGATGATCTGTTTTAATTTGATACCAATCTTCCGGCGTAGCGGGCTTTTTTCCGATTGACGCCCCAATTTCGTATCAATCAAATCGCCAGTAAATTGTATGAGTCCGGGAATATCGCTGAATCGATAGTTCTCTACCCTGAGCAGCTTTTCCAAATCACTTCCCAAATCCACCGAATCAGTTTCTCCGATCAACTCTATGGGTACATACACGGGAAGATCGGCGATCTCAGATTGGCCTTTCATAGCAGGGGCCAGATCCATTCCGGTCGTCCTGACATTGCTATGAATAACTCCAGGACAGGACGAGAACCAGCCGATTTTATGTTGGACCGTTCCATGATGACAAAAGTAAAATCCCGCCAATTGCGCAAGATAAATGGACTCTGATATTTCCAGGCCTATTGCCAACTCTACGGGAGGCATGCCGCCGTTTTTGGTCGCAAGCGCCTTCGCTATCTCTTCGGCCGCCTCTTTATCCGATTTGACCGTCTCTAGCTGCGCTGGCTTGTCGACTCCTGGATTCGAATCGAAATCGCATACGACGGAATGACCGTCCAGAATAATAAGACCCTGTGGGTAGTGCTTGATGAAATGTTTTCCCAGTTCGATCAAAGCTTCGTTGAGATTTATCGCAGTTCTGTTTCGGGAACGAACGCTCATCCACAAGACAGGCCCGTTCGCGCTTCTGGTGCGTGCCAAAATCCGGAGCGCGTCCTCGGATTTGGGATTCATTTCGACGTGGCGTAAAACCCTGTCCACCAGAGTTTTCTTAATAAACGACCCTCCTACCGGCAAAATCATTTGACCGCGCTTATTGATGTCTTCCAGTTCCCATTCGGGTACCTGGTAATTATTCCAATGGGCGAGTTCCGGAAATAGCTCGGGCGTTGGCCCCAAAGGTTCGTGTGTACTGACAAGTTGAGCCGGAAACTTCGCCAAGCCGCAATCTACAACGCCTTGTAGCGCCGAGAGATGATTCCACGCGTGGTGTGCAAAATTCGGGTCGCCTGACAGGAGGTACAATTTATTCGGCTTTTCCTCCACAGTCTCAGCAAAGCGCGTCAAGATCTTCGCAACGGCAGGAAGCTGCTCTTCCTTGACACCCCAAAAATTGTCAATGATCTTTAAAAACAACCTTTCTTTCGGAATAATCAACGCCATTATTGGGAATCCCATCCCCAAATGGCCTATCGCGACTGAAAAATCATCGAAAAATACAAACGTACTTTTGTTATACAAAGCAATCGAAAATTTCGACTCAACTGAATGCCCGCTAAAGGGCGATACGAGATTGAATGATCGAAATTTAATTGTTTGGTAGAGATATTGACGTATAACAAAACCGTCGACGTAGCCGGATGCGTGTTCAATACTCGCGAACGTTTCAGATAAGTACGGAAGCTGATGTGCCTGGACTATTTTTGCAATCGATTCGGCGCTAAAGTCTGAAACAGACTCATAGATTGCTTCAAGATCACTTGGGTTTATTTCGGTCACTTCTGCCTCTCTCAAGTCCTTATGGCGTGAATCGGATGCCACCATGCCTTGTTCAGCCCAGCCCAGAGAGCTGGCCGGAAATCTTCCTATAATTACGAATACATTTGTAATCAAAATGGTACGACATGCAAAACAAAGGAGGCAATAGTAATCTTAGTAGACTCAAAATATTTCATTCCAGGTATTTCTGGAAGAAGACATTCGTGTCCTTAAGGAACGGCAGTTCTTCGTCAACTTGAACATTGTTGACGGCGAGACAGCGTATTTATCGGGCGAAATCGTCTGTTTTGACGGGACCCGTGCAGTTTGATCGCCTTGCTTGACGGGTGTTCCCTGCCCTAGGAGGAAATCCACCAGCGTCTGGGGACTCGGTTGACCATCGCGAAACAATGCACTAGACGTGCCACGAAACTTCAGGGAAGTTCGTCAACACGCCGTGCGCAGTGAATGCTCAACGATCTTGCACTTGACGAAGTCCGGCGGCGCGCACCGCTTCACCCCATTAGGGGCCGCTGGAGCCAGTGACAAGTGCCACTTGGCCAGCATCATTTCAATCATGTCATGTGAGAACGTGGCGTGACGTGATTTATTCGGCTCCAACCGGCACTGACGCGCCGCTTGGGCCGGCGCCATCACCGGCAACCGGGCTTGTAAAGTATTGATCGCAAATCTCTGCGGCCGGCCCTTCCATGCGAATTTTGCCGTGCTCCAACCAGATGACGCGATTGCAAGTCGCCTTAATCATATGGTGTGAGTGAGTGGCGATCACCAAGATATTCGTTGCTTGCACCAATTCAGTGAGTCGCGCTTCTGCTTTGATCTTGAACCCTTCGTCTCCGACGGAAAGCCACTCATCCATTAGCAAGATGTTGGGGCGGACCACCGTGGAGACGGCGAAGGCGAGGCGCAAATGCATACCCGTCGAATACGTTCTGACCGGCATATCGATAAAATCGCCAAGCTCAGAGAATTCAATAATCCCTTCGAGCTTTTCTTTCACTTGCGCTTTGGTCATTCCCAGCAAAGCGCCGCGGAAGAAAATATTCTCGCGGCCCGATGCTTCAGGATCAATCCCAAGCGAGATGTCGATCAGCGACCCCACCTCACCATCAACCACTGCAATCCCGGACGAAGGCCGGTAAACCCCGCTAAGGAGCCGGAGCAGCGTGCTCTTGCCTGCTCCGTTATGGCCGACCAGCGCCACTCTGTCGCCGTCATTGATGGAAAAATTCAGGTTCTCCAGCGCACGAACAACGACGCGGCCCTGCTCGTCTGCTCCGAGTTGACCACCCGTTGCTACTTGCATCAACCGCTTTTTTAGCGATCTTCCACTTGCGTTGTAGATTGGAAAGTCGATGCTGACATTACGAAATTCAATGTGCGCCATAAGTCTGTGTTCTTAAACCCAGTATGCAATGCGAGATTTGTAGCGGCCAAAAACGAATATGGCCCCTGCCCAACCCACAACCGCCAGCCCACCTGAAACAGCCCAATTCATCAGCGAAGGCAATTGGCCCAATAATGGGGCTCTGAAAATCTGGACCAGATGAAAAAACGGATTCATGTCCAGCAGATAAACTTGCATTTGCGGCGCCAGACTATGCGGAAGCCACATAATTGGAGTCAAGAAATACAGTACCTGAAGTACGCTGGCTACAATCTGCGGGAGGTCCCGATACCGGGCACAGATCACCGCGAGAATGAGCGACATCCACATCAAGTTGATCATTATCAGCGCAAGACCCGGAATGCTCATTAACGCATTCAGATCCAAAGGCCTGCCGACCGCCAGTAACACGAGCGGAAAAATAACGAGGTTATGGCCGAAGATGATGAGATTGCGCCAAAGCAAACGAAGGATGTGAACGTTAAGTGGAATGGGTAGCTGTTTGATAATGCCTTCAGCCGCAATAAACCCCGTACACCCTTCGTTGATGGCAGATGAAATCAAACCCCAAAGAATCATTCCCGCCGCAAGAAAGGGCAGAAATTCGCTCATCGGGCTTTTAAAAATATGACCAAATACCACGCCGATCGAACCGATCATCACGCCCATGCTGATTGTCAGCCAAAAGGGCCCGACAGCAGAACGGCGATAGCGCTGACGCACATCCTGCCAGCCCAGCATTCCGGCCAATGAATAGCGTTTTAGCGACGCCACAATGTCAGCCGTAGCTGACCGCGATGCAACGTTATGCATTAGATCGTTCGATTTGATAAAAGAATAAGTATAAACGATGCCGCTGGCCACGCCGCTTGGAACACGGCCCTGATTCCCCAGCGGGCGCCCCTTCCGGCGGGTAGCAGCCCGACTCAACCACCATGGCTGGCGAAAGGCTCGCCGGCCATCGAGACGACCCGGCGAGCCGTGGCGTCACACGTGACTCGTGCTCAGCGCGTGCGCCAAACCTGATAACGCTCGCCCTTGAGGATCACGCGAACAAGTTGTTCAGCGCTTTGCGTCCAGGTGAGCCACGGCATCGCGGCGGAAGCAGGAGCACGCCCCTCCTTGTCCAACCCGATCCATGTCTCCACGGCGCTGGCGAGCGTACTGGCTTCGTCGCCCGTGAAGTAGAACGCGTGATTGCCGGCCACTTCGCGGAACACGGGGATGTCCCGCGCCAGGATTGGCAAGCCTTTTTGTGCGGCCTCGATCAACGGTAAGCCGAAGCCCTCACCCAGCGAAGGCGCCAGCAGACAAGACGATGCCTCATAGATCTTGTCGAGATATTCGTCGCTAATTCCCTGCAGCCAAAAGAATCGTTCATTCTGATCCGCATGCCGGGCAAGCGTTTCCGGAAGATCTCCGACACCCCAGCCGGCTTTGCCGACAATCACCAGATTCACGTCGATCTTCGCCGCCCACAGTTCCTGGAACGCCGCAAACGCCTGGACATGTCCCTTGCGCGGCTCGACGGTTCCCACCATGACAAATGTCGGCTTGGCCCGCAACGCGCGTAGCACCTCGTCGGTGTCGTCGGGAAGCCCGGTGGACGGGTGACTGTTTTCGATATCCGCGCCGAGATGAAAATAGCCCAGCGACAGCTCGCGCAAGCGCTCGGGATTCGCGGCATCGAGCCATGCTTTCAGGTCATCGGCGACCGCGCGCGAGATGCAAACGAGGCTGTCCGATACCCTCACAATTGTCTCCACCCAAGCCGGAAAGCATCGCGCGATACCTTCATGAAACCACTCGGGCCTCAACACTGGCAGCAAGTCATAAACCACGAAATGAATCTTCACGCCCCGCTCACGCTGCGCGCTAAACCATGCTTCGGCATTCGCAGCCGCATCAGCGATGAGATCAAGGCCCAGGAAGACATCGCCCGGCTGGGTGTCGACCCATTCGTCATCGTCGTCCGCCTCCGGCGTGGACTCGAGCATGCGCAAGAATGCATTCGCATATCGATACGCCATATGCTGGCGATCCAGGCGCACCGGCCTGACCGTCCATCCTGGTGGCGGAGAAGTGAGCAAGGAAAGCAAGATGGAACGGGTCACTCGCTGAATGCCCGATTTCGCGTCGAACGCACTAAGAACTGACACGTCCACAAGAAGTTGCGGTACGCGCTCGCTCCGCTGATTCGCTCCGATCGCGTTCGCACTAGCAATATAGTCAACATCCGAGGCCGGCTCTCCCAGTCCCACAAGCGCATCAATCAGCTTCCGATAACGACCCTCTCCCGACGACCATTCCGCGCTTGGCTGGCCGGCGTGACGTTTTGCATAGGCGTTTTCAAACGCTTCGACCGCTCTGCGGCCCGTGACGTCCCAGGAGAACTTGCGCGCCCGTTCAATGCCGAAATCTCGAAGGCTCTGCCAGTATTCCTTGTCGGTCAGAGCGCGATGCATCATTTTCGCCATCTGATCCAGATCAAGCGGATTGAACAACGCGTCCTTGCGACCTATCACCTCTGGAACGCTGGTGGCCGCCGATCCGATCGCGGCCGCGCCGCATGCCATGGCCTCCAGAGCCGGTAGCCCGAATCCTTCGTGCAACGAAGGAAAGACAAACAGATAGCACTGGTTGTACAACGCAATCAGGTCCTGGTCCGAGACGTAGTTGGCAAGAACGAGTTCATCCGCGTTCAAGCCATGGCTGGCCGCAAGATCATTCAAGCGCACGCGGTCCCGCGCGGTCGGTTGGCAAACAATGAACAACTGATGACGCCGCCGCAACTCCTCGGGCAACATCGAGTAAGCGATGATCAACCCGTCGAGATTCTTCCTTGGCTCGACAATACCGGTGGTCATCAAGAATGGCCGCGACAGTCCGAAGCGACGGTTCAGTTCCTCGATCTCCACCTCACTCATGGCAAGACGTGTGAATGTATCCGCGGCAGCGGACGAGATGCTCGTGATGCGCGCAGGAGAAATTCCGAGCTCCCGCTGTGCTTCCTCAGCGCAAAAGTCCGAGATGGCGAGCAACATGTCGGCGCGCTTCAGATCGTCGATCTTGCCGTAGTAGTGATGTTTGCGGCCGTCGTCGGGCAGGTACTTGGCCGGGTTCAAAAAGGGAATGAGGTCGTACAGCGTAACCGCAACCAGCGTGGTTTCGTCGAAGGCCTTCACTGAAGTCATCGACGTATCCACGTAGCCTTCGAACAAGCTGCTGATATGGACCAGATCCGGCTCAAGCTCGGCAATTGCATGCTCGCGAATCAACCCGGCTGCGCGAGTACGCCAATCGTGGGTGCTTTGATACGGGGTAAGTGCCGGAAGCGAGAACGTGACAATCCGCTCGTCCGGCAACAGTCCTTCAAACGATGCCCGGATTGTTTCGATCGTCCCTGGAAACAAGTCGCTCAGGACGATCCAGACTTGATGCTCCCCCGCATTACGCACGATGGCTTTGGCCAGCGCGATGCTATATCGACCGATACCCCGCAGCCGGCTGACCGACTGACAACCTTGTAAATCTAAGACAATGCGCATTGCAATACCGGCAAAAGGTTATCTTGAACGAATGTTCCTGGCGGACAAGAGATCCGCGTGAATCCTTCGGCCGCGCGCTGTCAGCCGGTCTACGGTCTCGACATCCGGCATGGGCGCGCCGGCAAGCATGCCTTGCACGGCGTCAAATCCCGCCAGACGGATCAGCCTTGCACGAATCCCAGGGAAGCGTGCAAGGACGGCTACGATGCCTTCTTTAAGCGCCGGCCGGTTACGTATGTAGGCCGCACCGTGCAGGACGACGCGACGCGCCATGGTCTTGGCGACGACCCCGGAGCCCCCGATCCTGCGCATCGCCGTCCCTCCCGCCCTCACAGGCGACGAGAAGCGCCAACTCGTGCTGCGAAACATCGCCTCGGTCAACAATTGCGCTTGCTCGGCCGATTTTTCGGCTGCCATCGCGCGGCTCTGAGCAAGCCGCAGTTGCGCTTCGAGATCACGTACGCGATACCGGTCCGACGGCCCGGATGCGACGCCTCCCGTCTGCAACTCGCGTACGAGCGCCTCCAATGCCTCCACGCGGATATCCGCAAGCGCGAGCAGGCGCTTGGCTCGCGCCGCTTCAGCCTCGGCAAGGTCAAGCCTGTTACTTGAGATGACCTGCTCCGCTTGTTCGCTGCGGGTATTGGCTGGCTCTCGGACACCCGGAGGTGACACGGTCCCGGTCACGGCGACGCCTGTTGGCTTGACTGATTCATTGTCCATATTTCTTTAGTGCGGCAACCGCTTCGCCCTTGCGTGAAACTGCGGCGGTGCCGGCCTAGATCAATGTGGCGCGGCACGCGCACAGACAACAACAGTCCCATGTTCCCGGACGTGTTGCGGCTTACTTCGTCAGAACGAGAATCCTGCTTTGTTTCTGCGCAGATCCGCTTCCACCATCAACTTGCAGAGTTGCTCCAATGTCGTCTTCGGCTCCCAGCCAAGCTTTTCCTTCGCTTTGGAAGCGTCGCCGATCAGCAACTCGACTTCGGCCGGACGATAGAACTTGGGGTTGACTCGCACCAGCACCTTGCCATTGGAATCAACGCCCTCCTCTTTTTCAGCCGTGCCACGCCAGTTCAGTTCGATGCCGACTGACTTGAACGCCATCGTGACGAAATCGCGGACGGTCTCAGTGCGGTTGGTCGCGAGCACATAAGTGTCCGGCTCGTCGGCCTGGAGCATGCGGTACATGCCTTCCACGTACTCTTGTGCGAAGCCCCAATCCCGTTTCGCATCTATATTGCCCAACTCGAGCACGTCGAGCTTTCCAAGCGAGATCTTCGCGACCGAGTCGGTGATCTTCCGGGTGACGAATTCACGACCCCGCAAGGGCGATTCATGATTGAAGAGGATGCCGCTGGATCCGAACATATCGTACGATTCACGATAGTTAATGGTGATCCAGTGCGCATACAGCTTCGCGACGCCGTATGGGCTACGCGGATAGAACGGCGTGTCTTCTTTTTGGGGGATGGCCTGGACCTTCCCGAACATTTCCGAAGTCGATGCCTGATAAAAACGAATGGATTTATCAACGATACGAATAGCTTCGAGCTGGTTCAACGCACCTACGCCGGTAATTTCCGCCGTAGTTGCCGGCTGGTCGAACGACACGCCAACAAAGCTTTGCGCGGCAAGGTTATAAACTTCGCGCGGCCGGGCCTTCTCGAACAAGCGAATGCTGGCGCCCAGGTCCGTCAGATCGTGCTCGACCAGGTTCAGCTTCGGATGGTTCAGGACACCAAGTTCCTCCATGCGCCAGAAATTGACCGAACTCGTGCGCCGATAGGTGCCATGAACCTCGTAGCCCTTCTCAAGCAACAATTGCGTGAGATATGCCCCATCTTGCCCGGTAATGCCTGTAACCACTGCGCTCGTCAATTCGATCTCCTTTAAGTAAACCCATCTGCGCGATACTCGATACCGCGCTCGATGGAGAGAAAATGCTCGGTGGCTCAATTGTAACCGAGCCAACTTAGCCGCCATCCGCCAAACGTCCCCGGGCCGAACGCCGTACGCCACGCCGGATTCCCGACTGGTCGTCCGCTTGATGACCTTCGCGGCATGCAGTGGCGAGCAACAATGCGTGGCCCGCGTCTCAATATTTTCATCTGGCGCGTTGCCACTTCTGCGCTCGAACCCGGGGCTGCGTCGCCGCGATTGTAAACGCGGAAAAATGATAAAAAATCGTAGGAAAGGCACGGTATTTATTTGTGCTGTCCGGCTACGCGATGTATCCGGGAACGTTGACATTCCCAACTGCTCGGGTTGCATCCTCGCGGAAATGCCGCACGCAAGGACGAAGATTAACGACACGCGCGCAAAGTAACGAAACGTAACAAAAAACCAGCACATCTTTACTCTTTTTTACTCTTTTATTCCCTAATCAGGAACAAATGACCGTCGCACTGTCGATGTTTACCAACGCTTTGAAGATGTAAATATTGATTACAACACCGCGAATCTTATAACTGCTGATTGACGTCGAACGAAGGTTTTAATATTATTTTTGCTATTAACCACTGAAGTTATTTTGACACAGAATTTTGCACTTAATCCTGCATAGGACATGACTATTGCGCAGGTCGCGCAACCATTAACCCAGATTCCTCAACGGTAATTGTTCGACATAACCCTGTACAACGTCTACAAAAATTGGAACCGCTGAATATTTTATCTAACACAATATTATTATCAATTACCAAAGTAAAAAATTTGTAATATCAGAAAGATTTATGTAATATACCGTGTATGCCTTTCTTCAACGGTTTAAGTGAGTGCGCGCTTAACGGGACGCACAGACCTTGAACGGGAACAATTATGACGCATCGTCGAAATCTTGAAATTGCCACTGCTTGTCCGCCCCTACATGTGGTCAAGCAGACAACAACTGTCACACGCGCGAGTCGTGAGGCGAGAAACGGTCACCGCGGTGCAATCGTATGGCTGACGGGCATGCCTGGCTCAGGCAAATCCACTATTGCTGACGCAACCGCACAAAACCTTTATGCCCTGGGCATACAGACCGCGATCCTTGACGGCGACAACATACGCCTCGGCTTATGCGCTGATCTAGGGTTTTCTGATGCGGACCGTAATGAGAACGTCCGTCGCGTCGCCGAAACGGCCAAGCTGTTTATCGAGTGCGGCTTCGTCATTATTGTTGCGCTGGTTTCGCCTATTCGCGAGACGCGTGAACGGATAAAGCAGTTGCTGGGTCCCGACGACTTCCTTGAAGTTTATTGCCGCTGTCCGTCGCTGGTGTGCCAGCGACGGGATCCCAAAGGCCATTACGCTCAAGCAAGGCGCGGAGAAATTCAGGAATTTACCGGAGTGTCTTCGGGTTATGAAGAGCCGCTTGCACCCGCCCTGCTTCTGAATACCGATAGTCAATCGGCTGAACAATCGGTGGAAATGCTTACTGCGTTGATACTCAAACGTTGCATGCCCTCAGAATCAAGATGATCCCAATGCCGAGCACTCGGTTCATTGGATCATCCCGTTTCAATAAACTATAACGCGCTGTGCAAGCTCGGTGAGATTGAAATCGTCGCGAGATATGGTTTCAAAAACTGACTCGCTCAGCCATCTATTATCTCGTCATGCAGATGCGCAGTGCATCGTCCCAGTCGGGTGCCTTTAAGCCAAAAGCTGTGAACAGCTTTTCGTTGGACATACGCGAGTTGGCTGGTCGCGCCGCAGGCGTTGGGTATGAAGCTGCTGGAATCGGAGTCACCGAAGGCTTCTTTTCAAGCGACGAGTTGTCGAAGATCGCTTGAGCAAACCCGTGCCACGACGTCGAGCCAGATGCCGTAAGGTGATACACGCCCGAGTTCTCGTGCCACCAATTGCTGGTACCAGCCGCCGCTTGAGACAACACGTGCGCGGACAACGCGGCAATCGTGGTCGCCCACGTAGGCGCGCCGAACTGATCCGCGACGACGCTCAACTCGTTACGTTCAGCACCAAGTCTCAGCATTGTCAGCAAAAAATTCTTACCACGCGTGCCATACACCCAGCTCGTGCGAAAAATCAGATGATCACAACCGGACGCTGCGATGGCCTGCTCACCGGCCAGCTTGCTTCTGCCATAAACGTTTTGCGGATTCGTCAGGTCGGTTTCCTCATAGGGACCGTCCTTGGCGCCGTCGAAAACATAATCGGTGGAGTAGTGAACCAACGCGGCGCCTAAACGCTTGGCCTCCTCCGCGATCACGCCCGGTGCTTCCGCGTTCGCGCGCAAGCACGTGGCCGCGTCGGTTTCGGCTTTATCAACGGCGGTATAAGCAGCGGGATTGACAATCAGCGTCGGTTTCACCTCACGGACGACTCGCCTCACCTGATCGAGATCGCCAAGATCGAGATGATTGCGATCGAGCGCGACCACTTTCCCCAATCCTTGCAGACTCCGCGCTAGTTCGAACCCAACTTGTCCATTGACTCCAGTCAGCAAAATGGTCGCTTGCTTGCGTGTGCTCATTCCCATTCCCTCACGCAAAATGATCGGCTTCTGACAGTCGTTTGCCTGCTGCGTCCTTCGCCGCCAGCAACGGTTCGAAATCTATTGGCCACTCGATTCCTATTTCCGGATCGTTCCAGACGATGCTGCGCTCGTGCGCCGGATACCAGTAGTCCGTCGTCTTGTAGAGAAACTGCGCCGACTCCGACAACACGACAAACCCATGCGCAAAGCCCGGTGGCACCCACAGTTGCCGATGGTTCGCCTCCGACAAATGAACGCCCACCCACTTGCCAAAATTCGGCGAGCTTTTGCGGATATCGACAGCCACATCGAATACTTCGCCTTCCACCACGCGCACGAGTTTTCCCTGCGCGTGGTCGATCTGATAATGCAGGCCGCGCAATACGCCCCTGGCCGAGCGCGAATGGTTGTCCTGCACGAACTGAACGTCCACCCCTACCTGGTCCGAGAACTCTCGGCCGTTAAAGCTTTCGTAGAAGTAGCCCCGGGCATCGCCGAACACTTTCGGTTCGACCATCTTGACTTCGGGCAGCGCGGTAGCGGTTACTTGAATGGCCATGCGACTTGATCGTTTGGTAGGTTGAGAAGGTACTGTCCGTACGCGTTCTTCGCGAGCGGCCGGGCGAGCTTGAGTAACTGCTCGTCATCAATCCACGCTCGACGATAGGCGATTTCCTCGGGGCACGCGACCACCAGGCCCTGCCGTTTTTGCAGCGTCGCGATGAACGTGGCCGCTTCGATGAGCGAGTCGTGCGTCCCGGTATCGAGCCATGCAAAACCACGTCCCATGATCTCGACAGTCAGTTTTTTCTGCTCAAGATAGCGGGAATTCACGTCTGTGATTTCGAGCTCGCCGCGCGGTGACGGCTTGATATCGGCGGCAATGTCGCAGACCTGGTTGTCGTAGAAATAAAGTCCGGTAACCGCGTAGTTCGAACGCGGCTTCACGGGCTTTTCTTCAATAGATACCGCACGAAACTGCTTGTCGAACTCCACCACGCCATAACGCTCAGGATCCTGGACGTGATAGGCAAATACGGTCGCACAATCGCTACGAGCATCCGCGCGCTCGAGTTGCTTCACGAGATCGTGGCCATAAAAGATGTTGTCGCCGAGGATCAGCGCCGACGGATCGTTGCCGATGAATTCCTTGCCGATAATGAACGCCTGCGCCAGCCCGTCGGGCGACGGCTGCACTTCGTAGCGAATATTCATGCCCCATTGACTGCCGTCGCCGAGCATCGCCTCGAATCGCGGCGTGTCTTGCGGAGTAGAGATGATCAACACGTCACGAATACCCGCGATCATCAGCGTAGAAAGCGGGTAGTAGATCATCGGCTTGTCGTACACAGGCAAGAGCTGCTTTGAGACGACATGCGTAATCGGATAAAGCCGTGTTCCCGAACCGCCGGCGAGAATGATGCCCTTGCGTGCCATGGTCAATTCCTGTCAGTTATGCGCACGCTGCGCGTAGTTGGTTTCGACCCACTTCAGGTATTCACCGGAGGCCACATTGTCGGACCATTCCTGGTTGTCGAGATACCACCGGACAGTCTTTTCCAGGCCGGTTTCGAATGTCTCCGCCGGCTTCCATCCAAGCTCGCGCTCAAGCTTGCGAGCGTCGATGGCATAACGCCGGTCATGCCCCGGCCGGTCTGTCACATACGTGATCTGATCACGATAAGAGCCGTTCGATTTCGGCTTGAAGCGGTCGAGCAAGTCGCAAAGTGTGTGCACGACTTCAAGGTTCTTCTTCTCGTTCCAGCCGCCGACGTTGTAGGTCTCTCCCGGCTTTCCGCGTGCGAGCACTTCGCGAATCGCGCTGCAGTGGTCGCCAACATATAGCCAGTCGCGCACGTTCTGGCCGTCGCCATATACCGGCAGCGGCTTGCCCGCCATCGCATTGGCGATCATCAGCGGAATGAGTTTTTCCGGGAATTGATATGGCCCGTAGTTATTCGAGCAGTTGGTCGTGAGGACCGGCAGACCATACGTGTGGTGATAGGCGCGGACCAGATGATCCGAGCCGGCCTTCGTGGCGGAATAAGGGCTGTTGGGCGCGTAAGGCGTGGTCTCGGAGAACTGAGGATCGGTAGCGGAGAGCGATCCGAACACCTCATCCGTCGAAACATGCAGAAAGCGGAAGGAGGTCTTTTCCGCTTCGGGCAAAGTTGTCCAATAAGCGCGAGTCGCTTCCAGCAACGTGAACGTACCCACCACATTGGTCTGCACGAAATCCGCCGGCCCATGAATAGACCGATCGACGTGGCTCTCGGCCGCAAAGTGCAAGATGGCGCGCGGCCGGTGCTCCGCGAGCAGCGCGTCCATTGCGGCGCGGTCGCAAATATTCGCGCGGGCGAATATATGCCGGGGATTTCCCTGCTGCGATTTGAGCGTACCGAGATTGCCTGCGTACGTCAGCGCGTCGACGTTCAGTACCGCTTCGTCTGAACCGTGCAGCCAATCAAGCACGAAGTTAGAGCCGATAAAGCCGGCGCCGCCAGTCACTAGAATCATGTAATTTCTGCGCGAAAAAAGTTAATTAACAGATTTGGTTGCCGCGAACCATCGAAGCGCGAGTCGAAGAGACACCTGCACAATCGGAGATTCACCAGCTACTGTGTGTTGTCACGAAGATATCACAGGTGACGTTACGACTATCCGCCCGGCAGCCCGGGAGTCTTGCGTCATCAGGCAGCAATCCTGCTGAGCGGACTGGAGCGCCTCGCGAACGCTCGTCAGTCATTTCGCGCACCAATTCAAACGACACCCACTTGTCCTTGAAACCGCAACGGCGCAATACCTGCCTACCTCAAAGAAATTTGGCAGTTAAACTAGTCGTTTGTGACGTCATCGCGCCCGCACGACTGGCGGCCATCGGCGGACACACCCGCGTCCTCCGACACTCATTCACCGATTTGTAGCCAATTGCCTCACTTATGCTGCTTTCCCCTGCGCAATACTCCCCACCCCTCGCATTCGGTGATATCCAGGGTTGCCGCGAAGCTTTCCAGCGTCTATTGACGAAAGCGGCACCGAGCGACGCCACCCCGCTCTGGTTCGCCGGCGACGTCATCAATCGCGGCCCTGAATCGCTCGGCACGCTGCGCGACCTGATCGCGCTCGGCGACCGTGCCGTCGCCGTTCTCGGTAATCATGACCTGCATCTGCTGTCCGTATCGGCGGGTATCCGGAAGTCGAAAAAAGGCGACACCATCGACGACATCCTGGCAGCCCCTGACGCCGCTGATCTCCTCGACTGGGTCCGGCACCGCCCGATCGCGCATTTCGCTCACGGCATGCTGATGGTTCATGCGGGCGTCCTGCCGCAATGGGACGTGGCAACGACGCTAGAACTCGCCGATGAATTCCAGCGCGCGCTCCGGGCGCCGAACTGGAAAGAAACGCTCGCGAGCCTCTACGGCAACGAGCCGACCCGCTGGAAACCCAAGCTCAAGGGCAGCGACCGGCTGCGCGTGGTGTGCAATGCGTTGACGCGCCTGCGCTTCTGCTCCGCCGAAGGCGACATGGACTTCTCGTCCAGCGGCGCCGTGGATTCTGCGCCTCCGGGTTTCATGCCCTGGTTCGACGTGCCGTCGCGTGGGACATCAGACATCACGGTCGTGTTCGGCCACTGGGCAGCGTTGGGTCTTATCGTCCGCGATAACGTCATCGGCCTCGATTCAGGCTGTGTCTGGGGAGAAGAGTTGACAGCGGTGCGCCTGGCAAGCGATCCGGCCGAACGGACAGTGACGCAAGTGGAATGCTCAAATTGCCGCGCGGTTGTTGATTGAGTAGCGGTCACAGCGCGAGCATCTTGTTCCAGCCTGATTGGATAAGTGTTTGCGTACTGGTTCTTATAACGTTTCGCATGCTAAACAGGCAGTAGGAAAACACGCATTTTTCGAAACTAACGTCAGAGACATTGGAATTTTTCGCTGCGAATATACTCGGTATTGAGACAGGATGGGCGCAGCGCTATATGTAAGATGATTACCACTCAACGGGTGAGATTCTGGACCGAGCGGACCGCAATAATTTGCGAATGCATGAAAGACCGGGAAGCTGCCGGACCGGTTTTCGCACATTCTTCGGTCTGGTCGCAGGCTTGATTATTCGTTGATACGTACCGTGTCGTTTCTTTTAAGTCATCGGGCAGAGGGAATCGCAATCGAGAATGGTGCTGCATCGGTCCGGCAAACGGTTTAACTATCAGGCACAGATATTTCAACAGCCAAGTCCCATAAGCGAGAGGATGAGAATGCTATGACAGGTATATCCGCCGTTGTAAAAGCCGTGTTGGGCCGCACCGCGGCCGATGTTTCACCCCCAGCGACTGGTGAGAGTGTGCTCGAGCCTCCCCCGACACTCGCTTCGCAGCGAGCGCCTGACAGGCATTTATTGCAGGATTACTCGGCTCTCGTGCCCGCTGGCGTGTTTTATACCGATTTCTTCAAGTTCGTTGACGATCAACTGCGCCCCAAGGCTTACTTTGAAATTGGGACGCATCTGGGCCGATCCGTGAGGGCTTTCAGTTGTCCTGCTGTATGTGTGGATCCGCACTTCATGCTCGATGAGGATGTGATCGGCGCCCGGACGCAGACGCATTTCTATCAGATGACATCGGATGCTTACTTCGATCAACACGATTTGCGGGCCATTTTCAAAGCAGGTCCGGATATCTGCTTCCTTGATGGAATGCATCGGAGCGAATATCTCCTTCGAGACTTTCTCAATACTGAGCGCGTTTGTCATCGCCGGACAGTCATCTTTATGCATGACTGCTTGCCGGCGAACACACGGATGGCATTACGCACACACGAGCCTGGCGATGAATCAGAAGGCTATTGGGCGGGCGCGTGGACCGGTGATGTTTGGAAGATCGTACCGCTGCTGCGAGCTCATCGGCCAGATCTGAAGATTTTCCTTTTGGATTGTGCGCCTACCGGGGTGGTTGTGGTATCCAACCTCAATCCGGCGTCGACCACCTTGACTGAAGCGTATAGCGGCCTTGTAGACAAGTTGCGCGAGATGGATCTGGAGAAGCACACCATCCGTAAGCTCTGGGACGAAGTGCCGGTTATTTCGTCTCATTCATTGATGCAACACCCGGAAGACCTCACTCTTTTCTTCGACTTCAAATAGCACAGTTAGCGTCCACCGAAACTGGGGAAGGCGTTTTACCTAACGCTGCCATGGTCGAGGAAACAGGTCACGCTTTCATGCGGAAGGTAGCCTCCGCACCCCGAATCTAAGCACCGGGGTGGGTCGCTATCGCAGAACGCTTGTCACGCCGCGCAAAAAATTATTGCTGAGAGCACATGACATTTGAATAACATCGCGCTCTAAAAATTTTAGAGCGCTCAACGGCCGGCAGGCAGTAGCTATCTTTCTGGTCTTCAGTGTCCATTTTGGCGGTGAGTTGTGGGCGCCGCTTTCTGGTTGGTTGGGCGTCCACGTATTCTTTGTTGTATCTGGTTATCCGATTACAACCCTCCTTTTGCGAGAGCGCGATGCGACTAACACAATTTCGCTGTGCGTATTCTATATCCGCCGCGCTTTCAGAATATTGCCAATTTACTTACTCGTTTATGTTTTCGTAATGGTCCAGAGTTACATGGCGCATGACGATTCATGGGCGAATATGAAAGCCGCTTCGCCCTGCTATCTGATGTTTCTCAACGAGTTCGCACCGTTCGCGCAGTTGAAAATGACGTCGACACTCGGCATCGAGTGGAAGTTTTATTTCGTCTGGCCGACGGTGATTGCGGCGGTCGGAGTAGCGGCTTTTTCGCGAATTGCTTTGGTTCTTTTGAGCATCACGGCGCTCGGATTTAGCCGGTGGACCGGATTTCATATTGATTTGCGGAACCCGTTCCACTACATAGTGATGTTAATAGGAGCTGCCGTGGCGGTAGTTTTTTCACTATCGTAAAACCTACGTGCGCGTGCTCCTGTCGAACGCTTCGGGCCTTATCCTGTTTGCGGTCCTACGCGTAGTTCATTGGAAATCAGTTGAGTTGAATCACCGGATTGGAGAAGCGCAACTGGTCGTGTTATACGGCTTCATAGTCGCGCTATTGATGCCTAACCTGGTCTCGGGCACGCTGTGGGCCGAGATTCCAGGCTCGCGTCAATTCGCTCTCGTCGGTCACCGCTCCTACTCGATGTACCGGATCGAACTGATTGGCGCACAAGCCACCATGGGCATATTCCCGCAGATCCACTTCGGGCCGCTTCATGCCAATCTGTTGCTTTATGTCGCTCATGGCCGCAGATTGTCTGCATCGTTTCATCGAGAAGCCGATGACAAGAATCGGCCATATTTTAGCCAACTCGAAGCAGCAGCTGCGGCCTTTGTCTGCTTAGAACGCGGGCATTGACTACAAGACAACCGCAGCAGCCCGAGCGGTGGCTGCCGTTATCTTGTCGTAGTTGTTCGGCGTCCCTATGTCCCTGTCGACTGTGCCTGGGGCGGATTTTTTCATGTAGAAGGTCATATCAGGGCATAAAATACTGCCTGAGGGCGTCGCAAGCTGCATCGGTGAACATGTTTCTTTGGTTTGTTACAAGGAGCGAAAATGCGCTGCAGCGTTTGTGGCGAAGCAGAGTTCAAAAGCCGTGACATATTGTGGGACCGCCTGATCAACGAGTGGCAACTCACCCAGGCAGAGACGGTCTACGTTAATCGTCAACAAGGTGAGACGTGCGTCACTTGCGGCGCGAATCTTCGATCTGTTGCTCTGGCTGACGCAATTCGCGCGGCGCGGGGAACCGGCGAACTACTTGGAAACTTCGCGCTATCACCCGAAGGTCGAGATGTATCGATCCTTGAAATCAATGAAGCTGGATCGCTAAGCCCTAGGCTGCGCCTATTCCCAAAGTACCTTTTCGGCGCATATCCGGAAGTGGACATGCACGCGATTCCCTACCCTGATGCAACGTTCGATCTGGTAATCCATTCCGACACACTTGAGCATGTGGAGAATCCGGTCCACGCACTACAGGAATGCCGTCGAGTGCTCAAGCCAGGAGGAGCGCTTTGCTTCACCGTGCCGATCATTGTCGGGCGCATGACGCGCAATCGCGCCGGCCTTCCACCGAGCTATCACGGCAATCCGGAGACATCCACGGATGACCTGACTGTGAAGCATGAATTCGGTGCCGACGCATGGACGTACGTGATGGAAGCAGGTTTCACCAGTCTTGCTATGCACTCGGTCGAATACCCGTGCGCAATCGCCTTTCGCGCGACGAAATAGGTCCCGATAGCCGAGCGACGGAATAAACGAAGATCTCGACGACAGTCGATTCCGCCCGATTCAAGTGGGATTGCAATTGTCTACCCTTCACTGCCGCGGCGTCACCGCTTCGAACCCGGCAACCACGCCCGCCTCATCGCTAACAACCGCCGCCGGCGCCCCCAACCCCTGCTGCATCCGCCGCAACGCCCCCTCCACCGCCGCCTGCGCTTCTTTCGCCAGCACGCGCCTGTCGGCGCCCGGCGCGATCGCATCGCAGACGTACAGATGTGCCGTCAGCGGCGTATCGCGAAGCATGGCGTTCAACGTGAACGCGAGCGTCAGGTCATCGATATAAGCCGGTGCTTCCGACTGCCGTCCGTTCGCGCCTTCGTACATCAGGCAGATCGGCTGCACCGGACAGGACGCCGACACAGCCGCCTGAAACAGGTTGGAGTGAAACGGCAGCAAGTCAGTACCAACTGACGTCGTCCCTTCCGGAAACACGCACATGAGTTCGCCGCGCACGAGCCGGTCCGAGAGCTCATGCATGATGCGTTTGGCGTCGCTGCGTTTTTCGCGTTGCAGGAAGATCGTGTCGAGTTGCTGCGCCAGCCAGCCGACCAGCGGCCATTGGCGCACTTCAGCCTTCGAGACGAACGGCGTCGGCCGCCATGCGTTGATCACGTAGATATCGATCCAGGACACATGGTTGCCGACCACCAGCGCGCCGCTGTCGAGCCGCGCCTGATCGTTGTGCACCACAAGCTTCATCCCGCATCGATGCAACATTTCAATCGACCAGCGCCGGTTCAGCTCCATGCGCACCTGCGGCGTCGCGTTGGGAAAACGCGTGGCGACAGTCCACATCCCGTGCAGCAGATGCCCAAAAATCCGTGCTTTGCGGAAAGCAAACATGATCAGGACCGGTTAGCGCGCTTCATACGCAATATGCCCGGAGACAAGCGTCATGAGGACGCGCGCCGGCAGCTCATAACCGAGGAACGGTGAGTTGTGCCCCTGGCTCTTCAGCTTCGCGGGTTCAACGAGCCATTCGGCGGCGGGGTCGAAGAGACAGAGATCGGCTGACTCGCCGACCGCTATACGCCCCGCGTTCAGCTTGAGCACGCCGGCCGGCGCAGTCGTGATGCGCGTGAGCGCCTTCGCCAGCGGCACCCTCGCGTCACGCGCCCATTTCACCGTCAGCGACAGCAGCAGTTCCAGCCCGGTCGCGCCCGGCGTGGCTTCGGCGAAAGGCAGCAGCTTTTCGTCGTCGTCGAGCGGGGTGTGATCGGAACAGATTGCGTCGATGGTGCCATCCGCCAGCCCCGCGCGAATCGCATCCCGGTCACGCTGCGAGCGCAACGGCGGATCCAGGCGGAATTGCGAATTGAAATAACCGATGTCCATATCGGTCAGATGCACGTGGTTGATGGTCACGTCGCAGGTCACGGGCAAGCCCTCGGCCTTCGCCTGGCGCACGAGCGCAACGCCCGCCGCCGACGACAAATGCGACAAGTGCACGCGCACCCCCGACACCCGGACCAACTCGAAAATAGTATGCAACGCGATGGTTTCCGCCGACACCGGCACGCCCGACAACCCCAGCCGCGACGCCACCGCACCACTCGCCGCCACACCACCGCTCGCCATATAAGAGTCCTGCGGACGCAGCCACACGGCATACCCGTACGTGGTCGCGTATTGCAGCGCGCGCAACAGCGTGCGGGTATTCACAATTGGTGTATCCGCCTGCGAGAAGCCGATACAACCCGACTCGGTCAACTCGACCATCTCGGTGATCACCTGGCCCTTGAGCCCCACGGTCAACGCGCCGAGCGGATACACATGCGCCTGATGCAGCTTCTGCGCGCGAAACCTGAGCATTTCGACAAGACCCGGTTCATCGAGAACGGGATCGGTATCGGGCGGACAGACAAGACTGGTCACGCCGCCTGCAGCCGCGGCCGCCATTTCTGACGCGAGCGTGGCCTTGTGTTCGAAACCCGGCTCGCGCAGCCGCGCGCACAAGTCGACGAAACCCGGCGCAAGAACCAACCCTTTTGCATCGACCACCCGCGCGGCGTCGAAATCGGCGGGGGCCTCGCCAATGGCCACGATCTTCCCCGCTGCGATAAACACATCGGCCTGGGTTTCGGCGCCCGCAGCCGGGTCAATGAGCGTGCCGCCCTGAATATGGATCTTCATGGTTTAGTCGTTATTTCCGGCAACGATGCCCATTACCGCCATCCGCACGGCAATTCCGAATGTGACCTGGTTAAGGATCACCGATTGCGGGCCGTCGGCCACTTGCGAATCGATTTCCACACCGCGATTCATCGGTCCGGGATGCATCACGATAGCGTCGGGCGCAGCCAGCGCCAGACGCTCCGGCGTGAGTCCCCAGGACTTGAAATACTCTTGCGCCGAGGGCAGCAACGCGCCGCTCATGCGTTCGTTCTGCAAGCGCAGCATGATGATCACATCGACACCCTTCAAGCCTTCGTCGAGGTTGTGATACACGTGCACGCCCATCTCGTTGAGATTGCCGGGCAGCAAGGTGCGCGGACCAATCGCGCGCACTTCCGGCACGCCGAGCGTGGTCAGCGCGTGAATGTCCGAACGGGCGACGCGCGAATGCAGGATGTCGCCCACAATAGCCACGCGCAGATTCGTGAAATCGCGCTTGTAGTGACGGATGGTGTACATGTCGAGCAAACCCTGCGTGGGGTGTGCATGACGCCCATCGCCGGCATTGATCACGTGCACATGCGGCGCGCAATGCTCGGCGATCAGGTACGGCGCGCCGCTCGACGCATGACGCACGACGAACATGTCCGCGTGCATGGCC
This sequence comes from Caballeronia udeis, assembly GCF_001544555.2. Lineage (GTDB taxonomy): Bacteria > Pseudomonadota > Gammaproteobacteria > Burkholderiales > Burkholderiaceae > Caballeronia > Caballeronia udeis. The sequence continues at coordinate 236,771 of NZ_FCOK02000002.1, read as the reverse complement.
GAGAGGTTGTTGATGGTGTCGAGCAGCGATTCACCCTTGCTCGTGGACGACGCATTGATATTCAGGTTCAGCACGTCCGCCGAGAGCCGCTTCGCGGCGATCTCGAACGTGGTCCGGGTGCGCGTGGAGTTCTCGAAGAACAGGTTGAAGACTGACTTGCCGCGCAGCAACGGCACTTTCTTGATCTCGCGATCCGTCACGCTGACGAACTGTTCGGCGGTATCGAGAATATGCGTGACGATCGCGCGGGGAAGTCCTTCTATGGTGAGCAGATGCTTGAGTTCGCCGTTCTTCGTGAGCTGCGGATTGCCTTTGAGAAAACCGTAGCGCGAAGACGCCGGTTTTCTGTCCGGCACGCTGCTTTCGGCAGAACCCTGGGTGGCCGTGTTCATGTCGATCCTGGTGGTGCGTTGTTTGGTGCGTTGTTTTTTGTCGGGGAAAAGCGGAGAGGCGGTTCGCTGCTATTCGATGCGATTCATGCAGGCGCGAGTTTTTAATCCGTGCGCGCTTCAGTCGTGAACGCCAACGTGCCGTCGTCGCGCCGCGTGAGCACGAGATTGGCATGCGCGGGTACGTCGACCACACCGCCGGTGAAACGCGCCGCCATGGGCAACTCGCGGCCGCCGCGATCGGCGAGCACGGCTAGTTCCACGGAGGCCGGACGGCCGAAATCATAAAGCTCGTTGACGGCTGCGCGCACGGTCCGGCCCGTTGAGAGCACGTCGTCGATCAGCAGAATTTTTCGATTGTCGACTTCGAACGGCAGCGAGGTGGGGCTGGCCTGGCTGTGCAGGCCCTTTTTTGCGTAATCGTCGCGATGCAACGACACGTTCACCACGCCGAATTCGGCCGCGTTCAGGTCCTTGGCCAGCCGTTCGGCCAGCCACACGCCGCCGCTGTAAATACCGGCGAGCACCGGAGCACCCGCTCGCGTCAGCGACTCGCCATAAGCGGCGCGGATCTGACCAAGCAGCTCGCGATACAGCGCCTCGGCGTCAATGGAACTCATGATCGTCGTCAAGTCCGTCTAGATACTGTTGGAGGATGACACGTGCGGCTTCGGCGTCGATATCGTCGTAACGGCCTTTTGCATTCATCTTCACGCCGTTGCGCTTCATCTCGGCCTTCGCTTCCACCGATGAATACCGTTCGTCCACCCAGCTCACCGGCACGCTGAAACGGCCGTTCAACTGATTGCCGAAACGCGTGGCCAGTTGAGTCATTTCATGCGGCGTGCCGTCGGGGTGCATGGGCAGGCCGACAATCACCGTCATGGGTTTCCATTCGGCAATTAACTGACCGACTACTTCGAAACGATATTCGCGGCTGCGGTTTTCAAGCACCGTCAGCGCCCGCGCGTGCCGGGTCAACGTATTGCCGACCGCGACACCAATGCGTTTCTCGCCGTAATCGAAGGCAAGCAGCGTGGCTTCGGTGCGGGCGTCACCCGTCATGCGTGGCCCGCTTCGCCCGAGAGCATGGAAAGCGACACGCCGAGCAGCGACAACGCCGCTTGCAGCTTGTCCTCGGCGGGTACGTCGAAGACGATGCGCGGATCCGCTTCCACGGTCAGCCAGCCGTTCTTGGCGATTTCTTCTTCCAGTTGCCCGGCACCCCAGCCGGCATGGCCGAGCGTGAGCAGGAACCGTGCGGGCCCCTTGCCGCTCGCAACAGCTTCGAGCACGTCTTTCGACGTGGTCATGGCGAGGCCGCCGGGAACGCTCATGGACGACGTGTAGACGTCGCCGTCCGCCGGATCGTGCAGCACGAAGCCACGTTCCGTCTGCACCGGGCCGCCGAAATAGACAGGCAAATGCACGAGCGGCTCGATCTCGAGTTTCAGGTCGATACGATTGAAAAGCGATTGGAGGTCGATGTCGGTCGGCCGGTTGATCACCAGGCCAAGCGCACCGCGCTCGCTGTGATCGCAAAGGTAGACTACCGTTCCCGAGAACGTGGGATCGGCCATGCTGGGCATGGCGATCAGGAACTGGTTCGTCAAATTGATGCGATCGGAAGTCTTGGACATAATTCGAATTTTAGCAAAGGCACTGCTTGATGGCCGACTTTGATCTGGGGCTAGTCTGGTTTCGACGAGACCTGCGCGTAGCAGACCATGCTGCACTCTATCACGCAGTAACACGCTGTCGCCGGGTGCTGTGCGCCTTCGTTTTCGACAGCGAAATTCTCTCGCCTCTTCCTCAAAACGATCGCCGTGTCCCGTTTATTCATGCCAGCCTGATTGAACTCGATAAAACCCTGCGCGACGCGGGCGGCGGCCTGATGGTGCGGCACGGCACGCCGTCGCACGAGATCCCGGCGCTGGCCCGCGAATGCGGCGTTGACGCGGTATTCACGAATCGCGACTACGAGCCGTCTGCGAAGGCACGGGACGAGGATATCGGGAAAAAACTGGCCAGTGCGGACGTGGCGTTTTTCACATTCAAGGACCAGGTCATTTTTCATCAGGACGACGTGCTGACGGGCGCGGGCAAGCCGTACACCGTGTTCACGCCCTATAAGCGCAACTGGCTCGCCTCGCTGACGCCGGATGCGTTGAAGCCGTATGCATCGGAAGAAAATCTTGGCGGTCTGGCACGCCCGCCGGCCGGCGTGAAGCACGCCATTGCGTCGCTGGAATCGCTTGGATTCAGTGCCGCGCACGCACCCGCGTTGCCGGCCGGATCGAGCGGCGCGTATCAGCTCTTCGATGACTTCCGCGACCGCATGGCCGATTACGACCGCGCGCGCGACTTTCCTTCCGTCAAGGGTCCGAGCTATCTCAGCGTGCATCTGCGGCACGGCACGATCTCCATTCGCGCACTCGCCCGCACTGCTCACGACGCTCAGCGCCACGGCAACCGGGGTGCCGAAACGTGGCTGTCCGAATTGATCTGGCGCGACTTCTATTTTTCGGTGCTGCACCATTTCCCGTATGTCGGCATGCCGGGCGACCACAAGGCGTTCAGGCCGGAGTACGACGGTATACAGTGGGAAACGGGGGATGTCGCGGATGCTAATTTCGCCGCCTGGTGCGAAGGCCGGACGGGTTACCCGCTAGTCGATGCTGCAATGCGCCAGATCAATCAGTCGGGTTACATGCATAACCGCTTGCGGATGGTCGTGGCGAGTTTTCTCACCAAGGATCTGGGACTTGACTGGCGGCGCGGGGAGCGATATTTCGAGGCAATGCTGAACGACTTCGAGCTGTCATCGAATAATGGCGGGTGGCAATGGGCGTCCTCGAGCGGTTGCGACGCACAGCCGTATTTCCGCATTTTCAATCCGGTCACGCAGTCGGAAAAATTCGATACCGGGGGCAAGTTCATCCGTCACTACGTGCCGGAACTCGCGGCGCTGCCGGATAAAGACATCCATGCGCCGTGGAAAGCAAAACCGGATGCGTTGAAGGCGGCGAAGATTTCGCTGGGCGCTGACTATCCGATGCCGGTCGTCGATCACGATACCGCGCGCAAAGTCACGCTCGCGCGGTATGCCGCGGTCAAGTAGCGCAGTTAAGCCGGCGCTTACGTTTATGCACGAATTCTGCCGCTAAGCGCGAGCGAAAAAACCTATCGCGCGACCGTAATGCCTCGTTCGATCATCGCGGTCAGCGCCGCCACCGACGCCCCGCCCTCCGAAGGCGCAATCCCCGCCGCAGCCTGATGCAACATTGCACCCAGCGCCTGAGCGGCTTTCTCGGGAATCGCGGCATCGAGCGGTGAACCGTCGGGCGTTATCTGCGCCTCGTACGCAATCCGCCGCCACGCGAGCCCAAGCGTGTCGGCCAGCAACGCGACATGACCCAGCCCTATCGCACACGCCGCCGCACCCAGCCGATACGCCGCGTCGGCTGCCTTGAGCGCAGCCGGCACGTGAATGCGCCCAGCCTCCCGCGCCGACATCCCGTGCTCGATCAACGCGCCGATCGCCGGCTCGGCGCTCGTCAGAAAGTCTTCGTACGCAACCGCGTTCACGCGCAATACGCCCAGATCACGCGTGGAAGCATCACGCGCCTGCTCTGCATTGCGCTCCCACGCTTCCTCGGACGCCTGCGTCGCCGCAACGTGCCAGTCCACGGTCAGACCGTAATCGCGCAACACATCGACCTGATCCGAATCCTCTGCAGACGCGCCGTATAACGCGTAATCACGCCACAGCAGCGCCAGCGCGGCGCGTACCAGGGACTTCGGCGCGTGCGACAAACCGTGCGCCTGATCGGCCAGAACCAGATTGAAGCGAGCGTACAGACGACGCGCGTCGGCAACGTTGTCGTCACCGGGCTGCAAACGCAATGCGCCGACAACCGCGCCCGCCAGACGCCAGAAATCATAGGGATCGGGACCGGCGAGATCGGCGAGACAGGCGTCGAGGATGGAAACGATTTCCGCCTGCCCCTTCAACTCGCCCGCCTTCGAGCGCAGCAGCATCAGCAGTGCACGTTCGTAGTGCGCCCGCACGCGGGCAAGGCGCTCGGAGGAAATGGAACGCAGCGTAGCCGGCGGGATAGCGCGGCCGGCGAGCGCGAGGTCATCGAAGGAAACGGGCACGGCCCGGGTATGCGCGGCCATCAGCGCATGCAGCCCGCGATAATGCTCGAAGAGGAGCGTGGAACAGGCCAGCTCACGCAGATTGCGGCGTTCCACGGCCGCGCTGAAATCACGCAGTGCCTCGGCGAACTGGTTGCGATTTTTGTCGCTGAGCCCGGCAAGCGGCGACACGAACACCAGGGTCTCGCCGAACCGCTGCGCCGGCAGCCAGCCGGCCGACTGCAACGCACCAATCCCGCGGCGCAGGACACCGAGCGTGTCGCCTTCGCGCATGAATGCGTGCAGGGCGTCGGTCAGCGCCATCTCCGCAATCCGCACGGCGCCCCCGCGCGGATTGGGCAGTGCCTGGAACGTGTTGCTCAAGCCGGATTGTGTTGTCATGGAACGCTCACGAGCCGATGCGCGGCACAACGCCCAAGCATCGGATGGATCTTGATCGAACCCGGGCGCAATTTCGCCGATGCATGCCGCCGCATCCCCTCTGGCGATAAAACCCGGACACACGCCGGAAGAGTCGAGTCGGGTCGAGCCAACTCGCTGACCAAGCGTTCCTGCTCACTGGTCTAACCGTGGTCCAAGTGAGCATCATGCGCGCCACGAACCACTAAACACTGAGCCGCGCGAACCACACGACTTATTTATTTGCCCATGTGTAAACAAGGCGCGCCGCATGAAGGTATCCCATCCATGCGGCGCGGTTATGCCTTCACGACGTCCGAGCCTTTGCTCAGATCTGGACCATTTCGAAGTCTTCCTTGCGTGCGCCGCATTCGGGACACGTCCAGTTGATTGGAACGTCTTCCCAGCGAGTGCCCGGCGCAATTCCTTCCTCGGGCAGTCCCGCTTCTTCGTCATAAATCCAGCCGCAAATCAGGCACATCCAGCTTCTGTATTCCATACTTATGTCGCGTCGGGCAATCGGTTAAATGAGTGCATGATGGTACCGGTTTGGCGACGCGATGCCTAGCAATGCAGCAGCGCTGGCCGATCGGCCGGGTTTCGGACGACTTTCGAGCATTGCCGGTTCCCTCGGCGGCACAGCTCGCTCTGGCACTGCACGGCCCGCGACGCCCTCCCAGCAAGTATCGGTCCTTCGTGGCGCCGGATTTGCAGGATCGATCAACCCGCTTTGGTGCGAAAAAAAGGCCATCTCATGTGTCTGCGCGACTTTAGGCCGCATAATCGTGCAGTTTGAGCCGACTCCTGGTCCGGCCGCTTGAATAGCCGATAGATTGAACCCACGAATATTCCGATGCCCAGCGACACCCCTCCTATTGTTCTAACTTTCGGCCTGTCCGACCCCACAGGCGGCTCCGGCCTGCAGGCAGACCTGCTGACGCTTGCCAGCATGGGCTGCCACGGGCTGACTGTCCTGACCGGTTACACCGTGCGCGACTCGGCGACCTGCGACGAAGTCACCGGGCTCGACCCCGACACCGTTGGCACTCAGGCCCGCATGTTGCTGGAAGACATGCCGGTAGCGGCCTTCAAGATCGGCGCGGCGACGCGTGCGGAAGTGGTCAGCGCCATTGCGGAAGTGGTCGCCGATTACGACGACGTGCCGCTGATCCTCGCACCCGACTTCACGCTCGACGACGAACACGTGCTGGCGGCGGACGAATTGCGCGAATCGATGGCGGATTTGCTGGTGCCGCAAACCACCATGCTCGTCGCCGATCACGCCACGCTCCTGCAGCTAGCGCAGCCCGACGGCGACGCCGAAGCGCCCACGCTCGACGCCGCGATCTCGCATTTGCTGTCGCAAGGCTGCGAGTACATCCTGGCGACGGAAACGGGCACGCACCGGCATGTGAACACGCTTTACGGCGAGGAAGGCCAGATCCGGCAGGACACATGGGACCGTACCGAGCACCGCATGATGGGCATTACCGACACACTCGGGTCCGCCATTGCCGCGTTGCTCGCCAACGGGCAGGAACCTGCGGAAGCCGCGCGCGAAGCACAGGAATATGTGTTCCAGGCGACCCGCGCCGCCTTCAGGCCCGGCATGGGCGCTTATTTGCCGGATCGATTTTTCTGGGCGCGCTCGAACGATGACGACGAGGCACCGCCCGTGGTGGTCGATGCACCATCCGTTACGCCGGGCGAAGCCCACCACTGATACTTTCCTGGAGCGAGACTGACACATGCCGCTGCGCAAAACATCGCTCCACCCACTCAAGCACAGCCCCGGCCCCATACGGGTCGGCTGCGCTGGCTGGGGTATCACGGACGCGGTCGCGGAACACTTCCCCGGCGAAGGTACTCACCTCGCCCGCTATTCGCAGGTGCTGACCTGCGTCGAAATCAACTCCAGCTTTTACCGGCCGCATCGGGCGGAAACGTATGCCCGCTGGCGCGATAGCGTGCCCAGCACGTTTCGCTTTTCCGTGAAGATCCCGAAGGCCATTACGCACGACGCACGCCTCGTCAATTGCGAGCCGCTGCTCGACGCCTTCCTGGAATCCGCGACTGAACTGGGCAGTACGCTCGGCTGCTGGCTTGTGCAACTGCCGCCCAGCCTGGTATTCGATCCGGACGCGGCCCAGTCGTTTTTTGCATCGATGCGTGAACGCACGGACATTCCGATCGCGCTGGAAGCACGGCACGGGAGCTGGTTCGCGAAAGACGCGGCCACGTTGCTCAAATCGAAAAAGATCGCTTACGTCGATGCCGATCCACAACCCGATGATTGTTTCATCGCGCATCGAGCGGATACGTCGCTGGTGTATTTCCGGCTGCACGGCTCGCCGGAGATGTACCAGTCGTCGTACGAATATCCCTACCTCGATGCCCTCGCGCTCACGCTGCATGACCGGGCAAAAAAAGCGCACGAAGCATGGTGCATCTTCGACAACACCGCCGCCGGCCACGCCCAGTTCAACGCGCTGCGCGTGAAAAGCCGCAGGGCATTGAACGCGCGTCCGAAACGCGCTGCCGTCAGGGAGAACGCCGATGCTTGAGTGCAGAAAATGGCTGGGTGCGCGGCTGATTGCAGGTGCGCTGGTGGCCGTCAGTTCCGCTGCGGCATTCGCCCAGACGGCTCCGGCCGCAACTCCCGCCCCCGCTCCTGCTGAAAGCACGAATTCGAACGCTACGCCCGTCGGCGACGGGACGTTTCTGCTGACCATTTTCCTGAAGCATGATCAGTCGAAGACACTGCCGAAGATCAACGAACAACTGAAGGAGCAAGGCTTCTTCAAGGCGTTTCCGCCACCGGGCGTTCAGGTGGTTTCGTGGTACGTGATGATGGGTATCGGCCAGGTGGTGACGCTGCGTGTTCCCGCCGATAAATTGCGCGACGTGAATCGCGCGATCGAAAATACTGCGTGGGGAGGCTACCGGACCGAGTTCTATCCGACCTATGACTACAAGGCGGTCGCCGAACAAATGCGAGCACAGAACAACAAGTAGCCGGGCGTTTCTCACGCCCACAAAATCAAGCGCACAAAAAAACCCGCATCGTTGCCGATGCGGGTTTTTTCTTTGGCAAGCGCCAGGCTTCCGAAGAAGCCCATGCCACCCTGTAATTCAGGCCAGGCCCGAAATTACATGTCCATGCCCATACCGCCCATGCCGCCGGGCATACCGCCGCCCATCGGAGCATCGTCCTTCGGCAGTTCCGACACAGCGCAGTCGGTCGTCAGCAGCAGACCTGCCACCGATGCCGCGTTTTGCAGTGCCGTACGCGTCACCTTGGTCGGGTCCACAACACCGGCTTCCACCAGGTCGCCGTACTCGCCCGTTTGCGCGTTGTAGCCGAAGTTGCCCGTACCGGCTGCAACTGCTGCCACCACGACGCTGGCTTCTTCGCCACCGTTCGTGACGATCTGGCGAAGCGGCTCTTCCATCGCGCGCAGCACGATCTTGATGCCTGCGTCCTGATCGGCGTTGGCGCCCTTCAGGTCCTTCAGTGCCAGACGAGCGCGGATCAGCGCAACGCCGCCGCCAGCAACAATGCCTTCTTCCACAGCTGCACGCGTTGCGTGCAGTGCGTCTTCAACACGCGCCTTCTTTTCCTTCATTTCCATTTCGGTCGCAGCACCAACCTTGATCACTGCCACGCCGCCGGCCAGCTTGGCGACACGTTCCTGCAGCTTTTCACGGTCGTAGTCCGACGTTGCTTCGTCGATTTGCGTGCGAACTTGCTTCACGCGCGCTTCGATGTTCGAAGCTTCGCCAGCGCCGTCGATGATCGTGGTGTTTTCCTTCGCCACTTCGATGCGCTTCGCCGAACCCAGCTCAGCCAGCGTAGCCTTTTCCAGCGTCAGGCCGGTTTCTTCAGCGATAACTTGACCACCGGTCAGGATCGCGATGTCTTCCAGCATGGCCTTACGACGATCGCCAAAGCCCGGAGCCTTAACAGCAACTGTCTTCAGGATGCCGCGGATGTTGTTCACAACCAGCGTTGCCAGTGCTTCGCCTTCCACATCTTCAGCGATGATCAGCAGCGGACGGCCAGCCTTTGCAACTTGTTCCAGGATCGGGAGCAGGTCGCGAATGTTCGATACCTTCTTGTCGTGCAGCAGCACGAACGGGTTTTCGAGGATTGCGGTTTGCTTTTCCGGCGTGTTGATGAAGTACGGCGACAGGTAGCCGCGGTCGAATTGCATACCTTCAACCACGTCCAGCTCGTCTTCCAGCGACTTGCCGTCTTCAACCGTGATCACGCCTTCCTTGCCGACCTTGTCCATTGCTTCAGCAATACGGTCACCAATCGACGAATCGCTGTTAGCCGAAATCGCGCCAACTTGAGCGATTTCCTTGTTCGTCGTGCAGGGCTTGCTGATCTTGCGCAGTTCTTCGATAGCAGCGGTCACTGCCTTGTCGATGCCGCGCTTCAGGTCCATCGGGTTCATGCCCGATGCAACGTACTTCATGCCTTCGCGGACGATCGACTGAGCCAGAACCGTAGCCGTCGTCGTGCCGTCGCCTGCGTTGTCGCTGGTGCGGGAAGCAACTTCCTTCACCATTTGCGCGCCCATGTTCTGGAGCTTGTCTTTCAGTTCGATTTCTTTGGCGACCGAAACACCGTCCTTCGTGACCGTCGGGCCGCCGAAGCTGCGTTCCAGAACCACGTTACGACCCTTCGGGCCCAGCGTGACCTTGACCGCGTTGGCCAGGATGTTCACGCCTTCGACCATCTTTGCACGGGCGATATCGCCAAATACGACTTCTTTAGCTGCCATATTCAAACTCCTTGATTCGTTTCAGTTTTCTGGCTTGGTCCGAGGCCGGTCGAGATTCGCTTGAGCGGTTCAATCGTCCGGCCGGGAAAGCCGAATGGACTTGAAGGGATTTACTTGACCAGGACGGCCATGATGTCTTCTTCGCGCATCACGAGCAGTTCATTGCCGTCGACCTTGACGGTCTGACCAGCGTATTTACCGAACAGCACGCGGTCGCCCACTTTGACGTCGAGGGCGTTTTGCGTACCCTTGTCATCGCGCTTGCCCGGGCCGACGGCCAGGATTTCGCCTTGATCCGGCTTTTCAGCTGCGGCGTCGGGGATGATGAGGCCCGAGGCAGTCTTGGTTTCCTGATCCAGACGCTTGACGATGACGCGATCGTGCAAAGGACGAAGGTTCATACACACTCCTCTCTTAACTGAGACTATAAAAACGCGGGAAACCCGTCCAGCGACCCACAGGGCCACCGGCCGGAAAACTGTTAGCACTCTCGTGCGACGAGTGCCAAGTATATGGCACACCGATCGGTAATTTCAAGAAGGGATATTGGCGAGACGCGAGAAATAGGTGTGGAAACTGATCCGAACAAGAGGTCAAGCCTTTCCGGCCTCGGTTCGTTTGTGGCTGGCAAGTCGGATTCAAGTGGAAAAACGCTCAACGAAACAAGAGCTTAAGACTTTTGTATCCAACCGGCTGCCGCGGGGCGCTCCGCGAGAAAATTTGCATCGGCGACCGGCTCGCCGGCGAACGAAGTCCAGTTTGGCCGCACCGGGCGAAGCAGAATGGTGTCCCCCTCGCGCTGGATTTCAAGTTCGGTCACCCCTTCGAACTGCATGTCCTTCGGAATCCGGACCGCCTGGTTCGCGTTGTTCTTAAAAATGGACACAGTGCGCGCGAGAGCCTGCTGAGGCAAAAAAATATGCATTCAATTTTATGCATATGCTGAATATGTCAAGTATTCAACCTGATTCGCTTCACCCTATGGAATCGATTGTCAGGGACACTTCCTCATCCACGCAGCCCCGTCATTTCTTGCCTTTTTACGTCCGCCCGCGCGGCGCACTACAATCTAGGCCGCCGAAGTCCTTCGTTTCGATCAGCCGCCTGTCATGCAAAATCCGCTTGCCCGTCCACTGTTCCGTCTTTCACTCGCCCTGCCCCTGCTCGCCCTCGCCGCTTGTGGCGGCAAGGCCGCGCCCACGCCCAGTTACCAGGCCGAAATGTTCACGACGGGCGCGAGTCCGTTCGCCCGCAACTACGAAGCCACCAGCCAGGAAACCTGCGAGGCCTCGCGCCGCGCGCTGCTGAGCCAGGGTTACATGACGACCATGCCGCAGCCCGATACCGTCGATGCCACCAAGAACTTCCAGCCGGCGGCGGATACGCACGTGGTGGTGTCGTTCCATGTGGTCTGCACGCCGGGCGAGAATGCGAGCAATACGAGCATCGCGTATGTGAACGCTGTGCAGGACGGTTATACGCTGAAGAAAAGCGATACCTCGGCAAGCGTGGGATTGAGCGTGCTCGGCTCGCTCTCGCTGCCGATCCGATCAAACAGCGACTCGATGGTCAAGATTTCCAGCGAAACCGTGCCGGCAGGCAAGTTCTACGACCGGTTTTTCAGTCTGGTCGAACACTATTTGAAAACCGTGCCGCGCAGTTCGCCCATTCCCGGCGAGAACGTCAGCAGCCAGGCGATTGCGCCATCGCTGATCCTGAATTCGCCGGACCTCACGCCGACACCTATCGTCGTGCAGACGCCGGCCGCGAGCTCGGCCGCTCGAGCGGCGGTGGCCGCCAGTGCGGCGAGTCCTGCGCCGGTGGCGAGTCCTGCGGCGGTGGCAAGCGCTGTTTCAGCCGCCAGCGCCACGGCGGTGACCGCTGCTACCTCGTCGGCGTCCGCGCCGGTGGCGGCGTCGGCGGCCACGCCTTAAGTTAAGCACCCGAACGTAGCTGCGCTCAACCTGCGGCGAGTTGCGCACCAGTGGCCGCTACGTCGGCGGCCTCACCATGACCGATCGAATCGAAACGTTCAGCCTCTCACTGACTGCACACGCTCACCGGCAAATCGTGTATCGCTGCGTCAATTCGGCACATTCACCCCACCACCGCCGAACGTGATCGCGTTCGCCCCGGGCGAGGCGGAAATCGCCGGTAAATTGTTCAGCGACAAAGCCGGCGCAGCCCCCGCCGTACCGCCCCGCGGCACCGTATGCACGACCTGCGACGGCGGCAAAGGCGCCCCGTTCATCAAATGCGCCCACATCAGGTTCAGCGCCTGAAGGTTGTAGTACTGCAGCGGCACGAAGCGCGTATCGAAGCCCGCGACGCTCAGGAACGCGTCGAAATGCTGGCCGTTCGTTACCTCGTAAAACGACAGGTTGCTCGAATTGCCCTCGGCCAGCTTGTTCATCGCGGCGTACGGGCGCGACGCGTGGTTGATCGGCACGAGCGTATCCGAGCGGCCCTGCACGATAATCGCCGGCTTCCCGTGCAGGTTCGCATTCACGCGGATCGCATTGACACTCGCCGTCATCCGCGCGTCGCCGTTGGTCCACAAACCACGCAGACAAAACGCGCCGGCGAAACTGGCGTCGGCGGTAGCGAAGCGATGATCCGCCGCGCCCGAATTCCCCGCATTCCCCGCGTTGTAGACGAGATTGATACCGTTGGTCGGCGGCACGCCATTGCCGTTGCCGAACACGGTAAGCATCGGGGAAACCAGCGGGCTGACTCCGGCCGCGCCCGTCACCGCATTGGTCGTGCCGAAACTGAAGTTGCAGAGGTTATCGGCGACGCTCGATTGCGTGTACGCATTGGCATACGTCACGGCAACCGCGGGTACGGCCTGCGAATCCCACATCGGCGCCTGCAGCAAGTCGGAGTCCGTCTGATAACCGGCCTGATGCAGTTGGGCAAGCGCATTGGTCGCCTGGCTGATCACGTCGCCCCCGGTAATCACACCGTTCGCCGCCAGCGACGCGCAGCGCGCCGCCCGGATCGACGCGGTCGTGGCCGCCGGCAACGCCGTGAGATACGGCGCGCCTGCTGCAGCCGGCGCCAGTGCCGCGCACGGCTGCAGCAGGTTGGCGAGCGTCATGTAGTCGGCGAGCGGCCGGCCGAACGACGCCACCTGCACGCCGCCTTGCCTCACCGACACCTGTGACGGCACGTTCAGGTTGATCTGCGGCTCACCCACGACCACCGCCGTGATCCATCCCTGCGTATCCTGCTCGGCGGCCGCGAGCGACGCGCCGCCGCCATTGCTCACCGAAGCAGCGATGGTCGTCACATCGCCGCGGTTATAGCGGATCTTGCGCGTGCTGCCGTCGAGGGAGCCGTAGGTGTCGTTGAGCGCCCAGTACGCAAACTGGATCGCCTGCAGCGTATTCGTGCCCCAGCTTTTCTCAGGGTTCTGCTGCGAGTGGGCGTGCTTGAATGCATAGCGATTCGGGAATTGCGCGTTGAACGCGGCAAGACTGGTGCTCCCGAGGTTCGCCGTGAACACACTGGTCTTGCCGGCCGCGGCGGCGTTGAACAACGTACCGTCGATGAGCGTAACGGTGTTCGTCGCCAGTTCGTGCGCGCCGTTGCCGCTGCCTTTATCGGTGTAAGCGACCGCGCAGCCGCGTTTCAAACCCCATTCCCCCGCCGCCGATATCGCTCCGTACACCCCGCGCGACCCTGACGAAGTGGCCGTGACAATGCACGGCTGGCCGGGGTTGAAACTCGCCGGGATCTGCACGAGCAAACTCACGTTGAGCGTGCCGCTGCCGTCGTCGGCGAACGCCAGGTATTCCTTGCCGGCGATCATCCCCTCGCCGAGCGTGTCGTTGCCGTTCAGGTCGACATTCGGCCCCCAGAAGCGCCCGTAGCCGCCATTGGCGGACATATCGACGAGCGCTCGATAGTTCGAATAGATCGCAAGACGACGCAAGTCAGCCGCGCTCGGCGCTGCCGGGTTGGCAATGGCCGGCGGCGTTGCCGATGCCAGTCCGTCCTTGCCCAGCCCCGCCGTCAGCAGGTCGTCGGTCGTGCCGTCATAGCTTTGCGTACGCACGCTGCCGGAGATGAAGTTCGGCAGCACGTTGTTCTGCGAACTGTTGCCATTGCCGTCATCGTCGCCGTGACAGGCCGCAAGGCCAAACGCCGCCAATGCCAGGGCAAGCGCCGTGGCTCCGGGAAATCGTTTCATCGTCGCTCTCCACCATGTTGTTTTTATTCGGCGTACGTCTTTCAATGCACGTCGCCCATCCGCTCCTGCTCTCAGCCAGGAAGCTTGAACCCAGAGCTTGAACCCATAAGGCATAACGGGTTCCGGTGCAAAGCACCGGAACCCGTTATTTAAACCACTGGACGAAATCGCCTCGCACGCTGCACAACCGCTGCAACGACGCGCTGCAGTCCAAGGCTCAGGAAAGCATTAGCCTCCACCACCGTTCGGCTGAGCCAGCGTAATCTTGTTCGATACCGACGTCACGCCGGCCACGCCCTTCGCCACTTCCTCGGCCTTCGGAATCTGCGCGCCGTCCGGCACCGTACCCGTCAGCACGACTGCGCCGCCCCGTGCACGCACGAAGATGTTCGACACGTCGATGCCCTGTGCCTTACTCAAAGCACGCCGCACATCGAGGCCGAGCTTACGGTTGACCTTCTTGACGGTCTTGGCCGACGGTGCTGCACCCGACGCGGCCATGGCATCACTCGATTGAGCATAAGCGCTCGACGCCACTGCGACGCACACCACGACGCTCAACGCCTTCAACATATCGACTACTTTCATGACTTCTCCTTTTGTTTCGCTTTGGACTTCGCAAAGTGTTGCTCTTGTGCTTCTTTTGGACCGCATCAACCCAGCGGCTTGGCTACGACATCTTGCGGCCTGACTGCAAAAACGGCGACCAGACGAATGACGCACGTACGATACAAACAGACCGGCGATGCTGGCGACACGGTGTTGCGAGAGACTGGCGAAAAAACAAATGACCCGGCCGTTCTTTTACGGGTGTCATTACCGTTGGCCCAAGTACATAAGCTGCTGCACATCATGCGACGCTGCCGGTTCTGATCGGAGCATTTCTCCGAATGCCGGTTAGGCGGCGCGGATGCTGGTTCTACGGCGGCGAACGTCAATTTAATCCAGCCTTGCGAGAAGCGCAAAGCATTTAACACGATGAAGCGCGCACTCGCCCCTACTTATCCGTATTGTCATACCCGCTTAGGGCCTGCCCTTGATCCAACGGCACGGGCGATCATGTACCATCGGCGAAAATTGCAACCGAACGTGGACAGTGAACGTGAAGGCAGACGTTTCAACGTATTAGCACAGGTGTGTTTCACTACTGCGACTGAATAAAAGGCTTAATGCGCAGGACAGGAGGTATTTTTAAACATCGCGTGTTGTTTTGTGAATGAGTGGATGCGAGGGTTTTCCCTTTCTCCTTTCCCGTTTATAAAATCCGCTGCTTTCAAGGTTTTGCGTCAACGCAGGTCCCCGCCCCACCGAACCCGACAATGACTCAAACTCCCGGCCAAGAACCTCCCGCCCAGAAAACCCCGAAGAAACCCCGCACCCGTCGCATCGCTCCAACAATGGCGCGTTTCGTCGCGATTTCGTGGCGTGACCTCGCGGTGTCGTTCGGGCCTATCCTGCTGATCAGCGCGGCTGCAATCTACCTTGCCGTGCGACTGATCCAGCCCGCGCCGCCCAGCACGCTGAACATGTCGGCGGGAACCAAGGGCAGTTCGTTCTGGAACGACGCGCAGCAGTACAAAAAGATCCTGGCGCGCAACGGCGTCACGCTGAACGTGCTGGAGTCGCAGGGTTCGCTCGATAACCTGCAAAAGCTCGAAGATCCGAAGGTGAACGTGGATGTGGGTTTCGTGCAGGGCGGCATGTCGGCGCCCGGCACGCCGGACACGCACGAAGACCTGGTCTCGCTCGGCAGCGTGGCGTATGTGCCGCTGGCGGTGTTCTACCGCGGACCGCTGCTGACACGACTTTCAGAATTGAAAGGTAAACGGCTCGCCATCAGCACCGAAGGCAGCGGCACGCGTGCGCTCGCGCTGGCGGTGCTGAAGGCGAACGGCATCGAGCCGGGCGGCGACACCGAATTGCTGCCGCTGAGCGGCGATGCCGCGGCCAGCGCGCTGACTGACGGGAGTATTGACGCCGCGTTTCTCACCGGCGATTCCGCGCAGCCGCCGACCATGGGCAAGCTGTTTCGCACGCCCGGCATCCATTTCTTCGATTTCACCCAGGCCGACGCCTACGCTCGCCGCTTCCCCTACCTGAAGGTGATCGCCTTGCCGATGGGCGTCCTCGATCTCGCGAAGAACGTGCCGCCGCATCCCATCCACCTGATTGCGCCGACCGCCGAGCTGATCGCCCGCAACGGCCTGCATCCGGCGCTCTCCGACCTGCTGATCGAAGCTGCGAAAGAGGTGCACGGGCGCGCGAACCTGCTGCAGGCGGCCGGCGAATTCCCTGCGCCGCTCCAGCACGAGTTCCATATCAGCGACGACGCCGAGCGTTACTACAAATCGGGTAAAAGCTTCCTGTACCGGGTGCTGCCGTTCTGGATCGCAAGCCTCGCGGACCGTGTGATCGTGCTGCTGGTGCCGATTATCGTGGTGCTGATTCCGGGCTTGCGGCTGGTGCCGGGGCTGTACCGGTGGCGGGTGAGGTCGCGGATCTACAAGATCTACGGCGCGTTGATCGGCATTGAACGGGAAGCCATGAGCGATCCCGAAACGGCCCAGCGCGAGGCGCTGATCGAGCGGGTGGACGGTATCGAGAACACGGTCAACCAGATGAAGATGCCGCTCGCCTACGCCGACCAGTTCTACGTGCTGCGCGAGCATATCGGCTTTGTCCGGCAGCGGCTGACCATCGCGCAGGCCGCCGCACTCGATGCTCAGGAAGACAGCGTTCAGCACACCACGTAATATCGAAAGAAAAAACGACGGTAGCCGAATCAACGGGCGCCGCGACGAGCAACGCACCTGGGAGATTCAAATGAGCGCCTCGCCTTCCATCGATCCGCATCAGCCGTACTTTTTTTTCGATTTCAACTCGCCCTTTTCGTACCTGCTGCTCGAACAGCACGAAAAGTGGCCGAACATGCCGTTCGAGGTGCTGCCCATCGACTATCTGAAGCTCCTCAAGCACTGGGGCCAGCCGATGCCGGGCAATATCCCGTCAAAGCGCGTGTTTATGTATCGATACGCGCTCTTTCGCGCCGAACAGCTCGGTATTCCGTTCAGAATGCCGCCATCGCATCCCTTCGATTCCAGCAAGGCGCTGCGTCTGGCCGTGGCGGCGGGCGGGGAAATTGGCTGCATCCGCGAGATTTTCCGGTTCATCTGGAAGCAAGGCCGCGATCCGTCGACCGAGCAGGGTTTCGACGATCTCTGCCACCACGTGGGCTTGCCCGACGGCGCGAAGATGATCGAACGCGAGGACGTCACGGCGACACTGAAGGCCAATGTCGAGCAGGCCGTGGCGCTCGGCGTGTTCGGCGTGCCCACGTTCGTGGTGAATGGTCAATTGTTCTGGGGCGAGGACACGCTGCCAATGGTGCTCTACGTTGCCCGTTCGCCCAACTGGCTGGAGGGAGCGGAAGTGCAGCGAATCAGCAATCTGCCCCGGACCGCACCGGCCGTGTAAGCGGCGAGGGCAAAGATTGGCAGGTTCGATGGATCGTGCCCTATGCCATGCATAGCGCGCACGCTATGGCGTGAGCGTCCGGTCGGGCTTAACGTAGTGCATTCCCGGTCGGGCGTGCATCCCGCTTGGCCGTCCCGCCACGAATCGCTACGCAACACCACGCCGAAGGTCCGTCCGAAGACCGCGCTCTATGAACGATTCCATTGACCCCGCCGATTACGACGCCGGCTCCGCCACTGACTCCCTCGACATCTGGCTGATCCGCGTGCTGCAAACGCTGCTGACCGAGCGCAGCGTCACGCAGGCCGCGCTGCGCCTGGGCCAGACGCAGCCGGCCATCAGCACCGCGCTGCGGCGGCTGCGTGATCTGCTGCGCGACCCCATTCTCGTGCGCGGCAAGCAGGGCATGGTGCCGACCGAGTACGGCGCGTCGCTGCTGCCGGCGGTGCAGCGCGCGTTACGCGAGGTCGAATTTGTCGCCACGCCGCATGGCGCCTTCGATCCGGCCACGTCACGGCGCACCTTCCGGGTCGCCGCTCCTGACTATCTGAACGACTTTTTCATGCCGACGCTGATTCGCGCTTTCCGCGTAGCAGCGCCGAACGCACGGCTGGAGATCGAGTCGCTGACACCCACGCTCGATCACGAACGCGCGCTCGATGAAGGCGATCTCGATCTGGTCGTCGGCAACTGGGAGAACCCGGAGCCGCGTTTTGCGCGCCACGATCTCTTCACCGACAGCTTCGTGTGCCTCATGCGCCGAGGGCATCCGCTCGCACGCGAACCGCTGACAGCGGTGCGTTACGCCAACGCCGCGCATCTCGCGCCCACCACGTATAGCGGCGCGAAGCGTCATCCTATCGATATCGGCCTGGCGGGCGCAGGCATCCGGCGACGCATCGTGACGACCATTCCGTACTTCGGGCTCGTGCCGCAAGTGCTGCTGCAATCCGACCTGATCTTCACCGCCACGCGACGTTTCGCGCTGCACTACGCGGAGCTCCTGCCGCTTGTTGTGATGGAATCGCCAATCGAGTTTCCGCCGATCGAGAGTTATTTGATGTCCTTGCCCGAGGTCAGCCGTCCCACTGACCTGGCTTGGCTGCAGACGCTGATGGCCGATGTCTCCAGGGAACTGACCGGGCAACCCGCAGACGTAGAAAAACGGTAAGAATTTCTCGCCGGATGGCTCGTCCGGGTCCAACGCTGGCCCGACGCTGGCCCGATGCAAATTCTTCTCCCGCAGCGCAAAATCCCGCAAACCCTTCCCCAACAAGCCTCCGAGCTATTCGGCCGGTCCTGAAAAAGCGTCGGGCAGGCCACGCTCGTCTTAAACCTATGGGAGAATCACGCTTCTTCAGCAATATCAACCCCGCACTTACCCCAATGTCCACCGAAGCCCCGTTGTCCCGACGCGCCGATCTAGCCATTACCGGGCGAATCGTCGCGGTTGTCACGTTCACGTTCATTTGCTACCTGACCATCGGTATCCCGCTCGCGGTGCTGCCGGGTTTCGTGCACACGGATCTAGGCTACGGATCGGTCATGGCTGGCGTGGCAATCAGCGTCCAGTACTTCGCGACGCTCGCCTCGCGGCCGCTCGCCGGGCGCACGGCGGACACCATCGGACCGAAACAGACCGTGTTGTACGGCCTGACCGCCTGCGCGATCAGCGGCGTGCTGCTGCTCTGCGCGGCGCTCGCGTCGCAATGGCATTCGGTGAGCCTTGGGTTGCTCATCGCCGGCCGCCTTGTGCTTGGCTTCGGCGAAAGCTGGGTCGGAACCGGCGCGATCACGTGGGGTATCGGACGGGTTGGAACCGGCAGCAGCGGACGCGTGATCTCGTGGAACGGCATTGCCACGTATGGCGCGCTCGCTATCGGCGCTCCGCTGGGTGTGGCGATGGAACGCTCGATCGGCTTTGCGTCGCTGGGCGCGTTCGTGATCGCGCTCGGCGGCCTCGGCTACTGGCTCGCGACGCGCATGGAGGCTGTTCCGATCGTACATGGCGAGCGCATGTCGTATCGCAGCGTGTTCTTTCGCGTGCTTCCCCACGGCATGGGCCTCGCGCTGGGGTCTGCAGGATTTGGGTCTATCGCCACGTTCATCACGCTCTTTTATGCCGCGCACAACTGGCCCGACGCTGCGCTTTCGCTGACTGTATTCGGCACGATGTTCGTCGGCTCGCGGCTCTTGTTCGCCAACACCATCAAGGTCTTCGGCGGCTTTCGCGTGGCTATTGTGTCGTTTGCGTTCGAATGCGCCGGCTTGCTGATGCTCTGGCTCGCCGCCGATCCCGCCTTCGCGCTCGCGGGCGCCGCGCTGACCGGGTTCGGCTTCGCGCTGATCTTCCCGGCGCTCGGCGTGGAAGCCGTCGGACTCGTGCCGCCGGCCAGCCGCGGCGCGGCGTTGTCGGCGTATTCGGTGTTTTTAGATCTGTCGCTGGGTGTGACGGGGCCGCTCGCCGGGTATGTCGCGGGGGAGTTTGGCTTCAGCTCCGTGTATCTGTTCGCCGCGGTCGCGTCGGCAGCGGGCGTGGCGCTGACCGTCGCGCTGTATATGCGGACCGGGCGCGGGCTGGGTGGCGCGGCTACCGCCTGAGAGGCCGGGTTGCTCAAGCAATGACAAACGTCCGCTTCGGCGGACGTTTTGTTTGGCAGGCTCGAATAGCAGAGGGAGGACCCTAAGACAGCGGTCAACGTCCCTCATGCCATAATTTCCAGCTGCTATCCCGCGATAGCAATCTTCCTGTCTCGTGAGCCCGCCGACCATGTCCAACCTGCTTTCCCGCCACTTCCTCAGCATGGCCTACAACAACGCATGGTCGAATCATCGCCTGTTGAAGGCTTGTGCTTTACTGAGCCAGGCGGATTTCGTCGCGCATCGAACAAGCTTCTTCCCGTCGATCAAGGCAACGCTCAATCACAACCTGACCGTCGACTGGTTTTACATCGATGCGCTCGAGCGCGAGCAGCGCAATGAGCCGCCCCATCCGCAGATCATGTCTTTCTTCGATCCGGAAGAACCCTTCGATACCTGCGCCGACCTGCAGCGCGAGCAGCGGCTGGCGGACCGGCGGCTCATCGGCTACTGCGCTCAACTGAGCGACGACACCCTCGAGCGCCAGGTCACCCTCCTGCGTCCGCGCACAAAACAGCAGGAAACACGCACGCGGCTGCTCGGTCATGTATTCCAGCATCAGATCCATCATCGTGGGCAAGTGCATGCCATGCTTGCCGGAACGCCGGTCGCGGCGCCGCAGCTCGATGAATTTTTCTGCGATATGGATGCCGGCCTGCGCGCCGCCGACCTCGCTGAAATGGGCCTGAGCGAAGCGGCTGTCTGGGGATGAACACCCTGCCGCTGTTTCCCGTCGCGAACGAATCCGAACCGCCACTGCGCTGCTTGTCTTAAAATCCACCCTTGGTCCCCACTTCCTGCGCTCTATGAACTCGACATCGGAAGACCGCTGGCGCGACTTGCGCCCGGACCCGGACAGTGACACCCCGCTTTATCTCCAGCTTGCCCGCAAGCTCGGCAACGCAATTCACGACAATCGCTGGAACGCAGGCGAAGCGCTCCCCTCCGAACGCGTGTTGTCGGAAGCGCTCGGGGTATCGCGGATCACGTCGCGCAAAGCGATCGCATTGCTGGTCGAACAAGGACTGATTCGCCGCACGCAAGGCGCCGGTTCGTTCATCACGCCGCGCTATGAAGATCCGCTGTCGCGGCTGTCGAGCTTCAGCGAAATGCTGCGTCGACGTGGTTTTACGCCCGGTTCGCAGTGGCTCTCGCGTGTGATCGAGCCCGCGAATCGCGATGAAGTGATCCAGCTCGGCTTGTCGCCGGCGGCGGCCGTGACGCGGTTGCGGCGCTTGCGCACAGCCGACGGCATTGTGATGGCCGTTGAGAATTCCACCTTTCCGGCCGCACTGATTCCGGACCCGCTGGCCGTTGGCGATTCGCTTTATAGCTTCCTGGAACAGCGCAACCTGTCGATCGTGCGGGCCCTGCAGCATTTCCGCGCGGTGAACGCGAGCGATGAGATCGCTGCACAAATGGGCATTGCGCCCCACGACGCATTGCTGCTGATCACTCGCGTGGGTTATACGGCGGACCAGCGCCCGATCGAACTCACCGACACCTACTGCCGCAACGACTACTACGATTTCGTCGCGGAGTTGCGCAAGTAGTCGCACCGAACCTAAGCGCAAGCAGTCACCACCAGCGCGGCTGATCGGTCCCAATAGGCACCGGCGGCAAACCCCAGTAAGGCGGCGTCAGCGACATGCGCTCAGGCGGCTGCGTGCACGTCAGCGATCCGAACGGCGATTCGATGGTTTGCAGCATGTCGCGGACATCGTCGAGTTGGGGATCGGGCACGTTCTGGCCATCTTCGACCAGGCCCATCGATTGCAGCCAGCGCCCGGTCCGCGCCAGCGCGACCCGCACATGCCAGCTTCCGCCTTGCGTGGCGCGTCGTTGCAACGCGATCATCGCGCCGAGCGCCGCGAGATAACCGGTGGCGTGATCGAGCGCCTGACACGGCAGATGACGCGGTTGCGCGCTCCCGGCCGCCTGCGCTTCCGTCCACGCAATCCCGCTCGCCGACTGCACGAGGCTGTCGAAACCGCGCCGTTGCGACCAGGGGCCTTCGTGCCCATACGCCGATATCGTCACGTACACGATGCCAGGGCGCAGGCGCGCAGCTTCTTCCGGGCCGAAGCCATGTGCGGCAAGCGCGCCGGGGCGATAGCCTTGCAGGAATACATCGGCATCGCTCAATAACGCGCGCAGCGATTCACGGCCGTCTTCTTCGCGAAGGTCGAGCGTCGCCGAGCGCTTGCCGCGGCCGTTGTCGATCACCAGCGGCGGAATGTTCGGCAGATGCGCACCGTTGATGAGCAGGACATCGGCGCCATGCTCGGCGAGCGTGCGCCCCGCCACCGGACCCGCGATGATGCGGCTCAGGTCCAGCACGCGGACGCCTGACAAAGGCCGTTGCGGCTCGCCCTCGGTGCTCTCGCCAATCGGCTCCGGCGGGGCATCGTCGAGTTTGACGATCTCCAGCAACGGTATTTCCGCGATCGCCTGAGCTTGCGGCAGGAGCGCCCATTCCTCCGGCGTGCGGATCAGCGCGGCGCACAGGCCGGCATCGGCGAGCGCCTCGTCCAGGCTTGCGCCGTTCCAGCCGCGGATGGCCTGAGCGACGCCGGCGTGATCGTTCGAGCAGCCCAGCAGCTTGACCACGCCGTCCCGATGGTGCTTGAAGTTCGTATGAAGCTGGATCCAGCTGCCGTCGCCGGTCTCGTAGAAGCCCATCAGCGGATCGCGCAGCTCCGGCGGTTTATCGGTTCCGATGCGCAAGTAGCGCTCACTGCGGAACGCGATTGCCGCACGGCGGGTGTAGATGTGCACGTCTTGCTGCCGCCCCGTGCGATGCCTGAAGCATTCTGCTGCCGCCAACGCCGACGCTCCCACGCTCGCCGTGGCCAGGTCACTTACCCGATACACCGACGGCAGTTGCCGTTCGTCGCCGCTAACCGTGAGGTGGTTCAGCGCCTCGGGGTCTCCCTGCGCCAGACGCCAGAGTTCTTCGACAGCTTTCATGCTCATGCTCCTTCTCAATGTCGCTTGGTTCACCCTCGGTGGTATGGACCGCCGGCGCTCCAATCAGTTTCCGGTCATGTCCAGCCGGGCCGCCGGTCGTTGCGAAGATCGGCACGCAATCCGCGCGAACATGCACGTAAAATCACCCCCACCCCTCCCGCCGGCTTCCTTCATGCCCGACACAATCCGCTCGAACGTTGCGCCCACTCCCTCCCCCCAAGCGCTCACGATCATGCTGTGGCTCGTCGCCACCGGCTTTTTCATGCAGACGCTCGACTCCACCATCGTCAACACCGCACTGCCCGCCATGGCGAAAAGCCTCGGTGAAGCGCCCCTTCGCATGCAGGGCGTGGTCATTGCGTATTCGCTGACCATGGCGACGGTCATTCCGTTCTCCGGCTGGCTGGCCGACAAGCTCGGCACGCGTCATGTCTTCTTCAGCGCGATCCTGATCTTCACCATCGGCTCATTGCTTTGCGCGAATGCTCACACGCTCATGCAACTCGTGATTTATCGGGTCGTGCAAGGGGTGGGGGGCGCCATGCTGCTGCCCGTCGGACGCCTCTCGCTGCTGCGCGTGGTGCCTGCCGAACGTTACCTCAGCGCGATGTCATTTGTAGCCATTCCGGGGTTGATCGGGCCGCTGATCGGACCGACGCTCGGCGGCTGGATCGTGCAGATCGCCTCGTGGCACTGGATCTTCCTGATCAATGTACCGGTTGGCGTGATCGGCTGCATTGCCACGCGGCTTTTCATGACCGATAGCCGCAACCCCGCTACCGCTCCCTTCGATCTCGCTGGTTATCTGCTGCTCGCGGTCGGCATGGTGGCGCTGACTATTTCACTCGATGGCCTCGCCGATCTCGGCCTCCAGCACGCCATCGTGCTGGTGTTGCTCGTGCTGAGCTTCGGGTGTTTCGTGGCCTACGGGCTGCACGCCACGCGCGTGCCGCAACCCATCTTCTCGCTCGATCTGTTCAAGATCCATACGTTCAGCGTTGGCTTGCTCGGAAACCTGTTCGCGCGGATCGGCAGCGGCGCGATGCCGTATCTGCTGCCACTGCTGCTGCAGATCAGTCTCGGATATTCAGCGTTTGAAGCCGGTCTCATGATGCTGCCCGTGGCCGCTGCGGGGATGGTGTCGAAGCGCATTGTGACGAGCCTGATCATGAAGCGCGGGTATCGGAAGGTGCTGATCGTCAACACGGTTCTCGTCGGGCTCACCATGGCAAGTTTCTCGCTCACCAGCGCCGTGCAGCCTCTTTGGGTGAGGCTCGTGCAACTGGCGTTCTTCGGCGGCGTCAACTCCATCCAGTTCACCGCAATGAACACGCTGACGCTGAAAGACCTTGGGACCGGCGGCGCCAGCAGCGGCAACAGCTTGTTCTCGCTCGTGCAGATGCTGTCCATGAGTCTCGGCGTCACGATCGCCGGCGCGGTGCTCGCGACTTTCACCGGCATCCTGCCGAAGGTCACCGCGACGAATTCGCTGCCCGCCTTTCACGCGACTTTCCTCTGCGTCGGCGTTATTACGGCCGCGTCAGCGTGGATCTTTGCCCAGCTCGCGCCGGAGATCCGCGCCGTGAAGACCAAGCAAGCCGATCCGTCGGAAGCGCACTGAACGTTGGGTTTTCGCTCGCGCCGGTGGACGGGGTTGGGTTCTGGCGGGCTTGGGGGTAGTGGTCGGGGTTTAGACCGGGGTGCTAGGTTCTGGGGTTAGCGGTCGGGGTTGAGGCCGGGTTGCCAGGTTCCAAGGTTAGCGGTCGAGGTCTATGCCGGGTTGCTAGGTTCCGGGGTTAGCGGTCGGGGTCTATGCCGGGTTGCTGCTTTCGGCCTTAGCGGTCTGCGTGAGTCGGATTTTCTCTTTATCACTATTAGCCACTGTGCGTGGCGGCACGTCATTTCTTGGTCCTTAGCGACAAAGAAACGAAGCAAAGAAAACGCTTTAACCGCTCTACCCTAAGTGTCCACAGCGTGCAGTTTCTATTCATGGGTGCCCCAAAAGCACGGTGCTCGCCAGAGCCACCGATGTGTGAAACCCTCCTTCTCCGAACACGGATACCCACACGCTTCGCCACCAGTGATTGAACCTGCCCAAGGAGCACCCCGCGCTATCCGCGAACAGCCTCCCACCGAATTTGTACGCATGTCGAACCACGTCGCCAACCCACGGAGAAACAAGGTCCCAAAAACGCGTGAGGCCGTGCTGACCGTGGGGTGCTGGTGCTTGCCCGAGAGCACTGGTGGCGAAGCGTGTTCATGTCAGGATTCGCGAGAACGAGGGGTTCAAACATCCTCCGCTCTGGCGAGCACCGTGCTTTTGGGGCACCCATGAATTGGAACTGCACGCTGTGGACACTTAGGGTAGAGCGGTTAAAAGCGTTTTCTTTGCTTCGTTTCTTTGTCGCTAAGGACCAAGAAATGACGCGCCGCCACGCGCAGTGGCTAATAGTGATAAAGAAAATAGCTCACTCAGGCAGACCACTAACGCCGAAAGCACCAACCCGGCACTGACCCCGACCGCTAACCCCAGAACCTGGCAACCCGGCATCAACCCCGACCGCTAACGCAAGAACCCCAACCCCCAACCCCCACCCCTCCCCAAGCGCGAGCGAAACCCAACCGCTGTGCGTGCTGCACTACGCGAGTGCACGCGGCTTCACCCCCGGGCCACGATGAAAACCGCGGCCGCAGCCCTGCCCCAGCCGGGCCCGGTTTCGGCGGGAATATCTCAATTGTCCGGCAAATGCGCATATTTCTTGCTCTTCCCGGAGTGGCCCTATCCTGTAAACTAGCCCGTTCCCGATGTTTACTCCCACTCGAGCCGCGTTCGAACGCCTGCCAAAACCACCATGAGCATGGTTGACCTCGACCCTCCCCGCTTTCAGCCCCCTCGTCCCGTCGCGGGCGATGACGGCTCACGGCGCACTGTCCTGTACGGCGAATACACGGTGTTCAGCGTGTTCCAGCCGGTGTTCTCCGTGTCTCATCGCCGCGCGATCGGTTATCACGCGTCGCTGCGAGCCCGCGACGATTCCGGCCGGCAAGTCCCCTCGCATGAGGTCTTTACGCAAGCAGCCCGGCGCGGCGACCTGCTCGAACTCGGCCGGCTCGCCGAATCGCTGCATCTGGGCAACTTCTTTTCCTTCGATAGCGACGACGAATGGCTGTTCCTCAGCCTCCATCCGGCCGCATTGATGGACACGAGCTACGGAGATGCGCTGCTGGCATCGCTGAAAAACGTCGGGCTCCCGCCGCAGCGCGTGGTGCTGGAAGTGCCCGAACAAGCGGGCGGCGAGACCACGCGCTTCGCTGAAATCATCGATTCATTGCGCAAGTCCGGCTTCCTGATCGCGCTGGACGGCTTCGGCGTGAAGCATTCGAACATCGACCGCGTGTGGCATCTGCGGCCCGATATCGTGACGCTCGACCGCTGCATCCTGCAGCAGGCGAGCGAACATTCGCATATCGAACGGGTGCTGCCAGGCCTCGTTTCCCTGCTGCATGAGTCGGGTCAACTGGTGTTGATGGGTGGCCTGAGCACCGAACGCGATGCGCTGATCGCGCTCGAATGCAACGTCGATTTCGTACAGGGCGCGTATTTCGCCGGACCCAGCGTGGAAGCCGTGAAACCGCAAGCCGCGCAAGGCGTGCTGGACGCGTTGTCCGCGGCCTCCCGCGAACGCGTGGCCGCGCGTGAACGCACGCAGTCGGCACGGCTGGCACCCTATGTGAGTGCGCTGGAAACGGCGGCGGCGCGTCTGATCGAAGGCGAAACGCTCACCGGTGCAACCCGCACGCTATTGCAGCTTCACGAAACGGCGCGCTGTTTCCTGCTCGATGCATCCGGCCGGCAGATTGGCGACAACGTCTTGCCCGTCGCACGGGCGTCGCAACGGGCCAAGCGTTTCCGGCCCTTGCTGCATTCGGAAGGCGCGAGCTGGGAGCGCCGGCCTTATTTCATTGAAGCGTTGCGCACGCCGGACCGGGTGCACCTGACCGCGCCGTATCTGTCGATCAATGAGGCGCACCTGTGCGTGACGGCGTCCATCGCAGCGCAAACACCACGCGGCCTGCAGGTCCTGTGCGTCGATATCAACTGGGACGTGACCTCGCAACGGCGTTAAGCGTCGAGCGGTGAGCGTTGGTTGAGCAGCGAAAGCAGGCCCGCTGCCTCACACATGCGTGCGTGTCAGCGCAGCCTTCACGGTGCGCGCAAGATCGCCTATCTGAAACGGCTTCCTGAGCACCGAGTACCCGTCTACGCGGTCCTTCGATACGTCCACGTCCGCATACCCCGTCGCCAGGATCACAGGCAGTTGCGGGCGCGAGCGCTTCGCTTCGGCAATCACTTCCAGGCCGTTTATGCCGGGCATCGCGAAGTCGACCATCAGCAAGTCCGGATCGTCAGCCTGCAGGCGGTCCAACCCCGCGCGGCCATGCGATGCCTCGGTGACGGTGTAGCCGAGCATCTTCAGGCAATCGACGAGGAACGTCCGCACGTCGACGTCGTCTTCAATCACGAGAATCCGCTCGTGCGCGCCTGCGGTCTCTTCGCCCTGCTTCGCGACCTCCGCCTCGGCCACCACGCGTTCGCGCAAAGGCAGCCACAATTCGACGGTCGTGCCCTCGCCCGGTTCGCTATGAATCCGCGCCGTTCCCCCGGCCTGGCTCGCAATGCCGTAGACCTGGCTCAAGCCGAGACCCGTGCCCTTGCCGACCGGCTTGGTGGTGAAGAACGGATCGAAAACGCGCGACAGCAACTCCGGCGCGATGCCCGTGCCCGTATCGCTCACGCCGATCACCACATACTGTCCCGGCGGCACCGCTTCATCCGGCGCGCTGCGCTGGCTCACGCGAATGGTCAGCAGGCCGCCGTCGGGCATTGCGTCGCGGGCATTGATGGCCAGGTTCAGCACGGCGAGTTCGAGCTGGTTGGCGTCGGCGTCGGTCCAGGCTTCTTTCACGTCGAAGCGGGTGCCGAAATGAATGCCCGTTCCCAGCGATAACGTCAGCATGTCGCGCATGCCATGCAGCATCGAAATGACGTCGATGGCCTTCAGGTCCAGATTGCTGCTGCGTGAAAACGTCAGTAGCTGCCCGGTCAGCTTCGCGCCGCGTTCGGTCGCCCGCTTGACCGTCTGCGCCATGGTCTGCACGCGCTCATCGCGGCTCACGCGCGTGATCAGTTCCGCGTTGCCCATGATCACGTTCAGCAGGTTGTTGAAGTCGTGGGCAATGCCGCCGGTCAGTTGCCCAAGCGCTTCCATCTTTTGCGCCTGCACGAGCACCGCCTGGACTTTCGCGCGCTCGTGGATCTCTTTCATCAGCCGGTCGTTCACCGAAGCCAGTTCGTGAGTTCGTTCCGCAATCCGGCTTTCGAGCGTGTCGTTCAAACGCTCGACCACCAACTGGCTCGCAAGAATCTTCTCGTTGACTTCGTGACGGTCGGTGACATCCAGCGACACCCCGATGATCCGCGTCGTAGTCGTCCCCGGAACGCCGCCCGGCGCACGCATGGGATGGCCGCGCGACTGCACCCAGTGGACGGTGCCGTCCGGCCAGATCACGCGATATTCGACCGTCAGGTTGGTGTTGTTATCGATGCAAAGATCCAGCGCCAGCTGGCGCATCTCGCGGTCGTCGGGGTGCACAAGCTGGACGATCTGCGCGTAGTCCAGCGTCGGCCCCTTGTGCCCGTAGATCTTGCGGAACGCTTCGGTGGAGCGCAGCGCGCCGGTCTCCACATCGAGTTCCCATGATCCCAGTTGCCCCGCCGCGAGCGCCAGGTGCAGCCGCTCCTGCGCCTCCACGCGCTCGGCAAGCTGACGCCGCGCCTCGTATTGCCGCAAGCGTGCGCGCAACGCCGACGACACCGCTCGCCGCAGCGTTTCCGCATTGAGCGGACGCTCCAGCACCACGACATTGCCCAGCATCTCAAGCTGGTCGAGCGCGTGTTCCGGACGTCGTTCGACGCGTTTGGTCGCGAGCAGGATCAGCGGAAAATCAGACCATGTAGGCTGCTGGCCAAGCCACTGGAAAAGCTGCGGCATGGCGCTGTCGGCGAGTGCTTCTTCCGCGATCAGCGCCGTGCCCGCACCGCCGCGCAGCTCGGTGTTCAGCATCGCGGCATTCATGCACGCAAGGCAGTTGCGGCCATCCTTGCTCAGCACTTCAGCCACCACGTCCGCGTCGCGGCCGCGAGGGGCGAGGATCAGGACGCGGTTTTCCACGGCTTAGCGGCCCATCGCTGCAGGGCTTCCCAGCATGGTCGAGTCGCCCCGATACGCCGGCAGCCCGGCGAGCACGCCATCGAAATCGCGCAGTGCTTCGCTCAGCTCCAGGCCGCCGTATGTCAGCCTGAACTGGCGGATCGTGCGCTCGTGCGCGCTGCCGCGGCTCTTGACGGCGGCGAGCGCCGTCAGCACTTCGCCCTGATGCTCGAAGTAGCGGAACAGGACCATCACGTCGCTGAGATAGCTGATGTCGATATCCGTCTGGACCTCGCCCACAATGCCGTGCTGCCCGAGCACGAGCATGGTCACAATGCCGCGCTGGTTGAGATAGCCGAGCAACTCGTGCATTTGCAGCAGCAGGTAGCGCTCGCCCGGCATCGCCTGCAAATACGCGTTCAGGCTGTCGATAGCAACATACGTCACGCCTTCCTCCTCCACCGCCTCGCGCACGTCGCTGGTGAACTGGCCTGGCGACATTTCGGCGGGGTCGATCTGGCGCAAGGTCAGCAGGCCGTTGCCGAGATAGGCCGACAGATCCATGCCGAGCGACTTCGACCGCGCCAACAGCGTTCCAAGCGTTTCGTCGAAAAGATAGTAGATGCAGCGCTCGCCGCGCTTGAGCGCCGCTATCAGGCAGCACACCACGGTCGTGGTCTTGCCCACGCCGGACGGCCCGATCAGCAACGCATTCGTGCCGGGAATCAGGCCGCCGCCGAGCATGGCGTCGAGGCCCTCCGACCCGGTCGATACCGGCGTACTCGAAAATTCCGCATGATGTTCGGCCGCGATCAGGCGCGGGTAGACATCAATACCGCCCGTCTCCAGCGTGAAGTCGTGGAAACCTTCGCGAAACTTGATGCCGCGCATTTTTGCCACGCGCACGCGGCGGCGCGCGCCGCCGTAATCGTGGACAAGCTGGTCGAGGCTGATCACACCATGCGCGATGCTGTGAAGCTGCAGGTCGCCGGGGTCGGAGGTGTTGTCGTCGAGCAGGTACACGGTGCACTCGCGCGTCGCGAAATAGCGCTTGAGCGCGAGGATCTGGCGCCGGTACCGCAGCGGGTTCTGCGACAGCAACCGCAGCTCCGACAAGCTGTCCAGCACGATCCGGACAGGCTTGAGCGTTTCAACCTGGCGCATCACGTTTTCGACGGTCTCGCCAAGCTCCACTTCCGCCGGATGCAGAATGGACTGCTCGTACTCGGGATCCAGCCCTTCGTCGGAGAGCAGTTCAACGATCGACAACGCGTCGACGTTCCAGCCGTGGGCATCGGCGACAGCCAGCAACTCGGAGCGCGTCTCGGAGAGCGTGATGTACAAGCCCTCTTCGCCCAGCTCTGCGCCCTTCAGTAAAAATTGCAGAGCGAGGGTGGTTTTTCCCGCCCCCGGCGACCCTTCGATCAGGTACACGCGGTTCGGCGTCACTCCGCCGCCCAGGATGTTGTCCAGCCCGGTAATGCCCGTCGACATGCGCGCTGCGGGAAGGGACGACTGACGTTGAGTTCTCATGGTAGAAATAGGATTCAATAGGCGTAACGGTCTCGCGAGGAATACGGCCAAGCTTGGGTCTCGCCGCGATCGGCCGCAATATATGTCGGGTAACAGCAAAGAACAGGCCCGTGGTAACAGCAAAGAACAGGCCCGTGCAGCGCAGCGCGCGGGTAAACGGGGCCCGATACCGCGTGAGATACGATAAGCCGTTGAACCCGCAGGTAAAAACGCCTCCATGAGTTCAAGATCGATGGATGTCAAACGCCGTGTGCTGCTGGCCGCTTCGCTGGCGTGCCTGGGATCGCCGGCTTTCGGCATGGACACCATTGAAACCGCGCAGCCGTCCACGCTGGTCAGCGACATCCATACCTTCGTCGTAGCGGAAGACGGCTCCCTGACGGAAGACGATGAAACCACCTTGCGCGCGAACACGCCGGCGGGTGTTGGGGAAATCGCGCAACGCTATATCTGGTTCGACAAATCGACGTCGACCATCGAGATAAGCGACGCCTACTCGCTCGGCGCTGACGGCATCAAACATATCGTGGCGCCCGACCAGATCCGCGAGATCCAGGAGCCGCGTTCGGCAGGCGCCCCCACGTTCGAGGACTCGCGTCTGAAAGCGGTGGTATTCCCAGGGGTGAGCACGGGATCGATCGTGCATCTGCGGTTTCACAAGACCCAGTCGAAGCCGGTCATCGCGGGGCAGTTCGATTATTTCGTCGAGCCCGGGCGCGGCCCCGTGGAAGAGCAGCGGCTGATCTTCGACTTGCCTGCCGACAAACCGCTTTATGCCGATGCACGCGGTTACATCGCCGTGCCGCCAGTGACGCAGGGTGGCCGCACGCGCTACGAATTCGACTACAGCCGGGCTCACTACGATCGCGTGGAAGCCGGCTCGGTCGGCTATGCGCAGTATGGCGACCGGCTGATGGTGTCGACGTTTCCGGACTACAGGAGCTTTGCCGCGAGTTATCGGGACGGCACCGTCGACCCGAGCGGGACCGATCCGGCCGTGCGCGCCCTTGCACAATCGCTCACGCGCGACGAGACCGACGCTCGCGCGAAAGCGGCCACGCTCTACGACTGGGTCCGCCACAACATCCGCTATGTGTCGCTGTTCCTGGGGCAGAGTCCCGCCATCCCCCACCGGGCCGCCGATATCCTCGCCAACCGCTATGGCGACTGCAAGGACTATGTCGCGCTCTACGGCGCGCTGCTGGCGGCGGTGGGCATCGAGAACGAACCGGCCTTGATCAGCCTCGGCTCGGTCTATACGCTCCCGTCGGTACCGGGCTATGGCGGCAGCGCGATCAATCACGTCATTACGTGGCTGCCGGGGCTCGCGCTGTATGCCGACTCGACGGCGCTCAGTATCGAGTTCGGTTATCTGCCGCTCGCGGACATGGACCGTCCGACGCTGCTGGTCGACGACGGCACGCTGTCACGAACGCCCGCCACCCAACCGCTGTCACGCGCGGCGCGCCTGCAGATCGAGGTGGCGCCCGACGGCTCGGCCTCGTTCGCCGACCAGGTGGAAGACGCCGGATGGAGCGCGGGTCCTGAGCGCGCGAACCTCCTGCACGCGACCGCCGAACGCCGCAAGCAGATCGCCGATGCCCGCCTTCGGGCGACCGGCCTGCGCGGTGTGGCGACGCTGAGCGCCAACGACCTGCACGCAAGCAACGGCCCGCTGACCACCACGATCAACGGCACCCTGGACAATGTCGTGTGGCCCGCCGGAACGACCGCCCTCCCGGCGTTGACGAGCCTGTCGGGCGGGATCGCCACCCAGGTTGAGAACCTGCTCGCCGAGCGCGTGCGGACCCAGCCGTTCATGTGCACGGGAGGCGCATTC
Source organism: Caballeronia udeis (assembly GCF_001544555.2). Taxonomy (GTDB): domain Bacteria; phylum Pseudomonadota; class Gammaproteobacteria; order Burkholderiales; family Burkholderiaceae; genus Caballeronia; species Caballeronia udeis. Next base: position 204,168 of record NZ_FCOK02000002.1, on the reverse strand, counting down.
GATGAAGTCGCGCAAGTCGAATTGCCGAAGACCGTTCAAGTCACCGATGTCCCCACCGATGCCAGTTTCACGAACGCGTTTTTCGATTATTCATCACGCTATGTCTTCGACCCCGCGACGAACCTGATCCAGACGGAGCGTCATCTGAAGGCGAACTTCGGCAAGCAGGTTTGCACGCCTGCTGACTTCACCGCCATGCAGCCGGTGTTGAAGCGGATCGAACGCGACACGGATGCGCAGATCATCGTCAAGGCGGCAGAGCCGTGACCGGTGCCGAACGGGTTCGACCTCCGCGTAAATTTTCGGAATGGTGGCATGCGTACTTGTAACCGGAATGTCGGGCGAGGCCGCTATGCTGCGAAACTCGCATTGATGAAGCGTCCCGATGCGCACGGCCAGGCCATGATGACCCGAGAATCCGACGACACCCCCAAGCATCCGTCTGCGCCCGTTGATCGTTTGAGCGCAATCGCGTCGCCCGATCCGCTGGTTCACCGCACGCTCGCCGACGCATGCCGCCAAGCCGGCGATGAACTCGGCGCGCTGGCCCATCTGATTGCAGCCCATACCCTCGACGCATACGCCACTGGCTCGGCGGACGCCCGCACGAAGGGCCTGTGCGACGTCGCCACGGGCTATTTCATGAAAGGCGATCACGCAGCCGCCGCGCGCTGGTACGAGCTCGTGCTGACGCTCGATCCGAACGTCGCTGTTGCATGCCAGAACCTGGCCGCCATTCATGCCGGTGAGGGAAACACTGCGCTTGCCGAGGTTTATCGCGAGCGCGCTTATGGAATCCAGCGGGTGTTTGTCGAAGAAACGGCGGGCTGGACTCGCTCCGTCCTGATCCTGTGCGCGGGTAGAACCACCGGTAATGTGCCGTTCGAGGCGTTATTGCCGGGCGCGAGGAACCGTCGTATCAAGTACGCAATCGACTACGCCGCCGACGACGAAGACGCGCAGCTTCCCTCCTTCGATCTCGTGTTCAACGCGATCGGCGATCCGGATATTGCAGAGCCGCTTGGGGAGAGACTCGCGCGTTTTGCGGCGCGGTGCTCACGCCCGCTGCTCAATCCGAACTCGGCAATCGCCCCAACCTCGCGGCATAGGCTGCCCGCGCTGCTTGATGGTCTTGATGACGTGCAGACCGCGCCGTGCGTGAGGTATGAAGGACCAAGCGAAGGACAGGGCGTTGGGGCATTCGCTTCGCTGCTCGCCGATCACGCCGTTACGTTCCCGCTGCTGGCCCGGCCGGTTGCTGCTCACGGTGGCGACGGCCTGGTTCTGTGCGACAGCATCGAAGCACTTGAAAGCCGGTTATCGACGCAATCAGGCACCCAGTACCTCACCGCGTTTCGCGATTGCCAGTCGGCCGATGGCTTCTACCGCAAGTACCGCGTGATCTACGTCGACCGACAGCCGCTTCCTTATCATCTCGTCATCTCGCCGCACTGGATCGCGCATTATTTTTCCGCCGATATGGAAAGCCACGCATGGAAACTCGACGAGGAACGGCGCTTCCTGCAAGACCCGCGTGCGGCCCTCGGCGAGCGCGCAATGAACGCCATTACGGCTATTGGCCGGCGGCTCGATCTGGACTACGGCGGCATCGATTTCACGCTTCTGCCTGACGGTCAGGTGTTCGTGTTCGAAGCCAACGCGACCATGCTCGCGCACTACGAGCGCGGCAGCGGCGTGCTCGCTCACAAGAACCAGCATGTGCAACATATCGTCGATGCGTTCGAGCACATGCTGGCGCGCCGGACGGCGGGCTGAATGAACAAGACCATAAACTTCTCCGGCGGACCGGGTGCGTTACCGGCCTCGGTGCTGCGCGAAACAGGCAGTGAAACGGCGGCCCCTCCCGCTCGACCTCGGGAAAGAGCGCAACGAGCCGGCCGCAGTGGCGGCAACGCAAGGTGGCGAGGAGTATCGAAGCCACCGTTCCCGCGTACGCGCTGCCCGCTCGGCTAAAGGCCCTTGAACCTGTCGGCGTAAAGGCGGCTCACGCTCAGCTTGTCGGTGTGGCCGCGCAGCGTCAGCGTGAGTTTGCCGCTGTCGTCGCGTAACGCGGTGGCGATGGCATCACACCGTACGATCGTGCTGCGATGAACCTGCCAGAAACACGCCGGATCAAGCTGCAATTGCAGTTCACGCAGCGAGACCCTGATCAGGTGCTCGCGTTCAGCCGTGACCATCCGTACGTATTTGTCGGCGGCCTCGAAGTACAGCACGTCCGCTATGGGCACCATGGTGATGGTATTGCCGGCGCTCGCCTGGATCAGCCGCAGCGGGCTTGCGGCCGGTGGTTTGCCCTGCGGTCCTGCGACGTCGGCATGCAAGAGCTCGCGCAACGTGTGAATGGCAGCGTCCAACGACGGATCAGCCACCTGCGATTGCGTCCTCTGCCGTAACGCGGCTTGCAAACGCGCGCAGGTTTTTTCCAGGCGATCGGGCTGCACGGGCTTCAGCACATAGTCGACCGCCGCGTGTTCGAATGCGTGCAGTGCGTATTGATCGTAGGCGGTCACGAACACCAGCAACGGAAACGGTTTGGCGAGATCCGGCCAGTCTTCGGCAAGCACCTGCGCGACCTCCAGCCCCGTGATGCCCGGCATTCGAATGTCGAGGAAAAGCACGTCGGGTTGCAGCGCGAGGCTTTGTTTCACCGCGGTCTCACCGTCGGCCACACTCGCGACGCAATGCAGGTCAGGCCATAACCGGGTCAACTGGGCCTGCAGGTCTGCCGCCAGCAAAGCTTCGTCTTCAGCAATCAGTACGGTGGCTTTCATGATGGGCACGGAATGGTCGGTCGCGGGAATCAACCCAGCGGTCGGAATCAAGATACAGGAAGGCGCACGATAGCCAGGGTACCGCCCTCGTCGTCGCTTGCGGCAATGAGTTCAAGCGACGCGGTTTTACCGTACAACGCGGCAAGCCGTTCACGAACCTGCTGGATGCCGAAACGGCTGTCGCCGGGCGGCAAAGCGCCAGGACCTGTACCGCCGACACTGATACCCGCCCCCGTATCGCGGACGCTGAGCACGAGCGTGCCGCCCTCGCGCTGCGCGCTCACCCTGATCCAGCCGCCTGCAACCGTGGGTTCAAGTCCATGCTTGATGGCGTTTTCGACCAGAGGTTGCAGCAGCAGCGGCGGCACCGGCAACCCCACGAGGTCATCGGGCAAATCAAGCTGCCTGCTCAGGCGGTTTCCCATGCGGGTCTGCATCAACTCGAGATAATCGCCAATACGCGCAAACTCAGCGGACAACGAATGTGATCCCGAGCGCGAAGCGTCAAGCGTCGCGCGCAGAAACGCAATCAGACGGTCGAGCATGGCCTGGGCACGCGGGGGGTCTTGCGCAATCAGCACCCGCAGGTTGGCCAGCGTGTTGAACAGCATGTGCGGTTCAAGCTGCGACTCCAGCAGCTTGAGCTGGCTCTCGGCGGCGCTTCGCAGCGCGGCCTCGGTGCGCGTTTCCATCGCGGCCATGCGGCCTCGGGCATAGAAGAAATACGTGACACCCAGCGACAACACAAACACGCCGGTCATGCTCACCAAGACGGCCCGGGGGTTGTCGATGATCGTGGCCGGTGCGTGCTGCGCGCCGGTCAGCAGATCGCCGAACATGTGCCCGGCGATGTAACCCACTACGCCCGACACAACGACCCACGGAGCCATCAATCCCCAGCCGGGCCAGTTTCGCTGGGCCTCCAGGTTATCGGGGGAACGCTTGCGAATCAGCGAGGCCAGGCCATAGCGGCCTATCTCGATCAAGCCCTGGATGAACAGCGTGCTGCAAAGCGAATAGATCAGGTTGGCGGCGAACGAATCGCGATTCATCACGTAGAAGAACACGGTGGTCGCCACCGATATCGCGATAAAGATCCGCAGTTCGCGCCATAACCAGTGCAGGGTGTGGTGAGCGTGAGGCATTCAGTGGGCGTTGGTGGTGTGCGGTGATTCAGGCGCGGCTCGCGCCGCCTGGTCGTCCGGTAGTCCGCGCTCGCCGCCCGGCAGTGGTATTGCCTTCGCCGCTTGGCGCGCAGCCGGGGGGCTTGAACACGTATCCGGGGATCGCGGACACACTGCGCGCGCCGGCCAGATCACGCTGCAGATCGACCCATTGCGCGGATTCTACGCGTAGCGGGTTGTAGCGGGTGATCAGCCCACGGCGGCACGGTAGATCGTCTGTGCTCCCGGCGATGTCGTGGCTGCCGGTTCATGCGTTGTGCGAAGAAGCCGGCATGCGGCATACGGTGCGCTTGCGTCGCTCGATAAGCCGTTAATACGCCATTCTGGATGACTGCGCCTGCCGGGCGACGCGCCACATTGCGAAACCACGTGCAAGGAAGATGCCGCTGAAAGCGCCGTACGCAAAACTCACCGATACCGCGAACAGCTTGTCGACATTCAGATCGGGATGCATCGCCAGCATGACGTTGGCGCCGAACTTGATGATGAACAGGCCGAGGATCAGCATGAGCGGAACCCAGCTTCCCGGCACGAGCAGCCGCTGCTCTGCCGCAAGCCAGCGAACCTTGCTGCCAACGCCTGCAGCTTGGGACATCCTGAGAGCCGCAAGCACCGCCGCCGCCCACGCAACCAGCGCGATGGACTGCGCGGCGAAGAGTGACACAACGCCATAGAAAGAGAGCGCGGCCATCACGATGGGAATTGCCGTCGCGGCGCGCAGCGTCCTGTGCCGTGGTTGCGTTTGCGAGACGCCGACGGAAATCACGGCCGCGAGCAGCCACCAGACCCAGTGCGGTGTGTTCTGAAGAATGCCGATGAACATGATGATCGTCCTTATCCGTAGGGAGGAGATTTCGATGATGCTCATGGTCGGCGTTCGCCTCGCGCGTCGCGAGCGGTTTGCGACGGGACGACACATCGCGCCGCGAAACGCTTGCGGCGAGGCGCGAGTGGTTGGTGTGCGGACCGCACGGACCGCCAGTTGGCCTCAAAACAAAGACCGCGAATGACAACGGCCCGCCGGGCAAAAGCTTGGCGGGCCGTCTTTTTGAATGGGTGAAACAAGGCAAAGGCCGATCCGGCACACCCGGGCGATAACATCAACCTCAAGCGCTTAACGCTTTATCGCCCAACCGGACACCCGCTTCACCGTCACCAACCCGGAAACTGTCCCGTGGCGTAAAGGAGATATTGCGCCGACACGCGGTTTGATCAAGACCGCTTTATAGCGTCGCCACGCGGTCTTGCGCATGCTACTCGGAAGCACCACCTGATGGCGGCGCCCCGGCCTGAGCCACGGGCAGTTCGTGGCCAGCGAGCTTGCTGGCGAGATACAGCCGGTTCATCAGACGCAACTCGGCGGGGCCGCCCGGGCTGGTCGGAGCCGACTTGTCGAGCGTCATCGCCACCATCGTCTTCATGTTGTTGAGCAATACCACCGCCATGTCTTTGGCGATCTCTCCCGGCAATGTCGGCGCCCTGAGCCGCAGCGTGCCAACAATCCGCTTGAGCGCCTTCTCGCGATACTCGAGTCGCTTGCCCGACCATTCCGAACGGGCATCCAGCAAGGCGACGAGCGCCTTGGTCTCGTCGTGGATCTCCGCAAGGGAGTCGACCAGCAAATCGGCCAGTTCGTCTATCGACACCACGCAGGCACGGGCATCGATTTCGTCGCATTGGGCATCACGCAACTCGCTGAAGCGTTGCATCAGCGCGTCGGCCAGTACCTCTTTGTTCGGAAAGAAACGATAGAGCGAACCAATTTTGGTGTCGGCGCGAGCCGCTATCTCGGCCATGGTTGCCGCATCAAAGCCACGCTCTTGAATCACCTTCGATGCAGCGGCCATCAACGTGGCGACGCGCTCACGGCCGACACCACGCTGCGGCGCAAGCGCCGGCCGTTCACGATTGGGCCGCGGAGCAGCGGATAGAGCTTTAGTTTTGGCGGGAGTCGAAGACATGCCGTCAGTTTGCCAGTTACGGCGGCCCTCCACCACATAACTCTATTTGAGCAAATACTCAAATAGAGTTATGCTTGGGCGTCAGTTACCTCCTCGAATCCATCACAAGGCTCCCATCATGCTCGCTCTTCCCGCAGCTACAACAGCACTCATTCTCGTCGATCTCCAGCAAGGCATCGTGTCGATGCCCGCTCTGGCACCCCGCCCCGGCGCTCAGGTGGCAGTAACCGGTGGCCGGCTAGCGGCGCGTTTCCGGACTGCCGGGGCACCGGTCGTACTGGTCAACGTCGCCTTCGCGGCGGACTTCGGTGATGTGTTGAAACAGCCAGTGGACCGTTCTTTTTCGCGTCCGGAAGGGGGCTTTCCAGCGAACTTCAGCCAGCTCGTCGAAAAACTCGCTCACGCGTCCGACATTCTCGTGACGAAACATCAATGGGGCGCGTTCTACGGCACCGATCTCGATGTGCAGTTGCGGCGCCGGAACGTCAAAACGGTGGTGCTCGCCGGCATCGCCACCAATATGGGCGTCGAATCCACCGCGCGCCAGGCCTACGAGCATGGTTACGACGTCGTGATCGCTGAAGATGCGACGACGGGGCTGTCTCATGACATGCACGCGTTTGCAGTCGACAACATCTTTCCGCTACTCGCGCGCGTGGTGAAGTCCGATGACATCGATCTGAAGTACTGAGCCACGCAAAATGCAAAGCAATCCGGCGACAACCAGCGGCGATTCCGGTCGCCCGAATGAACAACATGCGGGCTTCGGCTTCCGTTTCGTCGCGCCGCTAGCGCTCGGCGCCGTACTGAATCCGATCAATTCGACCATGATCTCTACCGCGCTGGTGCCAATTGCGACCGACTTCCATGCAAGCGTCGCGGAGGCTGGATGGCTTATTGCCGGGCTCTACCTGGCAAGCGCCGTGGCCCAGCCGACCATGGGGCGACTGGCGGATCTGTTCGGCCCACGCCGGATTTACCTGATCTCCCTCTTCATCGTCGCGATATCCGCGCTGGTCGGCCGGTTTGCTCCCACGCTCGGCGTCTTGATCGCGGTGCGGGTGGCACTGGGAATCGGCACCGCCGGCGCCTATCCGTCGGCCATGCGCATCTTCCGCGTCCAGGCAGATCGGCTCGGTGCGGCGCCCCCACGCGTCGCCATGAGCGTTCTCTCGCTGGCGGGGGTCTCCACCCTGGCCATCGGACCCTTGCTGGGTGGCGTACTGACAGGCGCTTTCGGCTGGCACTCGATCTTTGCCGTGAACGCGCCGCTCGCGCTGCTCGCTGCGCTGCTGGTTTTTTTGTGGGTGCCAAAGGATCAGCCGCGCGAAGGCAGCTTTGCGCGTCTGATGGCGGAGCTCGACGTGGTGGGCATCCTCCTGTTCACCGGCTTCTTGCTCGGCCTGATGATTTTCCTGATGAATCTCGACCGCCCAATCTGGAGCATGCTGCCTGTCGCCGCCGTTCTTGGTATAGCGCTCGTGCTTCACTCGGCGCGACGCAAGCAGCCGTTTATCGATGTGCGGATGTTGGCCCGCAACCGACCGTTGACGGTAACCTATCTGCGCGCAGGGGCGGTCCTGATGATCGTGTATTGCATCCTCTACGGATTCGCTCAGTGGCTCGAAAGCGGCGCAGGCTTCTCCACTAGCCAGGCGGGCCTCATCACCATGCCGATGTCGCTGCTCGCCGCCGTCTCCTCTGTGACAGGCGGGCGCACAAAAGGCATTCGAGGACCGTTTATCGTCAGCATTGGCGCAGCGCTGGCCGGATGCATCTGCCTGTTTTTTATCGACAGCAGCAAGTCCGCATGGATCATCGCTGCCGCGGTTGTGTGCTTTGGTGTGCCGCAAGGCATGTTTTCCACAGCCACCCAGACCGCCGTCTATCTGCAGGCGCCGGCCGACGAGATCGGCACTGCAGCGGGACTCCAGCGCACCGCTGGATATCTGGGTGCAATCGCGGCGACCAGCCTCCTTGGCGCCTTATATGGCAAAACTGCGAGCGATCACGGCCTGCACAGCTTGGCCATCGTTATGGGTGTGTTGAGCGCCTGCCTGTTTGTCGCCACGATATTCGATCGCACGATTCCGCGAATCGCCGCGGTGTGAACGGCAGCGGGCAGAGCGCCTACCCGCCGATGCGGCCGCTCAAGCATCATTCTGTGAAAGTGAAGAGCTCTTGACGGGCCCAAACCGGGCGATTGACCGGCTCCAAAGCAGCCCTTCACAGGAGCGAAAACACGTCCTTTAGGAACAGTTTCGGCAAGCGCCGCTTGATTGAATCAAGCTGTCCCACGCGGAAAAACGAAAGCCCTCAAGAGAGGGCTTTCACTTTTACTACCGGTTCCAATCTTTATTGCACTTTCCGAACTATGTTGTCACGCTTCAGAAACCTCAAGCGCCGAAGTTCTTCGACGCAAAGTCCCAGTTCGCAATGTTCCAGAACGCTTCGATGAACTTCGGACGCGCATTGCGATAGTCGATGTAATACGCGTGTTCCCATACGTCGATGGTCAGCAGCGCCTTCGAGTCGGTGGTCAGCGGGGTCGCGGCATTGCTGGTTGACACGATGTCGAGTGAACCATCCGTCTTCTTCACGAGCCACGTCCAGCCCGAACCGAACGTGCCGGTTGCGACCTTCGCGAACTCTTCCTTGAACTTGTCGAAAGAGCCGTATTTTGCGTTGATTGCGTCGCCGAGCGCGCCGGCCGGAGCACCGCCACCCTTGGGCGACAGGCTGTTCCAGAAGAACGTGTGGTTCCAGACCTGGGCTGCGTTGTTGAACACGCCACCCGACGCCTTCTTGACGATCTCTTCGAGCGACAGGTTTTCGAATTCGGTACCCGGAATCAGCTTGTTCAGGTTCGTCACATAGGTTTGATGATGCTTGCCATAGTGATACTCAAGCGTTTCTTCCGACATGTTCGGAGCGAGCGCGTTCTTGTCGAACGGCAACGGCGGGAGGGTATGTTCCATGGTGCGAGCTTCCTTCTATGATGATTTTGGGGGACGTGAGGAGTGAAGCAATGGAGCACTCGATTGTAGGCGAGTTGGGATAACCCCGCAAATTGCGGGTTTTTATGAGCAGTATCGATTACGAAGCTTTAACAGCGGCGTAAAAAATGCTCGAACGTTCCTTCTAAGCCGTCAAAAATACGGGCTTTCAAGCACCCGTGCGAGTCTTGTAAAAAACGGTGTGCACATCGCATAAATCCTGCACCGGTGCACACCGCCGCCGGCGTCAGAATTCATCGGAGAGCCGGGGCTGGATATCGGCCAGCAAGATATCCGCCGATCCTTCCGCCAGATGCACGGTCAACGGCCGCTTTGGCTTCAACGCGTTCGGCGCGCGCACGGCACGTCCGGATTGCGTATCGATCAAAGCCGCGTAGCCGCGCTCGAGCGTGCGTTGCGGGCTCAACACCTGCAACCTCGCCGATAACTCCGACACCCGGGCCTCCGCCCGTTCATGCCGGCGCCCTTGCGAAACACTCAGGCGTTGTGCAAGACGCATCAGATGTTCCCGCTCGGCAGCAAGATCCGGACGCCAGCGTTGCCAGCGCATTTGCACGAGCGCAAAACGCGCGCGGGCGTCGCGGACCGGACGCGCGCCGGCCGACGCCAGCCGCACCGCCAGTTGCCGCAAATGCATGCGCTGACGTTCCAGCCGCTCGGCCGGGCTGACCAGCCGGCGCGCCAGCCAGTCGAGTTGCTGCGCGCGCCGTTCCATCATCCGGCCAAAGCCGCGCGCGAGCGTCGCATGCCGGTGATCGAGATCGCGCAGCAGTAACGCACGCTGCGGACTGACAAGTTCGGCGGCGGCGGTCGGCGTGGGCGCGCGGACATCGGCGGCGAAATCGGCGATGGTGAAATCCGTCTCGTGACCTACGCCGCTGACAACCGGCATCGTACTTTCGGCTATCGCGCGGGCGAGCACTTCCTCGTTGAACGCCCACAGATCTTCAATCGAACCGCCGCCGCGACACACGATCAACACATCGACCTCGCGGCGCGCGCTGGCCTCATCGACCATTGCCGCGAGCTTCGCGGCCACGCCCGCGCCCTGCACCGGTGCCGGATACACAATCACCGGCACGTGCGGCGCGCGCCGCGAGAGCGTGGTGAGCACGTCGCGCAACGCCGCCGCCTGCAACGACGTCACAATGCCGATTGCGCGCGGATGCTGCGGCAACGCACGTTTGCGCTCAGCGGCGAACAGGCCTTCGGCTTCGAGTTTCGCCTTCAGCTTCAGGAAGGCTTCGTACAAGCGCCCCTGGCCGGTCCGGCGCACCGCTTCCACACCGAGTTGCAACTCGCCGCGCGGTTCGTACATAGTGACCAGCCCGCGGACCTCGATCCGGTCCCCTTCTCGCGGCGTGAACTCGGCGTACTGTGCCCGGCCGCGGAACATCACGCAGCGCATCTGCGCCTGCGCGTCCTTGATCGAAAAGTACCAGTGGCCGCTCGCGGCTTTCGTAAAATTCGATACTTCACCCGATACCCAGACCAGCGGGAACGAGCGTTCGAGCATCGACCCGATCGCCCGGTTGAGCGCCGAAACGGGGATAACGGCATCGGCGCCGCCGGATAAACCGGATGAACCGGATGAAGCGAAGGGATCGGAGCTCATCGAAGAAAAAGGGGGTCGGTTGGGGTGAAAAACAAGCTTGAAAATACGCTGGCCTAAAGCCAGGCAAAGGGGCATCCGGGCAACGCTGCACGGCCAATGAACAAGGCATGGACGATAGACCAATCAGCATCCGAAGTGAAGCAAGTGTCCACAAAGCACAAGTTACCGGAAACTAACGGAAACGCGCATGAAATCCTGATGTACATCTCCTAAGCCTTTGTTTTTATTATGCTTTATGTCTAAAAATATTAAAAAGACCGATGCAAGTCTTTCCAGAAGCCGATTTCAGGCCGCGGCAGCCCAAGTTGTTCACAGAGTTATCCACAGGCGCTTTGTGTCCAGAATGGAGCATCGAATCCACCCGTTTGTCGGTCCGTTTATCTGCCCGCTTTTCTACCTGTCTATCTATCCGTTTTCGGGCGGCGCCCGAGCGTGTTTCGACACCGGACGGCGCGGTCCGATTTGCCCTTCGACTGGCGCCTGCGGCAACGCCGCGCTAGAGTGCCGGGTTCGAGGGCCGGCGCGACAATCGCCCTGCGTCGTCCAGCGGCCGCTTACCCTCTGCTTACCATTCGCTCATTTTCGGAGATCCGCCCCGATGCAAAGGTGCCGGCCGTTATCACGAACATTGCCCTTCCCCTCGCCGCTACACCGCCCTGCGTCGCTGTCGTCCCAAGCGCGTGCATCGTTCGCTCCTGACCACAAGGCGCGCCATGTCTGACTTCAAGCCGCCGATCGAAAATTTCCTCGCCCGCGAGTGGCGCAAGCGCGGCTGGGTCGCGTGGTCGCTGACGCCGTTCGCGTGCGTGTTCGGCCTGATCGCGGCCATTCGCCGCGCGTTCTTCGCGCTCGGCTGGATCAAGCAGGTGAACGTGGGCGTGCCGGTTGTAGTGGTCGGCAACGTGACGGTGGGCGGCACCGGCAAGACGCCGACGGTCATCGCCCTCGTCGAAGCACTGCGCGCCGCCGGCTTTCAGCCGGGCGTCGTCTCGCGCGGTTATGGCGCGAAGATCCACGAAGCCACGCGGGTGACGCCCGACAGCCAGCCCTCGGATGTCGGCGATGAACCCCTGCTGATCGCCCGCCGCACGCACGCGCCGGTGATGGTGTCGCCCGATCGCGTCGCGGCGGCGCAGGCGTTGCTGAAGGCGAATCCGTCGGTGGATGTGATCGTGAGCGACGACGGCCTGCAGCACTATCGCCTCGCGCGGGCGTTCGAACTCGTGGTCTTCGACGACCGTCTGGGCGGCAACGGTTTCCTCCTGCCGGCGGGCCCGCTGCGGGAATCCATGTCGCGGCACCGCGACGCCACGCTGATCAACAGCCCCTATGACCGCGCGTTGCCGCCGTGGCCGAACACGTTTTCGCTGGACCTGGCCACCGGCGACGCCTGGCTCCTCGACGACCCCGCCGTGCGCCGTCCGCTCAGCGCCTTCAAGGGCGAAAGGATCGCAGCGGCAGCGGGTATCGGATCGCCGGAACGGTTCTTCGCATCGCTGCGTGCCGCCGGACTCGTACCGGCCACGCGCGCGTTCCCGGACCACTACGATTATCGCGACAATCCGTTCTCCGGCATCGACGCCGATTCGATCCTGATCACCGAGAAGGATGCAGTAAAATTCGGGGCCTGGCGTGACGCGCGCATCTGGGTGGTTCCAGTCGAAGCCGTGCTCAGCCCCCGCCTCATCGCATTAGTTGTGGAGAAACTTCGTGGACGCACGCCTGCTTGAAATCCTTGTCTGCCCTATTTGCAAGACCCAGCTTACGTATGACCGCGCGGCGCAGGAACTCATCTGCAACGTCGACAAACTCGCTTACCCCATCCGCGACGGCATTCCCATCATGCTCCCGGACGAAGCCCGCCAGACCGTGGAAGGCACGCCCGTCGAACCGTTGAAACCTGCCGACGGAAATTGAGGCTTTAAATCGAGATTTTATGAACGCACACGTTCCGGTCGCGCCGCCCTTCATCGCCGTCGTGCCCGCACGGCTCGCGTCCACCCGCCTGCCGGACAAGCCGCTGGCGGATATCGGCGGCAAGCCGATGGTCGTGCGCGTCGCCGAACGCGCTCGTCTGTCGGGCGCGCTGCAGGTGGTGATTGCGACCGATTCTCCGCGCGTGATCGATGTCGCGAGGGAACATGGTTTCGAGGCGCTGCTCACCCGCGCCGATCATCCGAACGGCACGGACCGGCTCGCCGAAGTCGCGACGCATTTCGGCTGGAGCGACGACACCATCGTGGTCAACGTGCAGGGCGACGAGCCCTTGATCGACCCGGCGCTCGTGCGCAACGTGGCGGTGCATCTGGCGGCGAATCCGTCGTGTGCGATCGCGACCGCCGCGCATCCCATCCATGATCCGGCCGATGTCTTTAACCCGAACGTGGTGAAAGTCGTACTGGATTCGAAGAGCGTCGCGTTGTATTTTTCGCGCGCTCCGATTCCGTGGTCGCGTGACGCGTGGCAAAAGGACTGGCCTGATGTCGCCGCGCTCGGCGCACGTCTGCCCGTTCCCGCCAATGTGCTTCGCCATATCGGCTTGTATGCGTATCGCGCGAAGTTCCTGCGGGTTTATCCCACGCTGTCCGTCGCGCCGATCGAGGAAGCCGAGGCGCTCGAGCAACTGCGCGCGCTCTGGCACGGCGAGCGCATCGCGGTGCTGAAGACGAACGACGCGCCGCCGCCGGGTGTCGATACCCCCACCGATCTGGCCCGCGTCCGCGCGCTGTTCGGCACGTCGGTTTAACGGGGCGGGAAGCATGCGGTCGACGCTTTTCGCGTCGCGGCGATCTGCGTCCGGCCGCCGTTTGTTCCCCACGGTTTCCATCGCAGCCCTGCCGGTTCGCCTGCCGGGATATCGCACGGTTTTCACCGCGTCCTAGCGCGGCATCCCCCTTCCGATCAACTCGCGTTAACCCCCGCTGCACGCGACTTTCCGGGCTTTCCAGCCGCGGATTCGAGTCGCCATTGTGACGATGCGTGGCATAATCGATCGGTAGCGCGAGCCTTCCGGTCAGCGCCAACGCTCCTGAGCGCCCGTGTCGACTGGTGCCGCGCCGTCTCCTGAATTCGGCTCGTCGCGCCTCGTTTGCGGCTCCAGCCGAGCGATGTGCCACAGCGACCGGATGCAAGAATAAGCCTCGCAGCGCAGCGGTTTCTATTCGATTCGGAGATATCACCATGCGTTTGATCCTGTTGGGCGCCCCCGGCGCCGGCAAGGGCACCCAGGCCACCTTCATCAAGGAAAAGTTCGGCATCCCGCAGATCTCGACGGGCGACATGCTGCGCGCCGCCGTGAAAGCGGGCTCGCCGCTCGGCGTGGAAGCCAAGCGCTTCATGGACGCCGGCGAACTCGTGCCGGACACGCTCATCATCAATCTCGTGAAAGAACGCCTGCAGGACGCGGACTGCGCGAACGGCTATCTGTTCGACGGTTTCCCCCGCACGCTCCCCCAAGCCGACGCCATGAAGCAGGCCGGTGTTGCTATTGACTACGTGCTTGAGATCGACGTGCCGTTCGAGGACATCATCGAGCGCATGAGCGGGCGTCGCTCGCATGCGGCCTCGGGCCGGACGTATCACATCAAGTTCAATCCGCCGAAAGTGGAAGGCCACGACGACATCACCGGCGAGCCGCTGATCCAGCGCGACGACGACAAGGAAGAGACCGTGAAGAAGCGGCTCGACGTGTATGTCGCGCAGACCAAGCCGTTGATCGAGTACTACAACACGTGGTCGAAACATGGCGACAACAACGGCCTGAAGGCGCCGGAGTATCGGCGGATCTCGGGTCTTGGCACCGTCGATGAAATCCGCACGCGCGTATTCGATGCATTGACCTGATCGTTCCGAGCGCTCACATCCGGGCGCTCGGAGCACGCCTTCTGAAACCCGCTCGCGCTCCATCGGCCGAGCGGGTTTTTCGTTCTGAGCGATCCTCGGGACGGAACACGATTACGTATAACCCTCATCAAGGAGCACACAGCATGGACATCCAGGACAACGTTTTTCTCGTCACAGGCGGCGCATCGGGCCTCGGCGCGGCGACCGCGCAGCTTATCCGCGACCACGGCGGCAAGGTCGTACTAGCCGACATGAACGAAGCCGGCGGCGAGAAGCTGGCGAAGGAACTCGGCGGTGTGTTCGTGAAATGCGACGTGAGCCGCGAGGAAGACGGCCAGCGCGCCGTGGAAGCCGCGACGCAACTCGGCAGCTTGCGCGGACTCGTCAACTGCGCGGGAATCGCGCCGGCCGCGAAGACGGTGGGCAAGGATGGGCCGCATGCGCTCGATCTGTTCGCCAAGACTATCGGCGTGAACCTGATCGGCACGTTCAACATGATCCGGCTGGCGGCGGCTGCCATGTCGAAGAACGAACCGAATGCTGCGGGCGAACGGGGGGTGATCGTGAGCACGGCGTCGGTGGCCGCTTACGATGGCCAGATCGGCCAGGCGGCTTACGCGGCATCGAAAGGCGGTGTGGTGGGCATGACGCTGCCGATCGCGCGTGACCTGTCGCGCAACGGCATTCGTGTGATGACGATTGCTCCGGGCATCTTCGAAACGCCGATGCTGCTCGGCATGCCGCAGGAAGTGCAGGACGCGCTCGGCGCGATGGTGCCGTTCCCCTCGCGTCTTGGCAAACCGAGCGAGTACGCCATGCTGGTCAAGCAGATCTTCGACAACCCCATGCTCAATGGCGAAGTGATTCGCCTGGACGGCGCGATCCGGATGCAGCCGAAGTAATTGTCGGCTCGGCGGGGTTGGTAGCGGCCAGCTCATGAGCTCATCCACGAAGAAAAACGGCGGCCATCGCAATGATGGGCCGCCGTTTTTTAATGGGGTTTGAGACGTGAGGCTGAGAAAGCTGAAACAACCTACTCGCCGTTGTGCTGCGTACGCTGGCGCAACTCATGCAACTCCGTCTCCACGACGGTTGCGTCTTCGGCATCCGGCCGGTCGTCGAGGTACCGGCGCAGGTCTTCCATTGCCGGGCGCAAGTAATCCAGGCGGGCGTAGGCGAAGCCGCGATCACGCACTTCTTCAATACTTCCCGGCATCAGGATCACCAGCCGTTGCTGCACGGCGAGCAGCCGCTGCCAGCGTTCGGTCTGCAGATAAATGCTCTTCAGGTTGCGCAGCATTCGTCCGATGATTTCCCGCCGCGTGGCCGGCTGCAGCAAGATCCGCAGCGCGCTGCCAATGGACTCGCCCACTCGCTGCACATACGGCTCGAGCATCTCGACCATGGCCGACTCGGACAGGGATTGACCGGTAGTCGGATCGAGCATCACGTCGCCGTCGGGGGTGGTCACGCGCAGCAGGAAGTGCGCCGGGAACGACACGCCACGCACCGGAATTCCCAGTTGCTCGCTCATCTCGAGATACACGACGGCCAGCGAAATCGGAATCCCGCGACGCCGCTTGAGCACCATGTTCAGGTGGCTGTTATCGGGATCGTAGTAGTCGTTGAGATTGCTGGTGAAACCCAGCTCGCGGAAGAAAAAACGATTCAGCACGCCGATTTTTTGCTTGATGTCAGCGTCCTCGGGCATACGGCGGCGCACGCGCAAAACCAGCTCGTCGATCTCAGCCAGCACACCCTGCAAATCGAGATCCGGATACGCGTCCTGGGCAAGCGACAACGCCGCCTCGGTGAGCGGCAGACTCTCGTCCTCGGCCACTAGCGAGGTGAAATAGTCGAGGATGCGCGTCGTCGTCATCACAGAGTTCGCCTTCTGAAATACGCGTATTTAAAGCCCATCGCGGAGAGCATACCGAAATATAGCGCACCGAATACGACCAGGCTTGCACCGAGAAGCATGATTCGCTCCAGAGGTGCGGCACGCATGCCGATCCAGTCGAAATTGCCGGCCACCCAATGCATCACGCCCGCGAGCACGAGGCACGCGCCGACGAGTTGCGCGAAGAAGCGCATCCATCCTGGCGAGGGTTGGTAAATCCCGCGTTTCCTCAAGCCGATGAACAATAGCGTTGCATTCACGCAGGCGCCCAGCCCGATCGACAGTGTCAATCCGGCATGCGCGAAGATCGGCACGAAAATCAGGTTGCTGACCTGAATGGCGATCAACACGATGATGCCGATGATCACCGGCGTCTTGATGTCCTGCTTCGCGTAAAAACCGGGCGTGAGGATCTTGATGAGGATCAGTCCGACCAGCCCGACGCCGTACGCCGACAACGCGCGGCCGACCATGACGACGGAATGCGCATCGAATTTACCGTAATGGAACAGCGTGGCTGTCAGCGGTTCCGCGAAGAAAAACAGCGCGCATCCGCTTGGCGCGGCCATTAGGAACGTGATGCGCAGGCCCCAGTCGAGCAGCGCCGAATATTCGACCGGATCGGCGTCCACGTGCGCCTTCGAGAGGCTTGGCAACAGGATGGTGCCCAGCGCCGCGCCGAGCAGCGCGGTGGGAAACTCCATCAGACGATCCGAGTAATTGATCCACGACACAGCGCCCGGACCAAGCCGCGACGCAATGTTCGTATTGATGATCAGGCTCAGTTGGGCAACCGACACGCCAAACGTCATGGGGACCATCTTGATCAGCACGCGCTTGACGCCCGGATGCCGCAACGCCCGAAAGAAATTCAGGCCGATGCGCGGGATCATGTCGATCTTCTTGAGGCCGGGCAACTGCACGAGAAACTGCAGGACCCCGCCGACGATCACCGCATAGGCGAGCGCGTAGACCGGCACTTTCAGATGCGGCGCGAGGAAGACGGCGGCCCCGATGAACGACACGTTGAGCAGCACGGGCGCGAACGCGGGCAGGGAGAACTGCCGATAGGTGTTGAGCACCCCGGACGCCAGCGATGTCAGCGAAATGAAGATGATGTACGGGAACATGATCTGGGTCATGGTCACCGCGAGGCCGAACGCGTGACCGTCGTGTTCCAGTCCCGAGGCGACCGCAAACACGACCCAGGACGCACCCGCCACGCCTGCCAGTGACACAACGGCAAGCGCCCAGGCGAGCACGGTCGACATGGCGTCGACGAGGGCCTTGGTGGCGTCGTGGCCTTCCGTGTTCTTGAACTCGGCCAGGATAGGCACGAACGCCTGCGAGAACGCTCCTTCGGCGGACAAGCGCCGCAACAGGTTCGGTATGCGGAAGGCGACGTAGAATGCGTCGGTGAATTGACTGGCGCCGAAGGCTCGCGCGATCAGCGTTTCGCGGACCAGGCCGGTCACGCGGGAAAGCAGCGTGAAGCCGCTGACCGTCAGTAGGGCTCGGAATAGATTCATGGGGCGCTTATTATACGGGCCGCATTATGAACGCGAGACGTTGCAACCATTGGCGATTCGTTAGAATTTGCAACTTCGGTCGCGTGCAGGCAGCTGAGCGTACTTGCCGATACTTGCCGATACCCTCGGATACCGGTTACGGTTCGGCGGGGTTGATTCCCTGCGACACCCGGCAAAAACCGGCCGCGCTTGCCAGTCCCATGATTTCGTTGCTATAATCGCCGGTTTCGAAGCTCCTGAATCCGCTTTCGGCACTTTTACGCAAGTTGCGAAGTAACTTGTCAACTTGTAAAAAGGGCGCCTGCAAGCACGGCGGCTTCACGTCTTCTTTCGACGTTTTTGCGCTTTCGGGCAATCGATCCCGAGGGTTTGATCATAAACAGCGCATCGGATTGACCTCGTTTTATCTTGTGTGGAGTCGGGCCAGCTTCGAGCTGAATCCCATCCAGAAGCAGAACGGGAAGCGCTGAAACACATAGCTGGAACAGGATAAGGAACCGTCATGGCAAATACCGCACAAGCCCGCAAGCGCGCCCGTCAAGGCGCCAAGGCAAACTCGCACAACTCGGCGCTGCGCTCGAAATTCCGCACCGCCATCAAGGCCGTTCGCAAGGCGATCGACGCCGGCGACCAAGCCAAGGCTGCAGAAATCTACAAGACGTCGGTCAAGACCATCGACATCATTGCGGACAAGCGCATCGTCCACAAGAACAAGGCTGCTCGCCATAAGAGCCGTCTGTCGGCCGCTATCAAGGGTCTGCAAGCACCTGCTGCTTAAGGATTCTGGTTGTCGCCCTTTTGCGTGTCTTTACTTTGACGGGCGCGTGACAGGCTGCAGCTTTGCTTTTGTTCCGATTTGTCCTGACGCTTAAAACAGCAAACGGCAACAAAAGACAGCAACAAAAAAACCCGCTAATGGCGGGTTTTTTGTCGTGTGCTTCGAAAAGAGGCCTTCTCAAAGACCCCTCCCGCTCAGTTAGCCGCGCGGTCAGCCATGTTGTTGCTGCGTGGCGTGATGAGGCGGCAATTCGCACGCCTCCGTCACAAGCAGGTCATTGTCTTTGGCGAAGTTCATCACGAAATCGAAAGCCATAGGCTCAATGTCGCGCAAGCGGGAATCGAGGATCACCGTCTTCACGTTGCCGAGCAAGGTCGGGCGTACATAGATGGAATATTGCAGCCGGGCATTCGGACCGCGCTTGCCCGGGCCGAACCCGGACATCACGCCGCAAAGCCGTTCCGACCAGTCGCTTGGCCGAAAAGTCTTGCCGTTCGACGTAATGCCCTGAATGAAGTATTCGGTTGGAATTGTTTCGGCCATGTAGGAATACCTGTTTGACGACCGGCGGAGAACGCCGGCGAACGCGCATGCATGGTTGGCAAGGTGAACCGGAAAGTTATCGGCTACAACCTCCGGCGCTGAATTCCGCCTCGTCCGGCAGCGTCGCGGCCGGTGAGACCCGGCCCCTTTCTTCGACCTGCATCCACCCGCTCATCGACCACTCGTTGGCCACTCATTGACCGAACTGCGACGTCGCCCGAGTCGCCTTGGGGACGGCAATCAACTCATGATGACTCCCGTACACGACTGCCAGGCAAGCACGCAGGTACATGCGAGACGCACTCGCGTGGCAGCGAACTGGCTGACTCCCTGCTCTGACTCTTCCTGCTCTGACCGCGCAACACTGCGCTAAATCTGTGGGTTGAGTCCGCGGATTGACTCCGCAGGTTAAGTCCGCTTAAGCCCGTGAGTGGATCTGCTTCGTAAGCAGTCGAAAAGCGTCAGGACCGCCGGAGAAACCTCGCAGATTATACAGCAGAGGCCCTTTTTCCGCACTGCACACAAAGCCTCTAAACCGCTCCAGACGGCGTATGGCGGCGCGCATCGGCTATTTGGCGACCTCGTCAAACGCCGGAAATTCCTTTATGCTGAAATTCGATACCACCACGACGGCGGCGCCGTCCGGCGAATTTGCCGGCTGAAGCCGCCGTACGCATTTTTCATGACCGAAAAAAAAATTCGCCATTATTTGCAGTTCAAGGATTTCTCTCTCGACGACTATGACTACGTGCTCGAACGCGCCCGTATTCTGAAGCGCAAGTTCAAGAGCTACGAGACCTACCATCCGCTGCACGACCGCACGCTGGCGATGATCTTCGAGAAGAATTCAACGCGTACGCGGCTCTCGTTCGAAGCGGGTATCTTCCAGCTTGGCGGCCACGCCGTGTTCCTCAGCACGCGCGACACCCAGCTCGGCCGCGGCGAACCGATCGAGGACGCTGCGCAAGTGGTGTCGCGCATGGTGGACATCATCATGATCCGAACGTTCGGCCAGCACATCATCCAGCGCTTCGCCGAGAATTCCCGCGTGCCCGTGATCAACGGTCTGACGAACGAATATCACCCGTGCCAGGTGCTGGCCGACGTCTTCACCTACTACGAACTGCGCGGACCGATCGCGGGGAAAACCGTGGCCTGGGTCGGCGACGCGAACAACATGCTGTACACGTGGATCGAAGCGGCGCAAATCCTCGGCTTCAAGTTGCGCCTGTCCACGCCGCCCGGCTACACGCTCGACCATTCACTGGTTTCTCCCGACAGCGCGCCGTTCTACGAAGAATTCGCCGATCCGAACGACGCCTGCACCGGGGCCGACCTCGTCACCACGGACGTCTGGACCAGCATGGGCTTCGAAGCCGAGAACGAAGTGCGCAAGAAAGCCTTCGCGGACTGGTGCGTCGACTCCGACATGATGGCGCGCGCTCATCCGGACGCCCTCTTCATGCACTGCCTGCCGGCGCATCGCGGCGAGGAAGTGAGCGCGGACGTGATCGACGGTCCGCAGAGCGTGGTCTGGGACGAAGCCGAAAACAGGCTGCACGTCCAGAAGGCATTGATGGAATACCTGTTGCTCGGCAAACTCAATCATTGAGCTGCTTGATTGAGCGGCACAATCCCAGCCGATTGCAGCGTTTAGCCAAGCGTGCGGCGTTTCTGTCGAAACGCCGCATCGCCCCAAAAATGCGGAACAGCCGCCATTTGATGTCAAAATAGCGGTTTTCCGCGCGCTGAAAGCCCGGCGCACACCGTTTTCCAGCCATACGAGTTCACCATGAGCGATATCAAAAAAGTCGTGCTCGCCTACTCAGGCGGCCTCGATACCTCCGTCATCCTGAAGTGGTTGCAGGACAACTACGACGCCGAAGTCGTGACGTTCACCGCTGACATCGGTCAGGGCGAAGAACTCGAACCGGCGCGCAAGAAAGCGCTGCAACTCGGCATCAAGCAGGACAACATCTTTATCGAAGATCTGCGTGAGGAATTTGTCCGCGACTTCGTGTTCCCAATGTTCCGCGCCAACACCATCTATGAAGGTGAGTACCTGCTCGGCACGTCGATCGCGCGTCCGCTGATCGCGAAACGCCAGATCGAGATCGCCCGTGCGGTTGGTGCGCAATCCGTGTCGCATGGGGCAACCGGCAAGGGCAACGACCAGGTGCGTTTCGAGTTGGGTTATTACTCGCTCGAGCCGGGTATCAAGGTGATCGCGCCGTGGCGCGAATGGGATCTGTTGTCGCGTGAAAAGCTGCTGGCTTACGCGGAAAAGGCCGGCATTCCGATCGAAATGAAGCATAAGCAAGGCGGCGCGCCCTACTCCATGGACGCGAACCTGCTGCATATTTCGTTCGAAGGGCGTCACCTGGAAGATCCGAAGGCCGAAGCCGAAGCCGATATGTGGCGCTGGACGGTTGCGCCCGAAGACGCGCCGGATCAACCGGAATATCTGGATATCGAATATGAGAAGGGCGATCCGGTTGCGCTGAACGGCAAGCGTTTGTCGCCGGCGGACATGCTGACGGCATTGAACGCGATTGGCGGCAAGCACGGCATTGGCCGGCTGGATCTGGTCGAGAACCGCTATGTCGGCATGAAGTCGCGCGGTTGTTATGAAACGCCGGGCGGCACGATCATGCTCAAGGCACATCGCGGGATTGAGTCGATCACGCTGGATCGTGAAGTGGCGCACCTGAAGGACGATCTGATGCCGCGTTACGCCGCGTTGATTTACAACGGCTACTGGTGGAGCCCAGAGCGGCGCGCGCTGCAAGTGCTGATCGACCACACGCAGGACAAGGTCAACGGCTGGACGCGCGTGAAGCTGTACAAGGGCAGCGTGACGGTGGTTGCGCGTGATTCGAAGGAAACGCTGTTCGACAAGAACATCGCAACGTTCGATGACGACGGTGGCGCGTACGATCAAGCCGACGCTGGCGGGTTCATCAAGCTGAACGCCCTGCGCATGCGGATTGCCGAGAATGCACGTCGCAAGCGTGGCGGTTGAGTTAGCCCGGTTTGGTTGAAGTTGTGAAGTTGAAATGAAAAACCCGCCAACGGCGGGTTTTTTGTTGGTGGAGCAATTTCTGTTGTTCCGGTTGCGTCCCGCGCAGCTTTAAATCAAAGACACACCGGCTCCGCTTCAAGCTCGACCGCGAAACGCGCGTGCACGTCGCGTTTGATTGCGTCGGCGAGTTCGAGGATTTGTGCGCCCGACGCACCGCCGCGGTTCACCAGGACCAGCGCCTGCCGGTCGTGCACGGCGGCGGCTCCGATCGCGCGGCCTTTCCAGCCGCATCGGTCGATCAGCCAGCCGGCGGCCAATTTGAACTGCCCGTCCTGCTGCCGATACGACACCAGTTCCGGCTCAAGCGCCTTCAACGCATTGAATGCGGTTGCGCTCACCACCGGGTTCTTGAAAAAGCTGCCGGCATTCCCGAGCACCC
The DNA here is from genome assembly GCF_001544555.2 of Caballeronia udeis. Lineage (GTDB taxonomy): Bacteria > Pseudomonadota > Gammaproteobacteria > Burkholderiales > Burkholderiaceae > Caballeronia > Caballeronia udeis. Next base: position 181,545 of record NZ_FCOK02000002.1, on the reverse strand, counting down.
GCCAGTCGGGTAACTTGGCCTGACGCACAGCGACGACCGCATCGAAGATAGCCTGCGGATTGTTCGCGCCGCTGGTCTCGAGCACGCGCGCGATATCCGCGTAATCTGCTCGTGGCGTCCACGCTTTCGGCAGACGAAAAGTCACCGATACGATCACAAAACGCCCACGCCCTTCCTGCTTGAAAAAACTGTCGCGGTAACCGAACGCGCACGCATCGCGATCAAATTCCCGCGTTTCTCCCGTCGATAATTCAATCGCCCGCAAACGCTCGAAGCGCTCACCCATTTCCAGCCCGTAGGCGCCTATGTTCTGGATCGGCGCCGCGCCCACCGTGCCGGGAATCAGCGCAAGGTTTTCGAGCCCGGGCAAGCCATGCGACAAGGTCCACGCGACGAATTCGTGCCAGTTCTCCCCTGCGCCGGCTTCTACAAAAACGGCGCCATGATCTTCGTGAATCACACGACGGCCGCGCAGTTCCACAAGCAACGCAACCCCATCGAAATTGCGCGTCAGCACGACGTTGCTGCCGCCGCCGAGCACCAGTTGCCGCATGCCGCTTAGACGCGCGTCGCGAGCAAGCGCCGGGATCTGCGCTTCTTCCGTCAGCCGAACGGCATGCTTGGCGCGGACGTCGAAACCGAACGTGTTATGCCCAAGCAGCGGGTAATCGGAGAGAAGTTGGAACTCGGACATTGAGGAAACGTTTGGGTCAGGATCGGGGGTGGCCTTGGGCAAACCGGGACGGCATCGGTAGAATGATGGTGGTCCGTGATTATAGCGAGTGCGTGCGAGCCTTACGCCACGCCTCGCATCAACGAAGGGGAATGCAGATGCCATCGTTTGACGTCGTCAGCGAAGCAAACATGATCGAGGTGAAAAACGCCATCGAACAATCGAACAAGGAAATTGCCACGCGCTTCGACTTCAAGGGTTCGGACGCGCGCGTCGAGCAAAAGGATCGTGAACTGACGCTTTTTGCCGACGACGATTTCAAGCTCGGCCAGGTCAAGGACGTGGTGTTGTCGAAACTCGCGAAACGCAATGTGGACGTGCGGTTTCTCGATTACGGCAAGATCGAGAAGATTGGCGGCGACAAGTTGAAGCAAGTCGTCGAGATCAAGAAGGGTGTAACCGGCGATCTGGCGAAGAAAATCGTCAGGATAATCAAGGACAGCAAGATCAAGGTCCAGGCCAGTATTCAGGGCGACTCGGTGCGCATCAACGGCACGAAGCGCGATGACCTGCAAAGCGCCATTGCGTTGCTGAAGAAGGACGTGACGGATACGCCGCTGGATTTTAATAATTTCCGCGATTGAGCGTGGTGTTCGCCGGGTGCGTGGGTTTGGCTAATCGGTAGTCGGGCGTTGAGTTGTTGTTGATCTGCAGTTATTTCCATTTTGGAACACGCTGCTGAAGCAGGAAAAACCCACCCCCAACCCACCCCATCTACCGTTCGATCGCTGCGAGACAATGATTAAAAGAAAGCCGCCTTCAGGGCGGCTTTCTTCATTCCTGCTTTCGCTGCACGCGGTTTTACAGCGTTTTATTCAACCGCTTCAGCCGCCCGCTTCTTCTCCCCGATCCGGCTTTCCTTGCCATCCAGCAGCTTCTTGATATTGCCGCGATGCCGCCAGATCAGCAGCGCGCTCATCGCTGCAACCGCCAGCGAGATACGGCTGGGGCCGAAAAGAAAGACATCGAAGAACGGCGCGAACACCGCCGACACCAGCGCCGCCAGCGACGAATACCGGAAGAAAAACGCAATGATCACCCACGTCAGCAAAGTGGCCAGCCCCAGCACCGGGTTGATGGCGAGCAGCACGCCCGCTGCCGTCGCTACGCCCTTGCCGCCCTGGAACTTGAAGAATATCGGGAACAAATGCCCGAGAAACACCGCGATGGCGGCCAGCGCGACAGCCGTGGAATCAAGCCCGAACCGGGCGCCGAAATGCACGACGAACCACACGGGCAACCAGCCTTTGAACGCATCGCCGAGCAGCGTCAGGACGGCCGCCAGCTTGTTGCCGGTACGCAGCACGTTCGTTGCGCCCGGGTTGCCGGAACCGTACGAACGCGGGTCGGCAAGACCCATGGCCGAACTGACAACCACCGCAAACGAGATCGAGCCGATCAGGTAAGCCACCACAGCGACAATCACATTGTTCATTGATTTCTTCTTATCTTCGGGAACAGAAACAGAAGCGGGCGCAAGACTTCAGGACGCGCATTTTAATCGACGCTCGCGCAACTCACGGGCGTAGCCTTCAGCAGGTCAGTCAGGACCGGCGGCGCAATGCTCACCAGATACCCGCGCCGCCCGCCGTTCAGATAGATTGTGTCGAGGTCCAGGATGCTGGATTCCACGTACACCGGCATTGCCTTCCTCGTGCCAAATGGCGATGTGCCGCCGATCAGGAAACCCGAATGCCGGTTGGCCACTTCCGGCTTGCACGGCTCAACGCGCTTCGCGCCAATCTGCCGGGCAAGATTCTTGGTCGAGACCGTTTTGTCGCCGTGCATGAGCACGATCAGCGGCTTCGCTTGTTCGTCCTCCATCACGAGCGTCTTGACCACGCAATGTTCGTCCACACCAAGCTGGCGCGCCGATTCTTCCGTGCCACCATGCTCGACATACTCATAAGGATGCTCGCCAAAAGCGACCTTGTGCCGGCGCAAAAACTGCGTCGCGGGGGTCTCGGAAATGTGTTTTACCTTGGACATGACGGCATTGTAGCGGCGCGAAAGCACGGCCACCATCGGCCGAACGGTCAATTGTGCAGGCCGATTTACTGTGGCACGATCGTTCGCAAGTGCTCATTCGGCGTATGCCTCAAGGAGATTCAACGTGATTCGTGATTCGGAAACCCAGACGTTGCTTGAAGACGCCATTCGCCGCTTCGTACGGGAAACGCTCGTACCCCGTGAAGCGGAAGTCGACGAAACCGACCAGATTCCCGCCGATGTGCTCGCCGCCATGCGCGAGATCGGCCTGTTCGGGCTGACCATCCCGGAGGCTTACGGCGGCCTCGGCCTGACAATGGAAGAGGAAGTCCGCGTGGCGTTCGAACTCGGCCAGACATCGCCGGCATTCAGGTCCGTGATAGGCACGAACAACGGCATCGGATCGATTGGCATTCTGCTCGACGGCAGCGAGGAGCAGAAGCAGCACTATCTGCCCAAGCTTGCTGCCGGCGATCTGATCGGCTCGTTCTGCCTGACCGAGCCGGACGCGGGTTCGGACGCGGCGTCGCTGAAAACCGCGGCGCGCAAGGACGGCGACCACTACGTGCTGAACGGCACGAAGCGCTTCATCACCAACGCACCGGAAGCCGGCATCTTTACCGTGATGGCGCGCACGAGCGACGCCAAAGGCGCAAGCGGCATTTCGGCATTCATTGTCGAGCGCGAGTCACCCGGGTTGTCGCTCGGCAAACCCGACAAGAAAATGGGCCAGCGCGGCGCGCATACCTGCGACGTGATCTTCGAGAACTGCCGCATTCCGGCCGCGCAACTGATTGGCGGCGTGGAAGGCGTCGGGTTCAAGACGGCCATGAAAGTGCTCGATAAAGGGCGCTTGCACATCGCAGCCATCTCTATTGGAGCGGCCAAACGGATGCTGCGCGACGCCCTCGCCTACGCGATGGAACGCAAGCAGTTCGGCCAGCCGATTGTCGAATTCCAGCTCGTGCAGGCCATGCTCGCCGACAGCAAGACCGAGATCTATGCGGCCGAATGCATGGTGCTCGATGCCGCACGCCGGCGCGACGAGGGCCGCGACGTGTCCATAGAAGCCTCATGCGCCAAATATTTCGCCACCGAGATGTGCGGCCGCGTGGCCGACCGCGCGGTACAGGTGCACGGTGGCGCGGGCTATATCTCGGAGTACGGCGTCGAACGTTTTTATCGCGACGTGCGGCTCTTCAGGCTTTACGAAGGCACGTCGCAAATTCAACAGGTGATCATCGCGCGCGGGCTCATGCGCGGCACGGAGATTTGAAATGGACATGGATGTCGCCGCCCTGCTCGCCGCATTGCCCGCACGTATTTCCGATATCCCCGCGCGCCTCGCCGCCCGCGATCCGCAGCACGTTGTGTTGATCGAAGACAAGCGGCGCCTGAACGCGGCGGAACTGGTTGAGGCCATTAACAACACCGCCCGCCAGCTCGCGCAAGCCGGCGTGCAAGGCGGCGATCGCGTGATGATCGTGAGTGAGAATTGCGTGGCGCAGGTCGTGCTGATGTTCGCCGTGGCGAAGCTAGACGCTTGGTGTCTGCTCACGAACGCACGGCTTTCGGCAAGCGAAGTCGACGCTATCAGAGCGCACGCAAAACCGCGGGTGGTAGCGTTCACCGTCGATGCCTCGAAGGATGCCGCGAATCATGCGGGCCGGTTGAACGCCGCCGAAGTGGCAGCGGCAACTGCAACGAACGTGGGCGCGTGGCGTTTTATCGTCGATGAAAACGTATCGCCTGAGCCTGTTGAAACCGATCCCGCCCGTCAATGTGCCGCGCTGATCTACACCACGGGCACGACCGGCGCGCCGAAAGGCGTGATGCTGTCGCATCGCAACGTGTTGTTTATCGCGGCCATGTCCAGCACGTTGCGGCGCGTGACGCCTGCAGACGTGGTGTACGCGGTGCTGCCGATTACGCACATCTACGGGCTGGCGTCGGTCTGTCTCGGCAGCCTGTACGCGGGAGCAACGCTGCGGCTCGCGTCGCGCTTCGCCCCGGACGCCGTGCGGCAAGCGTTGACTGAGGAGAACGTTTCGATCTTCCAGGGCGTGCCGGCCATGCACGCAAAACTCGTTGAGCACGTGCAGACCAGCGGTACGCCGTGGCGCGCACCCGCGTTGCGCTTCGCGTATTCCGGCGGCTCTCCGCTCGATGCCGCGCTGAAAGCCCGCGTTGAAGGCTTGTACAAAGTGCCGCTGCACAACGGCTATGGGATGACGGAAAGCAGTCCGACCATATCGCAGACCATGCTCGACGCGCCGCGCGACGACTGCTCTGCGGGCGACCCCATACCCGGTATCGAACTGCGATTCGTCGCGCTCGATGGCGTGGATGTGGCGCCGGGTGAAGTCGGTGAACTATGGGTGCGCGGGCCGAACGTGATGCTCGGGTACTACCGCAATGAAGCGCAGACGCGGGCGACGGTCACGGAAGACGGCTGGCTCAAAACAGGTGACCTTGCGCGTCAGGCGCCGGACGGTGCGTTGTATATCGTCGGGCGCAGCAAGGAACTGATCATCCGTTCGGGCTTCAATGTGTATCCGGCCGAAGTCGAGAACGTGCTGAACTCACATCCCGATGTGCTGCAATCGGCAGTGATCGGGCGGGCGGTCGAGGGCAACGAGGAAGTGATTGCGTTCGTCGAATTGCTGCCGTCGGTGCATGCGCTGCCTGACGATATCGTCCAGTGGTGCGCGGACCGGCTTGCGCCTTACAAGCGCCCCGCCGAGATCCGCGTGCTGGCCGCGTTGCCGGCGGCATCGACGGGAAAGGTGTTGAAACACAAGCTCAGGGACGAACTTTAAGTTCGCACCTGCCGCAACCTTCAGCCACGCGGATGATGGTCGTGATGCAGCGTCTTCAGTCGCTCACGCGCAACGTGGGTGTAGATCTGCGTCGTGGAAATATCCGTATGGCCGAGCAGCATTTGCACCACGCGCAAGTCGGCCCCGTGATTGAGCAGGTGCGTGGCGAACGCATGCCGCAAGGTATGCGGTGAGAGCGGCGCGCGCACGTCGGCGGTAAGCGCGTGGCGCTTGATGATGTTCCAGAACTGCTGGCGCGTCATGCCTTCGCCGCGCGTGGTGACGAACAACGCATCCGCGGCGCGGGCGCCAAGCAACACCGGCCGCGATTCACGCAAATAGCGCTCGATCCAGTCGTGTGCGACCGCCCCGAACGGAATAAGGCGCTCCTTCGACCCCTTGCCCATCACGCGCACCACGCCTTCGTTCAAGCCCACTTCCACGGTCTTCAACGTCACCAGTTCGGTCACGCGCAGGCCGCTCGCGTACATCAGCTCAAGCATGGTCCGGTCGCGCAGCCCCAGCGCGGATTCCACATCGGGTGCGTTCAGCAACGCCTCGACCTGGGCTTCGTTCAAGGTCTTGGGAAAGCGCGGCGGCTGTTTGGCCGAACGCAGCTTGATCGTAGGATCGGCGGGCGCGCGATGCTCTCGCAATGCCCACGCGTAGTAGCGTCGAAAAACCGATAAGCGGCGGTTGGCGGACGTGGCCTTGTCCGCGCGACGGGCGGCGAGATAGGCATTCATGTCTGCTTCGGTGGCGGTATCGACAGTGCCGCCGCGCGTCTTCGACAACCATTCGGCGAACAAGCGCAAATCGCGCCGGTAAGCTTCGAGCGAGTTCTTGGCGAGGCCATGTTCGAGCCAGAGCGCGTCGCAAAAAAGGTCGATCGATGCGCTGCTCGACACGAGTTCCGGCGCGCGTTCTGCCTCGGTCACTTCCATTGATTTTTCCTGTAAGCCTGAGGTCATGCGTTAAGTCACACGTGCGGTGATGCTTCCTGCCGCAGCGCCCATTCGACGTGTTCACGGACCAGCTCCGAAGCATCCCCGGCGCGGGCATTCAATGCATCGCGTATTGCCGAGCGCTCGTCGGCGCCCAAAACCGGCGAGCGCAACGCATTGCCCATCGCCACCGCAATATTACGCAACCATCGCTCGTGTCCGATACGGCGAATCGCGCTGCCTTGCATGCGTTCATCGAAATCATGGGCGCTCCAGCCGAACAGCATCACAAGCGACGCGCGATCGAGCCCATGACGCACATCGAAATCCGCGACCGGCGCGGCCTGCGCGAACTTGTTCCACGGACATACGAGCTGGCAATCGTCGCAACCATAAACCCGATTGCCGATAAGCGGCCGCAAATCTTCGGGAATGCTGCCTTTCAACTCGATGGTGAGATACGAAATACAACGGCGCGCATCCACGCGATACGGCGCCACGATCGCCCCGGTCGGGCAAACGTCGATGCAGCGCCTACAGCTTCCGCAATGCGCGCCATCGTGTTCGGGCGCTTGATCCGGATTGACGTCGGCGTCGGCGGGCAGAGGAATATCCACCAGGATCTCGCCGATAAAAAACAGCGACCCGGCATCGCTTTGCAGCAAAAGCGTGTGTTTGCCGCGCCAGCCGGTGCCCGCCTTCTGCGCGAGCTCGACCTCGAGAACGGGCGCGGAATCCGTAAATACGCGGTAGCCGTACGTGCCAATCTCGGCTTCAATGCGCTCGGCCAACTGCTGCAAGCGGGTGCGCATGACCTTGTGATAGTCGCGGCCGCGGGCGTAGACCGACACCACCGCCGCCGCGGGATCGGCTATTCGAGCCCATTCCGCCGCGCGCCAGTCAGTTGCCTGACCGTCGGCTGTCGCGGCACTTTCGCGGGCCTTGCCGGCAAGCGTTGATGCCGGCAAGTAGGCCATCCGAACTGTAATAACGCGTCGCGTGCCGGCCACAAGCTCGGCTGGCCTTGCGCGTTTCATCGCATGTTTGGCCATATAATCCATCTCGCCGTGATAGCCTGCTTCGAGCCATGAAGCCAGGCCTTCTTCGGCTTCCGTCAAGTCGGCGTCGCTGACGCCGACTGCAGCGAACCCCAGCTCGCGCCCCCACGCCTTGATGCGCAGCGCGAGTTCAGCCAGCGCGGCTTCGTCGTCAAATCTGAAGTGGCGCGTGTCCGCGGCGGCGTCGTCTGACGCGCTCTCGCGTTCCACAGGGTGTTCCGGCAAACGGTTCATCACGACATTTTACGAGAATGCCCGACAGCCTCACTCGATCGTTTGCAAACCCTTCCGCCGCGCTGCTCGAACGCCGCTTCGACCTGCCCGACGAAGACGCGACGCTCGCCTTCGGTGGCCGCTTCGCGCAGGCGATCCTGCAGGCCCGCCTCAAGAATTCGAGCACCCCGAACGAACGTTTTCCGGGTTTGCAGGTCCAGTTGATCGGTGACCTGGGTGCGGGTAAAACCACGCTGGTGCGCGCGACGCTGCGCTCGCTCGGTCACGCGGGCCGCGTGCGCAGTCCCACTTACACGCTTGTCGAACCCTATTCGCTTGCAACGGAAACGGGTCCGCTCGAGCTCTATCACTTCGATCTATATCGCTTTGCCGATCCAGCCGAATGGGCCGACGCCGGCTTTCGCGAATACTTCGATGCAGGCGCGATCTGCCTGGTCGAATGGCCGCAACGCGCTGGCGGACTGCTGGGTGTGCCGGATCTCGAATTCACGCTGGAACAGGAAGGCGAAGGCCGCGTGCTGACAGCGCGCGCGTTTAGCGAAACAGGAAAGTCATGTCTCGAAAGCTGTTGATCAAGCCGTTCCATTCGATCGAATCGACCGCCACGGCCTCGCACAACTGGCGGCGGCGCCAGGTGCTGCGCGCGGGCGCTTCGACCATCGCGCTAGCGCTGCTCGGACCGAAGCTCGCGTACGCGAGCTCGGTGCTCGGCGTGCGCGTGTGGCCGGCCCGCGATTACACCCGGGTCACGATCGAGTCCGATCAGCCGCTGCAAAACAGCCAGCAATTGCTGCAGGGTCCGGACCGGCTGGTGGTCGACCTGAATGGGCTCGATCTCGATCAGGAACTGAAGGACCTCGTCTCGAAGATCACGCCGAACGACCCGCAGATCCAGTCGGTGCGCATCGGCCAATATCAGCCGCACGTGGTGCGCATGGTGTTCGACCTGAAGGGGTCCGTGAAACCTCAAGTGTTCACGCTGACGCCGATCGGCAGCTACAAGTACCGCCTGGTCTTCGATTTATATCCGGCCGTTGCACCCGACCCGCTGATGGATTTGCTCGCCCAGTCCGAGCACAAGCAACAGGCTATCGATCAGACCAGCCCGAATCAGGCCCCGCCGCCCGCTACGCTGAGCGGCCCCGCCACGCCGCCGAAAGCGAACGTGCCGGACAACACCGACGAGTTTTTCCAGAAGTACGCGCAGTCCGATCAGCCGCGCGCACCGTCGTCGCCCACGCCCGTTCCCCCGATTCCCGCTTTCCCGAAGCCCCGGCCCACGGTCAAGCCGGCACCGCCTACGGCCTTGGCTAACCAGGACGACTCGTCCGGCAGCAACACCAGCGACGACTACGGCTTCGCCAATCCGAAGAGCAACAAGTCGGGCACGACGCGCCTGCTTACCGTCGCGATCGACCCGGGCCATGGCGGCGAAGATCCAGGTGCGATCGGCAGTGGCGGAACGTACGAAAAGCACATTGCCCTTGATGTCGCCAGGAAGCTGCGCGCCAAGATCGACGCCCAGCCGAACATGCGCGCCATGATGACGCGCGACGCCGACTTCTTCGTGCCGCTCAACGTGCGGGTGCAGAAGGCGCGTCGCGTGGGCGCGGACCTGTTCGTTTCCATACACGCCGATGCGTTCACCACGCCCTCGGCACGCGGTTCGTCCGTGTTCGCACTCTCCGATCACGGTGCGTCGAGCGCGGCTGCACGCTGGATGGCGAACAAGGAGAACTCGTCGGATTCCATCGGCGGGATCAACGTGACGACGCAGGACGCGAGCGTCAACCGGGCGTTGTTCGACATGTCGACCACCGCGCAGATTCGTGACTCGATGCGCTATGGCAATTTCGTGCTGAACGAGATTGGCGATATCAACAAGTTGCACAAGGGATCAGTGGAGCAAGCCGGCTTTGCGGTGTTGAAAGCGCCGGACATTCCGTCGATCCTCGTGGAAACCGCGTTTATCAGTAACCCCGAAGAGGAGCAGCGTCTGAACGACGACGCTTATCGCGACAAGATGGCGAACGCGATCATGAAGGGCATCAAGCGTTATTTCGCGGCCAACCCGCCGCTCGCAAAGAGCCGGATGACGTAAAGGGCTGTATTCGCTCGCGCGGGACCGCAGGCACCGTTCTGCCACCGCGAGCGGACAGCTTCGACCTGCCTCTAACGTGCCGTCGATAAAAACCGCTGCCGAAACCATCCGCCGAACACGTTGACCACCAGTCCGGTCATCACCAGCACCGCCCCCACGAATTGCATCGGGCTCAGCCCTTCATCAAGCAGCAATGCCGCCGAAGCCAGCCCGACAATGGGCACGAGCAAGGAAAACGGCGCGACCTGACTCGCCGGATAACGGGCCAGCAGCTTTCCCCACAACGTATAACCGAGCATCGTTGCGATAAACGCGAGATAAACAATCGCAAGAACCGACGTGAGCGAAATGCCCGACAAGCTGGCCGAAATGCGCGCCGGCCCCTCCACCATCAGCGAGAGCGCGAGGAACGGCAACGGCGGCACGAGGCTCGCCCACACCACGAGCGACAACAGGTCGACCTTGCCCATGCGCTTCGTGATGACATTGCCCATGCCCCACATGGCTGCGGCCACGAGCGTCAGCAGGAAACCGGCAACGGTCATGGCGTGCCCAGCCTGCACGCCGATCACCGCCAGCCCGCACGCCGCGATCAGCAAACCCGCGACGTTCGGCCCGCGAAACCCCTCACCCAGAATCATGGCCGCGAAGATCAGCGTGAAAAACGCCTGCGCCTGCAACACCAGCGACGCAAGGCCGGCCGGCATGCCAACAGACATTGCGTAGAAAAGCAGCACGAATTGCCCGAACGAGATAGTCGCGCCGTAAGCGAACAGCCAGCGAAACGCAATAGCCGGCCGCTTGACGAAAAACACGGCCGGGAATGCGACCAGCGTGAAGCGCAACGCACCTAGAAGCATGGGCGGCACGCCGTGCAGACCCACCTTGATCACGACGAAGTTCACGCCCCAGGCGAGAATGACAATCAGCGCGGACAACAAATCCTTGGGCGACATCGCCGTCTCCGTGAGTTTTATTCGAAGCTGTTTTCAGGATCAGGCCGGACACCGGAAGCTCCGAATTCAGATCGAACGCAATTCGACACTGTAGCGGACGATTTTGCAAATGCGTTGTACAAACTCACGCCATAGCCCGTTCGGATAAGGCGATCCCGCGTTGCGTCTGTCGGCGACCTCAGGTTCCGGTTTGAATGGTCGGCCGAATGGCATACCGCCCGGATACCGCTTGCGTGCTTCGAGACGACGCCCAGTAGAATTGCATTTCCGAGTACGCAATCCGGACGTCCTTATGTCTTCCACAATTCAAGCGTTTCTCAAGCCGCATCAGCACGACGTTGGCGGCCTCATGGTGCGTCGGGTATTGCCCGCACTGGCTGCCCGGACCATCGGGCCGTTCATCTTCTTCGATCATATCGGCCCGGCAACGCTCGTGCCCGGCGTGGGGCTGGACGTGCGCCCTCATCCGCACATAGGCCTGGCGACCGTGACGTATCTCTTCGAGGGAGCGATCATGCATCGCGACAGCGTCGGCTCGGTCCAGAAAATCACCCCCGGCGACGTGAACTGGATGACGGCCGGCGGCGGCATCGTGCATTCGGAACGCACGCCCGACGAGGAACGCGCCGCCGGGCAGAACATGCACGGCATCCAGACATGGGTCGCGCTACCGGTAGCGGAAGAGGAGTGTGCACCGTCGTTTGAACACCATCCGGCCGCGACGCTGCCGCAACTCGAACGCAATGGCGTGAACCTGCGGGTGATCGCCGGCAGCGCTTTCGGTGAAACAGCGCCGACCACCACGTTCTCCCCCACCCTCTATGTCGCGGCGCAATTTTCGGCGAACAGTGCCGTGACGCTCGATACGGAACATGAGGAACGCGGAGTCTATCTGTTGGAAGGTGATCTCACCATTGACGGCGACGCGCTGCCCGCCGGCCAGATGGCAGTGCTGAAGCCCGGATTTTCCGCCAATCTCCGCAGCACGGAAGGCGCGATCGCGATGCTGCTCGGCGGTGCGCCGCTGGACGGTCCGCGTTTCATCGAATGGAATTTCGTGGCGAGTTCACGAGAGAAAATTGAGGCCGCAAAACTGGCATGGAGTGAACAGCGGATAGGCCAGGTTCCCGGCGAGACGGAGTTTATCCCGTTGCCGCCACCGCGCCGCCCGGCCAATCCGTCTGATGCCTGAAGATTGCGGGGCTCAAGGCCTGAGGTTCGGGCCCGCCGCTGAATCAGGTGTGCGCCCGGTTGAACTTGGCCGGCTTGCCCCAAGATAATTGTTCATCGTTTACGCGTTTCTGGAGGAACACCATGGATACAACACTCGCCACGTTCGAACAGGACGTAATCGCCGCGTCCACGCTTGCGCCGGTGCTCGTCGATTTCTGGGCGCCGTGGTGCGGTCCGTGCAAGACGCTCGGCCCGATGCTCGAGCGGCTGGAAGCGGAAGGCGCGGGCAAGTGGAAGCTGGTGAAAGTGAATGTCGATGAAAATCCCGAACTGGCGCAGCACTTCCAGGTGCGCAGCATTCCGCACGTGGTCGCGTTTGCAGACGGCCGTGCCGTCGACCAGTTCATCGGCGTGCTGCCGGAAGGCCAGTTGCGCGAGTTCATCGACAAACTGGTTCCGGACGGCGCGGAAGCCGAGCGACGTGCCGCGCACGCGGCCTATGCGGCCGGTGAGACCGATCTGGCCATTGACCATATCAAGGCAACGCTGGCGCTTGATCCCGGTTATGACGACGCGCGGCTGGACCTGATCGAGTGGCTACTCGCTGCGGGCCGCACGGACGAAGCACGCGACGAAGAAAAGTTGCTGTCGCCGAAAACCACGCAGGGGATCGACGACCGCTACAACGCGCTAAAAACGGAGCTGGACGCCGCCGATGCCGCTGAGAGCCTCCCACCCGCAGACGCGCTGATCGACGCAGTGAACGCGAATCCGGATGATCTGGAGGCCCGTTTCGCACTGGCCAACCGGCTGATCGCGGGCCGCGATTACAACGGCGCGCTGGAGCATTTGTTCGCGATCGTGACGCGTGACCGCACGTTCATGGACGACGTGGGCCGCAAAACCATGTTGTCGGTATTCGGTCTGGCCGCACATCAGCCGGAAGTGGTTTCGCAATGGCGCCGCAAATTGAGCGCGGCAATTAACTGATACATTAAATAAATGCCCGGCGCCAAAACCTTTCAAATAGTTTGAACATATATTAGCGAGAAGACGTTTTGAAAATGGCCGCTTGAAAGCGGCCATTTTTTTAATCTTTTGAGTCGCGCACAATGTTTAAGCGCGTTTCGCGATATCTCTTAAGACATAAGCAGCAGCGGCGAATCCGAAACTTGCCGTCACGCAGACACTTGATCCGAATCCCGCGCAGTTCAGTCCGACCGGTCCCGTAGCAACGGGCGCTGTTTCTTCTGATGCAGCCGCCTCGCCGGCGTCGCGAGCGGGCGCTTCGGGGTAGATCAGCGGCTCGTCGGAATAGACCGCGCTCACCTTGAACTTCGCTTTCGGTCCACGCGGGAAACCGTGCAATTTACGCAGTTGTCCGCGCACCTTCGAAAGCAACGGATCCTGGATCGTGAGCGCCAGATCGTCGATACGAATTCGCGTCGGATCGAGTTGCCCACCCGCTCCCCCCACGGTGATCAATGGCTGTTCGTGCGCAACACACCACGCAATTAGCGCCGTTTTCGTACGCACGCTGTCAATTGCATCGATCACAAAATCGAAACCGCCGCCCAGCACCGAATCGAAATTCGCGGGCTCGATAAAATCCTCGACCTGCTCCACGCAGCACGCCGGATCGATCAGGTGGATGCGCTCGGCCATCGCGCTCACCTTGGGCTTGCCGTAGTTGCCGTCCAGCGCGTGCACCTGGCGGTTCGTATTGCTTTCGGCCACGTTGTCGAGGTCGATCAGCGTCAGGCGCCCGATCGCATTGCGCGCCAGCGCTTCGACCGCCCACGAGCCCACACCGCCAATTCCGATCACCGCGACGTGCGCGCGTTCGAACGCCGCGAGCCCGGCCGGACCGTATAAGCGTGCCACCCCGCCGAAGCGCCGGGCGCGGTCGGCGGCTTCAATCTCCGGCGTAGCGGAGTTAAAATTCAAAGCATCGGCAGAGGCAGGAAAAGCGGTCATGATGGGCACGCGGAAGGTAAGCGAAACTCGCAAAAACAAGGGCAGGAGAGCATCAGAATAGCGGCGAATGGCGCGGTCAGCACTGACGCGCTATCGCAACGATAGAAGCGGATATCAGCAGGAATTCGCTGAATTGCGTATTCTGCCTTATCGAAGATTGGACGTAAGAAATCAACGGCCAGTTTTTGAAAGCAAAATGAAAATAATTGCCGAGTTGAGTCAAATTTTGTCGCCCGGGATCATGATCTTAATCATTAAAGATCAAAGGGATATTGGTGGTAAAGCGCAGAATTTGACGAGCTTGGCTATACTAATGCGATTGAAGCGTTTGCATAAGAAAATGACGACCCTCGCTGATCTTCGAAAGAATTATTCCCTCGGATCGCTGGAAACATCCGACGTGGATCCCAACCCGATTCGACAATTCGAAACGTGGTTAGCGCAGGCGCTCGACGCACAATTACCCGAACCCAATACCATGACGCTCGCGACCGTCGACGAGCGCGGCCGTCCTTCGGCACGCATTGTGCTGATCAAGGGCGTAGACGACCGGGGCTTTGTTTTCTTCACGAACTACCTCAGTCGCAAAGGTCACGAACTCGCGAGCAACCCTGCGGCGAGTCTGCTGTTTTACTGGATCGAACTCGAACGCCAGGTGCGTATCGAGGGCTCCGTCGTCAAGACAAGTCCGGAAGAAAGCGATGCGTATTTCGCGTCGCGCCCGCTTGGATCGCGAATAGGCGCGTGGGCGTCGGAGCAGAGTGAAGTGATCGAAAGCCGCGCGGTGCTTGAAGCCCGCGAGCGCGAATTGATTGCGAAATACGGTGACAACCCGCCACGTCCGCCACATTGGGGCGGCTACCGGCTCGTTCCCGACACCATCGAATTCTGGCAGGGCCGGCCGTCACGGTTGCATGACCGTGTCGTCTATAAACGTGCTGCACACACGCTCGGGGCGAACGGCCAGCAATGGCAGATCGTCCGCTTATCGCCTTAGCCTTAGCAAGACTTCGACTTTCGCCGGGTTCCTCGTGGACCCGTATTGACTGGACCCGCATTAAAACGCGTCTCGTTGCGGCGTGTCCGGGTGGCGAAGGGCAAACAGAGAAGGGCAAGCGACAAAGGCATCGCGAACGCAGCGCAAACGTGCAGTGCAATCGACCCGGTTTAGCTTCATTTTCATCTGAGCGCGGAGAACGAGCATGTTTTGGGAGAAAAAGCTGACGCAGTGGGTGCAGGACATTCGGGACCGGGCAAACCTGCCCGCCCGGTTGGTACTGTGGGATGGACAGCAACATGACTTCGGAAGTTTCGCGGCGCCGCAAGTCACGCTACATGTGAAGAGCGCAACCGCTCTGCCCTATCTGCTGGAACCGAGTCTCGACAACCTCGGTGAAGCCTATGTGAAGGGCAAGATCGACATCGAAGGCAAGCTGTCGGACATCATCAATATTGGCTACGGGCTGGCCAAGAACACCGTCACGAGCGCGAGCAAGCTGGCGCGCGTGCGGCGCTACTTCAATCATACGAAGGCGTCGGACAAGAAAGCCATTCAGTACCACTACGATGTATCGAACGAGTTCTACGCGCTGTGGCTCGACAAGAACATGGTCTACTCGTGCGCGTATTTCGAGAACGGCGATGAAGACCTCGCCACCGCGCAGATCAAGAAGATCGACCACATTCTCACGAAGATCCAGCTGCAACCGGGCCAGCGCCTGCTCGACATCGGCTGCGGCTGGGGGGCACTCGTCTTGCGCGCCGCCCAGAAATTCGGCGCGAAATGCGTGGGCGTCACGCTCTCCCAGAACCAGTTCGATCTCGCCACGAAGCGCGTGAAAGACGCCGGACTGGAAGGCCAGATCGAAATCCGCCTGCAGGATTATCGCGACGTACAAGGCCAGTTCGACCGGATCACGAGCGTCGGCATGTTCGAGCACGTCGGCCGCAAGAACCTGCCCGGTTACTTCGCCAAGGTGCGCGAACTGCTGGTCGACGACGGCATTGCCATGAACCACGGCATTACGTCGACGGACTTCAACAGCGGCGAAACGGCGCTTGGCGGCGGCGAGTTCATCGACCGGTACGTGTTCCCGGACGGCGAGTTGCCGCACATCGGGCTCGCACTCGAAGCACTGCAGGAAGGCGGTCTGGAAGCTGTCGACGTGGAAAGCCTGCGCCGTCACTACGCGCGTACGCTCGACATCTGGGCGGAAAATTTCGAGACGAAGTCGGAGCAGGCGAAGAGCCTTGTCGACGATGAAAAATTCCGCATCTGGCGCGTGTATCTTGCAGGGTGTGCGTACGCATTCGAAAACGACGATGTGTCGATTTACCAGATTGTGTGCCGCAAGGCCGGGCGCAGCGCGAAAACGCTGCCGTGGTCGCGCCGGTATATCTACGACAAAGCGCTCTGAGTTCCGCGCCTGACTCCCCCGCTTCCCACGAACCCGCATCCGGTGATGAACCAGATGCGGGCGTGGAGCCGCATGTGCACTCCACGCTGCAGGTCGATCTGTTCGGAGCGGTGGAAGCGCCGGAAACGGGAGACAGCAAACCGGCTCCCACAAAAACGAAATCACGCGGCGGCGTCTTGCCCGCCCTCGCCGCGCCTGAACATCACGCGTTAGCTCTTCGCCTTCCCGACACGGTTCATATAGGTCCCTCGACATGGTCGTTTCCGGGTTGGCGGGACATTGTCTACGGCGACGAATACTCGTCCGCGAAGCTCTCGCGCGATGGCCTCAACGCGCTCGGTACGCATCCGTTGCTGCGTTGCGTATCGATAGACCGTTCGTTCTACGGGCCGTTGTCGGTGGCTGACTATGCGCGCTATGCGAACCAGGTGCCCGCCCATTTCCGCTTCATCGTGAAAGCGCCGGCTTCCGTCACCGACGCCACCGTCCGCGGCGACAAAGGCGCCCCCACCGGCGATAACCCCGCTTTCCTGAACCCGCGCATCGCCATCGACGAATTCGTGCAGCCGTGCATCGCCGGCCTGGGCGAAAAAGCCGGCGCGCTCGTGTTCCAGATTCCACCGTTACCGGACGCGCTGATCGTCGATCCAACCGCCTTCCTCGGGCGGATCTCCGCGTTTCTCAACGCGTTGCCGCCACTGCCCGGTGAAAGTTGCTACGCGGTGGAGTTGCGCGACGCCATCATGCTGACGCCGCGTTTCATCCGCGTGCTGCGTGACGCCAAGGTCCGATATTGCGTCGGCATTCATGCGCGCATGCCCGATCCCCGGCGCCAGGCGAAGGCGCTTGCGCTGCTGGACGAAGGCGGACTTGGGCCGCTGATCGTGCGCTGGAGTCTGCACGGCGGCTTTAAATACGAGCAGGCGAAAGCGAAGTACGAGCCGTTCGACAAACTCGTCGATGAAGACCCGGACACGCACGAAGCACTCGCCGAACTCGCGCTGCGCTACGCGCTGGCAGGGCAGCCGGTGGTGATCGCGGTGAACAACAAGGCAGAGGGATCGGCGCCGCTGACCTGTTTCAAGATCGCACGGAACGTGGCGGCCGGGCTGCCGCGGACATAAGCCGCTTGAATAAAAAAAAGGCTTCGATTTCGCGAAGCCCGTCTTGCCTTATGTACGATTCAAACCGTGCGATTCAAACGCTCAGCGTTTCAGCCGATGCGCGAACTTCTGCCTGAACTTCGCCACCTTCGGCGCGACCACGAACGCGCAGTATCCCTGATTCGGATGCTGCTCGAAGTAGTTCTGGTGATAGTCCTCGGCCGGAAAATAATTGCCGTTCAGCGGCGTGACTTCGGTGACGATCTTGCCGTCGAAGATTCCCTCTTCCTGCAATTCATCGATCACTTCCAGCGCGATCTTCCGTTGTTCGTCGGAGTGCGTGAAGATGGACGACCGGTACTGCGTACCCACATCATTGCCTTGCCGGTTGAGTTGCGTCGGATCGTGGGTCGCAAAGAAAATCTCCAGCACGTCCCTATACCCGATCACCGCAGGATCGAACTCCACCTTGATGACTTCGGCGTGACCGGTCGTGCCGTCGCAGACCTGTTCGTATGAAGGGTGCTTGACCTGGCCGCCGGCATAGCCCGATTCCACCGACAGCACGCCTTCAACGCCTAGAAAAACCGCTTCGGTACACCAAAAGCAACCGCCGCCAATGGTGGCGGTTTCGCGCTTTGCCTGCTCGTCATGTTGCGTCATGCTGGCTCCTGGTTCGTGTTCCGCGAGACCTACCAAATGCGCGCGGACGCCTGTGAATCAACCCTTCCAGCTTACTGGTTTTCGGTTGTCCGCGTTGTCAGTACGGCCTTTAGCACCGCGGCGAACAGGCTGATTCCGATAGAATCGTCACAATCGCCAATCCTCCGATGACTTCGAAAACTTCATCCGGCTTATTGTTCAGCTATTGTTTGCCGCCTGGATTTCGCCGATACCGTCGAACCTGAACCCACCCCGATGAAACGCGCCAATCCACCGAATTTCGACGCTACCGCGTTCCGCGACGCCCTCAGCCAGTTTGCCACTGGCGTCACCGTCATCACCACGCGCGCCGAGTCCGGCCAGTTGATCGGCATCACCGCCAGTTCGTTCAACTCCGTTTCACTCGATCCGCCACTCGTGTTGTGGAGCCTCGCGACCAAATCCGCCTCCATGCCGGTATTCCAGGCCAATAGCCACTACGTGGTCAACGTGCTCGCAGCCACCCAAGTCGATCTGTGCAAACGCTTTGCGACGGTCAAGGGTGACCGCTTCGCCGGCGTGTCACATGCTGCGGGAGACAGCGGCATGCCCGTCCTGGATGGCGCCCTGGCGTGGTTCGAATGCCACAACCGCAGCCGCTATCAGGAAGGCGATCACGTGATCTTCGTGGGTCAGGTGGAGCGATGTGGCGTGCACGAGGATGCAGCGGAAATTGCCCCGCTGGTGTTTCAGGCGGGGCAGTTTCATACGCTTGGGTCACTGTGACGTTCGACTTGCCACAGCTCGGTTAATTTTAAGACGCTCGTTTATTACGCTCGTTCAGCCGGTTCTTTCAATCAGGGCAACCGGCACGCCGGCTTCATCTTTCATGGTCTGAAGCACGATGTTCGAGCGAATGTCGATCACACCCGGCGCCTTGTACAGCTTGCTCAGGATGAAATCCGAATAGTGCTTGAGATTGTGTGCAAGCACGCGCAGGACGTAATGGGTGTCGCCGGTCACGACAAACGCACCCACCACTTCCGGCCATTCCCGCACAGCGTCCGCGAATTTCTCATGCCAGTTTTCCTGGTCGTTGCGCATGGAAACATGGACGAACGCCTCCAGCTCCACGCCCAGCCGTTCCCGGTCGAGACACGCGCGATAGCTCGCTATTACCCCTTCTTCCTCGAGCAGCCGCATACGGCGCAGACACGCCGACGGCGAAAGCGAAATCCGCTCAGCCAGATCAAGGTTACTGATACGTCCATCTTCTTGCAGCACCGACAAAATACGGCAATCCGTTGCGTCCAGCGAGAACCCGGTCATTTTTTAGTCTCCCTGCGGCTGTTTCATCGAATTATGTTCTAAGAGCCATCTTTTTGGGATGTTATTTATAAATCACGTTTTCATCGTTTTCGGCCCGATTTAGTCATCAAGCGGCCCTATTCGGGCTTAATCGGCGTTACTTCACGCCAGTCGCGCGGCCAGCGCGCGTAGCTTGGGCGCAACGATATTGCGGAAATACGCCTCGTCCATCGACGATGCCGGCCCGCTGCTGCTCAGCACCAGCCATCGCCCGTTACGGATATCGCGCAAAGGCGCTGCGATCGCGTTCACGTCGGCGTGCCAGTCGCGAAACGAATAACAGCAGCCATCGCGCGCGTAGTCGTCGATCGCATCCGTCGCCGCCTTCACCAGCCGCGCGCCGTCTTCGCCATTTTTTTCCGCCGCCGCGCCGAGCTCTTCGAGCAAGGCCGCGCGCTGATCCGGTTCCTGCACCGCCAGATACGCGCGGCCCATTGAGCTGGTCAGCATGGACAACCGTGAGCCGGGCGCGAGACCGAGCGTCAGCGCGGTCTCGCTACGGATGGTTTCCAGATAGATCATGTCGAGACCGTCACGGCATCCCAACGACACCGCCGCGCCAATTTCCCGCGCCAGCACCCGCATGTGCGGGCGCGCGAGTTCGAGTGCATCGGCGCCGGCCAGCAGTGCGAATCCCAGCGACAACACGCCCGTGTCGAGCGCGTATTTGCCTGCCGGTTCGTCAAAACGAAGATAGCCGAGCGTGGTCAGCGTGTACGCAAGCCGGTTGACGGTGGCTTTGGGCAGGCCGGTTCTATCGACGAAATCACGATTTCCCAGCAAGGTCTCGCCCGGACGAAACGCGCGCAGCATCTCGAGGCCGCGGGCGAGCGCGACGACAAACTTGCGTTCATCAATTCCTTCTGAAGGATCTGACGGCTTCGAAAACAGCTTCGAGGACGACTTCGGCAACTCGGAATTCCGGATGGAAGTTATTGGCATCGGATGTTAGACTCGGTTCTGATTTGCAAAACATTGTTCCGCTTAGCGGAACTTCAGTCAAGTTCGAAAATCAGGAATAGAGGAAACAGGAGAAACAACATGGCCGATGACGCCCGCTTCAGTTGGGAAGATCCGTTGCTGCTCGACCAGCAACTCAGCGACGAAGAACGCATGATCCGCGACGCTGCGCACGCTTACGCGCAGGACAAGCTGCAGCCGCGTGTGCTCGACGCGTTCCGCAACGAACACACGGACGTGGCGATCTTCCGTGAGATGGGTGAACTCGGCCTGCTTGGCCCGACCATTCCCGAGCAATACGGCGGTCCCGGTCTCAACTACGTCAGCTATGGCCTGATCGCGCGCGAAGTTGAACGTGTGGATTCAGGTTACCGGTCGATGATGTCCGTGCAGTCGTCGCTCGTCATGGTGCCGATCAACGCATTCGGCACCGAAGCGCAGAAGCAAAAATATCTGCCGAAGCTGGCGACCGGCGAGTGGATCGGCTGCTTCGGGCTCACCGAACCGAACGCCGGATCGGACCCCGCCAGCATGACAACGCGCGCCAAGAAGGTGAACGGCGGATTTTCGATCTCCGGCCAGAAGATGTGGATATCGAATTCGCCGATCGCCGATGTATTTGTCGTGTGGGCGAAGCTGGAAGAGGATGGCCGCGATCTGATTCGCGGTTTTATCCTGGAAAAAGGCTGGAAGGGCTTGAGCGCGCCGGCCATTCACGGCAAGGTCGGCTTGCGGGCATCGATTACCGGCGAGATCGTGATGGATGAAGTCTTCGTGCCGGAAGAAAACCTGATGCCGAACGTGAGCGGCCTCAAAGGCCCGTTCGCCTGCCTGAATTCGGCACGCTACGGGATCGCGTGGGGTGCGCTCGGTGCGGCCGAAGCGTGCTGGCACATGGCACGGCAATACACGCTGGATCGTAAGCAGTTCGGCCGTCCGCTCGCGGCCAACCAGTTGATTCAAAAGAAACTCGCCGACATGCAAACGGAAATCACCCTCGGGCTGCAAGGCGTGTTGCGTCTGGGCCGCATGAAGGACGAAGGCACGGCGGCGGTCGAAATCACCTCGATCATGAAACGCAATTCGTGTGGCAAGGCGCTGGATATCGCGCGCCTGGCGCGTGACATGCTCGGCGGAAATGGTATTTCAGACGAATTTGGCGTGGCGCGGCACTTGGTGAATCTGGAAGTGGTGAACACGTACGAAGGCACGCACGACATCCACGCGCTGATCCTCGGGCGTGCCCAGACGGGAATTCAGGCGTTTTTCTGAGTTGAGTCCTTGCCGGGATCGTCACGGCTCATTGAGGCCGCTGGAAAACAAAAAGCCAACGTGTTTCGTACATTGGCTTTTTGCTTTTTGCTTGGCTCTTGGCTCCCGGTCCGGCAAGCGCTTACTTGTTCGGCTGAGGCGTCAGGCGCAGATACGGGCGCACGGCCTTGTAGCCCTTCGGGAATTTGCGCTTGATCTCCTCCGGGTCTTGCAGCGACGGCACGATGATCACGTCGTCGCCCTGCTTCCAGTTGCCCGGCGTGGCGACCGAATGACTATCGGTGAGTTGCAGCGAATCGATCACGCGCAGGACTTCATCGAAGTTTCGACCTGTGCTCGCCGGATACGTGATGGTCAGCCGAACCTTCTTTTGCGGATCGATGACAAAAAGCGAGCGCACCGTCTGCGTCAAATTTGCGTTCGGGTGAATCATGTCGTAGAGCTCGGACACTTTCCGGTCGCCGTCGGCCAGAATCGGGAAACCGACATTCGCCGCCTGCGTCTCGTTGATGTCCTTGATCCACTCCTTGTGCGACTCCACGGTATCGACCGACAACGCGATCGCCTTCACGTTGCGTTTCTCGAACTCGCCCGCCAGCTTCGCGGTCAGACCCAGTTCCGTGGTGCAGACCGGCGTGAAATCCGCCGGATGCGAAAACAGCACGCCCCAGCTGTTGCCAAGCCATTCGTGGAACTTGATACGGCCCACGCTGGAATCCTGTTCGAAATCGGGCGCCGTGTCGCCTAGACGCAAACTCATAATGTGTCTCCTCAAAGTGATGCACCGGGTTATTCGTCACGCGGTGCAGGTCTGGTACAGGTTGGATGCAGGTATCCGGATCTTGCCCGGGGTTCGGATTGGCGAGGCCGTTCACGGTCATCCCGGCACGACGGCCCACCAAAAATTAAAGCATAAGGGACTAGACCTGCACAACGAACGAACATTCCGTCACATCGTCATGCGTTTTTGTAATTTTTCGGTCGCGGCGAAAACTTTCGCGGACGGGAATATCGTCCGCTCGATGGACGATTGCGTACCCCGTGCATTGAATGGCAGGGCTTTACGTGCGCGCGCGAAGGCCTCTTTGACGGTCCTCATGGCGAGCTTTGTGCCAGCAGGAACAGAAACTGCAAGGCTTGATCTCGGGGCCGGATGGACGCCAATTAGCGACCGCTTCTTTGGTACGATTGGCGTAGCCTTACTCGTGTGGAGCCATCAATGTCAGAAATTAATAAGGAGCGATTCATGTCGGATATCAAAACCGTTCTCGCAGACGCCGAAGACCTGTTGAAGCAGGCCGCAAGCGCCACGGGCGAGCGTGCATCCGAGTTGCGCGAGACCGCTCTGAGCCGCCTGAAGCAAGCGAAAGAGAAGGCTGCCGACGCACAAGTCGTGGTGATCGAGAAAGGCAAGAAAGCCGCGCGTGCGACCGACGACTTCGTACACGAACGCCCATGGGCATCAATCGGGATTGCTGCAGGTTTAGGCGTTGTTGTCGGTTTGTTGATCAACCGCCGTTAATCCTCGTCAAGTCCAGGCACCGGGTTCGGCCGCGGTTTTGCCACGCTTTGCTGAGTTTGGCGGGCTATTCGGCGAGCCAACCCGGAATTCGACCGGTGAAAACCGCAACCGCCTGGGAGCGCCGGGGTTTTGCCGACCGGCGTTCAGAGTAATAGACCGGCCGGGGCGGCTACAGGACCCGGCCGGAAATCTTCGCGCCAAAAATAACGCGCTCCTCGCGCTCAAGCCATGACGACAGACAGGCACTCTCAGCACGATACGCAAGGGCCGTTGCGCCGCATTGTCAGCTCCGTGTTCGCCATTTTCGAAACGCGCCTGGAACTGATCGGCATAGAACTCGCGGAGGAAAAGGAGCGGCTGATCGGCGTGCTCTTTCTCGGCCTTGCCGCCATGATGCTCACCATGATGGCGCTCATTACGCTCACGGTACTGATCGCGATTGCGTTCTGGGATACGTACCGGTGGCAATCGCTTGCTGCGATCACGGTCGTGTACGCGCTGGTTGCCGTGTTTTGCGCCCTTCGCGCGCGCACCGGTCTGATCAATGCGCCTAACGTCTTCGACGGCACGCTTGCCGAATTCAAGAAGGACCGCGACACGTTCAAGTGATACCTGACAGCGCTGCGGGCTCACCTCATGGCGATGCCCGGGCAGTACGACCACACCGTATTCATCGACGATCATTCAAGAGCTCGCCACGCCATGAGTCACTACGACGACACCTTCAAAGCTCCGAAGCGAGCGACCGCGCACAAGCTGAGCACGCCCCACATGCGCGCATTGCGCAAGGAACTGCTGATCGCGCGGGCGGACGTCGAGCGCATGGAACTCGCGCAGGCCAGCGCCGATCTGCGCTACAAGGTCTCGCATTTCAGCGTCCTTAGTCTGCTGATGCCGGGGCGCCGCAAGCGTGGCCGGGCAGCAGAAGGCAGCGGGTTCCTGGGCCGGCTGAGCGGCCTGTTCGGTGGCGGCAGTGGCCTGGCCCTGTTGCTTAAGCAATATCCCGTTGTGAGTTCGCTCGCTTCGCTGGTGCTCGCGAGACCCGTGCGCTCCCGCCTGATCGCCAGCGCGAAACCCATACTCAAGTGGGGCGGTCTGGGCCTGCTGGGCTGGGAGGCGTATCGGGTGTGGCAACAGATGAAATCGAGTCCGGACAAACCTGTGTCGCCCGACGTTGCCGTCGATCCGGACGCCTGAGCGGATAGTTCTTCGCGTTTGTTTCGTTTCTTCAATCTGTTCATTTTCCGCTCCAGCACGCCACCACCTTGGGCGGCGTGAGTTTTTCCGCCGACCGGTTTGACCTGGCTCCGGTTGCGTCCAGCGAATAGATTCCGCAGGCGTCGCCGGCGTCGACCGGCTCTGCTTCGATCGAATACCCGCCGTTCTGCTCCGACTCGCCGAACGTGCGCAACACGTAGACCGCCGTGCCCAACGCGGGCGCCTGGTCGAAGCCGAGCGGCAGCCTGGTAGCAGCGTCATTGCTCGAAACCGTTCGCGCGCTCTCTACGTATTGGGCGGCACGATAAAGCGCGGTCACCGCATCCAGCCGATGCCCTCTTGCCACCTGTTCCCGGTAAACCGGCATGGCGAATGTCGCAATGATCGCCGCCACGCCGAGCGTAATCATGAGCTCGAGCAGCGTGAAGCCCCTGTGTACCGTGGTCATGGTGACGATGGTGGTCATGGCGAACCCTGTTGAAACGGCCTTGCGACAATGCGTCGCCAGTGCCGCACGGCGCCGTGTTCACCCATTTCAATCTCCTGCTGTAACCACGACTCGTTGCCCACTATCCTGCCGAAACCGCGTGCGGTAATCAAAAAAGCGCCGGCTTGATTGGTAGTCCGCGCGGGCCACGCTTCGATCAGACATTGGGGCGGCCGTATCCCGTATGGCCAGGATGCGAACAGCGTCACGGCGCTCGCCGATGCACCCTCGAACGAAGCCTTCAGCCGCCATTTATTCGGTTCAGCGGTGAGCGGGCCGGTGGGACTTCCTGGCTCGGCGACGGTTTCGAGCGCGATGCCGGCGCATCGGATCAACGCGCTGTCGGCGCTGTGAAACGCCTGCACGCGTTCACCCAGACTGGTGGTGGTCCGGGCGCTGACAAGCGCCGCCTCGAGCCATGCGGCGGCGGTGACCAGCAGCATTGACGACATCACCAGGACGATAGGTAAAGCGATGCCGCGTGAGCCTCGACGTGAGCGGATAGGTTTTTTCATCACGGCTCCGCGCCCGCTTCGTTCAACGCGTTCGTTGTGTTCGGTGCATTTGTCACATTCCGCAGCGCGATGCGGCGCCGGAAAACCTGCCGGACGCGACCGTCCGCGGACACGACCGATGCACCGTCGCAATCCGCATAACGCGGGCGAGCGGTCGCGCTCGGACTGTCTCCACGCACGAGCACACACATGTCCACAGCGACGACCAGCGGCCAGCGGTCCGGTGAGATCGCCGCGGCATCGACGGAAGACGATGCGTCTTTCAGCCAGTAGCCGAACCTGAGCCGTTCAACTCCCTCGACCAGCGGCTGCCCGGTTCCGGGCTTGCCGCTTCCTTCGCAATACAGCTCGGGCTCGACGGTCGACGAACTCGCCTTCGCGTAATAGCGGTTGACGATCCGCTCGCCCGCCGAAATCTGTCCAAGACAGTCTGTTGGCGAGCCGGTCGACGACGGCCACGTGGAAATCGTATCGGCGGCGTAGCGGACAGCTATGCCATCAGAACGGCTTGCGAGCGTCTCGCACACCAGCGCGGCGTCGCTTCCGGCCGGGCGGCCTGGCGAGCAACCGAACAGCGCCGGGCTCTTGTCGGCCGGGTCGGCGCCAGCCGGGACAAAACCCGCCATCTGCACTTGCTGGCCGATCAGGTCGAGGGCGGTGCTTGCCGCGTCGCGCAGGCGCGTTGTTTCCGTCGCCTGATCGTAGGCAAACCGTTGTCCGCGATACAGTGAAATAGTCGCGAGAACGACCAGCAAACCGAGTGCGACGGAGATAGTCAGCTCGAGCAGCGTATGGCCACGCTGAGGGCGTCTGACAGCGTTCATCGGGCGAACGCCACGGCCACGCAGTCGAGCGTTGCGCCCACGCCCGGTTCTGCACACGACGCTTCGCCGCCGGATACCGGCGCCCGCCATTTCACGACCGCGATGTGCAAACCATCGCCACGGTCCAGCACGTCGACGTCGCCATCCGGCAACAGCGCAGCAGCTCGCGTGCGCCATTGTGCGACGACCGGATCGCGATCGGTGTCGTAACGTATTCCCTCTGCAACGGAATCCGCGATCGACGTGGCCAGCTCACGCGCCATCAGCGAACGTTCGTTGCGAGCCAGCCACAATTGCGAACCGATAATCCCTAGCGCCGTAATGGCCGTCAGCGACACCGCGATCAGGACTTCGATCAGCGAATCGCCTCCCCCGACCCTGCGCGATGAGCATTTCATGTCGCCGCTCCGCAAGCGCCTTGCGTCAACCGGGCCCGACCGCCCGCTGCGAGCCGGATACAGCGGCGCCCGCGCACTCCAAGCGATTTCAGCGCGTTGTCGCGCGCACCGAAGTCGAAGCTGCGAAAGCCGCCAATCACCTGGCCCGAGGGCGGCGTGAACGACAACTCGCTTCCCGTGCCGCCGATAGCTATGGCGCTCGCCGCCGGCTGCATTCGCAACAACACGCGCGCACCGCCGCGATCGGCAAATAGCCCCCACCCGCACGACCAGTCGGTCGAGCCGCCATCGCATGCCTTGCTCGCCGCCAGGCACGCGCGTGCGGCGTCGATCCGGCACAAGGTCACGCGTGCGCCGCGCCGGATCGCTTCCGAGCGTGCCAGCGTCAGGGTCGACATCATCAAGCGCGCCCGCGCGTCGATCTGATCGCGCTTATGCCAGACGACAACGGACGGTGTAGCGAACGTCGCAACAACAGCGATCACTGCGAGCTCGACCAGCGTAAAGCCTGACAAACATCGTAAATTCATCTGCATTCCTTATCGATTGAGCTCAATCCAACACTCAATCTAGAGGGAATTTTCGATGTGCGCCATTAGCCGATCGGTCGAGTATCGGACGTGCGAAAGCCTCGACATACTGTCGAAACGATCACTGGGTTCAAGCGAGAAAGGACAGGGAAATGCAGAAACGCTCAGCGTTTTCGGGGACTGGATTTGCGCGGCGCGGCGCGCCGGAATTCCTCGAGCACGTCTTCGAATTCGGACACGTCTTCAAAGCGTTTGTAGACCGAAGCAAAACGCACGTAGGCAATGGTGTCCAACTGGCGAAGCTCGTTCATCACGAGTTCGCCCAGACGGTCGCTGCGAACTTCTCGTTCGCCGCTACCAAGCAATTGATATTCGATCCGCGCAACGGCGGCATCAACGGCGTCCGCGGCAACCGGCCGTTTGCGCAGCGCCAGTTGCATGCTCGCCACAATCTTGGCGCGGTCGAACTCGGTACGGCTGCCATCCTTCTTGACGACCGACGGCAACGCGAGTTCCACGCGCTCATACGTGGTAAAACGCTTGTCGCAGGCGGGGCAACGCCGCCGCCGGCGAATTGCCGCCCCATCTTCCGACACGCGCGAATCCGCCACTTGCGTGTCCTCGTGCCGGCAGAAGGGGCAGCGCATGGCTTAGCCGTAGACCGGGAATTGCTTGGTCAACGCGGCGACCTTCGCGCGTACGCGCTCGAGATTGGCTTCGTCTTCCGGCGCGTCCAGCACGTCGGCAATCAGGTTACCCACCTGCTCCGCCTCCGCCACGCCGAAACCGCGCGTGGTCATGGCCGGCGAGCCGAGACGTACGCCGCTGGTGACGAACGGCTTTTCCGGATCGTTCGGAATCGCGTTCTTGTTCACGGTGATATGAGCCTTGCCGAGCGCCGCTTCCGCTGCCTTGCCGGTGATGTGCTTGGCGCGCAGGTCGACCAGCATCACGTGGCTTTCGGTACGTCCCGAAACAATCCGCAAGCCGCGCTTCACCAGGGTCTCGGCCAGCACCCGCGCGTTCTCCGCGACCTGTTGCTGGTACGCCTTGAATTCCGGCGACAACGCTTCCTTGAACGCCACGGCCTTACCGGCAATGACGTGCATGAGCGGGCCACCCTGGATGCCCGGGAAAATAGCCGAGTTGATCTGTTTCTCGAACTCGGCTTTCATCAGGATCACGCCACCGCGCGGGCCACGCAGGCTCTTGTGGGTTGTGGTCGTGACGAAGTCAGCGAACGGCACCGGGTTCGGATAAACACCGGCTGCGATCAGACCGGCGTAATGCGCCATGTCGACCATGAAATACGCGCCGACGCTCTTTGCGATCTTCGACAGCCGTTCGAAATCGATCTTCAGCGCGAACGCGGACGCGCCCGCCACGATCAGCTTCGGCTTGTGTTCCTTAGCCAGTTCTTCGGTTTTGTCGTAGTCAATGTCTTCGGCTTCGTTCAGGCCGTAGCTGACCACGTTGAACCACTTGCCGGACATGTTCACCGGCGAACCGTGCGTGAGGTGGCCGCCTTCAGCCAGGCTCATGCCCATGATGGTGTCGCCGGGCTTGAGCATGGCGAAGAACACGCCCTGATTGGCTTGCGAGCCGGAATTCGGCTGCACGTTGGCGGCTTCCGCGCCGAACAATTGCTTCACGCGGTCGATCGCCAGTTGCTCGACAATATCGACGTACTCGCAACCGCCGTAATAGCGCTTGCCCGGGTAGCCTTCCGCGTATTTATTCGTGAGTTGCGAGCCTTGGGCGGCCATGACAGCCGGGCTCGTGTAGTTTTCCGACGCGATCAGTTCAATGTGATCTTCCTGCCGGCGGTTTTCCTGCTCGATCGCCGCAAACAATTCCGGATCGACTTGGGCGATGGTACTTTGGGCTTTATCAAACATACGTTTTCCGTTGAATGGGTGTCAGTTGACCGGATCGCGCGTGTACATATGCGCTACGCCGCAAGAGCGAGAAGCACGATGGGTCCCAAGCGAGGCGGAAGAGATAAGCTCCGTTTACGCGAGACGGACAGCCACCGGCAACGCAACGAGCGCGTGCGGATCTCAGCTGCCCAGGCGAACGGCAAAACGACACCCTGCGCTTCCCGGTGGGTTAATCCACCTTGGATCCGAAGATCCTTGTCGCCAGTTACGCAGGGCTGGAGAGCCTTAGTTTAATGGGCCGCCTGAGAATAGGCAACTGCCGGAAAACCCCTTAAACAGGCGCTTCCAAGGCCGGATCGTTCTGGCGGCACCCGGGTGCAAACATCACCCTGGTGTCACCCAGGCGCTAGAATTGCCGGCCGGGAGCGGTATTTACGCTGCCAAGCCCGCCTCACAAGCGAATTGAAAGACATAAATGCTGACAACTTGCCGCGTCGCAGCAATCGAAGTACGCTTTCCCGCTTTCTCGCGAACGCCCGGGCGGCGGCGCGCAAGAGTTCCCTTCAGAAACCTGACGCACAACATTACAACCGGAATCCGCACATGATTGTATTTGTCACTGGCGCTTCCGCCGGCTTCGGCGCAGCCATTGCGCGCACGTTTGTCAAAGGCGGCCATCGCGTCATTGCAACCGCGCGCCGTAAAGACCGCCTGCTGGCGCTGTCGCAAGAACTCGGCGACGCGCTGTTGCCCGTCGAACTCGACGTTCGCGACGAGGCGGCGATCAAATCGGCCGTCGCGGCGCTGCCGGATGCTTTTTCGCAAATCGACGTGCTCGTCAACAATGCCGGCCTGGCGCTCGGTCTGGAACCGGCGCAGCGGGCGAGCCTGGACGACTGGAACAACATGATCGATACCAACTGCAAGGGGTTGGTCACGGTCACGCACGCGTTATTGCCCGGCATGGTCGAACGCAATCGTGGGCACGTGTTCAATCTGAGTTCGGTCGCGGCCACGTATCCTTACGCGGGCGGCAATGTTTATGGCGCGACCAAGGCATTCGTGCGCCAGTTCAGCCTGAACCTTCGCGCGGACCTGAGCGGCACGGCGTTGCGCGTCACCGACATCGAACCGGGCCTGTGCGGGGGCACGGAGTTCTCGAATGTTCGCTTCAAAGGTGACGACTCGAAGGCCTCGAACGTCTACAAGGACATGCAGCCGCTGACGCCCGAGGACATTGCCGACTCCATTTACTGGATCGCCACGCGCCCGGCGCACGTGAATATCAACGCCATCGAGTTGATGCCGATCGCGCAGTCATTTGCTCCATTGACCGTGCACCGCGGCTGATTTGGGCCAGTGAATATGCCAGGCGTCCAGCCGATGGTTGCCAGAAAGCAGCAACCAACAGCACGATTCGACGGACGTTTTGCGGCTTCCGGTAAAATGCACGGATGAACATGTCCACCAGCGAGCCTCGGAAGGCGAACGGCCTCTTGACCTTCGATTGGCCGCTCCGGGTCTATTACGAGGACACCGACGCCGGCGGCATCGTCTTCTACGCGAACTACCTGAAGTTTTTCGAACGGGCACGCACTGAATGGTTGCGGGCGTGCGGCATCGACCAGCGTGTGCTGGCCGAGTCGGACGGCGTGTTGTTCGTCGTCAAGCGCACGGCGCTGGAGTATTCAGCGCCCGCGCGCCTCGATGACGTCATTCATGTGGTAAGCCGGATCGAGCGTATTGGCGGAGCATCGGTGGATTTCCATCAGGAAGCCCGGCGGGACGGCACCTTGCTGGCTTCCGGCGACATCAAGGTGGCGTCGGTCAGTGTCGGCGCCATCCGCCCGGTCGGGATTCCTGCCTCGGTGCTCAACGGGTTACGCCGCGGACCGCAAGAATCTGTCTCAAATAACGCGTCAACCATGGCGGTGCCAGTACCGTTTAAATCATCTTGTTCAGAAAAACCCATGTAGACAAAGACTCTTTGACTCCATCAAGACCTGAACTGAATCGAGCCCGCGTGCCATCAGGCATGCAGGCATAGAAGTACCGAGCATCTGCTTGCCGGACCTGTCTACGCTTTCAGTCGTTTGTCGAAAACCTGACAATTCCGAGCCAGTGCACCTCGGACGCCCCTTTGGGACGTAACAGCGGACTTTTATGAACACTACACAAGACCTGTCGATCGTTTCTCTCGTCATCCATGCAAGCCTGCTGGCGCAGGCCGTCATGGCGCTGCTGCTGATACTGTCGTTGTTGTCGTGGACCTACATCATTCGCAAGTGGTTTGCCATTCGGCGCGCGCAGAATCAGACCGAGCGTTTCGAACGCGATTTCTGGTCGGGCGGTGACCTGCAGGCGCTTTATCAAAGTGCTGCCAACAACCGCCACACAATTGGTGCGCTGGAACGGATCTTCGAATCGGGCATGCGTGAGTTCCTCAAGGGCAAAGAGCGCCGCATGAATGATCCGGCGGCCATTCTCGATGGTTCACGCCGCGCCATGCGCGCCGCGTTCCAGCGTGAAATGGATGTGCTGGAAGTCAACCTCGCGTTTCTCGCGTCGGTTGGCTCGGTCAGCCCGTATATTGGTTTGTTCGGCACGGTCTGGGGGATCATGAATTCGTTCCGCGGCCTGGCTAACGTACAGCAGGCAACGCTTGCTAACGTGGCGCCGGGTATTGCCGAAGCGCTCGTGGCCACGGCAATCGGCCTGTTCGCCGCGATTCCCGCAGTGGTGGCGTACAACCGCTACGCACACGATATCGACCGCCTGGCCATTCGCTTCGAAACGTTTATCGAAGAGTTCTCGAACATCTTGCAGCGTCAGGCCCACTAAGGAGTCCAGTATGGCCGGAGGTCCAATGCGTTCCAGCATGCGCGGCAGCTCAAGGCGCGCCATGTCCGACATCAACGTCGTCCCGTACATTGACGTGATGCTCGTGCTGCTCGTCATTTTCATGGTAACCGCCCCGCTCGTCTCGCCTTCCATCATCAACTTGCCGACGGTCGGCAATGCGGCTCCGCAGGAGCAAACGCCGCCGGTCGTGGTCAATATCAAGGCCGACGGCAGCATGACCGTGCGCTACAAGGACGACGGCGGCGCGGCGCAGCAGCAGAGCATGACGGAGGGCGACCTCAAGGCGTTCGTGCTGAATCGCCAGGAATCGCATCCCGACCAGCCCGTCGTGATTGCCGCCGACAAGACCGTGAAATATGAAGTCGTCATGAACGTGATGTCGGATATGAAGGCGCGAGGCGTCAAACGGGTCGGATTGTTAGTCAAATCGCAATGATGAATCGGCAGTCCAGCAGTCACCATGGTGCGCGGGTCAGCGCGCGCCCCGTCCGTCCGCCGCGTGAACGCGGGACATGGAAAGCGTTCGCGCTTGCCGCGCTGATGCACGTGCTGCTCGGTATCCTCCTGTATCACGGCGTCAACTGGCAGAACAACACCCCGGCTGGCGCCGAGGCAGAACTGTGGACCGACATCCCGGATCAGGCGGTGCCCACGCCCCGCCCTGTTCCGCCGCCCGCGCCGCCGATCAAGGTGCAGCCGGCACCGCCGCCGGCGAAGGACGAGGAAGCGGACATCGCATTGCAGGAAAAGAAACGCAAGCAGCAGGAAGCAGCGGCCCGCGCCGCGCAACTCGCTGAACAGCAACGTGCGCAGCAGCTAGCCGACCAGGAAGCGGAGGCCAAGCGCCAGCAACAGCTCGCAGCACAACAAGCTGCGCAGCAAGCCGCTCTGGCGGCGCAAAAAGCGGCTCAGGATAAGCAGAAACAGGCCGATAAGCAAAAGCAGCTTGCTCAGCAGAAGCTCGATCAGCAGAAGGCGCAACAGGCGAAAGAGAAGGAAGCTGACGCAGCGAAAGCCGCGAAGCAACAGAAGGAAGCCGAAACGAAGGCGCAGGAGCAGGCAGACGCCAAGGCCAAGGCTCAGGCGGATGCCAAGGCGAAAGCCAAGGCCCAGGCCGACGCGCAGGCGAAAGCCAAGCTTGATAAGGAACGTAGTGCCCGGCTTGCGGCGTTGCAGGGTCAGGCGGGTGGCGGAACGAGCGACAGCGGCGAAGGACTGGCCAAGAGCGGCACAGGTCGCGGCGCGGGTGGGACGGCAACATCGGCCGGGTACGCTGAGAAGGTGCAGCGGCGCGTTCGTCCAAACATCAGGTGGGGAGGAGAAACAGCGGGACTTGAGACGGTGATCTCGGTACGTGTCTCTCCGGCAACCGGCACGCTGTTGTCTGCCTCAATCCAGCGCTCGAGCGGCAACGATCAGTGGGACCAGGCCGCGCTCCGCGCAGTTCAGCTCTCGGATCCGATGCCACTGGACATCAACGGTCAGGCACCGCCGACGTTTACGATCACAATGCGTCCGGCGGGTGGTTGAACGGACATGGTAAAACGACAGCGCACAATGAGCCTTGACGGGAACGAATTGTGCGTCTGGTGGTCTCTTCTGCTGCCGCCGGTAGTTTAAAAATCGCTTTTTCTGGAACCAGATACATGAGTTTGATGACGAAGCTTGGCTTGAAAACGCTTGTTGCATCCTGCCTGATCGCTGCGGGCACCGCTGCCCATGCGCAGTTGAATGTGCTTGTGACGGGCGTGGGTT
Organism: Caballeronia udeis; assembly: GCF_001544555.2. Lineage (GTDB taxonomy): Bacteria > Pseudomonadota > Gammaproteobacteria > Burkholderiales > Burkholderiaceae > Caballeronia > Caballeronia udeis. The sequence goes on along the minus strand of NZ_FCOK02000002.1, from coordinate 147,808 downwards.
CTACCCAATTTCCCATTGCCACCGCCACGTTTGCCAACGAAGCAAATTCGCCGCAGCAGATCAGCGCGATTGTTCGTCAGGATCTGGCGCGCAGCGGCAAGTTTACAAATATTGACGCGGGCGCCACGCCCGTGTCGGAAACGGATTCTGTCGACCTCGGCAGCTGGAAAGCGAAAGGTGCGGACGCATTCGTGTCCGGTAGCGTGAATCGCCTGCCGAACGGCCAGTACGAAGTGCGCTTCCGCCTGTACGACACGGTCAAGCAGCAAAACCTGGGCGGCCTGTCGCTTGTCAGCCCGGAAAGCGGTTTGCGCATGAGCGCACACAAGGTTGCGGACTATATCTACGCGAAATTGCTGGGCGATCGTGGTGTTTTCGCCACGCGCCTGTCGTATGTGATCAAGACCGGCGGCCGTTATCAGTTGCAGATTTCGGACTCCGATGGTCAGGACGCGCGCATTGCGCTGTCCAGCCCCGAGCCGATCATCTCGCCGGCGTGGTCGCCTGACGGCACCAAGGTCGCGTACGTTTCGTTCGAAAAGAAAAAACCCGTTGTTTATATCCACGACCTGCCGACTGGCAAGCGTGTGATCGTATCGAATCAAAAGGGCAATAACAGTGCACCGGCGTGGGCACCGGACGGCCGCAAGCTTGCGGTCGCCCTGTCGACTACCGGCAACACGCAGATTTTCCAGGTGAACGCGGACGGCAGCGGTTTGCGTCGCCTGACACTGGGCAGCTCGATTGACACCGAGCCGGCTTACTCTCCCGATGGCAACACGATTTATTTCACGAGCGACCGCGGCGGCGCACCTCAGATCTACAAGATGTCGGCGAACGGCGAAAGCGCCGGCCAGGCACAGCGCGTCACATTCACGGGCAATTACAATACAAGCCCGCGAGTGAGCCCGGACGGCAAGCAGATTGCGTACATTTCGCGTGTTGGCGGCGGCTTCAAGTTGTATTTGCTGGACCTCGCGTCCGGCACGGCAACTGGCCTGACCGATACCACAGCAGACGAATCGCCCAGTTTTGCGGCGAATGGTCAGTACATCCTCTACGCCACCCAGGTGAACGGGCGTGGCGTGTTGGCGGCCGTGTCGACTGATGGTCGTACGCGGCAAGTCTTGTCGCTTCAGGGGGGCAGCGTACGCGAGCCGTCCTGGGGTCCGTTCATGCAATAAACCTCACGCAATAACTTAAGCAGCAACACACAAGGAGAGTAACCATGATGTCTAAAATTCGTATCGGCTTTGCAGTGGCGATGGTCGGTGCATTGGCCGCATGTCATTCAGGCGTGAAGCTGGATGAAGGTGCAAACAAAGGCGCGATCGGCACGCAACCCGACGCGAACGCAGTTCAACAGGTCAACGTCGATCCGCTGAACGATCCGAACAGCCCGCTGGCCAAGCGCAGCATTTACTTCGACTTCGACAGCTACGCTGTTCGTGACGACTATCAGCCGCTGCTGCAACAGCACGCGCAGTATCTGAAGAGCCATCCGGACCGTCACGTCCTAATCCAGGGCAACACCGACGAACGCGGCACGAGCGAGTACAACCTGGCGCTGGGCCAGAAGCGTGCTGAAGCTGTGCGTCGCGCAATGTCGCTGCTGGGTGTGGCCGACACGCAGATGGAAGCCGTGAGCCTGGGCAAGGAAAAGCCGCAAGCAACGGGGCATGATGAAGCGTCGTGGGCGCAGAATCGCCGCGCTGATCTCGTTTATCAACAGTAACGTAACCAGTCACGGGTGAGTCGCCGTATGTTGTATCGCTTCCCCTCGCTGCGCTCGGTCGCAGTTGCTTGTTTGTTGGGTTCGGCCGTGGTCGGCGGGTCGGCGCACGCGGCGTTGTTTGATGACAATGAAGCGCGCAAAGCCGTGCTCGATTTGCGCACGAAAACGGACAGCCTGGCTAGCCAGTTGTCCGCCGCTCAGCGCACGATCCTCGATCAATCGAATCGTCTCGATCAGTTGAATCAGCAGGTCGCTACGCTTCGAGGCCAGAACGAGGACCTGGCCAACCAATTGACGACGTTGCAAAAGCAGCAAAAGGACTACTACACCGACCTCGATGGCCGGTTGAAGAAGTTCGAACCGCAGCAGCAGACGGTGGATGGCGTGCAAGGGACGGTGCAGCCCGGCGAGACTGAAGCGTTCAATGCCGCGTCAACGCAATTCCGTAATGGCGACTTCAAGAACGCTGCTGCATCGTTCAGGACGTTTGTCGCCAAGTATCCGGACAGCCCGTACCAGCCGACCGCGCAATATTGGCTGGGCAATGCGCTGTATGCGCTGCGTGATTACAAGGCATCGACCGCAACCTGGCAAAATCTGGTGACGAAATACCCAACGCATCCGCGAGCGCCTGATGCGCTGCTCGCTATCGCGAACAACCAGATCGAGCAAGGTCAAAAAGCCGCTGCGAAAAAGACGCTGGATCAGGTCATCTCGCAGTACGGCGGAACGGAAGCCGCGCAGTCGGCTGAAAGCAAGATGTCGCAGGTGAAGTAAGCAAAGCTGGTCTTTGCGCCTCTCGTTGAAAAAGCCCGTAGCGTGGTTGCTGCGGGCTTTTTCTTATGGGTTTTGTGTACGATTTCCGCCGTTCCGCGATGCGGAGCATTTTTACGCTCCGTTGACAACTTGCGGTCGGTGTGACTATAATTTCGGCTCTTTGGGTCGTTAGCTCAGCTGGTAGAGCAGCGGACTTTTAATCCGTTGGTCACAGGTTCGAATCCCGTACGGCCTACCAAAGACATGAAGGGCTCAGCGCAAGCTGGGCCCTTTTCTCATTGTGGAAGGCATTTTGGGTTGCACGCAAACTGAGCCCTCACCCCACCCCGCAAGCCGTCGGCACATCCACATAATCGCCAGCCGTCACACCATTTCCGCAACGTGGGCAAGCGGGGTCTCGCAGCAAGCGCAAGCGGTTAAACCGCATTCCCAGCGCGTCGAACTGCAGCAAGGTACCGGACAGCGACTCACCAATACCCAAAATCAACTTGATCGCCTCGGTCGCCTGCAACAACCCGATCACCCCCGGCAGCACGCCAAGCACACCCGCTTCGGCGCAGTTTGGCGCGAATGCCGCCGGCGGCGGTTCCGGAAACAGGCACCGATAGCAACTGCCACCCTCCCGCGCCGGCCAGAACACGCTGACCTGCCCTTCGAAACCTTGCACCGCGCCGTAGACCATCGGCAGACCCAGCCGCACGCACGCATCGTTGGCCAGATAGCGCGTGGAAAAATTGTCGGAGCCGTCGATCACGACATCGTGCCCGCGAATCAACGCCTCGACATTACTCGCGAGCAACCGCGTGCGTTGCGGTTCGATCACCACATGAGGATTGAGCGCCGCCAAGGTCCGGCAACCGGACTCGACCTTGGGCGTGCCGATATCGACATCGCGATGCAGCACCTGGCGCTGCAGATTGCTGCGATCGACGAGATCATCGTCGATAAGCGTGATATGGCCGATCCCTGCCGCAGCCAGGTAGAGCGCCGCCGGCGAACCCAGCCCGCCCGCGCTGATCAGCGCCACCCGCGCGGCCGCGAGCTTTCGTTGGCCGTCCAGTCCCACTTCGGCGAGGCGTAAGTGGCGGGAATATCGTTCGAGAAAATCAGCGTCGGCGGTAGCCGCGCTCATCGGCAAACCGGCTGCTTTCCATCGTGTAGTGCCACCGCTGACCGAGGCAACGTGTGTATAACCCCGCGATTGCAGCAACCTCGCACACTGCAGCGAACGTGCGCCCACCCCGCAGATCAGCAGGATCTCACCGTCAAGCTCAGGCAACCATGCCCCCGGTTCAGCCTCCAGCCGGCCCTTGCTGACCCCCATCGCCCCCTCGGCCATTCCGGCCGCGCGCTCGCCGTCCTCACGCACGTCCACCATCAATGCGCCCGACCGCTGGCGTTCGTGCGCCTGTTCCGGGGACAGTTCGACTATCGCCTTAATCATCATCGTGCTCCTTATGAGCGAATCAGAATCAACTCACCGTGACCAGGCGGGTGAACTCGCGCAGGAGGTCGTAGCCGTCCCACATCGTGGAGAATTCGAGCCCACGTCCCATCGGCATGATGCGATCGATGCCCCGTCTGGATGCTTTCCGGGCGAACGAAACCATCTCGTCGACAGTGAAACCGAAATACGTCAGCGTCTGATCCTGACGTTGCAACAGGGGTATCAGCTCGTCGAGCGATTCAAGGCGCAGATGCGGAAACGTCCCGGTTCCAAGCCAGCGGCGCGGGAGGCGGACAGGCGTGGCGAGCCGCACGAAAGCGATCTCGTTGCCGATAAAACGCACGTTGTCGGCGACACCTTCCGCAGCCAGACCGTAAGCGGCAACATGTTTCTGGATAGCCATCGCAGCGTCTGTGCGCGGCCCCCGGACCTCTACCGTTTGGACCAGCAATGCCGCGAACGCAACTTGCGCGTCCGCTACATCCGGTTCCGTGCCAATCCAGAAAATCGTTCCGGGAGACGCGCATGCTGCTGACCAAATAAGTAGGCATCCGAATGAAATGCATCTACCGCCTGTTTTCTCTGAGGCGCGTCGGCCAGCAGAAAAGCCGTCGCGCGGATCACCGCAAACGAAGACCGGTTCGCAAACGTGAGATCCCGCGCCGATGGCCGCAGCGGTGAATGACGGATATCGTCAATGGCGCGATCGCCGCCTCACAACACTCGCAAGTCACAGGCGGCCGAAAGTGCCGACGTCGCAGCCTCGTCACGATGGTCGTAGCTCACGATCCGCTGCGTCTTCGCCACCACGGGATCGGCCTCATCCAGACTCTGCGCCAACGCGGCGAGCACGGCCTCGGTGGCTTCTCCACCCCGATCCGATACCCGCACGACATTGCGATTTCCGGCCAACGCGGACAAGGCCCAGGAGTAGACGAACACCGTATCGGCATTGCCGGGCGCGATGTGAAAAACCAGCCCTTGAGGAAAACGCAGCGTGCGATCCCCGGTATCAAGCCGCGCCAGTTCCGAACCAAGGTGACCGCGACGAAGGTACGCGCCGAGTGGTCCCAGTTCCGGATGGCGTCGTGCCAGCGCCGGTACACGCAGGCGCTGGCCGACTGCATCGAGGAAATCGAGCATGCGTTCATCGCCGACTTGCAGAGCCAGGCCGGACTCTGGGTCGCGCGTCGCTTGAAGCATCGACTCAAGCAACGCCGATGCTTCAAGCGGCGCGCCCATCGGGAACAGCGGCCGGATCATGTCGGTGCCTTGTCTTCAATGGCCGCACGAACCAGCGCCCGGTAATCGATCTTGCCGTTGCGCAGCAGCGGCAATTTATCGATTGCGCGTGCAACAACACCATGCCGGTTCACGCCGAGTCGTTCCGCGACGCTGCGCGAAATAAGTTCCAGCCGCGCCGCTTCGGCCTCGCCTTCGCACCACAACACGATCGCTTCGTCGTTGCGCGAAACCGCGATCGTCACGCCTTCAGCACCCGCTTCAATAGCCACGCGTTCGACTGCATCCAGGTTGATACGTTGTCCGAATAGCTTGGCAATCCGCTTGAGACGGCCCTCGAGATAGAGATACCCCTCCTGGTCGAAGCGCCCGATATCCCCTGTGTGCAGCACGCCGCGGGAATCGTCGCCACGGGCGAGATCGGCGGCGGTATCGGCGTAACCCATCATGACGCCTGGTCCGCGGAAGATAACTTCACCGACGACGTCCGGCTCACGGGTCTCCTCACCGGATTCAATACGAATAGACAACGCTGAGCCCGGCACGGCCACGCCGACCGAACCGCACTTCTCGCCAATGCGGTGCGCCGGCAGAACCGCCATCCGGGCCGTTGCTTCCGTTTGCCCGTACATGAGATAGAAACGTCCTTCCGACCGGCCGATGCCACGGACAAGTTGTGCAATCAGTTCAGGCCGCATGCGACTGCCGGATTGTGTCATCGTGCGCAGGCCGGGATGTGCCGACGGTGTCCATCGCAAACGCGCGAGCAGCTCATAGGTATGCGACACCGCAGCGAAGGAAGTCGCTCCGTAGTGGTCGACACATGCCCAGAAATCCGGGCCGATCACCGGATACGCATTCACCACCACAGTAGCGCCCGCCAGCAGATGGCTGTTGAGCACCGACAAGCCGTAGCCCAGGTAGAACGGCAGACTGGCCGGTGCGATTTCCGCGCCGGTGATGTCCAGCGCTCGCACGATCGCAGCGGCGTTGGCGAGTACACCCTGCCGTGACAGGCGCACCATGCGGGCCGCGCCGGTCGAGCCGGAGGTGGTCAGCAGCAAGGCCACATCGGGATGCACGGCCACCGCGCTCGCCTGCCTGATCCACCCATGCGCGACATGGCGATAACCCTCGGGCGCAGGCGTTTCGATTCCAGGCTGCCACAGGCCCGCCGGTTCGAATCGCGCAATCAGTTCCGTCAGCGTGTCCGGCTCCATGCCCGGATCAAGCAACGCGAGCGCCCGGCCCTGGCGAAACGCGGCGAGATAGCGGCACACGGTATCGACGGTCCATGGCATGGCGCGGGTAAAAAGAGCAGGCCGGGCGGCAGCGCATGCAGTTCGTCTTCCATCGCGTGAATTCGCGCGGCGAACTCGCGCCCGCGCAAGCTCAGGCCGCTGGCCGCATCGATCAGGCAAGCATTGACGCCGAATGTGTTCATAAGATCAGGCCTCCATCTACGCCCAGCACTTGCCCGGTGATAAAAGACGCTTCGTCGCTGAGCAGGAAGCGGATTGTCGTCGCCACCTCAGTCGCTGTGCCAAGCCTGCGCAACGCCGTCTGGGCGCGACGCGTGGCGATGACATCGTTGGGGAGATTCGCCAGCAGATCGGTATCGATCAAACCGGGCGCCACCGCATTCACCCGAATGCCGAGTGGTCCCAGTTCCTTGGCCGCCGAGCGCGCCAGCGCTGCAATGCCGGCCTTGGTCGCCGCGTAGACCGCCTGGCCCGGCGCACCGCGCTCGCCCGCTATGGATGCGAGCAAGACAATCGCGCCGCGACGCCGCCGCATCATCACTTTCGCGCTCGCCTGCAGCACTTCGATAGCACCCAGCAGATTGACGTCGAGCAGATGGCGTGCAACCGGCTCCGGGGTCATTCCGAGCGGCGTGCTCTGCATGAGACCCGCGCTGAGCACCAGCGCGTCGATCGCGCCGTGCTCGGCGGCAATCGACTTGATGGTCACGCTGATCGACGCGTAGTCGCTTAGATCCAGTTCCCGCCCCGTTGCGCTCACACCGTACTCGGCAGCAAGCTGCTGCGCCTCGCGTTCGGCTTTCGCCTGATCGGTGCCGGTGAGTATCACGGTCGCTCCCGCCGCGGCCAGCAGCCGCGCACTCGCCTGACCAATGCCACGCGTGCCGCCGATCACCACGGCAATACGATTGCTGAAACTCGCCGTATTCATCGATACCCCCGGAACCGCGCCATGTCAGATTCCTATCGTGTGGAAACCACCATCGGCATGCACGATTTCGCCGGTGGTGGCAGGGAGCCAGTCCGACAGCAACGCCACGCACGTGCGGGCGACGCCGCTGGCGTCGGAGGGATTCCAGCCGAGTGGCGCGCGGGCTCGCCAGGCGGCAGCGATATCGGTGAAACGCGGCTCGCCGTGAGAGGCGGCGGTACGCAAAGGACCTGCCGCGACCAGATTGACGCGTATCCCGCGCGCGCCCAGATCGCGAGAGAGGTAACGCGCGCTCGATTCCAGTGCCGCCTTGGCGACGCCCATCCAGTCGTAGGCGGGCCATGTCATGGAGGCATCGAAATCCAGGCCCACGATCGACCCTCCTGCGTCCATCAATGGCAGCACCGCGTTGGTCAGCGCCTGCAGCGAATACGCCGATACCTGCAAGGTCGTCGATACATCGGCCCAGCTCGTCGCCAGGAACTCCCCGCTAACGGCCCCACGCGGCGCAAACGCGATCGAGTGCAGCACACCGTCCAGCCGCGGCACATGAACCCGCAGGCGCTCGGCCAGCGTGGCGAGTTGTTCGTTTTGCGTGACATCGAGTTCGACAACCGGCGGCGGGCGCGGCAAGCGGCTAGCCGCGTCCTCGACCATGTGCAGCCGGCCGTGGCCAGTGAGCACGATCTCCGCGCCCTGCTCCTGAGCGAGCTTTGCGACCGCAAATGCGATCGATGCATGGTTGATGACGCCGGTGATAAGCAAACACCGCCCTTCGAGCAAACCATTCATGATTGCGCTCCGTAGGCGGTTTCGGGCAGTGTGTCCGCGCATCCCCGAGGTTCGGCGCGCGCGAGCCTGCCGAGCACGGAGAAGCGTTTGCCCGGCCACTCACCATCGTCGATGCCATGCACCACGCCCCGGTCTTCGGTCAGCAACACATGCCCCGGATGCGCACGCGGCGCGGCGCTCAACACTTCGATAACCCCTTCCGCGCCGACCGGGGCCTCCTCCCAGGTCTGCGGATCACGGATGATGACATCGGCGAAATCGGGGCAATAAAAGCCGTCGCCCGATGCCGATTCAATATGGATCGTGCCGCCCTGCTCGACCATTCCGTAGAAGTTGTGGCATCGTCGAAGGCCGGTTGCTTCGAGAAAGCTCGCGCGGAATTCTCGCGGCGATACCGCCAGGTCAGCGAGCTTCTTCCAGCCGCCTGTGTGCAACAGGACCGCGTTGGCCAGATCGAATCCGCGTGATCGTGCGAATGCATGGAACCGTGTCCAGACGAGAGACGTGAAGCCGAAGATCAGGAACGTTGCGTGGCCGTGGCGTTGCAGAAAATTCTCGACGGCGGTGGCGTCGATGCCCTGCTCGTCATCCAGCGCAAAGGCATGCTCGCGACCGACGTTCATCACGCCGAGCACGGTCGCTCCGCGTATGGTCGAGCGTTCGCGGCGCACCGCCGACGGCGAGTCGACAATGAGCAACGGCAGACGTCGGGGACCGAGCACCGTTGCCAGCGTCGCAGTGAGCAAACCTCGCTGATGCTCAGCGGCGTCACGGTCCAGCGCGATCCGGCTGACGTTCGCACCGGTCGTACCGGACGACGTCAGCACCGCCACTTGTTCGCGGCCGGTGCTGATCAGCGCGTGCTCCTTGAAAAGGCGCACAGGCAGCCACGGCAGTTCCCGGGTTTGCGCATAGCGGCGGCCTGACGAGTGACCGATTGCATCGAGCACACGAGCGTACGCAGGACACGCGCGCCGATGATGCTCGATCAGTTCGACCATCTGCGGCAACAGCGCGGACTCGCGCGCGCTCTGGCTTGTCGGCGAACCGTTCATGACGATTGCCCGCTCAATCCCGCACCCCGAGCTCGCGGAGCAACTGCGCCGCGCCGCTGAACGTATCCATGTTCAACGCCTGACCGGTATTGATCTCAACCTTGAACTCCTCTTCGATGGACGAGATCAGCAACACCGCGCCGAGCGAATCCCAGCCTGGCGTCTCTTGATAACGCAGTGCCGAATCGGGCAGCGTCTTGTCCAGTTCCAGCACCGTGTTGAATACCGAGCGAAGCCGGGTATCGAGGGACATTGAGCATTCTCCTTTCGTTGGCCGTGGCTGCGGCAGGCTTGCGAGTCAGTCGCGAGTCAGTGGGTTAACCGCCGGAGATAGCGGTCATGATCTCGACCGAATCGCCTGCCGAGAGCGGCCGGGTCAGATCGCTGTGAATCACTTCGTTGTTGATCGCGAGACGCATCGTACGTTTCAGCGTCTTATCCGGATTCATTAGCAATCCTTCAAGTTCCGGATACTCGGCGAACAACACGCGCAAGGCCGCGTCGATCGTGCTTGCTTCATAAATAATCTGCCGCCGATAACCGACATACCGGAGCAGGGAACCGGAGAACAGGAACGTCATGGTCAACCTCTTTTGGCGTCGATGCACGTCGATGTCACGGCGACAGGAACACTTCGGCCGCATCACCGGCGTCGGCACCGGATGCGGTAAGCAACTGATGGACGAAATGAATTTCGGCGCCCACGCGATAAGCCGTGGTCACGACCTGGCCTCGGTCGAAAAGCATGAAGGGCCGGCGCAAACCGATACTCAAACGCTCTATACGCTGAGCGAGACCCGCGAGCAGTTCCGGATGTTTGTCCAGTAGCAGGAACACCATGGCCTCGCGGCTATCGCCGATGTAATCGCATACATGCTCGGAATACCATTGATCGGCCACTTCGCATCCGTGACGATGGACAACGAACTCATGCCGGTACTCAGCAATGGCTTCGGCGTTCTCCGGCACTCGTTTGACGCCGCGATTGAGCAGCACGGGGCGCTCGTCGATATCGTCGGGACAGTCGAGCAACAGCTTCGCGAGATCTCCGGCCACCCGTCCCGGCGCTGCCGCAAGTGTTTCAATCGACTGGATCCGAACGCACACCTCCTGCATGAACACGCGAGCGACCGACACACCATGTTCGTTCGCAAGCCGCACCTCCACGTCCTGCAGGGTATGGAATCGTTTCGGGTTCCAGGTCCTGATCCGCGTGGTGATGCTCAGCGACTCGCAATCGAAGAACGTCGATGGATGCAGATAAGCAATCTCGAGACCGATGGGAACGAACCCGGTCGCATGGTCCCGGATCAACGCCGCATGCGAGACGGCGTGTTCGATCAACCACGCTGACCAGCCCATGAAACCAAAGGAAAACACAACGCGTGGCTTAAGCTGCAAATGCGTGAACATGCCGCTGCTGCATGGGAGCGCCAACACGGTTTCCCTGGCCGATGTCGATTGGGCGGGGTCCGTATCAAGCACGTGCGGTGGACATAACAGCACATAACCCGGGATGGTCAGGAATTCAGGAAAGTCCTCGTTCATGGCCACTTCTTCAAACAAAGCCCTGGCCCGTTCAATGTCGTGTCCGGTCTGCGTTTGCGTTGATTCTGCGCGATATCGATCTATCTCGTCGGCGACCATGGCGCGCACCAGTTCGCGCGTCACCCTGCGGCCATCATGCAAATGCACGCCGTGGTGCAACCACTGCCAGATCTGCGAACGGGCAATCTCGACAGTCGCTGTGCCTTCCATCAGGCCGAACAGCCTGACCGATCCATGACCGCGCAACCACGCTTCCAGGTAGCGGATCGACACCGCGATGTTGGACCGCAAGCCGTGTTCGGTGATTTGACCATCAAGACGATCGGCGGCCATCAGGTCCGCTGCCGTTGTCTCGACCTTGCCGTGCAAGCGGCTGATCTGATGCGCTCGCCCGCAAAGTACCCGGTCAAAGGCGGCGTGACACACCGGGACCAGGTCGGGGTGAACCACCCAGGTGCCGTCGAAACCCTCGACAGCCTCGCGCTCCTTGTCGCGGCGCACGGCCTCGACCGCACGGTTTCGAGCTTGCATGTCGTGCCGGTCCGGAATCTGCGTAGCGACGCCGCCCAGGGCGTGCGTGCCGCGTCGATGGCAGGTACGGATCAGCAACTCGGTATAGGCGCGCATGAACGGCAGCCCCATCGTCAGTTCCGCACGGTCTGGAAAGACGAAGTCCGCTCGGCGCCTAAACTCCTTCGCAATACTGAACAGATAATCCCAGCGTCCAGCCGTCAGTCCAGCGGCGTGAGGGCCGAGAGCATGCAGTATCTCGTCCATTTCGAAAGCAGCGCCAATGTGCTCGATAAGCACTGTCGCCCGGATGCTGCCCCGTGGGATGCCAACCCAGTCCTGCGCGAATTCGAATACGTTGTTCCAGAGCTGCGCATCGACGTGGTTCTCCAGCTTGGGCAAATAGAAATAGGGGCCGCTGCCGCGCTCGATTTGCCTGCGGGCACAATGAAAGAAATACAGGCCGAAATCGACCAGACTAGCCGATACGGCGCGTCCATCAACAAGCACATGCTGCTCGGACAAATGCCAGCCGCGTGGCCTGACCACGATCGCCGTCGTGCTGCCTTCGAGCCTGTATTGCTTGCCGCTCGGATCAAGGTAGGCAATGTCCCCTTTGACCGCATCCATCAGGTTGCGCTGGCTCGCTAAAGCGTTGTGCCAGGTGGGTGACATCGCGTCTTCCAGATCGGCCACCCACACCTGAGCATGAGCGTTGAGCGCATTGATGACGATCTTCCGGTTCTCCGCCGGACCTGCGATCTCCACGCGCCGGTCGATCAGATCGTCGGGGGCTACGCGCACGCGCCAGTCCGGATCGTTGCGTATGCCCGCGGTGCTCGATAGGAATTCGAAGCTGCCTCCATGCAGCCGATGGTCGGATCGCTCCTTGCGATAGTGCAGAACGTGCTGACGCGATTGCTCGAATTCGCGATGCAGCGCCGCGATGAAATCCACCGCTTCGGTGGACAGTATGTCCGGGAATGATGCGACCGCATCGCTTTCGATGACACAGCTGTTCGCGCGAGTTGTCATGGCCAACCTGAACTCCACAAAGTGTTTGTGTGTTCCCGGCCGGCTGGCTCAGCGTGCGGCGGTTGGCATTAAATATCGACGCTATAGCGGATTTGTTCAACCACGAAAAGGAAACATCGCGTTGCCGATTTCCGCACAATGCGCGAGCTCGGGATTTCATTCTCGGCCAACCCCGATACCGGCACGACAACAACGGTGCACGTTTCCATTCTGATAGGATTTCTTCGGAACGCACTTAGCCGGGATTTCGTGCTCGCGAAAGGAGATAACGTGCAACTCAATTCCGCCATCGACCCGGACATGCTCCGGGCTTATGAGGAAACGCACTATCGCGTCCTGGGAGATACCCCTGCGACGTTGCATATAGGCATCGCTAATCCTGCGCTCGCCGAACTTCATCGGGCTTATGCCGTCGACTGCAGCGCGTTTGTGACCGCTGCGAATCCGTTCAGCACGTTGACCGATGCAGATGCCAATACGCGCCGGCAAGCCGCGCTGGCAGATGAACTCCTTGGCGAGGGCTTGAGGTTTATCGAAGGGATAGGCGAGCATCCGTCGGGTCAATGGCCGGGTGAACCGAGTTTCCTGATCCTCGGCTTACCGCTGGACGTGGCGAAACAACTCGGCGCGCGGCATGCGCAAAACGCGATTGTCTGGTGCGGCGCGAACGCCGTGCCTCAATTGATCCTTCTGCGATAAATCACGAAAGGGACGACTCGCGACTCATACCGGGCATGAACGAGCCGTCCGTGCAGCCATCACGAACCTGCATAGATGTTGCAGAAGCTAACCGGTCCGACACAGGCTTCGTGGCCGCTGCCGTTCGCGACACGCGCCGAACTCACGCTCGACCCTGCGGTCACGCCACCGTATGCCGAAGTGCCCTGCCTCGTCTGCGCGACCTGATTCGTATAAATACGCGCGACATCGGGATAAGAAGCATTGCTAACCAATTGTGAACCGTCTTGCTGCGCTTCAACGAGTTGCTGGCGGACTTCCGCACGGGTCAGGCCTTGAGCCTGGGCAAATACGCTCGACGATGCAAGGACGGCAGCGGACATCACGAACAGGGCAATCTTTTTCATTTTCGACTCCAAGGTGTTTAACGGGTTGGTACTAGGGCGAACCCATTTTTTTCCCGTCTATTCCGGACGAATCGAAAATAATTTGCGCGTGGCTACGATAAGGTCTTCAGAGCATACGTTGAGTCATACACGCCTCGGCGCAAGCACTCCGCGCACCAGCGACGCATCACGGCGTCCGGTGGTGCAGCCCAGGCATGTCCGAACGCGCATTCCCATTGCAGGGGTGTGGCGGCATCGACGTAAGACGGCGATATCAACCGTCCGCCGCGCTCTCGCGCGAGTGCTTTCAATCGTTCGGTATGCTGCTCACGGCGTTGCGCCACGCAGTTCATGCAGCGCACGTTTTGCGCCGCACTGACGCCGTCGTCCCAGGCATGGCCTCGTCCGCATTGCCAGAGCGCACCGTCCGCTTCCAACGCCCTCGCCCGCTCTGCGCGATGACGCGCCGCCAGCGCCATCAGTGCCTCGCGCTCATGCGCGTGTTTTGATTTTTGATCGTGCATCGAATTAGCTATGCCCCGTGCCCCTCTACTCCCGCTCAATGCTTGCCGCCACCTAATGCTTCCGATCGCGAGGTGGTCGTCACAATGCCATCTGGGCCGAAATGCGCGTTGAACATGGCGTCGCGGGTCACACCGCCCTCTTCCCAGTGCCAGCTCCACACGCGCTCCTTCTTCAGCGGATATTCGGCAATGGTGGTGGGCTTGCCCAGCAGCCTGCGAACCTCGTCCTGCGTCATGCCCGGCCGTACCTTGGCGATGTTTTCCGCCGTCAGGACCTGCGTGACGGCGACGAACTTGCCGTTCGCATCGATATCGACGAAATAGGTGTTCGTCCCCGCCGGACCGCGCGGATACTCGAGACGCTTCGAACCGTCGGTATAGGTGCGCACCGTCTCCGGCTCGCCCATCTGGTCGCGGATCTGCGCCTCGGTCGTGACGCCTGGAGTCAGGTCCTTCAGCAGCAACGCGTCCGGTTTGACGGCATTGAAAAACGCTTTCAACTTGTTCATGGCGTCCGCGTTTTGCTGGTCGTTGCAGCCAGTGAGTGACACGGCAGCTATGCACGCAGCCACGAGCATGAGTCGCTTCATCGGTCGATGCATGTCCGCAGCCCTCACTGTTGCACGCGCGCTGTTCGTCATCCCGCCTTCTTGAGTGACGGAACCGGATCGACCGCCTGACCGGACTTGCGCAATTCGAAATGCAGCAGCGGCTTGTTGTTCGGCCCCGTCCCCATTTCCGCGATTGGCGCACCCTGGCGCACGGTGTCGCCTTCCTTCACCAGCAGCTTGCTGTTGTGCGCGTAGGCCGTGAGGAAGTCGTTGCTGTGCTTGACGATGATCATCTGCCCGTAGGCCCGCAAGCCGCTGCCCGCATAAACCACGCGTCCGGCGGCCGCGGCTTTCACCGGCTCGCCGAGCTTGCCGCCAATATCGATACCCTTGCTGCCGCCCTCGCCAAACTTCGTGATCACGTCGCCTTGTGCCGGCCACGCAAGCCACGCGCCCTTCGAATTGATCGCGGGCGTGCTGGTATCGGGGGCGGGGTTGTTGTTCGCCGTAGCCGGCGGCGCGCCGATGATCGGTGGCGCCGACTTCGATCCGGCCGCCGACGAAGCCTGTTTGCTCCAGTCATCGGTGCTGGCCGAAGGTGTACTGCCAGGCGGCGCAACCCGCAGCAACTGGTCAATGTTGACCTGCTTGCTCTCGGGCAGGTTGTTCCACTTGATGAGATCGGATGGGCGCTGCTTCTGCGCACGCGCGATGCCGTAAAGCGTATCGCCCGGCTTCACGCGATAAAACCCCGGCCCGGCGTCCGCCTGCACCGGCGGCGCAACGGCGACCGGCCCGGTAGGCCCGGCATTCGGTGGCGTAGTGGGAATCACCACAGGCGAACTCGTGCCGCCCGTCGACTGGTCGACGATTGGCGCAGGCGTAAGCGCCGTCGAGCAACCGGCGATCGAGACAGCCACGCCGATAGAAACGAGCGCACCCAGCACGCCCACCCGGCCGTTGACGGCCCATCCTGAATTACCTGAACGCGATACCGCCATGCTTGCCGTTTTCCCTGACTTCCTGTTATCGATATTTCCGGGCTGCGCGTGGGCGCTCAGAACCGCATGCCGGCCCCGCACCCGCCGAAAGCCCCGCCGTTCGTTGCACTGCCGCCGCAGCCAAAAATCCCGCAGCCGGCGAGCAGCGCCGTCACACCCAGCACCGCCACCGCCAGCCTGAGACGACGCCAGTTGCGCGCCGCTCCCGCTTCACTTCGTGTTTGTTCCACCATCAACCATGACACCTCGCCAACCTTCGCCAGCATAAAACATTTAACGTTTGTTCACGAAATATCGGAATCGTTCATCTCGATATTCGAAACGCCGATCCGACGATTCGGCATTCTAACCTTTTACGTTTTTGCGGCGAAGACACCGGCGGACGCACCACCATGCCTGTGATGCTCGCCCCTTCAAAGCACCGCCCCGGCGGCTTCGAAAGCGCTGTCGAACCAATCAATGCGACTCAACTGCCCGACTCAACTGCCCGCTTTGCGCCGCATGACTTTCCACAACGCGCCCAACACGATCGGCACAATCGCCGCGCACACGCCAACCAGCGCGATCACGTTCAGATACTGGCGAATAAACGGGATATTGCCGAAGAAATAACCAAGCAGCACGAGCAGCAATACCCAGGTCAGCGCGCCGAGTATGTTGAACAATTGAAAACGCGATGCCTTCATCGCCGATGCGCCCGCAACAAATGGCGCAAACGTCCGCACGATAGGCACGAAGCGCGCGAGCACGATGGTCTTGCCGCCGTGGCGCTCGTAGAAACCTTGCGTCTTGCGCAGCGCTTCGCGATCGAGGAAACGTTCGAGCACGGGAATGTGGGTATCGAATACCTTGGGGCCGATCGCGCGGCCAATCCAGTAATTCACCGTATTCCCAAGTATGGCGGCGATCAGCAGCAGCACGATCAACGCGCCGAGATCCATCGAGCCGCTTGCCGCGAACGCGCCGCCAATGAAGAGCAGCGAATCGCCTGGCAAGAATGGAAACACCACGAGCCCGGTTTCACAGAACACGATCAGGAACAACACCGCGTACACCCATGCACCGTAATGCTGGATGAAATACCCGAGCGATTTGTCTATGTGAAGAATAAGAGTCAGGAATGACAGCAGCGTATCCAAAAGGGGCCTCGATCAGGATTGAATTAGCGGAAACTTAGCGCACGGCAGCGTGCATGCACGGGCATACCGTTGCAAACGTTGCGATAAAAACAGTCGCGCCATGATACCGAACTCGACGCGGGAAAATTCCCGAAGCGGATATTCATTAACCGGTTTTTGGCACTTATTGGCGCGCTGGACCGCACAAGACGGCACCACGGCAATCGCGTACTGGGAGACCGAACGGCGACGAAATCGTTCACCGGCGCGAAGCTTTATAATTCGGCATGCCCGATCTCATCGACTCATCCGACGCGATTTCCGATTCGCCCGCCCCCGCCGCGCGTCCGCTGCGCGCCATTCAACCCCTGCCCGACCAGCTGATCAGCCAGATCGCGGCGGGCGAGGTGGTCGAACGGCCGGCGTCCGTGGTGAAGGAATTGCTCGAAAACGCGCTGGACGCGGGCGCGTCGAGCTTGCGAATCACGCTAGACGAAGGCGGCGTGAAGCGCATCATGATCGTCGACGACGGCTGCGGCATTCCGCCCGCCGAACTCCCTCTGGCCTTGTTGCGCCACGCCACCAGCAAGATCCGCTCGCTTGCCGAGCTCGAAGCCGTGGCGTCGCTTGGGTTCCGCGGGGAAGCGCTGGCGTCGATTGCATCGGTGGCGGAGCTTTTCATCACCAGCCGGACGGCGGCCTGTGCGCATGCCACGCGCATCGACGCCCAGACCGGTGCGATCTCGCCCGCGGCCGGAACTATCGGTACGACCATGGAAGTGCGCGAGCTGTACTTCAACACGCCCGCACGCCGGAAATTCCTGAAGAGCGAGCAGACCGAACTCGGGCATTGCCTGGAAGTGATCCGGCGGGTGGCACTGGCGCGGCCGGACATTGCGATATCGGTGATTCATAACGGCAAGGCCGTCGAGCACTGGAACGCGTCGGACCCGTCCACGCGCGTGGCAAAAATTCTCGGCGACGTCTTCGCCACCGCGCACCTGCCGCTCGACGAACGCGCCGGACCACTGGCCGTGTACGGCTGCGCCGGCTTGCCGACCGCGAGCCGCGGCCGCGCCGACCAGCAATACTTCTTCGTGAACGGCCGCTTTGTGCGCGACAAGCTGCTGACGCACGCCGTGCGCGCGGCTTACGAGGACGTTCTGCACGGCAACCGGTATCCCTCGTACGTGCTGTTCCTGGATTTGCCGCCGGAATCCGTCGATGTGAACGTGCATCCATCGAAGATCGAAGTGCGTTTTCGCGATTCGCGCTCGATCCACCAGTATGTGTTCCACGCCGTGCAGCGGGCGTTGGCGCGTAATGCGGGAGCATCGCCGGAAACGACGGCTGGCGGCCACGCCGCGCAATTGGAGCCAACAGGAATCGCATCGTTTAGCGCACGGCCTTACGCGGGCGCGGGTTTGGCGGGTATGGGCACAAGTTCGCTGACCGATTCCACGCCAGGTTCGGGGCAGAGAAACGACACCGGCACGAACTGGCTGCGGCAATCGAGGATGACGCAGGGCAACTTGCCGGTCGCGCAACCGCTGGCGCTGTACGACGCGTTGTTCGGCCGCCGCGATCTGAACGCCGGCACGCCCCAGGGCACGACGCTCGCCGCGAGCGTGAGTTCAGACGCTTACTCACCGAACCAGGCCAGCGCGCCGCTCTACGCCGCGATGCCGGGTGCTCCGGACATAGGGGCCAGTGAGCAGCCATTGGGCTTCGCGCTGGGCCAGATTCACGGCATCTACGTGCTGGCGCAGAACGCGCAGGGGCTGATCATCGTCGACATGCACGCGGCCCACGAGCGGATCCTTTACGAGCAGTTCAAGAACTCGCTCGCTGACCGGGCGATCGCGGTTCAGCCGTTGCTGATTCCGGTGACAATGACCGTCGATGCCGTGGAAATGGGTGTGGTCGAGGAAGAGCGTGAAGTACTGGACGCGCTGGGCTTCGATCTGGCGATTCTGTCGCCGGGTTCGATCGCTATCCGTGCGGTCCCTGCGCTGCTGAAAGATGCCGATTTGCAATCTTTGGCGCGTGCGGTGATTTCGGATTTGCAGGCTTACGGCGGCTCACGGGTCCTGACCGAGCGCCAGCATGAATTGCTGGGCACGCTGGCATGCCATCACGCGGTACGGGCAAACCGGCGTCTGACGCTGGACGAAATGAACGGATTGCTGCGCCAGATGGAAGCCACCGAGCGTGGCGACCAGTGCAACCATGGCCGTCCGACCTGGTTCCAGCTGACGCTCGGCGATCTCGACCGACTCTTCATGCGCGGTCAATGAGCGCGCGGCGTATTGCCTGTTTGCTGGGACCGACGGCATCCGGAAAGACCGCCGCGGCGCTCGCGTTCGCTCAACGCCGGCCGGTGGAAATCATCAGCGTGGATTCGGCGCTGGTTTATCGCGGCATGGATATAGGCACGGCGAAACCCACGGCAGAGGAACGCGCGGTGGCGGCGCATCATCTGATCGACATCATTGACCCGACCGAAGCATATTCGGCGGCGCAGTTTCGGAATGATGCGTTGAAGCTGGTGGCAGAGATTGAAGCGCGCGGACGCATCCCGCTACTGATCGGCGGCACGATGTTGTATTACATGGCATTGACGCGTGGATTAAACGATTTGCCGGAGGCGAATCCGCAAATGCGCGCTGAACTTGACGCGGAAGCAGCACGAGATGGTTGGCCCGCAATGCACGCGCGACTAATGGCTATCGATCCGGAAACCGCAGCACGGCTCGCGCCCAACGATTCGCAGCGGATCCAGCGTGCGTTGGAGGTTCATATGCTGACGGGCAGAACCCTATCCGCGATATTAAAAGACCCGAAAAGGAGCCGGGAGGGTGACCCTGAATTTGTTCCGATCGCGTTGGAGCCATCGGATAGAAGCGTGCTGCATAAGCGAATCGAAAAGCGCTTTGACGAGATGCTGAAGGCAGGCCTGATAGAAGAAGTCGAGGCATTGCGCGCACGTGGCGATTTAACGCCGGCAATGCCATCGATGCGCTGTGTCGGATACCGCCAGGTCTGGGAATACCTCGACCGGAAAATCGACTACGCGACCATGCGCGATAAAGGCGTGTTCGCGACGCGTCAGTTGTGTAAACGCCAACTGACGTGGCTGAGAAGCATCGAGGATCGGAAGATCGTGGATTGCGCCGTAGAGGGCTCTACCGTTGCGGCGCTGGAGCGGATTCAGCAAATCATCGAGGGATAAGGCCCTTCTGTCCCGGGCCCCGAGCGGACAACCCCTTCAAACCACTGCATTAATCGCGTCGCGCGTCCGCCGTGCCGCTTCGGCCGCAGCGTCAGCAAAATCATCGCCCTTGCCCGCATAAATAATCGCGCGCGAAGAATTAATCAGCATCCCGCCTTTGCCCGACGAATCCCGCCCGGCACGAACAGTCGCTTCAACGTCACCGCCTTGAGCGCCAATGCCCGGAATCAGAAGCGGCATATCGCCAACAATAGACCGTACGACTTCAATTTCCCGGGGAAACGTCGCACCCACGACCAGGCCTAATTGCCCGCTCGCATTCCACTTCCCGGCGGCCAGCCGCGCCACGACCTGATAAAGCGGCGTTCCATCGACCTCAAGAAACTGCAGATCCGACCCACCGGCATTCGACGTGCGGCACAAAATGATTACGCCCTTTCCGTCATGTTCCAGATACGGCTGAACCGAATCAAACCCCATATACGGATTGACCGTGACGGCATCGGCTTTGTATCGATCAAACGCTTCGATTGCATATTGCTCGGCGGTGCTGCCAATATCGCCGCGTTTTGCGTCCAGGATCACGGGCAAACCGGGATGCTCGGCGTGAATATGCGCAATCAACCGCTCGAGCTGATCCTCCGCCCGATGCGCCGAGAAATACGCAATCTGTGGTTTGAACGAGCAGGCGAACGGCGCCGTAGCGTCAACAATGTCGCGGCAAAAGTCGAAGATCGAATCAGCACGGCCGTTCAATGCACCGGGAAACCGTGACGGCTCCGGATCAAGTCCGACACAGAGTAGAGACTGGGTCCGCGACCAGGCGGCGTTGAGCGATTCGATGAAAGACATGGGCATCCGGGACGAAAGGGCAAATAAGCGATGCCGCATTTTAACGCGCCGCCGCGGCGTTCTTTGACACGCGGCTAACGGCCAATCGCTAACGGCAACCGCCTCACCGCACGACCGCCGCCGTCTTGCGAGCTTTCTGCCCCGCGGGCTGCTTAGGCCGCCCGCGCCGCTTGGCTTCTCCTGACCGTTCAACAGTAAAGCTGAACTCGCGCGTCAGGCCTTCGCCCGGCGCCAGCACCGTCATGCCGTGCGCCGCACCGCCGCCGGGCAGATTCACCGCGTTGATCGGGTGATCGACGGGTTCGAAGCAGAAGAAATTCTGGCCTGCCGGCGCGTAGAGCACGTAGTAATCGGTATCGGCGCAAATGGTCAGCGACAACCGCCGCTTCGGCCACATCACGCTCGAGCGTCCGCTCCAGCCGGTGAATGCGTTGTTCACCATCGCTGCGGGCATGGGGTAAGCCACGCCGAATTGCCACGCGGGCGGGGCCGGAACGTGACGGATCGGCAGGAAGTCGTCGCCGCAAAGCCACAAGCCGTCGGCGGCCGCGGACAACTCGGTATCGGCTTCGCGCGTGAGGAACGGATGCAATCCCAGCCCGAACGGCAATGCATCGCGCCCGGTGTTCTGGATAAAAAGCGTCACCACGAGCGTCGACGCTTCGAGCGTAAACGACTGGGTCGCCAGATACGAATACGGCGCGCCATCGCGGCGATCGAGGGTCAGGCGCACGTGCGTCGGAGTCTCCGACGCCACGTCCCACGCGCCAAGCCAGCCGTCGCCATGCAGCGGCAGCGGCTCGCCGGGCCGGTTGCAAGGCACATCGACACCGCGGCCCAAAAACTGAAACCGCCCCCCGCCGATGCGGTTCGAATACGGCAGCAGCGGATAACACGCGAGTTCGTTCGGATCGGTGGCCGCGCTCGGCGCGAGGCACGGCCGGAAGATCGGCACCAGTGCGCCGTCGCTGCGCCAGTCAAAGCGCGTGATGCCGCCGCCGAGAGCGGGCGCGACATCGAGGCGTAATTGTGCGTTGGCCAGCGTGATGCAACCGTTGACACCCGGACCGCCCATTGCGACGACCGACGTCGCCGGCCCCGGGCGAATCGGCGGCTCCGTCGCGGCGGCAAGCTTCGAGCGGCGGGTGGGCACTGCTGCCCGGGACGACGCTGGCGTGGGCGTGGGGCTTCCTGCTGAGCGGGCAACGGTCATATGGCTGACTCCGAACGAGAGGCGATCGATCCCGTGGTCCTGGCCTGAGGCGCCAGTGTGCCCGGGAAGCTGCGGGCGGCGCGTCGTGCGCGCCGACTCGTGTTTTGCTTGGAACGTGATACCGCGGATCTGCGGTGCAGCGTGTAGAGCCCCGCTGCACCGACCCGCATCTCATTGCGCGCGGTTATGTCCGCGAAACACCGGCTCGGCGATACCCCTCGCCAGCGGTGTGGCAATAGCCGCAACAAACACCGCGCCCGCGTGCGGATCGTCCTGCAACGCGCCTGCATCCAATCCGACCCGCGCGCTCGTGATATACACCGTGCCGAACTGCGCCCCACCGAACGCGACGCAGCTTGGCTGCGCCGTCGGCACCTCGATGCGCGCTGTTTCGCGGCCATCGGCGTCATAACGCACCACGCGGCCGCCGCCCCACTGCGCGTTCCACAAGCCACCATCGCTATCGACGGCAGAACCGTCCGGCTCGCCGCTCGCATCTGACAGTTCGACAAACACGCGCTGATTTGCAAACGAATCGTAATCACAGACGCGAATCTCGCGCTCCGGGGAATCGCAGAAATACATGCGCGACCCATCCGGACTGAACGCGATGCTGTTCGAAATCGCACACTCGCCGAGCGGCAAACGCTCAAGCGACAGATCTCCGTTCAACCGATAAAACCCGCCAATCTTCTCCGCCTTCTCCACGTCATGTTTCGTGCCGAACACGAAGCGCCCCTGGCGGTCGCATTTGCCGTCGTTGATGCGCGTCGGCAGATCGGCTTCCACCGGCATGATCGTTTCGATCGCGCCAGTCTTCAGACTAAAGAACGCCAGCCGCGAAGCGAGTCCGAGCAACAGCACGTCAGCATCGGCGCATAACGCGAAGCATGCAAGCCGTTCCGGCATGGCGAACGAAACGGAACCGGCATCGCGTGGATCGTAGCGCCACAAACGCTCGCCTTCAATATCCGTCCAGTAAAAACGCCCGGTTTCGGCACACCACGTTGCGCCCTCACCCAGCGCACATTGGCTGTCGATCAGCAGATCCGCTTTCATGCCCAGCCTCCGTCAATGACCACTTCCTGCGCGGTCATCATGCTGCTGTCGTCAGACGCCAGGAACAACGCGGCACGCGCAAGATGCACGGGCAGCAATTCCGCATCAATGCACTGGCCTTCCTTGATCGCGCGCCTGCCGGCTTCATCCAGCCACAAGCGGCGTTGCTTGTCCGTCATCACCCATCCCGGGACAAGCGTGTTCACCCGGATGTTGAACGGGCCCAGATCGCGTGCGAGGCCATTCGTCATACCTTGAACGGCCGCTTTTGCGGTCACGTACACCGGAAAACCGCCCTGTTTAAGCATCCAGCTAATCGAGCCCAGGTTCACGATCGACCCGCCGCCGAGCTGCTTCATGTCGTCAATCACCGCCTGTGCCGCGAAAAACTGATGGCGGATATTCACCGCGATTCCCGCGTCGTAGGACTCGGGGGTCACGTCCTCGATCTTGTGACGCCTGTCGTTCGCCGCGTTGTTCACCAGCACGCCGATGCGCCCCAACGTGGTGCGTACATCGGCAATGCCTTTGCGCAGCGCGTCGATATTGGTGAGATCCACGCGCAGGAACATGGGCCGGAATTGCCCGTCGGCCAGGTCCGCGCCGAGCTGGTCCGCGAGCGCTTCGCCGGCATTGGTGTCGATATCGAAGAATGCGACCTTCGCGCCCTGATCGAAGAAATGCTCGACGAACGCCGCGCCAATGCCGGTCGCACCGCCGGTAATCAGCACGACTTTTCCGGCGAGGCTCGGATAGCGCGCGAGGGTTTTATCGACTGAACTGGCCATCTGTCCCTAACCTCTCTTTTAGTCGCCGCATTTAGTCACGCGAGCCGCGATTCTTCAACTGGTCGAGCAGCACGGCAGCAAGCAGGATCGCGCCGCGCACGAGGTACTGGTAGAACGCGTCAATGTTCATCAGGTTCATCACGTTCTCGACCGTGCCCATGATCAGCACGCCGATCACCACGCCCGAGATGGTCGCGCGGCCGCCGAGCAGTGACACGCCACCGAGCACACACGCGGAAATCACGTTGAGCTCGAAGCCGTCGGCGGCGTTCGGTTGCCCCGACGTAATCCGCGACGCCAGGATCACCCCGGCGAGCGCCGCGACCGCGCCCTGGATGAGGAAAATCCAGATACGCGTGCGTTCCACGTTGATACCAGCCAAACGTGACGCTTCCGGGTTACCGCCAATCGCGAGCGTATTACGCCCGTACACGGTCTGATTCAGCAGCACGCCGAACACGATGAAACACGCCAGCGTGACCCAGATCGGCAGCGAGACGCCGAACATCGTCAAGCCGCCCAGCGCGATAAACGTATCCGACGACACGCCCACCGCCTGCCCATGCGACACGATGAACCCGAGCCCGCGCACGACTTCCATCGTAGCCAGCGTAGTAATCAGCGCGTTGATCCGCAAGTACGCAATCACTGCACCGTTCACAAAACCAATGGCCGACCCCGCCGCCACCGCCGCAATAATCGCGATAAACGTATTGCCCGTAGCGTTCAGCACCATTGCGCAGAGCACGCCGGCGAACGCCACCGTGGACCCCACCGACAAGTCGAAATCCCGCGATGCGAGACAGAACATCATCGTGCACGCAACCATGCCGATCTGCGAAATCGACAGCGCCAGGCCGAGCATGTTCTCAATGGAGAAGAAGTGATCGACCGAGAGCGACATCGTGATGAACATCACGATAAAGATCACGACCAGGCTGTATTCGGTGATCTGTTGCCACCATTTCTGCTTGTCGTTCTTTGCTGGCACCAGCGTGTTGGTAATGTTTTCCCTGACTTCCATGATGTCCTCCATCTCCACTTTTTTACTTCAGGCTGCCTGCGCAGTCGGTTCGGATTGCACAGGCAGCGCAAGATTCAGCACTGATTTTTCGGTCGCCTTCCCGCGCGGCAATTCGCCCGCGATCCGCCCTTGCCGCATCACCAGGATCCTGTCGGACACGCCCAGCACTTCCGGCAACTCGGACGAAATCATCACGATCGCGCAGCCGCGTTCGGCCAGTTGATAAATCACGTTATAGATCTCGTGCTTCGCGCCCACGTCAATGCCGCGCGTGGGTTCATCGAGGATCACGACTTTCAGTTCCGGCTCCGCGAGCCAGCGCGACAGAATGGTTTTTTGCTGATTGCCGCCGGAGAGGAAGCGAATCTTTTGCTTGCGGCTCGGCGTCTTGATCTTCAGCAACTGGATGAAACGGTCAGCGGTTGCGGCTTCTTTCTTCCGGTCCAGGAACAGCCCGCCACGCAAGTAATGCCGGCGGCACGAGATGTTGATGTTCTCGGACACCGACGCCATTGCCACGATGCCCTCTTCTTTCCGGTCCTCAGGGCACATCACGATGCCGTGCCTGATCGCTTCACCCGCGCTGCGGATCTTGATCGGCTGGCCATCGAGCTCGATCGTGCCGGCCTTCTTATGGTCCGCGCCGTAGACGAGGTGCATCAGTTCGCTGCGCCCCGCGCCCACCAGCCCGAAGAAGCCGACAATCTCGCCGCGGCGCACGTCGAAACTCGTCGGTTCACGCAGCGCGTGACCTTCCACGTTCTTCACGGAAAAGCGCACATCGCCGAGTTTGCGTGGCTTGTAATCGTAGATATCCGAAATTTCACGCCCGACCATTTCCTGCACGAGCATATCGCGCGGCACCTCGGCCAGATTCGGGTGCGATGCGATCTTGCGGCCATCGCGGAAAATCGTGCACGTATTGCACAGCTCGTAGATCTCGTCCATACGGTGCGAGATGTAGATCAGCGCGCGGTTGTCCGCCTTCAGCTCGCGCACGAGCTTGAACAGCACTTCCGTCTCGCGATGCGACAGCGACGACGTGGGTTCATCGAGCGCAATCACGCGTGCGTTGCGCAGCAGCGCCTTGCAGATTTCCACCATCTGCCGTTGCGCGATGGAAAGCTTCTTGAGCTTCGCGTTCGGGTCGAGATCGACCCCCATTTGCAGCAGCCGTTCGCGCACGTGCTTTTTCCCTTCGCGCTTGTGCACCCAGCCGAACGTGTTCGGCAAGGAACCCAGCAGCAGGTTCTCGGCGACCGTGAGATCGGGCACGTACTGCAATTCCTGGTGAATCACCGCGATGCCCGCCGCAATCGACGCGGCCGCGCTCGCGAACTTCACCTCGTTGCCATCAATCAGGACACGCCCGGAATCCGGCTGATATTCACCGCCCAGCACTTTCAGCAAAGTCGATTTGCCCGCGCCGTTCTCGCCCATCAGGCCGTGCACTTCGCCGGCGTTGACGTCGAACGACACGCCGTCGAGCGCGCGCACGCCTGGAAAAACCTTACCGATATTGTCAAAACGCAGCGTCGCAGACACATCGCCTCCTTATGTTTCATGCGGACCGCGGCGCTTCATGCCGAAACGCTGCGGCCCGTATTGCTCTACCGATACCTGATACGAAAAGACCTTACTTGGCCGATGCCAGGCCCATCTTTTCGCGCACTTCGCCCACGTTGTCACGCGTTGCCAGCATGCCGGTGGTCAGCGTCACGAGCGGTGGTTCCTTGCCGTCCTTGATCCACGTGTACATGAGTTCCGACGTTTCCTCGCCATGACGCTTCGGGCTGATGATGACGGTCGCGTAGAAGCCCGTCGGGTTGGGTTTCTTGAACTCGCTCAAGGCCGAATCCGAGCCGCCGATCCCCACGCCGATCATGTTGTCCGCCTTGAAACCACGGCCTTCCGCTGCGCGCACGGCGCCGAGCACGGCTTCGTCGTTCAGGCCGAACGCCACCCAGTGCTTGAACTGCGGATTCTTCGTGAGCGCAATATTCGCAGCGTTGAACGCGTTTTCCGTGTCGGTCTTCGCTTGCGGCGCCATCACGATGTTCGCCTTCGGAAAGCCCGCTGCGACCAGTGCGTCGGCAGCGCCCGTCGTGCGGTCATGCGCGGTCGGCAGTTGCTCGTAGGTCACGTCGATAGCGCCGGTTTCAGCCAGGTTCCAGCCGCGCTTCTTGATCTCGGCGGCGATGCCGTCACCCACCTGCTTGCCGATGTTGTAAGCCGAGATGCCCATGTAAGGGACCGATTCGATCGGCTTGCCCGAACCGTCGACCAGACGATCGTCCACCGTCATCATCTTCAGTCCGGCCGCTTTAGCCTTCGCGACAATGCCCGGTCCGAGCTTGACGTCAGGCGTGCAGATCACGAAACCCTGGGCCTTTTGGGCGGCGAGGTTGTCGATCGCGCTCATCACCTTTTCACCCGACGGTGCGCCGATCTTCACCAGCGTGAAGCCCTTTGCCTTGGCCGCGATTTCGGCGAACTTCCACTCGTCCTGGAACCACGGCTCTTCGGGCTGCTTCACCAGGAAGCCGATCTTGACGTCATCGGCGGCTTGCGCCACCGGCGCCGTGAACAAGGTCGCGCTTGCTGCGGTGGCCGTGGCAACAAGCGTGAGGAACATTCTGCGTTTCATGGTCTGTCTCCTGACTTGACTGTCTAGTTGGTACGAAGGTATTGGCCGCGTCTTGTTGTCATGACGTCGCACCACGGCCAGTGCGTCATCCTTTGCTGCTTAGCTATGTATTCGTATGGTTTCAGTCGTGGTACAGCGCCGAGCGCCCGCCATCCACCGTGATGCAACTCGCGTTGATAAACGGCGCTTCGTCCGAGGCGAGGAACACGGCAGTCATCGCCACTTCCTCCGGCCGGCCAATGCGCTTCATCGGTTGCAGATCGAGCGTTGCCTGTTTCGCTTTGGCCGGATCGGCCTGTTCATTCCACCAGTCGTGCGTGAGTTGCGTCTCGATGTAACCCGGCGCAATCGCATTCACCCGCACCTGCCGCCCCGCGTATTCGATACCCAGCGCCCGCGTCAACCCGATCACGCCGTGCTTCGCCACGGGGTACGGAAAACAACCGGGGATGATCTTGAACGAGTGCGTGGATGCAATATTCACGATGCTGCCGCGCCCGCGTTCCACCATGCCCGGCAACACCGCACGGCAGCCGTTCCAGACGCCGTCGAGGTCGACCGCGAAGCAGCGGCGCCAGTCGTCGTCGGTCATGGTCAGCGGATCGCAAAACACGTTGATGCCCGCGTTGTTCACCAGCACGTCGATGGGGCCGAACTTCGCTTCGGCTTCGCCGACGGCATTCTGCACCGATGCGCTTTGCGTCACGTCCGTTTGCACCGCAAGCACGTTGTCCGCCGATCCGATCCGCGCCGCCGTTTCCCGCGCTAGTGCAATGTCCAGCTCCGCGAGCACCACGGCCGCGCCTTCACGAACGAACGCGCCGGCAATCGCCGCGCCGATGCCGCGCCCGGCGCCGGTGATGACCGCGACCTTACCTTCGAGCCGGTTCATTTCTTCTGGCCTCGCGCGACAGCCAATCCGTTGATGAACGCCTTAGCGTGAGATGCCGTCGTTGCGGCGCTCTGACCCGGTTTGTACAGCGCCGAGCCCAGGCCGAAGCCGTTCGCGCCCGCCGTCAGGAACGGTCCCATGTTGTCCGGCGAGATCCCGCCGACCGGCACCAGCGACACGCGTGCTGCAATCACCGCGCGCCACGCCTTCACCACGTGCGCGCCAAGCTGCTCGGCGGGAAACATCTTCAGCACGTCTGCGCCGTTCTTCAGCGCGATAAACGCTTCGTTCGGCGTTGCGACGCCCGGCGCACAGGCAAGCCCTTGTGCTTTCGCGGCGCGCACGACATCGCCGTCGCTGTGCGGCATCACGATCAGATCGCCGCCGGCCTTCTTCACTTCATCGACGTAATGCGGATGCAGGACCGTACCCGCTCCGACGATCGCGTCCTCTGGCAGCGCCTGACGGATTGCCGCGATGCTGTCGAACGGCTGCGGCGAATTCAACGGAACTTCGACGATCCGGAAGCCCGCTTCGTACAACGCGCGGCCGTGGTCAGCAGCGTCCGCCGGTGTTACGCCGCGCAGGATCGCGATCAGCGGACACAGTTCGAACGCAGCGGCGAGGCCTGCGTGCGGCGTGTACGGTGCGGGGAGGTTGATATCGATTTGCATGGTCCTGCTCCTGATTAGATGCGCTCGGCGCTCGACTGGATCAGGCCGGCCTGCAGCGCGATCCGATGCAACCCGCGCTCGGTCGCGTGCGCGACGGTCCGCGCATCGTGGCAACCGAAACGCGCGAGCGCGTGGCGATACCGTTCGCACAGCGCGTCGTTGCCGATCAGCCTTAACGCCTTGCCCGCGAGGTCCGCTTGCTCACGCGCCAGCACTTCATTGAGGCCGCGTAATTCGTGGCCGATCAACAGGCCCGAGAGGTAATCCGCTTGTTGCTCCGGCTTCAGTTGCCCGGTCAGTCCCAGCGTGCGGGTGCTGAAAATGGTGGCGAGCAAACCCGCGTGGCCGGCGTCCTTGGCGGTATCGACACCCCGTATGAACGCGTCCATGTCCTGGTGATCGGGCGCGCGCATCGTGCGGCCGAGGATGGTGTGGTCGCGCAGCGCGCCGTAGGTCTCGCCGGTCATGAAGGTGTAGAACCGTTCGATCCGTCCCTTCGACACAACCGCCCACTTCGCATGCGTTCCCGGCAAGCCGATCAGGCCGCCGTACGGTTCGTGGTCCAGCGCCGTATCACTCGCGAGCGCACCGAAGATCTGCGTTTCCTCACCGCGCATCACGTTGGGCAAGGTGCCGTCTTCAAGCACGCCCGGCACGATGTGAACGGTGACGCCCTTGTGCGTTTTCACGCGCACGATGCCCGCTACGAGCGCGGCCGGATCGGCGGGCGTGGACACGTACGGGGCTTCCATCCAGCCTTGGGCGCTGCCGACCATGCCCGCCGCGATCACCGGAAGCGGCGCGCCGCCGGCGAGCCATACGCCGCAGGTTGCTTCGAACACGGCGTCGAAGCCGCCTTCCGCTGCGGGCTTCGGCAGATTCATGATGCCCGCCGACGATGCCCGCGTATCCAGCACCGCGCCGCTTGCGTCGAGCAGATAGGCGCGCAGCGCTGTCGTGCCCCAGTCGATTGCTATGAGAGCCGGCGCCTCTGCAGCGCGGGCCGGTTGCGTCTCGGCCGATATGTCGGTCCGCGTCATCGTTTGATCCTGCGTGTTGCGGGCTGCGGAACGCGCCAGCCGAGTTCTTGCGAGATCGCGCGCGCTTCGCGCTGCACGACCGGAATCAGTTCTTCCATGCGCTCGGACGGCATGTAGGGAATCGTGCTCGCCACCGACAGGGCCGCCACGATCGCCCCCGACGCGTCGCGCACCGGCGCCGCAACGCAGCGAATCGACGCTTCGTTTTCCTCGAGATCGAAGGTGAAGCCGCCTTGCGAATAACGCGTCATGCGCTGGATGAAGGTATCGATATCCGGCTGGTGATCGGGCCTGAAACTCACCTTCGCGAGCACACGATGCGACGCCTCCAGCAGCTTCGACCATGTCTCGGGCGGCAGGTCGAGCATCATCGCCTTGCCGATTCCCGTCGATGCCAGCGGCATCCGGTGACCTACCCGCGAGCGCATTTCGAGGCCGCGCGTGCCGGGAATCTTGTCGATGTAGAGGACGTCGTCGCCGTCACGCACGCCAAGGTGGATGGTGTCGTGGGTATGCTCGGCGAGCACCTGCAGATGCGGACGCGCGACTGCGGTGAGCGGCATTTGTTCGAGCGCGATCGTGCCGAGTTCGATCAGCTTCGGGCCGAGCAGATACCCGCCGCCGACCTGGCGCAGGTAGCGCGCCTGCACCAGCGAACTCACCAGACGATGCGTCGTGCTGCGAGTCGTGCCGAGCGCCGCGCCGATGCTGCGCAGATCGCGCGCGCCGCCGGCTGCGGCTTCGAGAATCGCGAGGCCGCGCAGCAGGGTTTGCGTGCCGGCTTGCTGCGGCGTGAGGTCGAGCAGTGCAGCCGCCGATGCCTGCGCTCCGCTCGGCTCGCTCGCTCCGCTTGCGTCATCTGCGTCGGGCGCTGCCGGTTTGCCGGCCGTGCGCTCCATCGACAATTCATGCTCAACGGTGGTGTTCAGGGTCTTGGTCATGGCACTCGATGTTCGCGGCTTGAGAATGACTGAGCGTTCGTTCACGACGCGGGTTACCGCGCCAATGGCACGCGGCGAAGCGTCGCGCGGGAAACGGCGCGGGAGATCATCGATAAGGAGTGCGAGACGCATGGATGCGAGTGCAGATGCGAGTGCGCCGAATGCGCTGATGTCGCTGACGTTGGCATGACTTGTCTCCGAGTGCTTTTTTCGTTTCACGCGATCCTCGGGAAAACCCGGACCGCCTGCAACTGCCGTTTTGGCTGTGATCGGATTTTAGAGCCACGCGTCGCGAATATTCAATATGTGATTGATGTGTTCACATATTGGGAGATTTTATGGATTTTTAGTGATAACGCCAGAAACAAAAAACCCCGACGAATCGGGGCTTTTGGGGGTGAAACGAGGGCTCGCAAACCCAATTTTCGCCAGCTTATGCAGGCGTTCTTTCCTCTTCACGAATCGCATCGAGTGCGACACGCCCCAGAAACCCGCTGCATGTTTCGTGATGCTTGCCAGCATAAGCGTCGATTTTTCTTAGGACAAAACGCGGCAGGCTGATATTCACTCGTTCGGGCTTGGTGTCGAATTGGGCCGGATCGACGTCGACGAGCGCCCATACCGCACCCGCGTATTCCGTTTGATGAACCAGCACTTCGACCGGAGTAGCAGACAGGTCAACCTCTTCGCCGCATTCGATCAACGTGGCGACATGGCTTTCGATCGCCTCGCGAGTGTTGTGAATCGCCTGTTCGATGGTGTCTCCCCACGAGTGACAGCCGGCAATGCCCGGCACGATCACGCCGTACACGCTGCCCTCGTCCTGGTGGATCGCCACTGGGAATTCCATATATCTCACCTTGATAGTGTGCTGCGGTGCTGAAACAAAACCGGCCCCTGTTATGTCAAGGCACAAGCCCCTCAATGCGGCAATTCCGCCGCCCCCATCCGGCGCGCAATCACCCCTGCCCGCTGCGACAAATACGCGGACCCACGATGTTCATCGAAGTATTTCGGCCGGGGCAGCATCACCGCGAGGCGGGCCGATTGCCACGCGGTCAGCTTCGACGCCGACGTCTTGTAGTAGTAATGCGCCGCCGCTTCAGCGCCATAAACGCCGTTGCCCCACTCCACCGAATTCAGGTAGATCTCGAAGATGCGCTCCTTGTCCATCCAGAGCTCGAGCATCGACGTGATCACGAGTTCCTGCGCCTTCCTCACGTAGCTCTTTTCCCGCGATAAGAACAGGTTGCGCGCCAGTTGCTGCGAGATGGTCGACCCGCCCGCGACAATCTTGCCGCGCGCCTTGTTCTTCTCCCAGGCTTGCAGGATGGCGTCGGTTTCGTAACCGTTGTTGTTGACGAAGTTCGCGTCCTCCGACGCAATGATCGCGCGCTTCAGGTTGCGCGATATGTCGTCGTACGGAACCCAGGTGCGCTGCATGGCGAGGTCGGGGCGATCCTGCGCGAGCCGCCATGCGTCCGAACGCATGAACGCCGTCGACGAGGGATTGACCACCGTATAAATCCCGACCATGACGAAGAAGTAGAGCTGCGTGGCGACAGCAGCAATGGCCATCACCGAGATGCCGTAGACAATCCACCGAGCCGGCCCGAGACGAACGGGCGATTTTGTTCTTGTCATCGTGCTTCTTCTGTTTGGAACGGAATGGCGCGCGCAACCACGCGCTTTTCTAAATCTTCGCCGATAACTCCAGCCGCAACGCGCGCAGCACCGCGCCGCTGTCCGGGCGCACCCCGCGCCACAGGAAAAACGATTCGGCCGCTTGCTCGACGAGCATTCCGAGGCCGTCCGCCGAACGCGCGCCGAGGCTTTCTGCATGGCGCATGAACACGGTCGGCTGGGCGCTGTACATCATGTCGTAGGCGAGCGTACCGGGGCCGAACGAACCGTTGTCGCAATCGGGCAGGGAGTCGTCCAGACTGCCGGCGGTCGCGTTGACGATGACATCATAAGGACCCGCTTCCACGCTATCCGCAGCGCCACCCGAAAAACGCACATGCGCGGCATGGGCGGCATCGGAGAAATGATCGACGAGTTGCTGCGCCTTCGACGCCGTCCGGTTCACTATCGTCAGCGCCGCCACGCCGCCATCCAGCATGGGCAGCACGACACCGCGCGCCGCACCACCCGCGCCCAGCAGCAACACGCGCGCGCCTTTCAGACCAACGCCCAGATTACCTTCGATATCACGGACCAGGCCCACCCCGTCGGTGTTGTCACCGAGCACGCCGTCAGCGTTGAACGCCAGCGTGTTCACCGCGCCCGCTGCGGCGGCGCGCGGTGTGAGCGTATTGGCGAAGGCGTGGGCGTCTAGCTTGAACGGCACGGTCACGTTCATGCCGCGACCGCCGGCTTCGGCGAACGCGCGGACATCGTTCGCGAACGCGCCGATGGTTCCCAAAACACGCCCGTATTCGATCGCCTCGCCGGTCTGCTCCGCGAAACGCGCATGAATCCACGGCGATTTGCTGTGAGCGACCGGATTGCCGATCACGGCATAGTGGTCCCGAGACCCAGTGCCCGATGTCATCGCGTGGGCTCCGTCGTGTCGGGCGTGCTTTCGCCCGCGGGTTCGTCCACGGCGGATTCGCCGTCCGGCGCAGCAGCTTCCGGCAAAGCTTCCGCCTGAGCCTCGGCTTCGCTCTCCGCGCTCAAATCTTCCGCTTCGATCAGCTCTTCTTCCATCTCGTCCTGCTGCGCCTCGGCCTCTTGCACCGACGCCGGTGCGGGGGCATCGATCACATGCAGCAAACGGCACGACGCCTCGACCGTGAGTTCGTCGATGCCCACGACGTCGAGCATCACCTTCGTCCCGCGCGCGTGCACGCCAAGGCCGGGCACATGCAACATCAACGGGATTTCATCCAGGCGCACGAGATCGTCCTTCACCACCGACGCCACCACATGCTTCTTGTTCTCCTGCTTCAACCAGCGCAAGCACCAGAAATATTCCATGCGCCGCTGATGATCGGCGTACGCGGAATACTGGTCATCGAAGCCCTGCACGACCGCGAACAAATCGGCGTCTTTCGACTTGAACGGCGCGACCAGCGCAGCCGTCACGCCATGCCGCACGCACGCGAGCAATTGCCACTGGTTGACCAGGTCCACATACCGGCGCAGCGGCGACGTGCTCCACGCGTATTGCGCAACGCCCAGCCCTTCGTGCGGCGCGGGCGTGGTCTGCATGCGCGTGCGCTTCGGGCCCGGCGCACCGAATCCGCGCTGCGACCGGTAGATCCCCGGCACGCTGTGATCGTTGAGAAACGCGCCCCACGATGAATTCGCCAAAATCGCCAGCTCGGCGACGATCAGATCGAGCGGCGATCCGCGTCGACGCGGCGCAATCGTGATGTGCTCGCCTTCCACGTAGAAATTGAAGTCGTTATTGCGCTGCACTTCGCGCCGCAAACCGTACCCCGCGCGCGCTTCCTGACGCTTTTCGAACAGCGCCTGCGCGAGCGGCCACAGCACCGCGATGTCGTCCTTGTGCGGGTATTCGCCGCTACCCGCCGCGAGCGATTCCTCGGTGACGTGCTCGTCCAGATGGTTGTGTCGAAGATTGCTCTTCACGAAAACACGCTCGGCGCGCGTTTCGGTCGCGACGATTTCCTGCGTTTCCCGATTCACGATGATGTACAGCGACAACGCCGGCCGCAATCCGCCTTCAGCCAGCGTGAACGCGTCCACGACGCTGTCCGGCAGCATGGTGATCTTGTCGCCGGGCATGTACACGGTGGACAACCGCGTGCGCGCGATTGCATCGATCATGTCGCCGCGCGCGATCCCGAGCGCCGGCGCCGCGATGTGAATACCAACGCGCACGCGGCCATCGGCGAGATGCTCGACGGAGAACGCGTCGTCGATTTCAGTGGTGGTGACGTCATCGATAGAGAACGCCTGCACGTCCGCTTCCGGCAGGTCGTCGGGGAGCGGCGGCACGGTAACCGGCGCGAAGCCCGTTCCGTGCGGGAAAAATTCCGACAGGAAACGCGCTTCGTGCAGCGCGCGCGCAGACGGAATGCCGCCCACTTCCAGCATCAGCCGCGCTTGCGAAATCCCGCGAGCGGCGGCGGCCGCTTCAAGCGCCTTATATTCGATAGAGTTCTTGTCCGGCTTCGTCAGCAAACCGATCGCCTTTCCGGCCAGCGCCTCGGGCAGCTTTCCAGCGACCAGTTCCGCTTCGTAACCCGCTTGCACCAGGGCAAGCTGCCGTTTCTTTTCCAGCCCGGCCAGCGCCATCTGCAACTGTTCCTGCGGCGCGCGCTGATATTGCCCGCGCCCCTTGCGGCGAAAATACACCGGCGATCCATGCATGCGCAGCACGAGCGCGGCGCGTTCGGTGGCGCCGAATTTATCGCCGAAATAATCCGCGCCCAGTTCCGCAAACGGAAATTCTTCCTCCGGCGCGCACTCCCACAGGAAGTCGAGATCGATCTCCTGCGCGATGGCGTCCGCCTGCTGCATCAGGTCGGCGGCGTTCGGTTTCTCGAATTCGATCAATACGTCTTTGGCACGCACCTTCGCGCGCCGCCCGCCCGGCAACTCGACCTGAAACGCGTCGTTCTGCTTGGACAGAACAGCGCCGGCCTTGAAACTACCCGATTCCTCGAAAAAAACGTTCACTCAATACTCTCGAAAGACTGTTGGTCGACGTGGCGTCCGGTCGGGTTTGCGTCCCGCACGAAGCGTCAAGTCCACAATAAAAGGATACGCTCAGGGTCGTCAGGCCGTGAC
The DNA here is from genome assembly GCF_001544555.2 of Caballeronia udeis. Lineage (GTDB taxonomy): Bacteria > Pseudomonadota > Gammaproteobacteria > Burkholderiales > Burkholderiaceae > Caballeronia > Caballeronia udeis. The sequence goes on along the minus strand of NZ_FCOK02000002.1, from coordinate 112,093 downwards.
AGCAGGCGGCCGGGCCTCGCAGAACGCGAGCACCTGGTCCAGGTAACTGGGAAAGTCGCTGATCGCGTGATCGCTGCCCTGGATCAGCGTGGTCCGCACGTCCGGGTAATGCGCGAGCATGGTGCGGTAGTCGAGCACTTCGTCGCCGGTGGCCGCGATCAGATAGTAGCGGTCCGGCCGGGTGATCGATGAAACGGTAAGCGCACGCAATTCGTCGATATGACGCGGTTCAACCACAATAGTGCCGCCGCCATGCCACAGCGGCTGCTCGCCGAGATAACAACTCAGGTCCTCTTGCGGTACGACCGCCGGATTCAGCAGGACCGCGCGCCAGCCGTGTTTTTCGGCAAGCCACGTTGCATAAAACCCGCCGAGCGAACTGCCGATCACCGTGATCTCGTCGTGACGGACTTGCGCCACGAGCGTTTCGGCAAGCTCAATGGCTTCTTTGGGCGACACCGGCAACGTCGGGCATTGCCATTCGCCAATCAGTCCCTGCTCTTCCAGCCGCGCGCGCATCACGCGAGCCTTGAACGATTGTGGCGATGACCGAAAGCCGTGCAGATAAAGAATCACGCCCGCTCCTTGGTGACCGGCCGCGCCGACAGGGCATCGAGCAGCTTCTGGTGCACGCCGCCGAAACCGCCGTTGCTCATCACGAGCACGTGGTCCCCCGGGCGGGCTGCGGCGGCGACCGACTTGACGAGCGCCGAGAGGTCGCTGAACGCCTGGGCCTTGTTGCCGAGCGGCGCCAGCGCCGCGTGCAGGTCCCAGCCGAGCTTGTCGCGGCCTTCGTGCGCGCCGTAGCCGAAAACCAGGTCGGCGCCGGCGAGACTGGCCGGCAATTGCGCCTTCATGGTGCCGAGTTTCATTGTGTTCGAACGCGGTTCGAGGACGGCCAGGATGCGGCTATTTGCGCCAATGCGCGTCCGCAAGCCCGCTACCGTTGTTTCGATCGCGGTGGGGTGATGCGCGAAGTCGTCGTAGACGGTCACGCCGTCCACGCTGCCCTTTACTTCCATCCGGCGTTTCACGTTCCGGAACGTGCTCAGCGATTGCGTCGCCTGCGCGGGCGGAACGCCCACTGAACGCGCCGCCGCGATCGCCGCCAGCGCATTCATTCGATTGTGCTCGCCCTGGACTTGCCAGTCGACCACACCCAGGCGCTCACCTTCCCAGTACACGGCGAACTGCTCGTCGACGGCAACACCCTCGCTCGCCGGCAGCGCTTCCCAGCCGCCTTGCACGCCGAAGCGTTCGACGCCCGACCAGCAGCCGCGTGTCAACACGCGTTCGAGCGCCGGCTCACGGCCGTTCGTCACGATCCGCCCGACGCCGGGCACAGTACGCACCAGATGATGAAATTGGGTCTCGATAGCGCCGAGATCCGGGAAGATATCCGCGTGATCGAATTCAAGGTTGTTCAGCACGGCCGTGCGCGGGCGATAGTGAACGAACTTGGAGCGTTTATCGAAGAAAGCGGTGTCGTACTCGTCGGCTTCGATCACGAAGAAACTTGAATCGGTCAGCCGTGCCGAGATGCCGAAATTCAGGGGCACGCCGCCGATCAGGAACCCTGGATTCATGCCGGCATCTTCCAGCAGCCAGGCCAGCATGGAGCTGGTGGTGGTCTTGCCGTGCGTGCCGGCAACCGCAAGCACCCATTTTCCATTCAGCACGTGTTCGCCCAGCCATTGCGGGCCGGACGTGTAGGGCAAGCCGCGATCGAGAATGGCTTCCATCAGGGGATTGCCGCGCGTCACTACATTGCCCACTACATACAAATCTGGTTCGAGCGCGATTTGCTCGACGCCGTAGCCCTCGATCAGCTCAATGCCCTGCGCTTCGAGCTGGGCGCTCATTGGCGGATAGACGCCGGCGTCGCAGCCGGTGACGCGGTGACCCGCTTCGCGGGCGAGGACCGCGAGGCCACCCATGAATGTGCCGCAGATACCGAGGATGTGAATGTGCATAAAGCGTGTGTTCGTGGCGGGAGGGCCGTTGGCACGGGGGGAATGAGTGAGGTATTCCGGCGCCCGGAGCGGTACATTGTAACCGACGGATGGGCGCGGATTTCTGCCCGCGGCCCGGGCTTCCATCCGCATGCCCGCGATCGAAAACCTATCTCCGGTATCATTCCTCCATGATTCGCAAATCACATTTCGATCCGCAGCGCGTGCGCGAGGAAATCGCCATCGCGGCGGCGCGGCTGATCGCCGAAGACGGCCTCGACTATTCCACCGCCAAGCGCAAAGCCGCCCGGCAGGTGGTCGGCGAAACGCGCATTGGCGGCGAATGGCTACCGGATAACGGCCAGATCGAGGAAGAAATCCGCGAATACCAGGCGATCTTCCAGAGCGAAAGCCAGCCCGCTGTCCTGCGCCGCATGCGCGAAGTCGCACTCGAATGGATGCAGCGGCTCCAGCCGTTCAATCCCTACCTGACCGGCGCCGTGCTGAACGGCACCGCAGGCGAACACTCGGATATCCACCTGCAATGCTTCTGCGATAACCCGAAGGAAGTCGCTATCTATCTCCTGAACGCGAATGTTCAATACGACGTCTCCGAGACGCGGCATTTTGCCGGCCGCGGTTACGTCGAAACCCTGAGCTTCCTGATGCGCCCCTCGCGCGACGAAGAACCCATGGGCATTCACGTCGCGCTCTACGACACCAACGACCTGCGCGGCGCCGTCCGCGCGGACGGCCGGGGCAAGCTTGCACGCGCAAGCGCCTCCGCCGTGCGCGCCTTGCTCGACGAGCCGCCCGCCCCGACACCGGCCCCCTCTCCATGAATTCCATGCGCATTGTTGCTGCCCTTGTAGTCGCCATCGCGGCGACCGGCGGCGGTTTCTACGCCAGCCGCCTGATGACGGGCGGCCAAACCAGCCAGGCAGCCGAAATCACGTCGAAAGCGAGCAGCAACGCCGTCGATGATCTCTGGAAAACTCAGCTGCAAAATGCTGCGGGAACCCAGCAAACGCTCGCCTCGTTCAAGGGCAAGCCGATAGTGCTGAACTTCTGGGCGTCGTGGTGCGGCCCCTGCGTGAAGGAAATGCCGACACTGGCTGCGCTTCACCGGGAATATGAGAAGAAAGGCATCACGTTCATTGGTCTCGGCGTCGATTCCGAGAAAAACGTAAACGCGTTCCTGCAAAAAGTACCCGTTGACTACCCCATCTACGTAGCGGGCTTCGGCGGCGCCGACCTCGCGCGCAGTTTCGGCAATAACGCCGGTGCGCTACCCTTCACGGTCGTTATCGACGCGAAAGGGGTAATTCGTTCGACAAAACTCGGCGAAGTCGATCCAAAAGAGCTGAAAGCGACGCTCGACGCCTTATAAGACGGCCGTTTGTTCCCGCGCAAAGCGATATCGTTCGCCGGGAGATACCGTCATTTCAAGAAACTTTGCACGACAATACGAGCAAAATGCGGGTATACGACCTCCCCGAATACCTGAACTTGGCCTCCGGCAGGTTGTAAAACTAGACAAATTTCTCTAAAGGGCGCTAAAGTGCGCCCAACTCCGCACAAACCAAAGCCACTATGTCACGACTGCTGGTGCTGCACGGCCCCAATCTTAATCTGCTAGGCACCCGCGAACCGGATGTCTACGGCCGGGTAACGCTTGCAGAGATCGATAAGGCGCTCGCTGACAAGGCACAGGCGGCCGGCGCGGAATTGTCTTCGTTCCAGAGCAATCATGAAGGCGCGATCGTGGACCGCATTCAGCAGGCGCGGACCGAACAGGTGGACTTCGTGCTGATCAATCCCGCCGCGTATACACACACGAGCGTCGCGATCCGCGACGCCCTTGCGGGCGTGGCGCTGCCGTTCATCGAGATTCATTTGTCGAATGTGCACAAGCGGGAAGCTTTCCGGCATCACTCCTATTTCTCCGATCTGGCCGAAGCCGTGATTTGCGGCGTGGGCTGGAAAGGCTATCTGTACGCGCTCGATTTCGCTCTCGAGCGTCTTGCTATGCATCCTGCTGAAAAGCCACGCGCTTGAGCCGCGATCCGCTCAAGGCAATTGAACTGCTCGCACAACGCGATGCGAAGCGTGTGTCCGCAATATCGGACAACGCTTCCGTCGGCGGCACCCAACTACCAAGTCAAGCACCGGAAAAAGCTTCCGGTCACCAAGCATTGAAAGGGGAATTTTCGATGGACCTTCGTAAACTTAAAACTCTTATCGACCTCGTCTCGGAATCCGGCATCTCGGAGCTGGAAGTCACCGAAGGCGAAGGCAAGGTTCGCATCGTCAAGAATGCCGCGCCGGTCTACATGCAAGCCCCGCAGTACATGCCGCAAGGCCCGATGCAGCAAGCGCCGCAATACGGCCCGCCGGGCGAAGCAGGCAACGCGGGCGCCGCCGGTGCGCCGGCTACGCCGGCTGCCGTGGTGCCGCAAGGTCACGTCGTGACATCGCCGATGGTCGGCTCGTTCTACCGCGCGCCGTCGCCGGGCGCCGATGCGTTCGTGCAGGTCGGCGATACGGTCAAGGAAGGCCAGACGCTATGCATCATCGAAGCCATGAAGCTGCTGAATGAAATCGAGTCGGACAAGTCGGGCGTCGTGAAGGAAATCCTGGTCGAGAACGGCCAGGCCGTCGAATACGGTCAACCGCTCTTCGTGATCGGTGATTGATCGGCGATTGATTTCCCGCGATGCCACCGGACGAAAGCGTATTCAGTTCCCATGCGCCCAGCCGGCGGCCGCAGCACCCGGGCGCTCGCCTGATTAGCCAGACTAACCGGCGAGACGCGCTGCCGATCTCCCAGGAACGCCACGGAAAGCTGTCCCGGCGTTCCATCGATGAGTCGAAACCTTGCTATGTTTGAAAAAATCCTCATTGCGAACCGTGGTGAAATTGCGCTTCGAATCCAGCGCGCGTGCCGCGAACTAGGCGTCAAGACGGTTATTGTCTACTCGGAAGCCGATAAGGAAGCCAAGTACGTGAAGTTGGCCGATGAAGCCGTGTGTATCGGACCGGCTCCGTCCAACCTCAGCTACCTCAACATGCCGGCGCTGATCAGCGCGGCCGAAGTCACCGACGCCGAGGCGATCCACCCCGGCTACGGTTTCTTGTCGGAGAACGCGGATTTTGCGGAGCGCGTCGAGCAATCCGGCTTCACGTTCATCGGACCGCGACCGGAAACCATCCGCCTGATGGGCGACAAAGTCTCCGCCAAGCAAACGATGATCAAGACGGGCGTGCCGTGCGTCCCAGGTTCGGAAGGCGCATTGCCCGACGATCCGAAGGAAATCGTGAAGATTGCCCGCACGATCGGTTACCCGGTAATCATCAAGGCAGCAGGCGGCGGCGGCGGTCGCGGCATGCGCGTGGTGCACACCGAAGCGGCGCTGGTGAACGCGGTGAACATGACCCGCGAAGAAGCCGGCCGCGCGTTCGGCAATCCGCAGGTCTACATGGAAAAATTCCTGGAGAACCCGCGGCACATCGAAATCCAGATTCTCGCCGATTCGTTCCGCAATGCGATCTGGCTCGGTGAACGCGATTGCTCCACGCAGCGCCGTCACCAGAAGGTGATTGAAGAAGCGCCGGCGCCGGGTATTGCGCGCCGGTTGATCGACCGGATTGGGGATCGTTGCGCCGACGCCTGCAAGAAGATGGGTTATCTCGGCGCGGGGACATTCGAATTCCTGTACGAGAACAACGAGTTCTATTTCATCGAAATGAACACGCGCGTGCAGGTCGAGCATCCTGTGACGGAGCTGATTACCGGCGTCGATATCGTGCAGGAACAGATTCGTATTGCAGCCGGCGAAAAACTCGCATTCCGCCAGAAGGACATTGTGTTTCGCGGTCACGCGATCGAATGCCGGATCAACGCGGAAGATCCGTTCAAGTTCACGCCGTCGCCGGGACGTCTCACGTCATGGCATTCGCCGGGTGGCCCGGGAATTCGTGTGGACTCGCATGCGTACAACGGCTATTTCGTGCCGCCGAACTACGACTCGATGATCGGCAAGCTGATCTCATACGGCGCGACTCGCGAGCAGGCGATCAACCGCATGCGTATTGCGTTGTCGGAAATGGTCGTGGAAGGCATCTCGACCAACATCCCGCTGCATCGCGAGATGATGATCGATGCGAAGTTCGTCGAAGGCGGCACGAGCATTCACTATCTCGAAAACAAGCTCGCTGCGCGCAAGGCGGCAGCTGCCGTCGCGGCAGAAGACGCGGCGCAATAACGCAACAAGCAAGGCTTCAAGATGAGCTACCGGGAATTGATCGCCGAGCTGGACCGGCAACACGCGGAAGCGTTGTCGGATGCGCTGCTGGAGTTGGGCGCGCTGTCGGTATCGGTGGAAGATGCCGACGCCGATACCCCCGACGAGCAGCCGCTATTCGGCGAGCCCGGCCTCACGCCGGACCAGAAGGCGTGGAACCGCTCGCGCGTGGTCGCGCTTCTGGCGAATGACGCCGATCCCGCCGTGCTGCTCGCGGCGGCGGCGAATGAAATCGGCTTGAAGGACACGCCGGCGTTCACGCTGCGCAATGTGGAAGATCAGGACTGGGTGCGCCTCACGCAATCCCAGTTCGATCCCATTCCTATCGGCAAGCGGATCTGGGTCGTGCCGTCGTGGCACGCAGCGCCCGATCCCGATGCGCTCGTGCTCGAACTCGATCCAGGTCTCGCGTTCGGCACCGGCAGCCATCCGACCACGCGGCTGTGCATGGAATGGCTCGAGCAATCGGTCGAGCAAGACCAATCCGTGCTCGATTACGGTTGCGGCTCCGGCATCCTCGCGATCCTGGCGAAGAAATGTGGTGCGAACCCAGTGATTGGTATCGATATCGACCCGCAAGCCGTGGAATCCGCGCGTCAAAATAGCGAGCGCAATCGCGCCGAAGTCACCTACGGCCTGCCCGCCGACCTCCCCGAAGGGCAGTTCGACATCGTGGTGGCGAACATTCTGTCGAACCCGCTGAAGCTGATGGCATCAATGCTTGCGGCGCGCGTAAAACCGGGCGGAAGCATTGCGTTGTCGGGCATTCTGGCTCGCCAGGCGGACGAAGTGGCGGCGGTCTATGCGCGTTGGATCGACATCAGCGTATGGCGTGAACACGAAGGCTGGGTGTGTCTTGCGGGTACCCGCCGCGAAAGCCTTTAGAATAGCGCCATCGTCCATCTACCGGCCTCTGGCCTTCGGCTACATATGGCGCTGGCAACCCGCTGTCCCCACTGCGAAACGGTGTTCCGTCTGGACCCGCATCTACTCGCGCCGCATGACGGCCGCGTGCGTTGCGGCCATTGCCAGGAAATCTTCGACGCCGCGCATTATCAATTCGACCGCGACGAAATCGTCATGACCGCGCTGGCCGCAACCGCACCGAATTACGGCGCGGACCCGGCGAGCCCCTGGGCGGAGAAGTCGAGCGCCGAGGTCGCGAGCGGCAAGCGTGACGCGCTGGGCATTCCGCTGCCCCCGTTCGCCTCCAATACCGCCCTCGCGCCTCAAACCGAAGCGGCGCAAACTCCGTCGGCCGGCGAGGAACCGCTCGCGGGACTCGCTGCTGCCGAAGCGCTGTCGCGCACGCGCGCAGAGAGTGAATTTCCGGGCGAAGGACGCGCTGGATCTCCGTGGCAAGCGGTTAATCGCCCTGAAGCCGAAGCACAGGCGAAAGCACCCGCCGATCCCCCCAAACGCGTCGATCCTTTCGTGCGGCGTACGGAAGGCGATTTGCTGAAGGAGTCCCGTACCGACCCCTTCATTGGCCGCACTGAAAACGAAGCGCTCAACGAGTCGCGCACTGAGCCGTTCGTCGGCCGGAGCGCACCGCGGCCGGAGCCGGAAACGCCCACGCCCCGCCGCCCCACTGATACAGCCCCCCGTTCCGAACCCGCCGCGCCGTGGGCAGCAGACCCCGCCGAGCCGCATTTCGGCAGTGCGGCTGCATCGTCCGAACCCGCTGCTGAGCCGTTCCCGGTTATCCGTGAAACGCGCGCGCCGGCCCGGTCGGGAGTGGTGTGGAAAATCATCGGCTCGCTGATTGCGCTCATGCTGCTGATCACGCTGATCGCGCAGGCCGCCTGGTGGGAACGGGAGACCGTGATGGTCTACTGGCCCGCCTCGCAACCGCTGTTCGCGCAAGCCTGCGAACAGCTTGGCTGCGTAGTGGCGCCGCCGCGGGATATCGACGGCTTGCAGATCGAGAACTCCGGTCTGCGCCAGGTGGACGGCTCGCACAAGCTTGAACTGAAACTCTCGCTGCGCAATCGCTTCGACGTGGCGATCGCGTATCCGGCGCTGGAGCTCACCCTCCTCGACGACAAGAATAACGTCGCGATCCGGCGTGTCCTGTGGCCGCAAGACTACGCGCGTCCAGGCACGGTGATCGGTGCAGGCCTGCCCGCGCGCAGTACGCAGCCAGTCATCGTTCGGCTCGATACCGGCGACGCGGTCGCGGCGAATTATCGCGTGCAGATCTTTTATCCCTGACACGCGCGTGCTTCTGCGCTTTTACGCTTAACCGTTTTCTACGCGTTTTTCTGCGTGTTCCTGTAATTAGCCGGTCGTCGTTTTCCGCGCGTGTCACCTGTCCGTCCCCGGCCAAGCGACGCGCGCATTCCCTGAACAGCAGACACTTTCTGGAGTAGACATGAGCCAAGTTACCCTCGGCGGCAACCCGATCGACGTGGCAGGCACGTTCCCGGCAGCCGGTGCAAAAGCAGCCGATTTCACCCTGGTCGGCAAGGATCTCGGCAACCTGACGCTGGCGAGCTTCGCCGGCAAGCGCAAGGTGCTGAACATCGTGCCGAGCCTCGACACGCCGACGTGCGCCACCTCCACGCGCAAGTTCAACGTTGCTGCAGCCGGACTCGACAACACCGTGGTCGTGGTTGTGTCGGGCGACCTGCCCTTCGCGGCAACGCGCTTCTGCACGACGGAAGGCATCGAGAACGTGGTGACGGCATCGACGTTCCGCGGCCATGACTTCGCGAAGGCCTATGGCGTCGATGTCACGACCGGACCGCTGACGGGCCTCACCGCGCGCGCAGTGGTGGTGATCGATGAAAACGACAAGGTGCTGTACTCGGAACTCGTTCCGGAAATCAAGAACGAGCCGAACTACGACGCAGCGCTGGCCGCGTTGAAGTAAGCGCATCGAAGAGCACAGGCCGGTTGCGGCCTGCTGCCTCTGACCGGCGGCGAGCCGCATCCCGATCCACTGCTCGCCGCACCGGACGCACACCTGAAGCCGGGACGGTTATTCAGTCAACCGTAGCGGCTTCGACCCGCAAGACCGTACGCGACATGCGCATCCGTGACGAGGTGGAACAGCCGCCGCGTGACGAATGCGCAGCGTTTCATGCGGGCATGCATGTGCTCAGGAATTCAAACCTGCGCGCACTTTTATCGACTGCTTTCATCGATTCACTTTCAGGGATTTCGCCAGTGTCTACGCTCATCTGCGGCTCGCTCGCCTACGACAACATCATGACGTTCCAGGGCCGCTTCGGCGACCACATCCTGCCGGACCAGGTGCACCAGCTGAACATCAGCTTCCTCGTCCCCACGATGCGGCGCAACTTCGGCGGCTGCGCGGGCAACATTGCCTACGCGCTGAACCTGCTCGGCGGCGACGCAAAGATCATGGCGACCCTCGGCCAGGCCGACGCCCAGCTTTATCTCGATCGCTTCGATGCGCTGGGTTTGTCGACAGAGTATGTGCGCGTGCTGCCCGACCAGCACTCGGCCCAATGCTTCATCACCACCGATCTCGGGAACAACCAGATCACCGCGTTCCACCCCGGCGCAATGATGGATTCGCACCTGAACCACGCCGGCGAAACCAAGGGCGTCACCCTGGGTATCGTGGCGCCGGACGGCGCCGACGGCATGCGCCAGCACGTCGAGGAACTGGCGGCGGCGGGCGTGCCGTTCGTCTTCGATCCGGGCCAGGGCCTGCCGATTCTCGAAGGTGTGCAACTTCGTCGCATGATTGAACTTGCTACATACGTGGCAGTCAACGACTACGAGGCAAAATTGTTGAGCAACAAGACCGGCTGGTCGATCGACGAAATGCTGAGCCGCGTGGAAGCACTCGTGATTACGCGCGGCGAACATGGCGCGCAGATCCTGCACGCTGACGGTATTGAAGAAATTCCGGCCGTGAAGGCGCAGAAGGTCGTCGATCCGACCGGTTGCGGCGACGCGTTCCGCGGTGGCTTGCTATATGGCATCGAGAACAAGCTGGGCTGGGCAAAAACAGGCCGTCTCGCCAGCCTGATGGGTGCGCTGAAAATCGAACATCAGGGGCCGCAGACGTATGCGCCTACGCGCGCCGAGATCGGCGAACGGTTCGAGCAGGCGTTTGGTTCGGCGCTCTAAGGATATTGAGCGATGCAGCGAGGAAGGTCGAAATGAGTCATTGAAGCGGCTTTGGGAAACGCTTAAGCAATGACGTGTAGCGGCAGGCTGTTGGCTTTTTCGAGCAACAGCCTGCCGTAATTTTGTGGAGTAAAAAATGAAGTTAACAAGTCGTATGGCGCTGGCAGCAGCGCTTTTTAGCTCAGTCATCGTAACGGGATGTGCCTATAACAGCAGTTCGCCCGATGTCTACACCGCGTCACAGGCCCAGCGCGAAGAAACGGTCCGCATGGGTACCGTCGACAGCGTGCGCGGCGTGAAGATCAGCACGAACAACGGCCAGCCTAGCGGGCTTGGCGCTATCGGCGGTGGGGCACTGGGAGCAGTTGCAGGCAGCGCGCTCGGCGGCGGGCGTGGCTCGATCGTGACGGGGATCATCGGCGGGATCGCGGGTGCGGTGGCAGGCAATGCTGTCGAGAACGGCGTCGCGACGCAGAACGGACTGGAGATCACCGTGCGCCTGGATAACGGCGACATGCGCGCCATCACGCAAACCGCAACCGGCGAGGTGTTCCAGGCCGGCGAGCGCGTTCGGTTGTTATCGAGCGGCGGTGTGACGCGAGTGACGCACTAGCGGATGAAGAACGTGCCGGCCTGATCGAATCGATCTTGCCGGGGCAGGAGAAAAGCGCATGTGCCTTCGGGTCCATGCGCTTTTTTTCGTCTGCTCACAGGCGCCCCCCTACTCCACCACAAGTGACAGCCGATAAAAAACCCGCTGCCGGCAATCACCGGGAGCGGGTTTGGACCGCGTAGCAATACACGGTCACAAGACACATCGCGTGTGTCGAAGTACTGCGTTACAACCTGCGCTTACGGACGGCTGCCCGTCGGGAACGGCCATGCAGCGGCCGGATTCAACGCCGTCTTGACCGTTGCAGCCGGGGCCGGCGCTGCAGGTGTCGTTGCCGTCGTTGCCGGTGCTACAGCAGCCGTCTTCTTCGCAGCGGCAGCCTTCTTGGCCGGAGCCTTTTTGGCAACCGGAGCAGGCGCTGCAGCGGGAGCAGGAGCCGCAGCCGGAGCAGCTACAGCAGCCTTCTTCGCAGCAGGGGCAGCCTTCTTGGCGGGCGCAGCCTTCTTGGCGGCCGCCTTTTTGGCAGGTGCCTTCTTAGCAGGCGCCTTTTTAGCAGCGGCCTTCTTGGCGGCAGCCTTTTTGGCGGGGGCCTTCTTGGCCGCAGCCTTCTTGGCAGGCGCCTTTTTAGCAGCAGCCTTCTTCGCAGGCGCCTTCTTGGCGGCAACCTTCTTAGCCGCTGCCTTCTTCGCAGGAGCCTTCTTGGCTGCAACCTTCTTCACGGCAACCTTCTTGGCAGCAACTTTCTTCGCCGGTGCCTTCTTGGCCGCAACCTTCTTCGCCGCGACCTTCTTCACTGCGACTTTCTTGGCAGCAACTTTCTTGGTTGCAACTTTCTTAGCTGCCGGCGCCTTCTTCGCTACCGTTGCCTTCTTGGCGGCCACTTTCTTGACAGCCGGTTTTGCTGCAGCTTTCTTTGCGACGGATTTCTTGGCTAATGCCATCATTTTCTCCTTCAGGTTTCAAGATGAGAGTCAGTTCAAACAACACCCTTCGTCAAAACCCGCTTCCCGCGTGGGCTTCTCAGGACGCACGCTGCGAAGCGGATTATTCATCGGCGTACGCTGATGGAGCTTGCTTACGCTAATGAATACGGCAAGGCGCGCGGTGCCACAAGGCACAGCGCGCCAAATTAAGTCAGCACCTGAAGAGGGTGCCGGCAATCGCTTGATCGGGCCGTCGGCGCTGCCGACGGCATATTTCGGGGGGAAGTTTGCCCGTCCCACTGAAGGGTCCGCAAAACGCCTGTCATCTTTTTGGGCTGTTAAGCCACAAGGCGCACTTTGCATCAGGCGACCGTTCTCCTAAACCTGTTGGCCGACGCGCGCGCAATCGTGATCGCACGCAATGGCGCCGGTTTGCCATTCATCCCGCATTCATCCCGTCTACTCGGCGCCCTCTGTGGGCGCCCGGTCTGCATCTAATTCGTGGCAGCAATGCGTCCATTGCCGCTGGCTGACGTTGATTCGCTGACTCGCTTACTCCCAGGTCAGCGCGCCGCCCGTCTGATACTCGATCACTCGCGTCTCGAAGAAGTTCCGTTCCTTCTTCAAGTCGATCATCTCGCTCATCCACGGGAACGGATTTTCTTCGTTCGGGAACAGCGGGTCGAGGCCGATCTGCTGGCAACGACGGTTGCAGATGAAACGCAAATAGCTCTTGAACATGGAGGCATTCAGACCGAGCACGCCACGCGGCATCGTGTCTTCTGCGTACCGGTATTCCAGTTCGACGGCTTCCTGGAAGATCTCGCGGATCTCCGCGCGAAATTCCGGCGTCCACAGTTGCGGCTCTTCCAGCTTGATCTGGTTGATCAGGTCGATGCCGAAGTTGCAGTGCATCGACTCGTCGCGCAGGATGTACTGATACTGCTCCGCCGCACCCGTCATCTTGTTCTGGCGACCCAGCGCCAGGATCTGCGTAAAGCCGACGTAGAAGAAGAGCCCTTCCATCACGCAAGCAAACACGATCAACGACTTCAGCAATTTCTGGTCCGCTTCCAGCGTCCCGGTGGTGAAGGCCGGATCGGTCAGCGTGTTGATGAACGGAATCAGGAACTCGTCCTTCGCGCGGATCGAGTCGACCTCGTGATACGCGTTGAAGATTTCGCTCTCATCCAGACCCAGCGATTCGACGATGTACTGATACGCGTGCGTGTGGATCGCTTCCTCGAACGCCTGGCGCAGCAGGAACTGCCGGCACTCGGGCGCCGTGATGTGGCGATACGTCCCGAGCACGATGTTGTTCGCGGCCAGCGAGTCGGCCGTGACGAAGAAACCGAGGTTGCGCTTCACAATCCGGCGTTCGTCGTCGGAGAGGCCGTTCGGGTCCTTCCACAGCGCGATGTCGCGCGACATGTTCACTTCCTGCGGCATCCAGTGGTTCGCACAACCCGCCAGATACTTTTCCCACGCCCACTTGTACTTGAACGGCACCAACTGATTCACGTCGGTCTTGCCGTTGATGATGCGCTTGTCGGCCACGTTCACGCGCGCCGCACTTGCCGCCGCGATGTCGCTGGCGCTCGGTGCCGCGGGAGCAACGAAGTCGCTCGCAAAAATATTCTGTGCCGCTGACGTTTGATGGGCCGTTTGAAGAACGCCATGACCGACGGCTTGCGTCGCGCTCGGAGCTGCTGCACGCGATGCCTGGCTGAAACCCGCAACCTGACCCGCCGGGTTACGCAACGTGTTGTGTTGCGAACCGTTCGAGGGAGTTACCGCAGTGGTCTCGTCATCCCAGTTGAGCATAAATTCTCACCATCAATTTAGATCGGTTTGTACCATCTTTCCATGAGCGATAAAAGAGCTTGCTCATAAAAATCCTGTTTTAGTGTTGACGCTGCTACTTGCATACAACACTTTGCGTTGAGCTCACTGCTTGAAGCTTCATGCGAAGTCTCTTTGAACGTGTTCGATGCAGTGCTTGCGTAGTGCTTCTTCACGCTCTTTCAGTGTTGCTTTTGCGTGTGCCTTGCATCGTCCGGCTCTGCTGTGAATCGTCTTGCGTGCGGTCTTGCGTGCGAAGTCAGCGTGCTAGTTAAAGCGTGTGATCGAACAACTTTCGCTGCGTGATTGCTTCGATGAAAACCTGGTGTGTCTCTCGCAAGTCTCTCGCGGGTCTCTCGTAATTGATGAGCATGACCGCGTTCAAAACCGATCAAGCCAACCTTCGGATCACCCCCTTCGACGACCCGCTTCAACCTGCTTTTCGAGTGCTTCCCGACTCCAGAAAACCGTCACCCGGCGCTCGCGATTACACGTGTCTTGCTGCGGGAAACGGATGTGTTGGCGTGTCTCGTTTCCATGTTGAAAGTGTAGCACTCGACGCTTCCGGCGCAAAGGCAAAACCACAAAATATTGGGTGTTTTGAGCTGGTGACGACTACCTATAGTACAAACGAATACGTCATGCAAGAGCGGATTTCAAGCGTAAAAATGCAGCTGCGAGGTCGCTGGACGCAGGCGTGAATCACCCGGCAGCGCCCGCTTGGCGCACGGCTTTTCAACCTCGCTTGTCGCGCAGCGGGGTGAGTAATTCGCGCAAGTTGTTGTGATCGATTTCGTGCATCAGCGCGAGCAGCCGGCCGAGTTGCCCTGCAGGAAAACCCTCACGTGCGAACCACGCGAGATAGTGGCCGGGCAGGTCCGCGATCAAGCGGTCCTTGTACTTTCCATAGGGCATTTTCTGCGTGACGAGACGCTGCAGATCTTCCGGGTCCATCGTCGTTCTCCTCGGGTTTATCGTCGCGAAGTGTCGCTCATCACGGCACTTCGCGATGTCGCTGTCATGATATCGATGCCATAATCCCAGCTTCCCGCCGCGAAGAGATCCCCTTCCGTTCTCCATGTCGCTAGCCATCAAAGCTTTCGTTGCCCCTCTCATCGTCGCCTGTGCGATGTTCATGGAAAGCGTCGATGCCAACGTCATCGTCACCGCAATCCCCGAAATGGCCAAAGCGTTCGGCCGCGATCCCGTCACGCTGAAGATCGCCGTCACCAGCTACGTGCTCGGCCTCGGGGTCTTCATCCCGATCTGCGGCTGGGTCGCCGACCGCTTCGGCGCGCGCACGATCTTCCGCCTCGCCATCGGCATCTTCGTCGCCGGCTCTCTCCTGTGCGCCGCGTCCACCTCGCTGATCCCGTTCACGCTCGCGCGTTTCGTCCAGGGCGTAGGCGGCGCGATGATGGTGCCGGTCGGGCGGATCATCATCTTCCGCTCGGTGCCCCGCTCCGAATTCATCCGCGCGATGAACTACCTCTCGCTGCCCGCCATGTTCGGCCCGGCTGTCGGGCCGCTGCTCGGCGGGTTCATCACCACCTATCTGCACTGGCGCCTGATCTTCTTCATCAACATCCCGATCGGCATCCTCGGCATCTACCTGACCAACCGCTACATCGGCAACGCGCGCGAGCCGCATCCCGGGCCGCTCGACTGGTTCGGTTTCTTTCTATCCGCGAGCGGCGGCACGTTGTTTCTGCTCGGGCTGTCGCTGATCGGCGGCGAACTGGTCTCCAATCGCACCGCGACGGGCATGGCGCTCGCCGGCGTGGCCTTCTTCATCGTGTATTTCCTGCACTCGCGACGCGTAAAACTGCCGCTTCTCGACCTGCGCTTCCTGCGCGTGCCGACGTTCCAGGCGAGCGTGGCGGGCGGCTCGCTGTTTCGCATCGGCCTGGGCGCGGTGCCGTTCCTGCTCCCGCTCGCAATGCAGGAAGGGCTCGGCATGAGCGCGTTCAAGTCCGGCTCGATTACCTGCGCGTCCGCGTTCGGCGGCATGTTCATGCGCTCACTGGCCTCGCGCGTGCTGCACCGGTACGGCTTCCGGCAGACGCTGATAGTCAACGCGGCGCTGTCGGGCATCGCGATTGCCGCCTGCGGCATGTTCTATCCGGGCACGCCGACGTGGGTCATCTGGGCCATCGTGCTGCTCGGCGGATTTTTTCCGGCGTTGCAATTCACGAGCCTCAACTCGCTGACGTATGCCGAGATCGAAAGCCGCGATGTGGGTCGCGCGACGAGTCTCGGGAGTTTTATCCAGCAGGTGTCGCTGGGACTCGGCGTGACGGTGGGTGGCATCGCGCTGCAGATTTCGCATGACCTGCAGGGACATCCGCAGATCGTCTGGTCG
Organism: Caballeronia udeis; assembly: GCF_001544555.2. Taxonomy (GTDB): domain Bacteria; phylum Pseudomonadota; class Gammaproteobacteria; order Burkholderiales; family Burkholderiaceae; genus Caballeronia; species Caballeronia udeis. The sequence continues at coordinate 95,990 of NZ_FCOK02000002.1, read as the reverse complement.
GATTTCTGGCCGGCCTTCGTCGTCGTCGGATTGTTTTCGTTTCTTTCGATTCCAATTACCGCGCGGCTCAGTCACAACGCGGGGCACGAGATATCGAGGGGAACGCGGGGGTGAAGCGGGTGTGCGGCTTTGCTGTGCGGCGCCGACTGCACGAACAAGGCGCAGGTTCATAGCGGAAAGAGTCGACGCTTCCAACACCTCGGCGCCTGCCTCGAATCCCGAACGCGGCTTCCTGGCTGTTCGGCCGCGACTATCGATACAAATAAAAAGGCCGGCACCGAATTCGCCTGCCCCTTCCGCCGCGGAAAGAACCAACGCTTCGTGCCGGCCTTCAATCTTCAATCTCACCGCTAGCTAACTGGCGAGAGGCCGATTGCATCGGCCTCTCGCTCACTACGCCTTACTGGCAAGCCTCGCACTCGTCGAAGCCGGCATCGCCCGGGCGCATCATGCAGACCGGACCATCGGCTTCTGTTTCGGCCGCAGCAGCAATTGCCGGGGCCGCAACTGCGGCGGCGTTGAAACCACCCGTCGACGATCCGTGCGAACCCTGCGAGCCGAAGCCGTTGCCGTTCGCGCCTGACGCTCCACCTGCACCACCCGCACCGTTCCCCGAGTTACCCGAAGGCACCGAGTTCAGCTGACCGTGAGCGACCGTCGACTTCTCGACGTGCGTGGCGGCCATCGTGCGGAGGTAATACGTGGTCTTCAGACCGCGCAGCCACGCCAGCTTGTACACCTCGTCCAGCTTCTTGCCCGACGCGCCCGCCATATAGATGTTGAGCGACTGCGCCTGGTCGATCCACTTCTGACGGCGCGATGCCGCTTCCACCACCCAGGTCGCGTCCAGTTCGAACGCGGTGGCGTAGATTGCCCGCAGATCCGCCGGAACCCGGTCGATGCGCGACAGCGTGCCGTCGAAGTACTTCAGGTCCGAGACCATCACTTCGTCCCAGAGACCGCGTTCCTTCAGGTCACGCACCAGGTAATCGTTCACGACCGTGAATTCACCCGACAGATTCGACTTCACGTACAGATTCTGGAACGTCGGCTCGATACACGCCGACACGCCGATGATGTTCGAAATGGTCGCGGTCGGTGCGATCGCGACGCAGTTCGAGTTGCGCATGCCGTAGTTGGCGATCCGCGAACGCAGCTCGGTCCAGTCCATCGACGCGCTGTCGTCCACTTCCACGTACCCGCCGCGGGCTTCGGCCAGCAGCTTCAGCGAATCCTGCGGGAGGATGCCGCGGTCCCACAGCGAACCGCGATAGCTCGAGTAACGGCCGCGCTCCTGCGCCAGTTCCGTCGATGCGTAGTAAGCGTAGTAGCAGACCGCTTCCATCGATGTATCGGCGAATTCGACCGCTTCCTTCGACGCATACGGCGTGCGCAGCAAGTGCAGGCAGTCCTGGAAGCCCATGATGCCCATGCCGACCGGACGATGCTTCAGGTTCGAATTGCGCGCCTTGGCGACGGCGTAGTAATTGATGTCGATGACGTTGTCGAGCATGCGCATGGCAACGCTGATGGTGCGCTTCAGCTTGTCGTGATCGAGTGCCAGCGTGCCGTCGGCCTGCTTTGCCATGTGCGCGACCAGGTTCACCGAGCCGAGATTACAGACGGCGATTTCGGTGTCGCTGGTGTTCAGCGTGATTTCCGTGCACAGGTTCGACGAGTGGACAACACCCACGTGCTGCTGCGGCGAACGGATGTTGCACGGATCCTTGAACGTGATCCACGGGTGACCCGTTTCGAACAGCATGCCCAGCATCTTGCGCCACAGTTGCGCGGCCGGAACCTTCTTGAACAGCTTGATCTCGCCGCGCGCGGCCTTCTCTTCATACGCAACGTAAGCTTTTTCGAACGCTGCGCCGAACAGGTCGTGCAGGTCCGGGCAGGTTGCCGGCGAGAACAGTGTCCAGTCGCCGTTTTCGTGAACGCGCTTCATGAACAGGTCGGGAATCCAGTTCGCCGTGTTCATGTCGTGCGTGCGGCGACGGTCGTCGCCCGTGTTCTTGCGCAGTTCCAGGAATTCTTCGATATCCAGATGCCACGTCTCCAGGTACGCACACACCGCGCCCTTGCGCTTGCCGCCCTGGTTCACCGCGACGGCCGTGTCATTCACGACCTTCAGGAACGGCACCACGCCTTGCGACTTGCCGTTCGTGCCCTTGATGTGCGAACCGAGCGCACGCACGCGCGTCCAGTCGTTGCCCAGGCCGCCCGCGAACTTCGACAGCAGCGCGTTTTCCTTCAGCGCTTCGTAGATGCCGTCGAGGTCGTCGGCAACCGTCGTCAGGTAGCACGACGATAATTGCGAACGGCGCGTGCCGGAGTTGAACAGCGTCGGGGTGGACGACATGAAGTCGAAGCTCGACAGCACGTTGTAGAACTCGATCGCCCGCGCTTCACGGTCGATTTCGTTCAGCGCCAGGCCCATTGCGACGCGCATGAAGAACGCTTGCGGCAGTTCTATGCGCTTGGTTTCGTTGTGCAGAAAGTAGCGGTCATACAGCGTCTGCAGGCCGAGATAGCCGAATTGCAGATCGCGGTCGGCGTCGAGTGCGGCGCCCAGGCGCTTCAAGTCGTATTGCTGGAGCTTTTCGTCGAGCAGTTCCGCTTCCACGCCCTGCTTGATGAAGAGCGGGAAATATTCAGCGTAGCGCGTGGCCATCTCGCCTTGCGAGACGTCCTCTTCCAGGATTTCGCGACGGATGGTGTGCAGCAAGATACGCGCGGTGACCTGGCTGTAAGCCGGGTCCTTTTCGATCATGGTGCGCGCGGCAAGAATGGCGGAGTCATAGACTTGCGCCATCGGCACGCCGTCGTACAGGTTCTTCACCGTTTCCGCGACGATCGGGTCTGCGTTCACTTCGCTGCCGAGATTTACGCACGCTTCGTTGATGCGCGCCTTCAACGCGTCCAGATCCAGCGGATGCGACACGCCGTTGTCGATCACATTGATGCCCAGCGCGTTCGCCCGGGTTTCCGGCGCGTGCGCGCGTTCCTGCGTGCGCTTCTCGCGATACAGCACGTACGCGCGCGCCACGTTGTGCTCGCCGCCGCGCATCAACGCGAGTTCGACCTGATCCTGGATGTCTTCAATATGGAACGTACCGCCGTTCGGACGGCTGCGAACCAGCGCCCGAACGACGCTTTGCGTCAGTTGTTCGACGAGCTCGCGCACGCGCGCCGAGCCTGCGCCCTGGCCGCCGTTCACGGCCAGAAACGCCTTCGTCACAGCGATGGAGATCTTCGACGGCTCGAACGACACCACGGTCCCGTTGCGGCGGATGACTTTGTAGTCGGCCAGTGTGGCGTCCGGTGCGAGTCCGCTGGTGCTCGGTTGACCCTGTGCGCCGATGGGACGCACGGAGGCGCCCTCGTAGGAAGTCGTGGCGTTGTCGGTGGTTTGCATGTGCAAATCTCCAGGTGTTCGATGGTGCGGAACGTCCGCGGATTGAGATGCGTGCCGTGCGTGGTGGCTGCCTGTTGCTTTGTTGCTGTTCACTACTGCTTTCACTACTTCTGCCAATCGCGCACGACGATGAAATTGAAAATGGCTAAGCCGGGACAATTGCCGGTGCCGTTCTTGCGCTCGGTCCCATGGTTTTCCCATGAGACGGTACGCTTCAAACCGACGAAGACAACCTCTCTCGCTAAGCCTGTTTGCCTCGGTCTTTCAAACTGAATGCCGACGTTTTTTACGCGACAAATCAGTTGCTTACCCGGTGTTTTCTTCTATGGCCGGACAAGCATGCGGCGCCGGCTCTATGAGCGGGGCGCCGCCTGGACAACACAACATATAGTGCGAATTACGTCTCTGAGCACCAAGTATAGTGGCATTCTGCACAGTCTCAAAAACTTTTATTTGCTGAAGAATGGCCTTCAGAGGGTTGACTTTTGCAACGCAAAAGTCGGATAAGGAAAAACGCGCCAAGGTGCGCCGAACACACGCGAACGCGCTGCAATGCAAAATGAAAGCGCTTCTGGTCCGTGGGAAGTGCTGGGCCAAGGCCGGCGGTAGATCAGAGAACGATGGCGAGACGCAGTGCGTCACCGCGGCTCAATAACTCACGCTGCAAACACTCCATCAAGCGTGAACGAGCAGCGAATCAAACGTCGCCGAGATAGGGAAAGTACTGAAGCGGGAGTTGCGTATCGCGTTGCAGTCTTGGCCATTCGAAGTACGGACCCGGATCGGTTTTACGACCCGGCGCGATATCCGAATGACCGGCTAGCGCTTCGATCGGATAGCGGCGAGTGAGAGCCTGGACGACCTCATTGAGCGACGCGTACTGCGCATCCTCGAACGCACATCGATCGCTGCCTTCCAGTTCGATACCCACCGAGAAATCGTTGCATCGCTCACGCCCGAGAAAGCTCGACATGCCCGCGTGCCATGCGCGTTCGTTGCACGACACGTACTGTTCGACGCGGCCATCGCGATGAATGACGAAATGCGACGACACCCGCATGCCGCGCAAATGGTCATAGTACGGATGAGCGTCGTGATCGAGACGGTTCTGGAAGAACTCGGCGATTGCGCTGCCGCCGAATTCATCGGGCGGCAAGCTGATGTTATGAACGACAACGAGCGTGGGCTCGATCCCCCCCGGACGCGCTTCGAAGTTGGGTGATGGCATTTGGTGCGCCGCCGTGTACCAACCGTCGGCGTCGATCAGACCGGCAACGTTCATCGAGCGTCGCGGCCGGTGGGATGAGCGGCGTAGCGCTGGGCGTGATCGGCGCAGCAGAAACGATGCCCGGCCGCAACAATCGCTTCGCTGCTAGGCGTATGCACGCCGCACTCGGCGCAACGCACGAGGGGATCGGGCAGTTGCGGCGCGGAGCCGGAAGCCGCCGGGCCATGAGACGCGCGCGTGGCCCCTGCGCCGCCGCCCGCCTGGCGGCCTGTTTGCGCGCCGGCGGCAGCTTGGGCGCGCCTGAGCTTCTTGAACAGCCACTGGCTCGCAAAGAACACAAATATCAGCAGGAGAAGTTGGCGCATGATCTTACTAATAGTAGAGGCAATAAATGCCCGTTGATTCAGACAACCCGTCAAGCCACCGCGTCAAACGACCGCACGGTGCAACAGCACTTCAAAGACGAAGCGGCTGCCCACATAAGCGAGCAGCAACGCGACGAACGAAGCGAGCACCCAGCGCAACGCGGCGCGGCCGCGCCAGCCCGACACGCGGCGAGCGGTCAGCAGCGCACCGAACATCAGCCACGACAGAATCGCGAACACGGTCTTGTGATCGAGCTTGAATGCCTTGTCGACGAGTTGTTCGTTGAACGCGACACCCGATATGAGCGTCAGCGTCAGCAGCACGAAGCCAGCCGAAATCAGGCGGAACAACAACTTTTCCAGCGTGAGCAATGGCGGCAAGGTGTCGAGCCAACTCGACACCCAGCTATTCGATGTATGCCGCGTGCTGGTTCCGCGCATGTTCTGCAGGCGCTTTTCCACCATCAACATCAGGATGGCGTGTAGCGCGGCGATCGCGAACAGCCCATATGCGATGTTCGCGATCAGGAAATGCAGCTTGAACATGGGCGCGGCGGCATACGACAGCACACGCACGCCGCCAAAAATCAGCGGCATGATTGAGGCCACGCATGCAAGCGGCAGCACGAGCAGCCTCAAGCCGTCGAGCGGGAAGAAAAAGCTTTCTATCCAGTAGATGCCCGCGCCCAGCCAGAACATGGCGGAGAGCGCGAAGGCGAAGCCGAACACCATCGCGTTTTGCGGGAAGATGGTGGTGTGCAACAAGAGGCCATGCACGAACAACGCGACGCCGAGCAACACGCGCCCCATCGCGCTCATGCCCGATGCCTTCGATGCCCGGCCGCTTCGCATGGAGTCGGCCATGCCCGTAGTGCCGGCAGTCATCCCTCCGGCCAGGCGACCGCCCGCCGGCATGCCCGCCAGCGCCGGCTCGACAGCCGTGTTGCGATGCGCGCGCCAGCCGGCTACGGCAAGTCCGCCATAGAGAAGCGCAGTGAGGGCATACAGTACAATATCCATGTTCGAAGTTTACACCAGGCCCTGAAGCCGCGACGTCTTCCCCCTCTTGCCAGGTCGTCTTGAAGCAAGAGCCGCCAGGACGCCGTACCTCATTACTGTTACCCGGCACCGGCCGCACTCTCCACACGCTCCCATGCTCGACACACTCACTACACGGATGGCGCGCGTCGTCAAGACGCTGCGCGGCGAAGCCCGGCTCACCGAGGCCAACACGCAGGAAATGCTGCGCGAAGTACGCCTGGCGCTGCTCGAGGCCGACGTCGCGTTGCCGGTTGTGCGCGAATTTATCGCGAAGGTGAAGGAAAAAGCGCTCGGCGAGGAAGTGCTTTCCAGCCTGTCGCCGGGGCAGGCGCTTGTCGGCGTCGTGCAGCGCGAACTGACCGCAATCATTGGCGGGGATTACGAGGGTAAGGCCGTCGAGCTGAATCTCGCTGTCACACCGCCGGCAATCATCCTGATGGCCGGCCTGCAAGGCGCGGGTAAAACCACCACGTCGGGCAAGCTCGCCAAGCTGCTGCGCGAGAAGCACAAGAAAAAAGTGCTGACGGTGTCCGTCGACGTGTATCGTCCGGCCGCAATTCAGCAATTGAAAACGGTGACTGAACAAGTCGGCGCGGACTTTTTCCCGTCGGAGCCGGATCAGAAACCGGCGGATATCGCACGCGCGGCGGTGGACTGGGCGAAACGCCACTTCCATGACGTGCTGATCGTCGATACGGCCGGCCGGCTCGGTATCGACGAAGCGATGATGAAGGAAATCGCCGAGCTGCACGGCATCCTGAAGCCGGCGGAAACGCTGTTCGTGGTCGACGCCATGCTCGGCCAGGACGCGGTGAATACGGCGAAGGCGTTCAGCGACGCCCTGCCGCTGACCGGCGTGGTGCTGACCAAGCTGGACGGCGACTCGCGCGGCGGCGCGGCGCTGTCAGTGCGTCACGTGACCGGCAAGCCGATCAAGTTCGTGGGTGTCGCCGAAAAACTGGATGGGCTGGAAGTTTTCCACCCGGACCGGATGGCGAACCGGATTCTCGGCATGGGCGACATTCTCGCTTTGGTCGAGGAAGCACAGAAAGGCGTGGACGGCGCGGCCGCCCAAAAACTCGCCGATAAAGTCAAGAAAGGCGGCGATTTCGACCTGAACGACTTCCGCGCACAACTTTCGCAGATGAAGAAGATGGGCGGTTTGTCGTCGCTGATGGACAAGCTGCCGGCGCAGTTCCAGCAGGCCGCGGCAGGCGCGGACATGGGCATCGCCGAAAAACAGATGCGCCGCATGGAGGGCATTATCAACTCCATGACGCTGCTCGAACGCGCGAAACCCGATCTGATCAAGGCGCAACGCAAGCGCCGCATTGCAGCGGGTGCGGGTGTTCAGGTCCAGGAAGTCAACCGCATGCTGAATCAATACGAGCAGATGCGCGGCATGATGAAAAAGCTGAAGGGCGGCAATCTGCAGAAAATGATGCGCGGCATGAAGGGCATGATGCCGGGCATGCGTTGAAGCTTTGGTTTCGGTCTGATTCAGCTTGATTCGAATGACCCGCGTTCACTGAAGAACGCGGGTTTATCATGTGGCGCTTAGCGCCTCGTTTCCCCTATTTTTAGCTCTACACCCTCGCCGCCTGCCCTTATGAATCGCGAAGAAGCACTCCACATTTTCAGCCACTCCGAAGAGATCGTTTCGGCGCAAGACGTGACCGCGTCGATCGGAAGCATGGCGAAAGCCATTGGCGCAAGCACCGGCGAAGAGTTTCCACTCGTGCTGTCTGTCATGGGCGGCGCGGCGGTGTTCACCGGCATGCTGCTGCCGCACCTCGACTTTCCGCTCGAGTTCGACTACATCCACCTGACGCGGTATCGGAACACGACCAAGGGTGGCGACAAGATGGAATGGCGTGTGGCGCCGGCCGAGTCGGTGAAGGATCGTGTCGTGCTCGTGCTCGACGACATCCTGGATGAAGGCGAAACCATGGCCGCCATCCGCGACCGCATCATGGCCATGGGTGCGAAGAAATTCCTCTCGGCCGTGCTGTGCGAGAAGCTCATCAATAAATCGAAACCCTTGCGCCCGGACTTTTGCGGCTTCGAAGTGCCTGACCGGTACGTGTTCGGCTGCGGCATGGACGCGAAGGGATACTGGCGCAACCTGCCGACGATCCGGGCGCTGACGGAAGGCGCGTGAATTGTCGTGAGCGCTTGGCGTGAGCCTGAAGGCCGCGCAATTCGCTTTGATTTCAGTTCTGCCGAAGATAGAAAAGACCGCTTTCGACGTGAGTTGAAAAACGGCCAGACTGCTGACAAACCCTAAAATCCCCTAACCAGCTTCAGGGGATTTTTTGTTTAATAGCGTCATGCTGAAGAAGCCAACATCCGCTCAGTAAATGACGACCCAAAACAAAAAACCGCCCAGCAAGCTGGGCGGTTTTTTTATCAATTCTGGTCGGGGTGAGAGGATTCGAACCTCCGGCCTCTACGTCCCGAACGTAGCGCTCTACCAGGCTAAGCTACACCCCGAATGTTCACTCTGAGACGGTTCGTTTCCTTTTCAGGACTGTCTTGCCGTCGAGTAAGAACATAATTCTAGCAGGCTCTCTTTAAAAATGGAATCCGGAAACGAAGAAATCGCATTCGCTGCCGCCTGCGCTTCCTGCCGCGCGCATTTCAGCGTGTGATCGAGCGCGCCCGACTTCGTGATGGCTTCGAAGATGGTGTCGAACTTATCAGTGCTGCCTTGCTCGATCGCCTCACGCGCAAGCGCTGCCTGTTCGGCCGAGCCGTGCTCCATCAGATAAATCAGGGGCAGCGTGGGTTTGCCTTCGCGCAGATCGTCGCCGGCGTTTTTACCCATCGACTCCGCCGTGCCTGTGTAATCGAGCCAGTCGTCCATGATCTGAAACGCCGTGCCAATGCGCCGGCCAAATTCTGCCGCCGCTGCTTCCGTCCGGGCATCCGACCCCGACAAAACCGCACCCAGTTGTGCAGCCGCTTCGAAAAGCTTGGCCGTCTTGTAGCGGATCACCTGCATGTAACGCGCTTCGTCCACATCCGGGTCGTGCATGTTGAGCAACTGCAGGACTTCGCCTTCCGAGATCACGTTGGTCGCAACCGACAGGATCTCCATCACGCGCATCTTGCCCACGCCGACCATCATTTCGAAGGAACGCGAATACAAAAAGTCGCCGACGAGCACGCTCGCCGCATTGCCGAACAGCGCATTCGCGGTTTTCCGGCCGCGCCGGAGATCGGATTCGTCGACTACGTCATCGTGCAGCAACGTGGCTGTATGAATGAACTCGACGACAGCGGCCAGTTCGTGCCGGTGCCCGGTGGTGTCACCGAGCGCGCCTGCGACCAGCAGCAGCAACGCGGGCCGGAGCCGTTTGCCGCCGGCCCCTATGATGTACTCGGAAATCTGGTTGATCAGCATCACTTCGGACGCCAGGCGCTGCCGGATGACGCGATTGACCTGCTGCATGTCCTCGGCGATGGGCTCGAGCACGTTGGCGGCGTTTGGGGAGGAAATGGCAGTGGACGACATGATCGGCAATTAGGGTAGTGCCGCGAATTATAAGGCGAATCGGCCGATAGCCGCCTCTAAAGACGCCTCGGACGAATCGCGCAGGCCGCCGCGGCAAGCCTGACGCGCGGCGTCAGGCAGAAAAATCGCGATAATGGTGCGTGCGTGGTCCGTGTACGTTGCTCTGTCCGGGCGGCAGCCGCCTCGGTTTTCGCGATGCACAAGGGTTTTGACGGAGCGCCTAACTCTCTGTATAATCACGCGTTTTCGCGCACGGTGTGCGGAAAAATGAATTCAGATGAATTAAAGAGTGAGGTTCTCAATGTACGCGGTCATAAAAACCGGTGGCAAGCAGTATAAGGTTGCTGTCGGCGAAAAATTGAAAGTAGAACAGATACCGGCAGACATTGACGCTGAAATCACGCTCGACCAGGTTCTCGCAGTAGGCGAAGGTGAATCGATTCAGTTCGGTGCACCGCTGGTCAGTGGGGCTTCCGTCATAGCTACCGTCGTGTCCCAGGGTCGTCACAAGAAGGTCACGATCTTCAAGATGCGTCGCCGGAAGCACTACCAAAAGCACGCTGGCCATCGCCAGAACTACACCGAACTGCGTATCGACGCTATCAACGCCGCGTAAGCGTCGTCGAGTCGATTAAGCTAAACGGTCAAGGAGCTATTAAATGGCACACAAAAAAGCAGGCGGGTCATCCCGCAATGGTCGCGACTCTGAATCAAAGCGCCTCGGCGTGAAGGTTTACGGCGGCCAGGCTATCAATGCAGGCGGCATCATTGTTCGCCAGCGCGGTACGCGCATGCACCCGGGCGACAACGTCGGCATGGGCAAGGATCACACCTTGTTCGCGCTGACTGACGGCCACGTCACGTTTTCGACGAAGGGCGCAGCAAAGAAGCATCTGGTCAACGTCGTCCCGGCTGCCTAAGGTTCATCAAGGCACGGGCTTCAGGACCGGAAAGGGCCCCGCGAAGTTCGCGGGGCTTTTTTTATTGGGCGGCTTTTATTGGCCGTGTCCAAGCGGTGGCATATATCGAATGGCCTAGTGGCTGGCATCGGCTGGTCGCGGCAGAATAGTGTGTCGACTGGAGTTGGCGCTTCAGCGCCCTACTCCAGTCCCATGCAGAGCGGTCGACTGGAGTTGGCGCTGTCGACCAGAGTTTGCGCTTTAGCGCTTACTCCGGTCCCATGCGCCTTACTCCAGTCCCATGCAAAGTGAAACACGGGACGGAGCAACTCATGAAGTTCATTGACGAAGCGAGAATTGAAGTCATCGCCGGCGACGGAGGGGATGGCAGCGCGTCGATGCGGCGCGAGAAGTTCGTCCCCTTCGGCGGACCGGACGGCGGCGACGGCGGCCGGGGCGGCAGCGTGTACGCGGTCGCGGACCGCAACATCAACACGCTGATCGACTACCGGTACGCGAAGAAACACCAGGCGCGCAACGGCGAAAACGGCCGCGGCGCCGACTGCTACGGCAAGGGCGGCGACGACATCATCTTGCGCATGCCGGTCGGTACAATCATCGCGGACACGGAAACGGGCGAGTTGATCGCTGACCTGACCGAGCACAACCAGAGCGTGCTGATTGCGCACGGCGGAGCGGGCGGCCTTGGCAACCTGCACTTCAAGTCGAGTACGAACCGCGCGCCGCGCCAGAAGACGGAAGGCAAGCCAGGCGACCGGCGCATGCTGCGCCTCGAACTGAAAGTGCTCGCCGACGTCGGTCTGCTCGGCATGCCGAACGCGGGTAAATCCACGTTCATCACGGCGGTGTCGAATGCGCGGCCGAAAATTGCCGACTATCCATTCACCACGCTAGCGCCGAATCTCGGCGTGGTGCGCGTGGGACCGGAAAAGAGCTTCGTCATTGCCGACATTCCGGGCTTGATCGAAGGCGCGGCGGAAGGTGCGGGTCTGGGTCACCGGTTCCTGCGGCACTTGCAGCGCACGGGCGTGCTATTGCACCTTGTTGATCTGGCCCCGTTCGACGATGCAGTCGATCCCATTGTAGAGGCGCGCGCGATCGTCAACGAATTGCGCAAGTATGACGAAGCGTTGTATGAAAAGCCGCGCTGGCTCGTGCTGAACAAGCTCGACATGGTGCCGGAAGATGAGCGCAAATCGCGCGTGGCGGACTTCATCAAGCGTTACGAATGGGAGGGTCCGGTGTTCGAAATTTCGGCGCTGACGGGTCAGGGCTGCGAAAGCCTGACGTACGCCATTTTTGACTACATCTCGAAGAATTCGGATGCGTCGCGGGCGGCAGAAGCCGAAGATCTCGCCGCGGATGTCCGTTTCCGCGACGAACCCACCGCCGTGGCGCCGCAGCCGGCGCCGGAGATTGACGAAGACGAAGCGTAAAAGTTTGGCCCGTGGTTATCGAGGCAAATCCGAGGAGAAATGCGTCAGATGCGTTCCGTCATAGCCGCTTCGAAGCGACTCGTAGTGAAAGTGGGATCGAGCCTGGTAACCAACGACGGGCGTGGGCTCGACCACGCGGCCATCGCTCGTTGGGCCGCGCAGATTGCAGCGTTGCGCGGGCAAGGCAAGGAAGTCGTACTGGTCAGTTCCGGTGCGATTGCCGAGGGTATTCATCGGCTGGGCTGGACGAAGCGGCCGCGCGAAATTGACGAATTACAGGCCGCTGCGGCCGTTGGCCAGATGGGTTTGGCGCAGGTCTACGAAAGCAGTTTCGGCAAGCACGGCATGCGTACGGCGCAGATTCTCCTCACGCACGCCGATCTCGCCGACCGCGAACGCTACCTGAACGCGCGCTCAACGCTGCTCACCTTGCTGCGCCTGGGTTGCGTGCCGATCATCAATGAAAACGACACCGTCATTACCGACGAAATCAAGTTCGGCGACAACGACACGCTCGGCGCGCTGGTAGCGAATCTCATAGAAGGCGACGCGCTGATCATCCTCACCGACCAGCGCGGTCTGTTTACCGCGGATCCCCGTCACGACCCTACGGCCACGCTGGTTGAGCAGGCTGATGCGGGCACGCCGGAACTCGAAGCCATGGCGGGCGGCGCGGGTTCCAGCCTGGGGCGCGGCGGCATGCTGACCAAGATTCTCGCGGCGAAACGCGCGGCGCATAGCGGTGCGAATACGGTGATCGCGAGTGGGCGGGAGTCGGACGTCCTGACACGGCTGGCATCGGGCGAGATGATTGGTACGCAACTGATGGCGCGCACGGCTCGTATGGCCGCCCGCAAGCAATGGATGGCCGATCATTTGCAGGTGCGCGGGCACGTGGTTATCGACAACGGCGCGGTCGAAAAGCTCACCGAGGGCGGTAAAAGCCTGTTGCCGATCGGCGTGGTCGATGTTCACGGCGCGTTCGCGCGTGGCGAAGTGATCGCGTGCATGAATCCCGGCGGGCAGGAGGTGGCGCGCGGCATCACGAACTACAGCAGCTCCGAAGCGCGATTGATTCAGCGCCGGCCGAGCGGTGAAATTGAAACGGTGCTGGGGTATATGCTCGAACCCGAGTTGATCCATCGGGACAATCTGGTGCTGGCGTAAGCTACGCCGGGCGTGTCAAAACGAAAAAGCCGCCAAATTGGCGGCTTTTTCGCTTCTTTCCGGTCATATGCGTGAAAATATTGAAAAAATTCACTTTTTGAGCGCATCTGTTGACCAATATCTTCCGATAACCACAGCCTGCCGTGCGCGAGATCACCTGGCGCCAGAAACCCGGCCGCAACGCAACAAGGCTGCGCAAAAAAGCCTGCTGACCGTCAGGCGCAGCAGACTTTGCCAGGGGGCCGTTCGACTTAGTGATAGTTCGAAACCGCGGTCCGCTTCATCTGGATGTTCGACAAAATCTGCTTGGCCGACCCCGTCGGCAACTTGTTTGCGCAGAAATAATCCTGATACAGCGCTGCGCGATAGGCGTTCAAATTACCGTTTTCGATGCGTTGAAAATCGTTTTCGACCGTGCGGTCCCAGCCGTTCTGGTCCTCATTAATGCTCGCGTACAGGCGCCAGTTGTAGTTGTCGCAGCGAATGCCTTCGTAATTGACGTTGCGCGCGCCGGCCGGGCTTTTCACGACGACCGTGTAGCGGATGACACCGTCGGTCCCCACGCTGAGCGAGTTTTTATCGATGAAAAAAGATAGCGGCGTATTTTCCGACACCGTGAACGGCAGGAGATTCGCCTCCTGCGGCAGCGGAGGCAAGGCGTCGACCTTGTTTTCGGTCCAGTTCGGCTTGCGGTCCATGAGGTAGACGAACGCGCTGTCGTCCTTGTTGGTCGGCTTGGCGCTGCCGCAACCGGCGAGCACGGCAAGGGCTGCCGCAGATGCCGCGAACAATGCAATGGCTTTCAATTCTTGATTTCCCGAGGTTGATGCAGAAGCGACTGCAAATCGATCGTGCCGCGTGAAACGCGCGGCGATTGTCCCACCAGGGAACACGCCGGCATGTCATAACACGCAAGCCCAGCCTTCGACGCTGCACGAAAAAAAGCGGCGCGCGTTGCCGCACCGCCGCTTCGAATGACACACGTCCTAATCCCGCGAAGGACGTTGTGCGTAGATGTGCAGCTCTTCGGTCACCGAACATTCTGCCTGAATGACACTACCGTTAGCAGAAACGGCCGCGTCTTCCATAGTCATGCCCTGAATCACGCGCGGATACCGGTTGGCATGATGCGCCATACGTTCCGCGCGCTCAGCACGCACGACTGCGCGCCTCAGAAAGCGAGAAAGTTCCGTGAGCGCAAGCTGATATACATCCCGCTTGAACTCGATCACCGCGTCGAGCGGGACCCAATATTCGTTCCACCGCCAGGCATCGAATTCCGGATGATCAGTCGCACGCAAACAAATGTCACAGTCGCGGCCTACCATGCGCAACAAAAACCAGATCTGTTTCTGTCCGCGATAATGTCCGCGCACCTCGCGCTTGATGAACTTGTCCGGCACCTCATAACGCAGCCAGTCGCGGGTTCGACCCACGACCTTCACGTGCTCCGGAAGCAAGCCGGTTTCTTCGTGTAACTCCCGATACATCGCTTGCACGGGGGTCTCACCATATTTGATGCCCCCTTGCGGAAACTGCCAGGAATGTTCACGTAGCCGCTTGCCCCAAAACACTTCGTTGTGCGCGTTCAAGAGGATGATGCCGACGTTCGGGCGAAAGCCTTCACGATCCAGCATACAACCACCTTCGAATCCTTTAAAATTGCTTTGATTATAAACAGATAACGGGCCTGGCGCACCGGCACGAACCCGAATCGGGGTTCGTTTCGCTTGGGTGCCGGGGCGGGCGGCGAACGCCTTACCGCATCGCTGTCCCGTCGTTCACTCGTTCCGCACGTTCTGCATGTCCGCAGGTTTGGGCCGAAAACCCATTCAATCGACGCGCTCCCGCATTGGAAAATTTTTGAATGAAAGCATCCCGTTTCTTTATTGGCACCCTGAAGGAAGCTCCCACCGACGCGGAAATCGTCAGCCACCAACTCATGATGCGTGCGGGCATGATTCGCCGTGTGGCGGGCGGTATCTATAGTTATCTGCCTATCGGCCTGCGCTCCATCCGCAAGGTGGAGGCAATCGTGCGTGAAGAAATGAACCGGGCCGGCGCACTCGAATTGTTGATGCCCGCCGTGCAGCCGGCCGAACTCTGGCAGGAATCGGCGCGCTGGGAACAGTACGGCCCCGAACTGCTGCGCATCAAGGATCGTCATGACCGCGATTTCGTGATTGGACCGACGCACGAAGAAGTGGTGACCGACATCGCGCGGCGTGAGATCAAGAGTTATCGGCAGTTACCGGTCAATTTCTACCAGATCCAGACCAAGTTCCGCGATGAAATCCGCCCGCGTTTCGGCGTGATGCGCGGGCGCGAGTTCATCATGAAGGACGCGTATTCCTTCGACCGCGATCAGGCGGGCCTCGCCGAGTCGTACAAGAAAATGTTCGATGCCTATGTGCGTGTGTTCACCCGCATCGGCCTGGAATTCCGTGCGGTCGCGGCCGATAACGGCTCGATCGGCGGCAGCGGCTCGCATGAATTTCACGTGATTGCCGACACCGGCGAAGACGCAATCGCGTATTGCCCGACCTCGGATTACGCGGCAAACGTGGAAGCCGCAGACGCGCTGCCGCTGAACGCCACGCGTCCGGCGCCTGCGGAGGAGATGAAGAAGACGGCCACGCCGGGTAAGGCGAAATGCGAGGCTGTCGCTGAACTGCTGGACATTCCGCTGCAACGGACGATCAAGTCGATCATCCTCGCGACGGAAAACGAAGGCGCCGAGCCGACCATCTGGCTATTGATGCTGCGCGGCGACCATTCGCTGAACGACATCAAGGCGAACAAGCAGCCGGGTCTGGCGGGTTATCGCTTTGCTACCGAAGCTGAAATCATAGATACCTTCGGCACGCCGCCCGGCTATCTCGGCCCGATCAACACGAAGAAGCCGATCAAGGTGATCGCTGACCGTACGGTCGCGAACATGAGCGACTTCGTGGTCGGCGCAAACGAAGTGGACTATCACATCACCGGCGTGAACTGGGGCCGCGACCTGCCGGAACCGGTCGTGGCGGACATCCGTAACGTGCTGGCGGGTGACCCGTCGCCGGACGGCAAGGGCACGCTGGAAATTTGCCGCGGCATTGAAGTGGGCCACGTGTTCCAGCTTGGCACCA
Organism: Caballeronia udeis; assembly: GCF_001544555.2. Lineage (GTDB taxonomy): Bacteria > Pseudomonadota > Gammaproteobacteria > Burkholderiales > Burkholderiaceae > Caballeronia > Caballeronia udeis. The sequence continues at coordinate 79,764 of NZ_FCOK02000002.1, read as the reverse complement.
AGTATTCGGATGCCATGGGCGCGTCGTTCCTCGATGAAAACGGCAAGCCTGCACCCATGCAGATGGGCTGCTACGGGATCGGTATCACGCGGATCCTGGGCGCGGCGATTGAACAGAATTTCGACGCCAAGGGCATTATCTGGCCGGAATCGATTGCACCGTTCGAAGTCGTCTTGTGCCCGATGGGTTATGACCGCAGCGACGCGGTTCGCGAACAAGCCGACAAGCTCTACGCGGCGCTGCAGGCAGCGGGTATTGACGTGGTCCTGGACGATCGTGGCGAGCGCCCGGGCGTGATGTTCGCGGATTGGGAACTGATCGGCGTGCCGCATCGGCTGGTGATTGGTGACCGTGGGCTAAAGGAAGGCAAGCTCGAGTACCAGGCGCGACGCGACGCCGAAGCCTCGTTGCTGCCGCTGGACGACGCGGCGAACGTGGTGATCGAGAAGGTGCGCGCCGCACTGGCCCGTGGAGTGGCTCAGTAACGTGCAGTACAACTTCCTCTCGGCGACGGTGCTGCTTATTCTGATCACCGACCCGCTTGGCAATATCCCGATCTTCATCAATGCGTTGCGTGGTGTAGCGAAGGAACGCCGGCGGGTCGTGATCTTGCGCGAAGTAGCCATCGCCTTCGGGATTTTGCTGTTGTTCATGCTGGTCGGCGACCGCTTTCTTCGCGCGATGAGCCTGACGGATTTGTCGTTGCGGCTAGGTGGCGGGATCGTGCTGTTCCTGATCGCGCTGCGGATGATCTTTCCGCATCCCGACGGCCCTATGGGCGGTGATTCACGCGGTGGCGAACCGCTGATCGTGCCGTTGGCAATTCCCGCGCTCGCCGGTCCGTCGGCGCTGGCGACGGTGATGCTGCTGACATCGCAAGCGCCCGGGCAGATGTGGGAATGGATCGGAGCACTAACCGTCACCATGATGGTCTGCGCGGTCGTGCTAGTGCTGGCCGAGAAGATCCAGCATTGGCTCGGCGAGCGGGCGGTCACGGCGTTCGAACGGCTGATGGGGTTAGTGCTGGTCGCGATATCGGTGGAAATGATACTGACCGGAATACGGACCTTCGTGCATCAGTTGGCCACAAGCGGCTGAATGTGATGCCTTTGCGTTGAACGTCTGGCGTAGTGGGGGCGGCACTGAGTCTGCCCCCTGCCACTCGAAATACCATCATCAAGCGCGACGAAAACGGCGCGTAGGACTGCGGATGGAAATCGAGGGGCGAGAGCAATTGTGAACTGCGAACGCATGTCTGCCACGTGCTTATTAGCGAGGCGGAATGCATGAAAATATGTGATCCGTGTCACTGTCCGCCAAGCTGCGGGTGGACATACTCATAAGCCTCTCAGTTCTGGCGAGTCCTCGGATAAGCCAGAGGCTTTGCGCCGACTCGACGAGTCGGCTTTTTTTAGAGCCTGTTGCATCATCCGGCTGCCGCTCATCCGGCGGCTAGTCTCTCTAACGCAATGCGATCGCGAACGCGGGTCTGCCGGCCTTCTTTCATGATTACGCCACGATGTTCCAGAGATTTCAGCACGCGAGAAACGGTTTCCCGACTGACTTTCGCCATTGCCCCGATAGTCGCGTGTGTTGGAAGATCGGCCAGGGGCGAATCATCTATTTCAGTGTTTTTGATTGCCGACATGATGACCCCGGCTATTCGGGTGTCCGCGCGGGGCAGTCCCTTCTCCGCGTGATGTTGGAGATAATCCTGGATCTCTTGAGCCATAGACCGGCTCAATGCGCGCAACACCTCGGGCTCATCGAACAACTGCCGGGCATTGGCTCGGCTTAGAAGGGCCACCGTGCTCTTCTTGACCGCTGCGACACTTCCCAGAATGGGTAGGTCGCAAAGAATCGCTGGTCCTCCTACCGATTGCCCCGGATTGACCGCGTGTATCGGAACTTCGATTCCGTTTTCGGAAAGAGCGGAGAAGCGTAACTGTCCCGATAACACCAGGATGAGCGGCGATCCTGGATCGCCCTGATGGCAGATGTAAGTGCCGGACCTAAATTCGGTGATACGAGCCAGCTCAATTCCCCGGTTGACAACATCGTCGCTAGCTCCGGAAAACAGTGTTTGATTTTTCATGATCGTCTGTTTTTATCCGCACTCATTCACTAGCTGTGTCCGCAGCTAGTGGTGCTCTTGCCAGCGAACCCGACGCGGTCGTATTCGCTGTTTGTATACCAACTGACGTTGCGCAATTCACTTGTATTACGAATTGCACGGTCACCCAGTGGGTAGAGTCCCTGCTTGCACAGCACGAGCATTTGCCCGTCCTGGCCGTCGTCCTTTTGCATCTGTGTCCTACAATCCCGCCGCAATCCCTTTCTTTGCCAAGTGTCCATGCCGCCCTTGTCTTGTTCCGTCGAGACCGCCCGCCTCGAATTGGCACAAGATGCAGCAACCGCTAAGTTCATATTTTAAAAAGTAAATATTTACTTAAATATTACTCACACCAACCAACGAGAAATTTTTGTAATATTTGAATGTTTTTGTAAGGATATGTTAGATATTGTAAAATCTATTAAGCGTACGCCTATACCGTGCGTCTCACAAAGCAGAAATAGTCTGCGTGTTGCCTCACGAAACTGAAACAGTCTGCATGCGAAGAAACGCTTGGGGCTTGGTGAGCCTTCGTGCTAGCGGATCCTGCTCCCGCCGTGGCGCGTGTTGTATGGCGTCGGGGATAAGGCGTCCGCTGGTCACAGACGAATTCGCCGGCAATCCAGCGCCCGACATCGACGCCCAACGCACGGTATTCAGGTATGTATTTGACAGACTGCTTTCGGAGAGGCCGGAAGAGTGCGTAAGCATCGACGCATGTTGCCGGCTTTCATCAAGGGCGTCCACGCACGTCTCCCCGAAGCGCGGATTACCTTCCATAAGCTCAACGTCGTCGCTCACGCCACGACCCGTCGCTGTCGGCTAGTGTGGCCGCCCATCATCGCAACGAAGCCGGCTTGGGCCATAGCCACGGCAACCGGAAACGTTTTCTTCGGCATGAGTCGCCATTCGCTCAGACGGGTGCGCACTTGAGCAATGACCGTTTTCACCGAACACCAAACCAGCTTTCCCTTGATTTCTCCGGTGCGCTTGTTCACCCGCGAGCCCATTGTGAACCGCTTACGCACGCGCTCGAACAGCGCCACGCCGTTAGTCGGTTAAATATCCTTACCATAACCATTCATCGACGTGACGGTCAGCCGTCCGATACTGCGACGAGCCGCGTCTATACCCCGCTTACAGCACACAGCGAGTCGACCGAGCGCTTGAATAAAGCCCTCCACGTTGCCGCGCTGACCTGCGTCTCCCCCACCCAATGCGGCCTTCATTGTCGGCCCCTCGAGCCAGCACCCATAAATTTCTGAGGCCCGCGTGCTCCGGCGCATTCGGCAGCCGGCCCAGTTCGCCCCACATCGCCGGGCATTTTGCGACGCCAAACAGGGCTGCCCGACATGCCGGGACACTCGAGTCACAACCTGGAACAAGGCCAATCAAGCAGGGTTGCGTAAGCACTACCTTCGACGTACCTATGCATCTATGATGCTGGACTGCGGGTAGATATTGTCGACGTGCAGCGTGTCGACGTGCAGCGTCCACTGGGACATACCCAGCTCAAAACCACGGCCATCTACCCAAAAGCTTCTCGGCCTTTACTCATTCACCTAACCTGATGTCCGACCCACGCACTCAACAGCCCAACAACCCCCTCGGTTTTATCCAGGCGTTTCGCGGCGTGGCCGCCCTGATGGTCGTGCTTTATCACGGCAGCCGCTTCATCAGCCCGTACGGCACGGGGGTCGGCGATCTGCTGTTCGGTGCAGCGGGTTCAATGGGCGTGGTGTTGTTCTTCATTGTGAGCGGCTTCATCATGGTCCACACGACCGCGCGCTCGGACGGTTCAGCGCGATACGTCGTGCAATTCCTGATCAAACGGTTTTCCCGGGTCTGGCCCGTCTACGCGGTCGCGTCGGTAACGTTCGTTTTTGTGGTGCTCAATGGCACCGAATTTCTGCGCGGTCACGGTCACATCCGGCAACTGATCTGTACCCTGCTCTTCGTACCTACCGGCGACGGCGTTTCGCCGGATTTCGGCTTCCCCGTGCCATCTGTCGGATGGACGCTGAACTATGAAATGTACTTCTACACAGTGTTCGCCCTGTCAATGCTGTTCGGACGGGCACGATGGCTCGTTCTCGCTACATGGCTGTGCGTAACGCTGCTCCTGGTGCCTTATTTGCATGGCAACGTCACACTCGATACTTACACTGACTACGGGTTCCGCCATGCGTACCTGAAGCTGATGACATCGCCGATCGTCTGGCAGTTTGCGGCGGGCGTCATGATCGGGCTGATCTATCGCTCGCCTATCGCGATCCGTGACAAAGCAGCCCTGAATCTGCTGATGTTCGTATCGGTGTCGTTCGTCGCCTGGCAATATATGTCCCGCTTCCGGCTCGGACACGGCGTCGCCGAGTGGGGTTTGTCGCTGATTCCGGCAATGCTCGTCTTCGTGCTCGCCAGCAAACGGTTAGCCCTGCTCACGCCTGTCGCGCTGACGTACCTGGGCGATATATCGTTTTCTTTGTACCTGTGGCACCCGCTGGTGCAGGAAGGGCTTCCCATACCCTTTTCCAGCATGGGACACGGCGATCTGACCAACGGCTTTTCATTCCTGTTCCTGACGACGGCAGTATCCATTGTCGTTGCAGTAATGTCTCACCGACTGCTTGAGCGAGGGTTGGCCGAGCAGGTGAAGAAACTGTTGTTGCGCTATTTGTCTGACACTTGTTTCGCCAAACGTGTGCGCTTCAGCACAACTCGCCCATCCCGCATGCGATAAATTACGTTGCAATGGCGAGGCAATTAGCCACGCGCCATTCCCTAATTCATCGTGAAGCTATATGGCAGCCGGGTCCAACCCAAACAGAAAGACCACGCGGCGTAAAAGGCCTGACTCGAAGCTATGGATTGCGGAGTGGACCATAGAGCCGACGATGCTGCCGGATCACGTTCACGTGTCCTTCGGCTTGAGCAAGCAGTGCGCCGACGGCACGGACCGATCAACCACGCGGCGTTTCCTCTTGCATCGCAACCGTGCGAGCCAGTTGATTATCGAATTGCAAGACGCGCTGGCAGATTCCACCTCAATTGAAGGTCTCGAAGAACATATCGCGTCAGCACCGCGAAAGGTGACGCAGCAGCCGGCGTCGAACGCTGTTCGCACCGATACGGAAGAAGACATAGAAGCTGTGTCCAATCACTTCGCACTGGGCATATACGGACTGGTCGGCAACTAACCGCCCTCCTTCTGCTATTCAGGGCACGCAAGCCGCTGCGCGTCCTGCGTGCCCTGATTAACCGCCGCTTTAATGAAAGCCGGTCGGCGACGTGCTGTCGCTCATGGCAGTCGCCACCTGCGCAGGTGGGACAAACCACTTCGCCATATCGTATAGATCGTCGGCGGTCAAAGAGCCCACTGCGTGCCTCAATTGCAGATCGGCTATCAGATACTGATAGCGCGCACGCGCCAGATCGCGCTTCGATTGGAACAATTGCTGCTCAGCAGTCAGCACGTCGAGGTTGGTGCGTACACCTGCCTGAACGCTCTTCTTGGTGGCCGCAATCAACAACGTCGCCGACGCCGATGCCCGTTGCAATGCGTCAATTCTGGCGAGACTGCTGACGCACAGGTTGTACTGCTTTCTGACGTCCAGCAGTACCTTGTTCGTCTTGTCTTCCAGTTCGTACTGCGCACGTTCGTAGTTCGCGCCCGCCTGGTCCGTACTCGCTTTCACAAGGCCGCCAGAATACAAAGGAATAGTGATTTCAATGCCGATCGATTTCGTCAGATAACGTTGCCCGATGGTGTCGAGCGAATCCGACTGGTTCCTGCCGAGACTGGCGACCACGTCAACGCGCGGCAGAAAACCAGCGCGCGCGATTTCCCGCTGTTGCCGTGCCGCCTCAACCGAGTGACGTCCCGCGATCAGCTCGGCGTTGCCGTCGAGCGCCATGTCGCGCCACTGGTCGAAGCTCGCGGGCGCCGGCATGACGGCCCGATAGGCGTCGCTTAGCCGGTCCAGTCCATCAACGTCGAGTGAGGCGGGCAACCCCGTAACAGCCTCCAGCGCATGCGCGGCGTTATCGAGATTGTCACGCGCATCTTCAAGATCTGCCTCGGCGAGCGCGGCCTTCGAGCGTGTTTCCAGAATGTCCGTGCGTGTGCCCTGCCCATTGGCGAACATCGACTCGTTGCCGCGCAACTGTTCGTCGAAAGCTGTCTTTTGTGCTGAAGCCAGTGCGACCTGATCCAACGCAAAGATCGTGTCCGTGTAAGCGCTCAGCACGCGCACAAGCAGATCCTCACTGTTGTCCGTGAAGGTCGCATCGCTCGCCAGCGCCTGCGCCTTGCCGTAGCGATATCGCGCCAGACCTTCATAGTTCAGGAGCGGCTGACGCAACGAAACACCCTCGGTATAGGCCCGATATTGCTGGGTCAACCCGCCTGGACCGCCATCTGGTTGTCCAACAAGTGAAGTGCGCGTCCAGTCACGATAGTTCGCGTAATTCGCCGACACGGACGGCAACAGATACGAGCGGCCAATCGCGCGATTCGCCTCGCCGGCATCGCGCTCCTTCTTGGCGGCTGCATACACCGGATCACGACTGAGCGCCGCTTCATAGGCATCTGCCAGTCCGAACGCGTGAGCTGGAGTAACCACGCAGGAGCCTATGACGACTGACATCGCGGCGCAGATTGCGCGCAGGCGGATCCTGCCAGTCATCGGCACACAGTCAATAGCCCTTCCTACCGCATTGCGCGCATGCTTCTCTCTTGATACTCGCACGTCAATCCTCCGAGAACGCGCTATGAGCACGATCGAAGATTGGTTTCAGGAGATAGCTGAGCATTGAGCGTTCGCCCGACTTGACGAAGATTTCGACTGGCATGCCCGGTTTGACGTTGAGATGTTCCAGAAGCTTCATGCCCTTCGGCGCGACCTGGACGCGCACCCGATAGTACGGCGCACCCGTACGTTCATTGACCAGTCGATCCGCGGAGACAAACGACAGCGTCCCCGGGATTCGCGGCGTCTTGTTCTGGTTGTACGCGGTAAACATCATGTCTACGGGCATGCCGTCTTGTACCTTGTCCACCAACTCAACCGGTAGTTCGCCTTCTACCTCCAGCGGCGCGCCGCTAGGCACCACCTCCATCAGCTTCGCGCCGGCTCCGACAACCCCACCGTTCGTAAAGACATTCACGCCCACTACCGTGCCGTCGACCGGCGACCGGACTTCAGCGTTTGCAACTTCGAATTCCAATCCGTTCAGGCGACTTTGCAATGCATCGGTATCGCGCTGCACTTCGGTGAGTTGCGTGCGCACATCTTTCAAGTAGTCTTCCTGCTGCTGTGCCTGGCGCAAGCGCGATTCAGCGATCTGGCTGCTCAACTGCCCTGCAATTCCAACCTGGTTGGAAATTTCCCCGTTAAGCCGCGCGTCTTCCCGCTCAAGATCCTGCAATTTCGCACGCGGCATATAACCTTCGCCCGCAAGCGCCCGCATACCCGTGAGTTGTTCATCAAGCGTCTTCTGCTCCGAGCGCTTGTCGATCTGCGAGTCTTTGGTGCTCGCCAACTGCGCGCCATACCCAATGCTCGCCTGACGCAGCGCTTCCAGTGACGCCTGCAGCGCGCGCCGCCGCGAAATAAGCAACTGCTCCTGCAGATTGACGTCGTCCTCGACCCGCTGGTCGTGAGCCGCAATAGGCTTCATGAGTTCGGGAGGAAACGTGATGGTCTTGGCGTTCGTCGCCTCGGCAATCAGGCGCGCCTTCACGGCAAGCTCTGTCAGGTACTGCGCGCGAGTCGATTCTTCCTGCGAGCGTGCCTGCACTGAATTCATCCGGACAAGCACTTGGCCGGCCTTGACCTGGTCGCCATCGTTCACCAGGATCTCCTGGATAATGCCGCCGGTCGGATCCTGAATCTGCTTGCGGCTGCCCGTCACAACGACCGTCCCTTGCAACGGTACGCCTTTGCTAAGCGGTGCAAACGCGGCCCAGAGCAGCGAGCCGACCACACCGACCAGAACAATGATCCAGCCGATTCTGACGAAACGGGATTCGTTGGTATCGAGTACCGGGGGCAGTGCAGTGCCGAATATCTCGACTGCAGGCACACCCGCCTTGTGGCTTGTGGAATTGCGCATAAAAGCTCTTCGAGTCAGGTCGTTGTTTCTAGAGGCTCTGAGGCCGAATCTTGCGAGGGGTTGGCTGGTGCGGTGCCTGCTGGTTGTGCCTGTGCCGGGGCGGTCGACAGCGCCGCGAGTACTTGTGCCGTGGGCCCGAAGAGTCTCACTTGCCCTTCAACCAGCAACAGCAGCTTCGTGGTCGCCGAGAGGATGCTGCTCCTGTGGGTGATCACCACCACGGTCTTGCCCGCAGCGCGCAGGCAGTTGATCGCGTGGGTTAACGCGGCTTCGCCGGTTTCGTCGAGGTTGGAGTTAGGCTCGTCCAGGACGATCAGCGACGGGCTGCCATACAGTGCGCGCGCAAGGCCAATGCGCTGCTTCTGGCCGCCAGAAAGCCCGGCGCCGCGGTCGCCCACAAGCGTGTCGTAACCCTGCGGTAAACGCAGGATCATTTCGTGAACCCCGGCGAGCGTCGCGGCTTCAATGACCTGCTGTGAATCGATCTGGCCGAAGCGCGCAATGTTCTCTGCGATGGAACCGCCGAACAGTTCGATGTCCTGAGGCAAATAGCCGATGAACGGACCCAACTGGTCCCTGTCCCACTGGTAAATGTCTGCCCCGTCAAGCCGCACCTTGCCGATTGCGGCCGGCCACACGCCCACCATCACCCGGGCAAGCGTCGACTTGCCCGAAGCGCTGGGACCGATCACGCCAACCACGTCTCCCTGTTCGATGGCGAATGTCAGGCCGTTCAACACCGGCACGCGCCCGCCTGGGGGAGCTGCGCTCACCGCCTCCAGTGCAAGCCGGCCAGTTGGCGGCGGAAGGCTCATACCGATACGGCGAGCAGGATTGGCGTCGAGCAAATCCACGAGCCGGTCATAGGCGCTCCGTGCACCGCTCCACTGCCGCCATACAGAAATGACGAGTTCGAGAGGACTCAGCGCACGGCCCATGAGAATGGAACCAGCGATCATCATTCCTGGGGAGACCTTGCCGTCGATGGCGAGTAACGCGCCCACGCCGAGTACAAGCGACTGCAGCGCGACCCGCACGAACTTGGTGACGTTACCGACCATTGCCGCTTTTTCGCTTGCTTCTGCCTGCCGCGCAAGAAAGCCCGAATTGAGCACCGACCAGCGTGCCATCAGATTCGGCAGCATTCCCATTGCTTCGATTACCTCAGCATTTCGCAGATTGCTGGTGGCGAGCGTGGTTGATCGAATCGAGAGCGTGGTCGCTTCTGCGAGAGGCCGCCGCGAGACGCGTTCGTTGAGGATGGCGAGTGCGAGAAGCACAACTGAACCGGCGAGAGCAAAAAGGCCGAGCCACACGTTAAACAGGAATATGACAAACAGGTACACAGGGAACCAGGGAGCATCAAAGAATGCGAACAACGCATTGCCCGTCACGAACTGGCGAATCGTCGTCAAGTCGTTAAGAGACTGGCCGGCGTTGCTCCCTTGCTGCTTGAGATTGGTTTCGAATGCGGCCGTGTAGACCCGCGCATTCAAATGCATATCGAGCTTTGCGCCAATCCGAATGACGATAAAGCTGCGCACATATTCAAGCGCCGCGGACAAGCCGCACATGCCTAACATCATCAACGTCAGCATGGCGAGCGTAATGCCGTTACGGCTTGGCAGCACCCGGTCATAGACCTGGAGCATGTAAAGCGATGGCACGAGCATGAGGAGGTTGATAAGCAGGCTGAAGACAGCGATCGTGCGGAACACACGTCTGTACCCCAATAAAGCCTGAACTATCTCGTTCGATGGTAGTTTGGATTTCTTGTTCATCGCGTTCCAGTGCCTGAGTCGCCCGGAGGTGCATGCAACCCATTTCGCATGACCTGCTCTCCGTTCTTTCGAGTTGCCGGCGATGCCGCCACCGGTGACGGCGCAATTCTGATCGAACGACGGACCTTAAAATGTGACGACCGTCACAACCATTCGAACAAACACACTAGATACTTCGGGGCTTCTGCGGACACCCCAATTCCTTTAATCAATGATCGAGAAACACATCATTGGACCCCACGAGATTGCTTTGGGAAGCCGAGCACTGCTCACGCCACTCGCTGGCCTCGGGCAGTACGCGGCGCATCTCGCGCGGGCGTTTGTCGATCGCAGCCATCAGGTCCGGCTGTTTTATGGCACGCATTGGTCGTCGTCGATCGCGGCGGGCAAATTTGAACAAGGTGAATCATGACGAGCGCGGTACTCAACTCACTGATTGCGCGTGTGAAGGCAGATTCTGCTGCGCACGAGCCGCGCAAGAACTACGACGAAGCGCCGCCTGCTCCCGTTGCACATCATTTGCTGCTGGCCACCACGCCCATGCTGTCATCTGCTTCCGCTCACCCGGGCACTGCAGATATAGGGCTGTTTCTCGAAGACCACGGCGATGAATTCGTCAAGACGTCTTACCGCTTTCTGCTCGGTCGCGAGCCGGACGCAAAAGGGGTCGCGATCTACGTTGGGCAGATATCGCGCGGTGCGACCCGTCTGGGCATCGCTGCAAAAATCCGTCTGTCCAAAGAAGGGCGGCGCGTCGGCGTACGCGTACGCGGCCTCGGCTTGCCGATGATGCTCATCGCAGCCGACAGCGTCCTGCGTCGAAGCGGACTCGGTGTGCTGACGTCGATCGCGCTGCGACGTCTGGAGGCACGCGCGGTACGCCGTGCCGCTCCGTTTGTGCGGCATCGGGCCGTTGAACGGATGCTCGCAGCGTGGCATCCCCCTCTCGAACGCATCGCCGGCATGGTTCCGCGTCATGAGCACGAGCTTGCGGTGTTATCCCAGCACTTAAGCGATCTTCAGGAGATCGTAACGCCGGTGCCACCCGTACCGCCTGAAGTCATCGACTCTTACTATCTCGCATTCGAAGACGCCAATCGTGGCTCACAGGAAAGCGTGATGGCCAAGCTTGCCGTCTACGACAACTGGTTCGCCTCGCTGATGAAGGCACGTGTGCAGTCGTTGTACGCTGTCGTCGACATTGGCTGCGGCCGCGGCGAATGGCTTTCGTATGTGACGCGGAAGGGTTTTGACGCCGTGGGCGTTGATATGAACAGTGTGATGGTCAACGTTTGCCTGCAGCGCGGTTTCGACGCGCAATGCACCGACGCACTGTCGTTCCTGCGTAGCTTGCCGACAGGTTCCGTTACCGCGGTCACAGGCTTTCACGTCATTGAACACGTACCGTTCGACTACTTGTTTGCGCTCGTCGCCGAAAGCTATCGAGTGCTTGCTGAAGGCGGCGCGGTGTTGTTCGAAACACCGAACCCGGAGAACGTGCTGGTCGGTAGCCACACGTTCTATCACGACTTCACGCACCGTCATCCGATCACCCCGACGGCGATCTCGTTCCTGCTCAAGCATCAGGGTTTCAAGGACATTGACATCATTCGCAGCAGTCCGTACCCGGACGAAGCCAAGGTTCCCGGCAACGATCCGCTCACCGAGCGCGTCAACGGGCACCTCTGCGGTCCGCAGGATTTTGCGGTGACGGGTTTTAAAAATCGCACAGAGGAATCACGCACTTGAAGATCCTCGTCACGGCCAACCTCGTGCCGTTTATCGAAGGGGGCGCTGAACTCCACATTGCAGGCGTCGTGCGCGCGTTGCAGGATGCGGGTCACAACGTCCAGCTTCTGCGCCTGCCGTTCCGCTTTTCTCCTGAAGCCGACATCACGCGCGCGATGGCGCACGCGAGTTCGTTGGATCTGGTGCAGCCAAACGGCATCTCCATCGATCAGATCATCAGCTTGCAATTTCCAGGCTACGGGATTGCTCATCCGGATCACCGCGTCTGGGTGATGCATCAGCACCGGGCTGTGTACGAGCTATACGATGCCGCTAAAGCGCCGCCCGCGCTTACTGAGCTACGTAAGCAAGTGATTGCGTTTGATCGCGCGGCGCTTTCGCGCGCCAACATGGTCTTCGCAAATTCGCAGCGCGTGGCCGAGCGGCTGCGGCTCTTCAACGGCATTGAGTCGACACCGCTCTATCACCCCCCCGCGGGCGTCGAGACTTTTCGCTGCGCGCCCGCATTGCCCTACGTGTTCTTCCCGAGCCGGCTCGAAACATTGAAACGGCAGCATCTGCTCATTGAGGCGGCGCGCCTTATGCGCTCCAAGCTCAAGATCATCCTGGCGGGCGATGGCGGCCAGCGCGACGCACTCAGTGCGCTCGTTGACCGCTACGGCGTACGCGAGCGGGTGGCGTTTATCGGACACATCAGCGAAGAAGAAAAGCGCGCCTTCTATGCGAACGCGCTCGCCGTCGTGTTTCCCCCTTTCGACGAAGATTACGGCTACATCACGCTTGAAGCGATGCTCTCATCCAAGGCGGTCTTGACCTGCACCGATTCGGGCGGCCCGCTCGAATTCGTTCGCCATGAAGACACCGGCTGGATTGAAGAGCCCGACGCCCTTGCGCTTGCCACCCGCCTCGATTGGATCGCCGCACATCCGAAAGAAGTCGCCGACGCCGGCTTGCGAGGGCGCGAGGCATACCTTCGCGCAGATATCTCGTGGAGCCGCGTCGCCGACGCGCTAGTCCAACGTCTCAACTAGCCAGATCATGAAAATTGCGATTGTTGCACCGAGCCCCGTTCCGTTCGTTCTTGGCGGAGCGGAAAACCTGTGGCAGGGATTGCTGGAAGCGCTTAATTCGCGCCCCGGCGTTCAGGCGGATCTTCTGAAGCTGCCGAGCCGCGAGCGGAACATGGGCGAACTGCTCGATACTTATCGCCGCTTCGCCGATCTGGATCTAAGCCATTTCGATCTCGTCATCAGCACAAAGTATCCCGCGTGGGCCATCCGTCACCCGAATCACGTGGTTTATCTGCAGCACACGCTGCGCGGTCTTTACGACGTCTACCCTGCGGATCTGCCGACCGGGTTCGATAGCAATGCATTGCGCTCGCTTGGCGTGCCGACACATATAGTGAAGGCACTTGCCGACTATCGTGCGGCAGATGTCGAGTTCGATGAGGTGCTCAATGCGATCGACGCCGCATTCCGGAAGTCGTCAGATTCACCGCAGTGGGCGTTTCCCGGCCCGTTGAGCCGCGCGGTAATCCGTTTGCTCGATGCAGTCGCGATGCGTGCGGACAAAGTCGCGCATTACGCCGCGATCTCAGACGTTGTCGCCGCCCGCGAGGGATACTTTCCAGTCGGTGCGAAAGTCGCCGTCCATCATCATCCGACTCATCTCAAGGGACTCACATCGGGTCCGCAAGAGACGATCTTCAGCGCCAGCCGCCTTGACCCGGCCAAACGGATCAACCTGATCATCGAGGCGTATATTCGAAGCGGTGTGAATGTGCCGCTTCACATCGCAGGCAGCGGTTCCGACGAGGCACGGCTGCGTGAGGTCGCAGGAACTCATCCCGGAATCCGGTTTCTAGGCCGGATCCCCGACGCCGAGCTGGCGCAGGAATATGCGCGCGCGATATGCGTGCCCTTCGTGCCGCGCGATGAGGATTACGGTTTGATCACACTTGAAGCGATGCTCGCCTCCAAGCCGGTGATCACGACCACGGACTCAGGCGGTCCGACCGAGTTGATCGAGAATGGCCGCACCGGGTTCATTGTCGAACCGGAACCCGCGTCACTGGCCCGTGCGATGCATCGCTTGTGCGATGACCGGGTTGCTGCGCGCGAAATGGGTCTGGCCGCACAGGTACGCGCGTCGAGCCTGCGGTGGGACACGCTATGCGATGCGCTTCTGGCCGGGGGACGTCCAGTGCAGGCGGGTGGCCCCACAGTCATCACCAAGCGGGCCAAACCCCTGCTCGGCGTGCTGAACACATTCCCGATTGCGCCGGCCGTCAGTGGCGGCAAGCTGCGGCTCCTTGGACTGTATTCGCGCGTGGCTGAACAGTTCAAGGTCCAATTTGTGAACCTTGCGCCTTCGCATCTGCCGCGGCAAGTGCGTGAACTGAGTGCCGATTTCTGCGAAGAACTCGCGCCCAAATCATCCACCTTCGACAAACACGAGCAACGGCTGCAGGAATCGCTTGGTGCGTCCGTCGAGGACCTGACAGCCGCGATCCATCCCACGAGCGCGCCGCAGTGGCTTGAAGCAATCGATGCAATGGCCCGCCGTGCCGACCTTATCGTGTGTTCGCATCCGTACGCCCTGCCAGCGTTGCGCACGGTCTCGAAGGTGGCGTTCGTCTACGAGGCGCATAACGTCGAGGCCGACCTGAAAGCGGATATCTTCGGCACGCACCGATGGGCCGTCGATCGCGTTTCGATGATCGAATCGCTGGCTGTGCGGGACGCGGTGCTTGTAGCTGCCTGCTCGGCACAGGACCGCGAACGCCTGCGCAAGCTGTATCAGCGCCAGGACGGGGGCGCAGATCTCATCGTCGTGCCCAATGGGATTGATCTTTCGGCTACGCCGTTGCGCAACTTCGCGCGCTCGGCACAACGGCGCACGACGCTTGGCGTGAATCGCCCTCTCGCCCTGTTCATGGGCAGCGCGCATGGACCCAATATTGATGCGGCCCGTGTTGTCATGGAGGCGTCCGCGCAATTGCCCCACGTCGATTTCCTGATGCTCGGTTCAGTCTGCAGCGTCGTGGAATCGTGGGACCGCCCGGCCAATGTCGGTCTGGCCGGTGTTGTAAGCGACGCGGAAAAGGCGAGTTGGCTGGAATTGTGCGATGTCGGCCTGAACCCGATGATCTCGGGCTCGGGCACCAACCTCAAGCTGATCGAATATGCTGCAGCCGGCGTGCCGATTGTCAGCACCGAGTTCGGCGTTCGAGGCGCCGGCTTCGCTCCCGGCCGCGAATATGTATCGGCGGCGAAAGACTCGTTCGCTACCGGAATCAAAACGGCACTCGGCACCGCGCGGCCGAAAAGCGACGGGATCGTTCGAAAGGCACGACAATGGGTTGAAGCCGATGCAGACTGGACTGCAATTGCGGCGACTTATGCAGGCGCGCTCAAGCAGGTTCTTGCATGACCGAATGGCCTGCTCGACGAACCCGGTGAATCGAGCGCGCCAGATGATCCTTAGAGAAACAGATGGAAAGGCATCAGCCCTTCGGGCTGCCCGACCACGGCCAGTTGGACCACGGCCCCTGAATCTGCTACGTGGCTGCTCCCCTGGTGCGCGAGATCGCGCAGCAGGTGATCGAGTGAATCATATGACTGGTTGAGAAAGCCGTGCGCCTCAAGGCATGTTGAGTGGTCGTCGGCGCCGCCCTTTTCAAAGATATTCTGTGGAATCGGATGTGTCATTGAAAAAACCTTGTAAGCGGATGACAAATTCTACCGCGAGATGACGCACAAGTTAATATTTCCACGTTATACCGGCTGATCCACTGCGTGTCGTGTAAGAAAACAGTGAGATCGAATCGTCGACGCGCTGTGTAGAGACTAGCGCATACAGGGACCATGACCGATTAAGCGGATATACGTAGCGCAGTGATGCCGCCTGTACCGATTGCCGCCGTTTTATATCGCCGAAGAAGAGCGGATCGTAGGGCGCCGTGTCGTTGAGTGTGCGCTGCTGCAGGATGGCTTCGAGCTGGCCGTAGCGCGTCATGTCATAGTCGATCGTGAAGGACGCAGTGTAGCCGTGGCGCGCACCGCCCGGCCGGCCGGAGTGTGGCTCATCCCATGCCGGCCCCGCAAATAGCAGGACCGTTGTACGTTCGCCAATGCGGGCATTGAAGCCAATCCGCAGTTCGGCGCGAAGCGAATCGTAAAGCGCGTTGCCCGGATACCAGGCATCGTTCAGCGTAAGGTCGACTCCCGCCCGGGACAGCGAATTGCCGACGGCAACAGGGGGGCCCCAATAGCCGGCCCGCCAGTTCACGTCGCGTTGATACACATGCGTGCCGAGCCACAACGTATCGGCTAACAATTGATTGTCGATCTCACCTCGCCCGACCGACACACTGTGGGCAACACCGAACGTCGCCGTGCGCTGATCGAACGCATGCATGCTGCGGTACTGGCGAGTGGCGAGCGCGGCCAGAAGCGTGACGTTCGGCAGCATCGCAATCGGCAACTCGCCTGCTATCGCCGACTCGATATAGCTGTCGCCATGCGCGAGACTGTCCGGCGCGAGCTCCAACGACGTGAACGGCGCGCCGGGCGCAAAGCTCACGAACGGATTGGATGTGCCGAAATTCGCATTCGAAGTTGCACCTATCCCGACACTCATGGAAAGTTTCGGTCGTGAACCGGCCGGCGCGCAGCTGTCCGTTTTGTAGAAGCCAATCAGCTTTTCGATCGCGGGCGGCACCGTGTAGCTTTTCTCAAGGTGCGACAGCGTCGCAAGCGACAAGTCGCGTTCCCCAAGCTGACAGTACAGGATCGCGACGTCGAGAAGCGCGCCTGCACGACGCGGATCCCGCTTGACCAGCTCGTTGAGCAACTCGATCGCTTGCTCCTTGTTACCCGCGTCGGTCTCGACCTGGGCCTGCGCCTGCAGATCGTCGTCAATAGTCTCCTGCAACTCGGCCCCGGAGCTTTGTGCATGCGCGCGCAGCGCGGAAAAACACAGGGCGGCGACACATCTGACGAGAAACCGGCGCGAGCGGCGGCTAGTGCGCTGCATCCGTCCCAACCTCTTCCAGCACGTACAGCAGCTCAGGCGTTATGCGCCCGCGCAGCGTGGCGTTGCCGAACGTGCGCAGTGCGTGACGATTCACAAGCCGCCCGGTCTCCTGGCCGATCAGCAAATCGGTTTTGACAACTTTCGCGTAATCCTGCAGCCGGGACGCCACGTTGACCGCGTCGCCAATAGCGGTGTAGGACTGTCGGAACGTCGAACCGAGCTCACCGACCACAGCGCCGCCGCTGTTCACGCCAATACGCACGCGTATTGTCTGGCCGCCCATGACCGGATCAACGCAGCGGTTGAGGGCATCGACTTCGTGGAGCATCGCCCGTGCGCAATCCAGCGCGCGATCGGCATGGTCCAGTTGCTCGAGCGGCGCGCCCCAGAACGCCATGAGCGAATCGCCGATGTACTTGTCGAGCGTGCCATCCGTGTCGTACACGCATTGCGTAAGCCGCGTCAAAATCACGTCGGTCATCGTGGCCAGTTGCTCTGGTGGCACCTGTTCAGCAAGCCGCGTATATCCCTCGATATCGACGAAAAGAACCGAGATTTGCCGGCGTTCGGGCGTGAAGGCCTTAAGCCCGCGACGCCGGACGATCTCGCGCAGCACGGTGGGCGGCAAATAGAGGCTGAAGCGCCGTTCAAACGACCTGATTTCCGCCTGCGAAGAGATCCACTCAATGGGCGCCTGGATCAGCATATAAACAGCGGCGGGCACAAGCGGCAAAGCGGCCAGACCGGCTGCTACCGCACGCGTTGAAAAAACAAATGCGAGCCAGATTGACGTGGTCACCAGCAAGACCGTCAACGCAACCGGCGCCCGCTGCCGCCTGAACAACAGCGCGAATATGATGATCGAGCAAGCCGTCCAGAGCATCGACAGGCCTCTGCCCGACGTAATGAATGCGCCCCGAGCTTCGCTGTCGAGCAGATACGAAAGCAGCTCTGCGTGAACGACCACCGCGGGTAACCATGGCTCGATCGGCGAGGCCACATGGTCCGTCAGTCCAATGGATGACGAGCCGATCAGAACGCGGCGATTCGTCAGCAGCGCGGGCGGAGCAGTGCCCGCCAGCACGTCAAGAGCCGATATAACGTCGAACGATCGCATCCCTAGTTGAAATGGGATATTCATCAGGCCGCGCCTGTTGGTCGGCAACGACTCGATAGAAACCGGGAGTGGGCGCTCAGCACCGCGGCAGGTCATCAACTGCCATGCGAACATCGGATAGGTGAGGCCGCCAAACTGAATCAGAGGCGCAATCGAACGCACAACACCGTCCGGGTCGGCATGCGGGGTTACGTGTCCTGCGCAGACATCGGAATCATCAAAGAAATTAGCGACGAAGCCGCTCGCAACGGGCGCGCGCGACGCGTTTGCCTTTTCTGTGCGCCCACTGTTGATATGCCCGGTATGAGGCGCATCTGGATCGCCCGAGAGATCGAACGCCTGCGCGAATACCAGCGGATAACGATGCCCGAGCGCAAGCAGTGCACTGTCGCCTTCGGCGTCTCCCCTTTCGGGAAGCAGGATGTCGAGACCAACTACCTTCGCGTGGTACTGCTCGAAGAGATTGCGCGCGATCTGCGCGATCACGGCGCGTGGCCAGGGCCACGGTCCGATCGCGTCGAGCGAACGTTCATCAATGTCGATCAGCGCGATACGTCGGTCGTGCCTGTCGGAGAGCAGGTAGGATTGCCGCCAGTCGTCAAGCGCGAATCCGACCCGCCGATACGGTTCGGGCGACCACAGTCCGGTTCCCAGCAACCACGCTATCAAGGAGATCAGCGCAAACAAAGTCAAGCGCATCAAGTCAAGTTTCGATAGGCGCAAGACGTTCCCTAACGCCCCCACAGAGTGGCTCCGACCGCGGTGGTTTTTCCGTCGATTCCCTGGGTGAAAACGTAACCCGCCTGCGTCGCGGTCTTTCCTGCGACCGCTCCAAGAATCGCGGCGGGGGACGTGTAGTCACTGAACAGCTTGCCGTCGGTCGAGACGCCACCTTGTCCCGAGACAAGATGTGTCGATCCGTTTGCCGTCAGGTCGAGTTGCGTGGAGAACGATCGGGCGCCGAAGTCGATAGACAGCACCCCATTGGTTATTGCAGCCGCAGTCGCGGTACCCGCCGTCGAGTCCACAATATAGGCTTCGTAGCTCTGCAAGCCGAAATTGAAACTGCCGCTCGTCGGCATGACCATCGCTTGCTGCGGTGTCCGCGTCATCGCGAACGGCAGAATAGTGCCGACCTGTTCGCCGCCTTTCTCGATCAACGCAGCGAGTGTAGTGTCTGCGGGCAAAGAAGCGATCGGCGCGAAACGCCCCCAGAAAATCTGCTGCGCCTCCGGCTGTGGGGGAGCAACAACCGGCGGTGGCACCACCACCGGTGGCGGTACTACCGGCACCACTACCACCGGCGGCGCAACCGGCACCACGGGTGCAGGCGGCGTAACGGGCGGCGCCGGCTGTGCAGGTTGGGCAGGGGCGACTGTCGGGAAGGTCAATTGGCCTGGCGTGACCCCCGGTTCTTCGGAGGTCATCGTTGTCACCGCGCGCGCGTCGGTATCTTCGCTCCTGAGTGGCGGGGCTGCATGATCGGGCACCAACTGCGAGAGTTTCGCGTCCACTGTGACCGGACGTGCGCCGTTGCGATCGACCTCTACGAACGTTTTATGTCCATCGGCAAACAGCTGCGCTGCGGCCGGACCCTCACATGGACCGATGCCCGATGCAGAGCAATCAACACCGAGAGGCGTCATCACAATGCCGCCGCTGCGCACCGTTGCGCGCGTCACGTTGGCGTCAGTGAAAACGGAAAAGTCGGTGCCACGAACACCCAGCGCAGCGACGGGTGTGTTCATTCGATACCGCCCACGAGCGGCCCGCGCGCCGTCACCGGATATTTCGCGCACGACGCCCTTATGCAGCATCAGCCGGATCAGCGTGTTCTGCGGCGCAGCCGGATCGTATTCGTAGCGTTCGAAGCTTAGCGACGACTCGGGACGCACGCTGATAAAGCCGTTATCCACTGTCGCAATATAGACATATCCATCGGCGCCGGTTTCGATCGTACTGCCCTGCACGATCGCCGTCCCGCGCGCAAGTGGCACATGTTGTCCTGCATCCGTAACGAATGCATGACCCACCACGACCACGGTATTGCCGATCACCGGCGCTTGAACCTGCGTGCTTTGCGCGCACGCGTTACCCCACACGAACGCTAGCGTTAGCGTTAGCATTAGCGCTGAAAACCCCCGGGTAACGCCTTTTAGCATTTATTGTGATCCGCTAATACTTGCTTTGCTCTTTTCCGAGCATTAGGTCACAGATCATAAATACATTCCGCAACAAAGATGTGATGGTCGTCACAAGCTCCACTACGCAACCCGTTTATCGTGGCGCGGTTTCATACCTCCGAGCGGCCGCCACCAGATGCTGACAGATGAAGTAGAGAACAGCAGCGATACGATGAAGGCGATCGATCTGCTGAGGCGACAAAAGCTGCTCCGAAACGTGACCGACGAGGTCATCAAAGAGACTAGCCGGCATATCCGCTACCGACGCTTCGGAAAACGAGACTTTGTTGTCCATAAAGGTGATGCGGGTTCTTCGTTACTGATGCTGATGTCGGGCAAACTGCAAGTCATTGCGCTGTCGGAAGACGGGCGCGAAGTCGGACTCAATTTTGTTGAGCCGGGTGACTACTTCGGTGAGCTGTCGATTATCGACGGGGGGCCTCGCTCGGCGTCGATCATCGCGACCACCGAGTCGGTAGTCGGCTTTTTGCCCAAGCAACAGGCGCAAGCGTTGTTCTACCAAAATCCGGCGGTGGTAGAGGCGCTCCTGCAGCGACTTTGCCGAACGATCCGGCAAGCATCGAACTATCGCTCGATGCTCGGGCTTTCTCGCGCTTATGCACGTGTCTATTCCGTGCTCGAAGCGTCGATAAAAAAGTCCGCCGGCGACCTCCTGACCATCGAGAACCTACCGAATCAGCAGGCCATCGCAATCATGGCCAACGTGAGCCGCGAGACCGTGTCGCGGGCGATCCGATCACTTATAGACGGTCAGGTGGTCGAGCGCGATTACAGGCGGTTGATCGTCCGCGACGCCGAGACGCTCAAACGACTGGCGAAAGGTGAAGCGGAGCTGCAACTCCGAAAAAAAGTGATGGGTGTCGATGATCAAATCGTCAGCAAATTCAAATGAAGCGCACGTCTGTGCATTGGGTATCGGCCAGCAATCAGTGAGATAACCGCCCCATTAAAGGCTCTGCTTAGCAACGCTCGATGTGCGGACACCATTTCTGCCGCACCTGCTTTCCCGATAGCATTGGCGGAGCGGAACAATCTGGTCCGGGGCCGAGCCGGGCATCGAGAAATGCGTGTTGACGCTCACCACTCAGCGTGACGCAGAACCACGGCACCGCAACGCCGTCCATGCCGATCTGTTCCCTGGCATTCCTCCGTGGCTTCTGCTCGCGCGGTTGCCGCTTCAACCGGCGCTGATCGCATGTATCTTGTGGATCACCCGAAAGCGCTGAACAAGCGCGGCTACAATGCCAGTTACGCCACGACATCCTGCATCGCAACCCGCCATGTTCCCTCTGAAATATCTGAGCGCGTACCCGCAAACGCTTCAGGATAAAGTCCGCAAACTTATCGCCGATGACCAGTTGGGCGTGTATCTCGCCGACCGGTACCCACAGCGCCATGCCGTGCAATCGGACCGCGCGCTGTATCAATACACCGCGGATCTGAAGCAGGAGTTTCTGCGCGTGGCGCCTGCCATCGATAAGGTCATGTACGACGCCAAGCTCGACGTGCTGCGTCATGCGCTCGGCCTGCACACCGCCATATCGCGCGTGCAGGGCGGCAAGCTCAAGGCGAAGAAGGAGATTCGCGTGGCGTCGCTGTTCAAGGAGGCGCCGCCGGAATTCTTGCGCATGATCGTCGTGCATGAACTCGCGCATTTGAAGGAAAGCGACCACAACAAGGCGTTTTACCGGCTATGCGAATTCATGCAGCCGGGCTATCACCAGGTTGAATTCGATCTGCGCGTGTACCTGACGCAGCGCGAGCTGACACGCGATTCACCCATCAAGTAGTTTCGTCAATCCGCAGCTGCGTGAGCGAGTGTTTCGCTGGCCGCACTTCGCATCGGCCTGATCAGCAAGAGCAGCGGTACCACCAGTAAGGTCGCCACGAACATCAGCTTGAAGTCGTTCAGGTACGCAATCATCTGCGCCTGCTGATTGATCGATTGATCCATCAGCGCGAGACTGACCTGCGATCCACTCTCGAGCATGGGCTGCATCGACGGATTGAACACGTTCACATTCGCTGCCAAGTCGGCGTGCGCGACCTGCGTGCCGCGCGTCATCATGGTCTGCACGATCGAGATGCCGATACTGCTGCCAATATTTCGCATCAGGCTGAAGGTCGCGGTGCCGTCGGCACGTAACTCGGGCGTCAGCGTGGAGAACGTCAGTGCGCTCAGCGGCACAAAGACGAAACCCAGACCAAAACCCTGGATCACGCCAGGCCACACGATATCGGACACCGATAGCACCAGCGTGTAGTGCATCATCTGCCAGAGCGCGAACGCTGAAATCAAAAAGCCCGCGAACAACAAAAGACGCGCGTCGGTGCGTCGCAGCAGCCGGCCGGCGACCAGCATGGCGATCATCGTGCCCGCGCCGCTCGGTGCCGTGACCAGACCGGTTGTGGCGACCGGATAGTTCATCAGGTTCTGCAACATTGGCGGCAGCAACGCGCGCGTCGCGTACATCACCGCGCCGATCACGAAGATAAAAAACACGCCAGTCGCAAAATTGCGGTCCTTCAACAGTTCATATTTGAAGAACGAACGCTTGCCGGCAGTCGCCGTGTGCGCAAGAAAAAAGATAAAGCTCAAGACTGCCAGAATCGCCTCAATGCGGATTTCGATCGAGCCGAACCAATCGAGCTGCTCGCCTCGATCAAGCAAGGCCTGCAACGCGCCGATCGCCAGACCCAGCGTGGCGAAGCCAAACGCGTCGAATTTCACGCCGAGCTTCGCGGCTCGCGCCGGCAGGAACGTCAGCACGCCAAAAAGCGCAAACGCGCCGATCGGCACGTTGATGAAAAACACCCAGCGCCAGTTGTAGCTGTCGGTGAGCCAGCCACCGAGCGTGGGCCCGAGAATGGGTCCGACCATCACGCCCATGCCCCAGACTGCCATCGCCTGACCCTGCTTTTCGCGCGGATTGATGTCGAGCAGGATGGATTGCGAGAGCGGCACGAGCGAGGCTCCGAAAATCCCCTGCAGCAATCGCGACGCGACAATCTGCGCAAGACTCTCCGATAACCCGCACAGCGCCGACGCAACCGTGAAACCGGCAATTGAGATGACCAGCAGACGCTTCGTGCTCAGCCGGTCCGACAACCAGCCGGTAAGCGGCGTGGCAATTGCCGCGGCAACAATGTACGACGTCAGCACCCACGTGATCTCATCCTGCGACGCCGACAGCGTGCCCTGCATATGCGGCAGCGCGACATTGGCGATCGTGCTGTCGAGCGTCTGGATCAGCGTTGCAAGCATGATCGAAACCGTGAGCATGGGCCGGTTGAGCGGCGTGGCTGCCGCGCTCGCCGGCATCGATTCAGAAGACATTCAGGCGCCAGTTCCGTTATCAGATTGCTCATAAAATAGTAAGCATGCTTATTATAAACAGGGTAACTATTACAGCAAGGCGTCAAAAACCCGGGGAAACCCGCGTTCGCCCGGGTGCAGGTGAGCGCGCGCTTCTTTCGTATAATCGGCGCATGGAAACGCACCTCGACAAACGCTTTGGTTTTCTGATCTCGGATGTTGGGCGTTTGTGCAGCAAGCGCTTCGACGAGCTCGCGAAATCGTCCCTCGATCTCACGCGGGCGCAATGCCGCGCGCTCGCCTATTTGTCCCATTTCGGCGATGTAAACCAGGCGCGGCTAGCCGATCTGTTGGAAGTCGCGCCAATATCGGCGGGTCGCCTGCTCGACCGGATGGAGGAAGGCGGCTGGATCGAGCGTTTTTCGAATCCCGATGACCGTCGCGAACGGACGGTGCGGATGACGGCAAAGGCGGAAGGTGCACTGGGCAAGGCCCGCCGGGTGGGCGATTCGGTGGCGGCTGAAGCCCTGGAAGGGCTGGACGCCGACGAACGCGCACAGTTGATCTCGCTGCTGCGGCGCGTGCGTGTGAACCTGAGCTCGATCGTGGACGAGTGAGGGACTTGCAGCAACTCGGGGCCGCGTTATCGGGTGTCCGCGAAACCGCGAGACACGCACACCGAGCGACCGGATCAGATCGATCCACGCAGTGCAATAAGTAGAAGGTCCATCCCTTGCTACCAGGGGTGTCGGAACTTCCGTCGCGCACACCCGAGCTTTCCGGCTCGTGCAACACGTCCGCCTTGTCCCTGTCGCTGCCAGTCTCCTACGGAACCCGACATGCTCTTGCTCGCCATACCGCTTACGGTAGCCGTCACGCTCGTCGTGGTCCTGATCCTTGCGAATTTCGTAAGTGGCGAAAAGAAGGTAGAGCACAGCATCGAGCGGCTGTACGCCAGCTACGACCCGCAATTCATCCGCTCAATGAGCCTCCTGCTAGGGCCGCCAGTGACCTCTGGCAACCGGTACGCCGTGCTGCTGAACGGCGACGAAATTTTCCCTTCGATGCTCGACAGCATTCAAGCCGCCAAAGAGACGATCACGTTCGAGACGTTCATCTACTGGTCCGGTGAGATCGGCGCGCGATTCGCGGCGGCGTTGTCGGAAAAAGCGCGCTCGGGCGTGGCGGTGCACATCCTGCTCGACTGGGTGGGCTGCAAGAAAATGGACCACCGTTATCTTGAAGAGCTGCGGCAAGCCGGCGCCGACGTCGTGCAATACCACAAGCCGCACTGGACCGGACTTGGGCGAATGAACAACCGGACACACCGGAAGCTGCTGATCATCGACGGCCGCGTGGGTTTCACCGGCGGCGTAGGGATTGCAGAGGAGTGGACCGGGAACGCGCAGGACGAGAAGCATTGGCGCGATACGCATTTCCGGGTGGAAGGTCCGGTGGTCGGACACATGCAGGCGGTGTTCATGGACAACTGGATCAAGGCGACGGGCAATGTGCTGCACGGCCCAAAGTATTTCCCGGATATACCCCCGTTGCCGGAAGGCGATGCCGGTAACGGCGTTGCGCACATGTTCAGCAGCTCACCCGCCAACGGCGCCGACGACATGGAACTGATGTACCTCATGGCAATCACGGCGGCCACGCAGAGCATTCATCTGGCAAGCGCGTATTTCGTCCCCGATGGTCTGACCATCAATGCCTTGGTGGAAGCTGCACGGCGCGGCGTGAGAGTGCGCATTGTGACGCCGGGAAAACGCATTGATACCCATACGGTGCGCGAAGCATCCCGGGCCTGCTGGGGCGATCTGCTGGCCGCGGGTATTGAAATCCACGAGTATCAGCCGACCATGTTTCATTGCAAATTACTCGTGGTGGACGATTACCTGGTTTCGGTGGGATCGACGAATTTCGACAGCCGTTCGTTCAAGCTCAACGACGAGGCGAACCTCAATATCTACGATCGGGAATTTGCCCGTCAGCAAAGCGCGATCTTCGACGCCGATATTGAAAAATCGCACCTCGTCACATACGAAGAGTGGCTGCGCAGACCAATGCTGGAGAAGCTGATAGAGAAAGCAGTGCCGTTGCTCGATTGGCAGCTTTGAGCTGCATGCACGATTCTTCCCAGGCTCCCACCAGTTGGCACTCCCTCAATGCCGCGTCAAACCACCCCCTGCCGCTGCTTCAATCAGCTTTCTCATAGGCCACGCCTCAGCGTACTGGCCGATCACGGCCACCTCACGATCCGCCTGCTCGGGTAACAAACGGTCGTCCACCACCACGACGATGGGCATGCTGGCGGTCAGTGCATTGCCACGCAGGTCCACGAGCTTGTAAAGCTCCGACGACGAAGCATTGCGATGACATGAGATCACGTCGATCTGCCGGTCATCCTGCGACAGGTCAAAGCCGTACTGACGACCCGACACGCCCACAGCCTTGAACGTGCTCCTGATTGCTGGAACATCCGGCTTCATTGCGTTGAGATAATGCCTCGTGTCATCAATCAGGCTGGGCTCGCGGACCGCGAAGTCGGTGCCGGCGTTATCAAACTCCCATCTGGCCATGCCAAGCAAGGCGTCGATATAAGTCGCGAAGCCGGACGCCATGTCGGACACGTCAAACGTGCCTTCAATTTCGCCCTCTTGAGTCACGTTGATGCCGGGCTGCTTGATCGCCGCCTTCACGACCTGATAGTCCCGCAGATGAAATGAACTGATCTGGCGAGAGAAGCAGTGGAAGAGCGTGCCCCCGGAATCAAAGAACCGTATCTGCTCGCGATCACCCAGATATTCCGCGTAGATCTCGAACGGGTCGCCGCCGTAGAAGCCAAACGGCGTTTGAAGGGCCATCATGGGCGGGTATTCATCTTCTAATTCCACGCAGCCGAAGCCAAGCTTGGCACACATGTCCTGGCAGGACGACTGGATATTCATTTCGACTCCGGAACCGATGGGTCAGGTAAGACGCACGTCAGCGTCAGATTGGTCTTCGTGCAGAAGAGCAACAGCGCGCTCGCGAAACTGATCGCGGACCATTCAGCGTGGCCCGGCAACCGCTCGCGGCCCACGTGTTCGTGCGGACGCCGATGAAGATCCGCTAGTCGTCGACCACTTTGAAAGACGTCGAGCTGGTACGCCCGACGATTACGCCTGTGCTGGGAGTAATACATGCTGAACAAGAATTGCTTAAGGTGCGGTCGCCGGCCGTATCGGACAGAAAGATCAGCCGTAATGCCATGAATGCGCCTGCCTTCGGCATCTGTAACACCAAACTCGCATTTCGCCCAACTTACCGTTTGCTGCCGCCTTCTCCATCTCGTTGATGGGTCGCCAAACTTGATGAGGCTCAACAAGCGTTCCGCCTCGTCCCGTGGAAGGTCGTCGATCATAGGAGGTCATGGTTTGCATCCTGCGTGTTTGCGTGGATTTCACATGACCAACCATACCTTGGTGAGCTTTAGGGGAGTCAAGCGGAAGGTTGTCATAAAGTATCGCGTCACCGGACTAAGGCCCTGCACGCCGCAATCAAGCTATCCGCCAATCACCCCCGTTCGCATGAGCTCCCCGATCTGCGCGTCGTCCATGCCAAGCACGTCGCGCAGCATGGCGCTCGTGTGTTGTCCAAGCATCGGCGGCGCTTGATCGTACGTGACCGGCGTAGCCGATAAACGCAGCGGACTCGCGACCGTCGGCGCAACACCCGCGACGGGATGTGCTATCTCCCGCGCGGCGCCGCGAAATTGCGCCTGTTCGGAACCAAAAGCCTGCTCGATATCGTTGATCGGCCCGCACGGCACGCCGCACGCTTCAAGCGCGTCGACCCATGCGTCGCGCGGACGCGTCATGAACACCGCGGCCAGTTGGGGCAGCAATTCCGCCCGGTTCACGCTGCGCCCGCTATTCGTGGCGAAGCGTGCATCGAGTGCGAGTTCCGGTACGTTCATCGCGGTGCACAGCGAACGAAACTGGCTGTCGTTGCCGCATGCGACGATCACATGGCCGTCGCTCGCGGCAAACGTCTGATACGGCACGATGTTCGGATGCGCATTGCCCATGCGCTGTGGCGCGATGCCGGTGGTGAGATAGTTCATCGACTGATTGGCGAGCATGGCGAGCTGGCAATCGAGCAATGCGATGTCGAGATGTTGCCCGAGGCCGCTCTTTTCCCGCTCCATCAGCGCGGCGAGCACGCCGGTGGTGGCATACATGCCGGCCATCAAGTCCGTCACGGCCACGCCGACTTTTTCCGGACCGCCTCCCGCGACGCTGTCGGGCTCGCCGGTGATGCTCATCAGCCCGCCCATGCCCTGGATCAGGAAGTCGTAACCCGCGCGTTGCGATAGCGGCCCGCTTTGACCAAACCCTGTCACCGAGCAGTACACGAGCCGCGGATTCAGCGCCGAAAGACTCTCGTAGTCCAGCCCATATTTCCTGAGTCCGCCGACCTTGAAGTTTTCGACGACCACGTCACACGACTTCGCGAACTCGCGGATAAGTGCGGCGCCTTCAGATGAACTCATGTCGATGGCAACCGACTGCTTGTTGCGGTTCGCGCACAGGAAATACGCGCTCTCCGACGTATCGCGGCCCTCGGCGTCGCGCAGGAATGGCGGGCCCCATGTTCGGGTGTCGTCGCCCGCGCCCGGGCGCTCGATCTTGATCACTTGTGCGCCCAGATCCGCAAGGTTCTGCGTGCACCACGGCCCCGCCAGCACCCGCGATAAATCCAGCACGCGAATGCCGTCCAACGGGCGTTTTCTCGTTGTATTCGTGTTCGCGCCCGGGTTCTCCGGCGACGGTTGGTTCTTGCTGTCCTGCACCATTTCACCTCGTTCGTTTCAAGCCGGGTTTTGGCTTATCGGCCCGTTCACGGCCGAAAAAATGCGAATCGGCACGTCTGGCCGGGCGGCTGGCGGAGAACCGTGTCGTCCGATGCCGTCGATTGTAGCCAAGTCGCCGGATAGAGCGTCCTCGCCGGACGCTCGACAACCTGATGAATCTTGAGACGACGTGTCAGCCAATCGACAGGATCAAAATCACCGGACATCCGTCGAAATATTTGTCAGGCACCGGAATATTGCGTAAGCATCATCCGTTTATCCCGTACCTGCACAAAAATGGAATGAGACAAACAAGATGAGAATCCGCATCCCGATGCTCGCCGCAGCCGTTGCCGCGTCCCTCACCGCGGCCATCAGCCTGAGTGCTCATGCCACGCCGCCGATGGCCGCGGGCGGCATGTACACCGACGCGAAAGGCATGACGCTCTACACTTTCGACAAAGATCCGGCGTCCGGCCCGAGCGCCTGCAGCGGCGGTTGCGCGCAGGCGTGGCCGGCGGCCATGGCCGATTCATCGGACAAACCCCAGGGTGACTGGACGATGCGGCCGACAGCAGATGGCGGCAACCAGTGGGCGTACAAAGGCAAGCGCGTATACAGGTTCGCAAAAGACCAGAAACCCGGCGATGCCAACGGCGACAATTTCAAGGACGTCTGGCATACCGTGAAGCAGTAAGGGTGAAGCAGTAAGGGTGAAGCAGTATGACGCCATTAGAGCGATGGAGACCAGCAAGTAGCGATCGATGAGCACTGCGCGCGTGCCGGCAATATCGTCGTCACCGGAACAGTGACCAGGAGCGCTGAAAGTGAACCAGTCATGAGCATAGGCCTTTGAGCTTCGACACCGACCTCGTTGGCGTTCTTCCGCAGTTGCGGCGTTATGCGCGCGCGCTGACGGGGGACCGCGCGTGGGCCGACGACCTGGTGCAGGACGTAACCGAACGTGCGCTGGGCCGGTCGAAAGGGTTTCGCGTCGGCAGCAATCTGCGCGCGTGGCTGTTCACGATCATGCGCAACCTCTATATCGATCAGTTGCGCGGCCGGCGCGATATTGCCGTCGACGATGAAACCGCGCCCTGGCGGCAGATGGCCGCGCCCGTGGGCGAAGTCGACGGGCTTGTGCTGCGCGACGTGCAACGTGCGTTGTATTGCCTGCCGGTAGAGCAACGCGAAGTCATGCTGCTCGTCTGCGTCGAGGACATGAGTTATCAGGAGGCATCCGTGGTGCTGAACGTGCCGGCCGGAACGGTGATGTCGCGACTATCGCGGGCGCGTGAACACATGCGTGTGCTGCTCGGTGAGGAGCCGGGCCGCAAATCGGCATCGTTGAAAATCGTGAGTGGCACATGACGAACCCCGGACGTCCGGAACAGGCGGAATCAAGCGCGGCAGCCAATGAGCTGCGCGCGCTGTCGGCGTTCATCGACGATGAAGCGCCGGAGGCCGAGCGCGCCGAAACGGCTGAGCGTATTGCCCGCGATCCGGCTAGCGCGGCGACGGTGGCCGCGTATCGCGCGCAGGATAGTGCGCTGCGGGCGCTGTTTACCGCCGCGGCTGACAACGAGCCGCAAGTCGTCGTCGTGCGTCCGCGCAGGCGTTACCTTATCGCGGCGAGTTGGCTGGTAATGGGGATCGCATGCGGCTTCCTGATGCATATGCTGTTGCCGCTCGTCGATCAGGATCGCCCGGCGCCGACATTCGCGCAACGCGCGGATATTGCTTACGCCGTGTACGCGCCTGAGCAGCGGCACGCGGTGGAAGTCGCGGCGTCGCAGGAAGATCATCTCGTGACCTGGTTGTCCAGGCGGCTCAACCGGACCCTCACCATTCCCTCGCTGCACGAATACGGGTTCGAGCTGGTGGGCGGCCGGTTGTTGCCCGGCGAGGACGGACCTGCGGCGCAGTTCATGTATCAGAACGCCAGCGGCGAACGACTTACGCTGTACATGACAAGCGGCTCGGGCAAGCACAAGGACGAGTACGCCATACGGATGCTGCGCGAAGGCCCGCGACGGACGTTCTACTGGACGACGGACCACGCGGGTTATGCGCTCTCAGGACAGATCAGCGAGGCGAAACTCCGCGCCATCAGCTTCGATACCTGCGCGGCACTGGGCGGCGACCCGAAGAAATGGCAGTGAGAAATTGTCAGGATCGCGGCGCCTGAAGGGGAATACAAGCGGGAGCACATCAAGCGCACGCGGTACTCCCAAGCGAAGTTTTTGAGACTGAAGGCCGGAAGAACAATGAAGAGTGATCCAGGCATGCGCCGCACGAAGCGGCTTTTGCGCGTTGCCGTGATTGGCGCGGGATGTTTCCTGACAGTTGCAGCAATCGCCGATGAACGCTTCACGCTGACCTCGCCCGGCCTCGCCGATAACACCACCCTCGATTCCCGCCACGCTGCCAGCGCGCAGGATTGCGGCGGCAAGAACGTCTCGTTGCCGCTCGCGTGGAGCAATGCGCCGCCCGACACCAAAAGCTTTGCGGTCACTATCTTCGATCCCGACGGCGCGCGCGGCCTTGGCATCGTGCATTGGGTTCTCTACGGGATCCCTGCTACGACGACCACACTGGCCGACGGCGGGCCGCCGCCGGCGGGGAGTATCGGTGGAATCAACCGGACGGGGAAGGACGGTTATTACGGCCCCTGCCCGCCACATGGCGATGCATCGCATCACTATGTCGTGCAAGCCTACGCGCTCGATCTCGCCGCCAATGCGCTGCCCCCCGCTCTCGATCGCAACGCGTTGATCGCCGCAATGAAGGGCCATGTGCTGGCGTCGTCGAGCATGGTGGTGCGATACGCGCGATGATTACCGCGGCGCGATGATCAGGTCGTCCATCAACGCACCGCGGCGTATGCCTTCTCAGGCCTCGTCCGCCGCCGCGAGCCCCGCCCTCGTCTGCACGCGCCATGCACGTGAACCGCCGAGAAAGTCGATCCAGCCCAGCGCCGCGCCCGTATGGCGCAGCAACTGGAACGTGAACGGCTCGACGACAGCCGTCACAACCGCCATCCACAGGCTCGACCCGGCCGTGTCTCCCGTCCAGCGCCGGTACAAATGCACGGTCCACAAATGGAACGCGAAATCGATAAGAATCTTCGCGCCGATCACGCTGAAAATTGGCAGGACGACTGCGCCGCGCCGCTCCACGATAAACCCCAGCAGCAACGCAAACGCCGTCAAGCCGTAGATAGGCTGCACGGTATCGAACGCCTTCACGGGCAGCATCAGCAAACCGAGCGTGCCGTAACGCCGGTTGCCGGTCATATCGCGATTCCAGTATTGCGTCTGCAAAAAGCCCGCAAACCAGCGCCGCCGCTGCCGCATGAAACCGCTGAACGAACTGGGCGCGTCCGTGATTGCGTGCGCGTTGCCGACTACCCGCACGTCCCAATCCAGACCGTGATCGACGGCATGACGGCGAAGCCGGTGAATCAGCTCGTAGTCCTCCACCAGGCATTGCGGATCGAAACCGCCGACGGCCAACAAAGCTTCGCGGCGAAACGAGGCGAACGCGCCGGAGATCAGCAGCAGGCTATCGGCGCGCATCCACGCAAACCGCGCGATGAAATTGCGGATGTACTCGTACGTCTGGAACCACTGGAAAAAGCGCCCGCTGATCGTTTTGCTGCACACCGGAACCAGGATGCCCGCCGCTGCAACCAGATTCG
Source organism: Caballeronia udeis (assembly GCF_001544555.2). GTDB lineage: Bacteria > Pseudomonadota > Gammaproteobacteria > Burkholderiales > Burkholderiaceae > Caballeronia > Caballeronia udeis. The sequence goes on along the minus strand of NZ_FCOK02000002.1, from coordinate 47,790 downwards.
GCCGAGATGCAAACGCGCTGCGCATCGCGAGGACGGCGTCGTCGGCCAGACGCGTATCGGCATCGACGGTCATCACTATCGGCGTACTGATCTTTTCAATCGCCACGTTCAGCGCACGCGCCTTGCCGCCATGCGCCACGCGCAGCCAGAAGAGCGTCGGATGCAACGTCGACGCCGCGCTCAACTCACCCTCCGCCGGCGCGACAAGGCCGAAGCGCTGCGTGAGAAGCTCGGCGGTGCCGTCGGAAGAACCATCGTCGGCGATCACGATTTGCGCCGCGCCATGCGTTTGCCCGAGCAATTTCGCAAGCGTGTTGGGCAGCACCGCCGCTTCATTATGCGACGCCACTATCACGCCGAGCTTCGGCAATCCGCGTTCGCGCTGCTTGCGATCAAGCGGCTTGGGTGGCCTGACGAGTGTCCACGATTTCGCCGCGACAAACATTAGCAGCAAGGTGTCGTAGACCACGTAGGCGATGCCGGTCGACCATGCCACCACGCCGTGCAGGAAAAACGCGCGGGCGAACAGCACGAGCCACAGCACGAGCACGCCGCCGTGAATCAGCACGCTCGCGAGCGTGACCGGACGCGGCGCCAGGCGCGGCGAAGCCTGCGCGAGCGCCTCTTCCAGTGAGCGCGTCAAAAGCGGATCCGATTGGGTTGACTGGGGTGCGGTCTTTTTCGTTCGCATGGGGACGGCGTGAAGTTTCACATCCATCACGGCACCATCCGCGTGATCACCGACTTCTTGTCGATCCATTGATGCTTGAGCGCGCCGCCCACATGCATCGCTAAAAGTGCGTACAGCGCGTAACCCAGCCACGCATGCAACGCGCCGAAACGATCATGCAACGATTCCTTCAGCACCGGATCGAGGTGCATCACAAACCCCACACGCGGCCACGGAATCACGCCGAACAGATGCATCGGATGAGTGGCGGCGTCTTTCCACGCCGAGTCGTGCAGCCAGCCGGACAACGGCAAACCGATCATCAGCAGATAGAGCAGAAAGTGCGCGATGTGAGCGGCCATGTGTTCCCACTTCGGAAATGCCTTCGGCAACGGCGGGGGCCGATGCGAAACACGCCACAGGATGCGCAGCAGCACCAGGCCGAGAACGGTAATGCCGATGGACTTATGGGTATCGACGATCGGACGCACCCATGAATCGGGGAACGATTCCGCCGTCAGTCCCAGCACAACGTTGCAGATGATCAGCAACGCAATGAGCCAGTGCAGGACCATCGCGGTACGCGTATAGCGCAACGGCATCTCGGTTTGTGGCGGTTCTGACGCCAGGTTGGCGGCATGCGTGGACATTGAAACTCCGTGCGAAAAATGGGGATCGGCTGGATAGTTCTGCGCCCTGCCGCGCCGGGATTATTCAAGCGCGATGTTTGCAGACGACACGATCCAAACGCACCGTGGCGCCGGTTTATTCCATTGATTCTGCGGGAAAACGCGAACTTACGTTTGTAGAGGGTTTGTCAGGTAAGGCGTTGAAAGATATCGGCGGCTTCAAGTGGCTTCAGGCGCCCTTGGCGCCTTGCGCGTCCGGCGATGCAAACGCCAGTACCGCTTGCGCGAATCGCAGCGCAGCCGGATTCGCCGCGTCGCGGCGCGTGACAAGGTGGAGCGGCGCGGAGAACGCCTCGTCACCGGAGACAGCGCAATACACCACGCTTTCCTGCTGGTATCGCTGCATGGAGGCCGGCACGAGCGTAATGCCGCCGCCCGCCGCCACCAGGTTGATGGCGCTCAGCATGCGCGGCACCTCACTTACCACTTCCGGCTTGAATCCCGCCGCCTCGCAAGCGCGGATGAAATCGGCGTACATGCCCGGCGCGCCAGGCCGCCGCACAAAGATAAACGACTCCCCGGCGAGCGACTTCAGCGGTACGCGCAGTTGTTTGCCCGGGCGCACGCCTTTCGCCGGCAGCAGCGCGTGCCCGACCGGCAGCACGAGCACCATGCGCTCTTCGTGCAGCAGGTCGAAGCGCAATTCGGCAGGCGTCTCGATAGGCTTGCGCAGGATGCCCGCATCGACGCGTCCATTCATCATCCGTTCGATGATGTCGGCGGCATTGATCTCGTTCAGGTCGATGGCGATATCCGGATGCGTCGCGCGAAAACGGCGGATCACGGCGGTGGCGAGCGGATGGAATGCCGCCGAACTCGTCAGTGCGATCCGCACGGAGCCGAGCTGGCCATTCGCCACCCGCCGGGCGTTAACCACGCCTTGGTCGAGCGCGTCGAGCACGGCGCGGGCATCAACCTCAAACGCCGCTCCCGCCGATGTCAGTTCCACCCCACGCGGCAAGCGCGTGAAAAGTGCGAACCCCAGCTCGCGTTCAAGCTCCTGAATCTGCTGCGACAGAGGCGGCTGCTGGATATGCAGCCGCGCCGCCGCCCGCGTGAACTGGCGCTCTTCGGCGACGGTGAGGAAGTACCGCAGGTGACGCAGTTCCATCGACAGGCCTCACATATGTGACAGATATGGCGATGCCATCCGATATGTATTTTACATTTGCCATCCCGTTTCGTACTCTTCGATTCAAATACACATAAATGCACGGATCAGGAGACGTATGGAAACCACCTTCCCGCCCAACGCGGCCGACCATCCGCCACCGTCGTTGGCGTCGCTCAGCAAGTCGCAGATTCGCCGCGCCGTGCTGGCTTCGGTGATCGGCAACGGGCTGGAATGGTTCGATTTCCTGATCTACGGTTACTTCGCGAAGATCATCGCGCACGTGTTTTTCCCGGTCGGCAACACGGCGCTTTCAACCGCGCTGACGCTCGGCACGTTTGCGGTCGGGTTTATCGTGCGACCGCTCGGCGGGATAGCGATCGGCGCGTATGCGGATCGCGTCGGGCGCCGCAAGACTCTCTCCATGCTCATCCTGCTGATGGCCGCCAGCACCTTGTTGATGGGCCTGACGCCCGGCTATTCCAGCATCGGTGTCGCCGCGCCTTTGCTTGTGCTGCTTGCACGCGTCATGCAAGGTTTATCCGTTGGCGGAGAGTTCGCCACGGCCGCCGCGATGCTCACGGAATACGCGCCGCACGGCAAGAAAATGTACTTCGGCAGCTTCCAGATGACGTCGCAGGCGGTGGCGCTCGTGCTCTCGTCGGCGTTCGGTTATTTCCTGACATCGAATCTGGATCGGGCGTCGCTTGAATCGTGGGGCTGGCGCGTGCCGTTCCTGGTAGGCGCGCTCGTCGGGCCGGTGGGGTTTTATATCCGCCACAAAGTCGCCGAATCGCCCGAATTCGTGCAGTTGCGCGAACGGCTCGGTCACGCGCCGCGCCAGACCATTCGCGGCTTTTTCCGGCAACGCGGCGACGCGTCGTTGTGCGCGATGGGCGTGATCATCGTCGGCACGGCGACGAATTACCTGTGGCACACGTTCATGCCGCTGTATGTCGAGCGCCAGTTGCACTTGCCGCTCAAGAACGCGTTGTTCGGCACGGCGGTGTCGGGGCTGGTCTCCATAGTGGGTTATCCACTCGCGGGGAAACTGGCGGACCGGATCGGCGCGTACCGGTTGTTCTTTCCGGTAACGATTGTCTGGGTCGTGATCGCGTATCCGCTGTTCGCATGGGTGCTCGCGTCCCCCACGCCGGGCCGCGTTTTCGCCGCGCAAATGGTCGCAACCGTGGTGCTGAGCCTGATGTCCGGACCCCATCCCGGCATGCTCACGCAGTTGTTCCCCACCGCCACGCGGTCCACCGGTGTCGCCCTCTCATACAACATCGCGGTGACGCTGTTCGGAGGCCTCGCGCCGCTGACTGTCTCCACGCTGATCACCGTCACCGGATCGAATATCGTGCCGGCGTATTACCTGATCTTCGCGGGCTTCGTCTCGCTTGCGCTGGTTGGGCTGACCCGTTCCGGACGACGTCTGCGCCGCGATCCCGGTGCGCTCCCGCTGGATTGAGATGAACTCCTCCCATAAAGCTCGCAATGAGCGTCCGGTGAGCGCCGTCGGCAATGAACGGCTGCGCGTGGTTACGCCGCGCGGCGCGGGCATGGTGCCGTTTTACCGGTCGATAGAAGAACGCGATGCAGCGGATGTTTCGCGAATCGTGATCCTGCTGCATGGCCGTTTGCGCGATGCCGATGCCTACCTGCTCTCGGCGCAACGCGCGCTGGCGGCGGCATCGACCGATCCCGCCCGTACGCTGCTGCTCGTGCCGCAATTCCTGGCCACCGCGGATATTCCCGCGCACCGCTTGCCGGCCGATATGCTGCACTGGGAATGGACCTCATGGATGGGCGGCGACGACGCGCTCGGTCCCGCGCAGCTTAGCTCCTTCGATGTCCTCGATGCATTCATCGAGCAATTCGCGGATCTTGCGCGTTATCCGGCTCTGCGCGAAGTTGTGATCGCCGGGCATTCGGGTGGCGCACAGGTCGCGCACCGGTACGCGATAGTGCGTGCTGCGCGCAACGTGCCCGGCGTGCAGTGCCGGTACGTGATCGCGAACCCATCGTCGTACGTGTACTTCGATTCGATCCGGCCCTGCGCGGACGGTGTTCTGCGTCCCGCCGATACCACCGCGTGCCCCGGCGTGGATGACTGGAAGTACGGCGTGCGGCGCGTGCCGCGCTACGCGGAGTCCGCGTCGTTCGATAGGCTCGAAACACGCTACGCGGCTAGTGACGTTGTTTATCTGCTCGGCCAGCAGGATTGCGATCCACACCACGACGCGCTCGACCGTTCGTGTGCAGCACAAGCGCAAGGACCCCATCGGCTCGCGCGCGGGCGTTCTTATTTTTCGTACCTCAAGGCACGCCACCCGGCGCTCGGACATCGGTGCTGGGAAGTCGCCGGCGTAGGCCACAACGGCGCCGCGATGCTCGGTTCGAGCGAAGGCGTGCGAGCGTTGTTTGGCGTGGAACGGCTCGCAAACGTGGTCGATTCATCGACTGCCGGCGCGACGGACTAGACACAGCGCGACTCACCACAACATCAAAGAACGTTGCCTCCGCGACGGGACTGTTGTCGCCTGAACGCTGCGACGTTGGTTTCTTTTTCTGTTTATCGGCCAGCGTTTGGCTGGGTCGTTTGGGTCGTTTGGGTCGTTTTTTCGATGCAGGCAGCAGTTAATAAACATTTGGAGACAGCATGATTAACAACACCATCGCCGCTTGCGGCGTATCCCTTGTCTTCGCGACGCTGGCCGGTTGCGGCGGTTCGTCGTCGAACAACGACAGCACGCCCCCCACGCCGCCGGTTTCGTCCGTCGCCGCGTGCACAGCGCTCGGCGGGACGAAGATCGCGGCGGCGTCGATTGGTGCGCCCAGCAACGGCGCCACAGTAGCGAGCGCAACGCTGGTCGCGGCGTCGAGCACGTCCGGCGAGTATTGCCAGGTGAACGGCACCATTGCGCCCGTCGATGCAACCGCGCCGAACATCAATTTCGAAGTCAATTTGCCCACGGCGTGGAACAAAAAGGCGCTGCAATACGGCGGCGGCGGTTTCGACGGCACGCTCATCAACGGCCTTGCCGCGCTCGACATGGCGCCGGCCGGTTCGTCGACACCGCTTGCTCGCGGCTATGTGACCTTCGGCGATGACTCCGGTCACCAGAGCAAAAGCATCACCGACGGCTCGTTCGCCGCGAACGATGAAGCGCTCGCCAACTACGGTGGCCTGACGCTGAAAAAAACCCACGACGTCGCCATGCTGTTGCTCAAGGCCCGTTACGGCGCCGCGCCCACGAAAACCTATTTCTTCGGCAGCTCGACCGGCGGCCGCGACGGCCTCACCGTGATCCAGCGATGGCCCGCCGACTATGACGGCATTGTCGTGAACCGGCCCGCTCTGAACTACACGGGTCTGCGGCTTTCCAACGTCGTGCTTGGCCGCGCGCTTTATCTGAATAACGGCGCAGGCTGGCTCGACGTGAACAAGACCGTACTTCTGGAAAATGCCGTGATGAAAGCCTGCGATACGCTCGACGGCGTGGCCGACGGCATCATCTCGAACGTTGCGGCGTGCAAGCTCCAGGCGCCCGCCGTGCTCGCCGCCCTGCGCTGCCCGGCCGGCAAGGACACGGGAGACACCTGTCTTTCCGACGCCCAGATCGCAACCGTGAACACCATTGCTTCGCCGATGCTGCTGCCCTATCCGCTCGCGAACGGCGTCACGCGTTACGCCGGGTACAACATTCTCGCCGGCTCCGTGTTCGCGGGCCCGTACACCACACGCAACTTTGGCACTTCGCCAACACCAGCCAACCCCGCCGGCAAGAACGACGCGAACCAGTGGGTCACGGGTGACCAGTGGGTGAAGTACTTCATCACGCGTATCCCTACGTTCAATTCGCTCACCTTCGATCCGCTGAATCCGGGCACTTACCAGGCGCAAGTCCAGCAAGTCTCCGCCGAAAGCGATGCGACCAACGCCGACCTCTCGGCGTTCATCGCGAAGGGAGGCAAAGCGATCATCACCCACGGTCTCGCCGATGAAATCGTCAGCACGGATTCGTCGGTGGACTACTACAGCGCACTCGTGCAGAAGTTCGGTCAGGCTTCGGTTGACAGCTTCGTACGCTTCTACCTGATGCCCGGCGTTGGCCACGGCACCGGACCGTTCCTGCCGCAAGTCGATTCGCTCGGTGCACTAGAGCAGTGGGTAGAAAACGGCACGGCACCGGAAACGCTCACCGTCACGGACTCGACAGCCGCAACTGCCGGGCGTACGCGACCGTTGTGCCGTTACCCGACCTGGCCGAAATACACGGGCGGCGACGTCAATTCAGCAGCGAGTTTCAGTTGTAGCCAGTAATCGCCGGGGGAGGATCGGGTGGGTCGCACCATTGTCCGGAAGGCTTGTCGAGCAAGAGAAGCAATCGCTTTCTGCTCTGCTATAGTCTTTCCCATCCTCCCTTTCCAGATCGCGCGTGGACCACATTCCCTTATGGGCGCAAATCTGCGCCATTTTCCTGCTGCTGTTTCTCTCCGCATTCTTCTCGATTTCCGAAACATCGATGATGGCGCTCAATCGCCATCGCCTGAAACACCTCGCCACCAAGGGTTCGCTGCGTGCTCGCGTCACGCAGGGCCTGCTTGCCAAGACCGATCAACTGCTGAGCGTGATCCTGATCGGCAACAATCTGATCAACACGATCATTCCGGTACTCACAACGTCCATCGCGCTGCACACTTTTGGCCATAACAATCTGGTGTTGTCGGTGACAACCGGGGTTGTCGCGTTCCTGATTATTGTGTTTGCGGAGATTGCACCAAAGATTGTCGGCGCGACTTATCCGGAAAAGGTCGCGCTCCCGGCCAGCCTGGTCTTGTCGCCGTTGATGCGCGTGGCGAGGCCGCTCGTCTGGTTCGTCAACCTGTTTGCGAACGGCGTGCTGAGGGTGCTGCATATCAATACGAAAGGCGGCCGGGACCAGCGGCTTTCCACCGAAGAATTGCGCACCATCGTGCTGGAATCGGGCAACTTCATGCCGACCAAGCACCGCAGCATATTGCTGAACCTGTTCGACCTGGAGAACATCACCGTTGACGACGTGATGATCCCGCGCCGCCGGATTGAAGCGCTGGATTTCGACGCCCCTTTCGACACCATCCTGCATCAGCTCGAGACCTGCTATCACAACAAGCTGGTGGTATATCAAGGCGACATCGACCGCGTGCTGGGTGTTCTGCACGTGAGAAAGACGCTCTCGGCACTGCATAACCAGGAATTCGAACGCGAGACATTGCGTGAGCTGTTGGCCGAACCGTATTTCGTTCCGGCCGGGACGCCCGTGTTTCAGCAACTGCAATTCTTTCAGGAAAGCAGGCATCGAATTGCGATTGTGGTGAACGAATACGGCGAGCTGCAAGGGCTGGTGACGCCGGAAGACATCATTGAAGAATTGATCGGCGAGTTCACCACAACCATTCCACGCGGGGCCGGTTCGCGTGGCGGCTGGAACGAGGAAGGCGAATGCATTGTGGCGGGGAGCATGCCGCTGCGCGAACTGAACCGCTGGCTGAAACTGTCGCTTCCCACCGACGGCCCGAAGACCCTCAATGGCCTGATCCTCGAGACGCTGGAAGAGATCCCGGACGGCGACGTGAGCGTGCGTATTGCAGGCGTGCACTTTGAAGTAATGCGCAGCGACGATCAGGCAATACGTACCGTGAAGATATTCCGGCCACAAGGCGTGGTGCTGAGAAAGCAGGCTTAGCGACGAAGTTCGGTTCATGGGCGGGGCGGGTCTCGAATAGGGCCTCGGGTTGCATCAGCTTGGGCCCTTTTTGCCTCCGCGCATCACCCATTGGGCCGCGTTAGCCATTCGGCCAGCTTTTTCGGCGGTGCATGCGTTAGCCATTCGGCCGAGTTGGAATGAGGCGCGGGGCGGCACAAGATCGGGGTATCGCGTCCACCGAGCCATGCCCATGCCGTCCTCTCTCCCCGTTACGTTTTCGCGGCCCCCACCACAGCTATCCGCTCGCCCGGCCGATGCAATCCCGGACGCCGACAGCGCACCCGCCGTCGCATTGCTCACCGATACCCTGCGTGAAGCAGCGGCGCGCGGCGCCTCCGATATCCACGTGGAACCGGGCGAACATGAGTGGCGCATCCGGTTGCGTATTGATGGCGCACTGCACGTCTTTCTCAAACCCCCGCATCATCTACGCGACGCATTCACCACGCGTATCAAGGTGTTGGCGCGCATGGACATTGCCGAGCGGCGCGTGCCGCAAGACGGGCGTTTGCGGTTGCCGCTGGCAAACGGGAACCCGGAGGACTATCGCGTAAATTCGCTGCCGGTCCTGTTCGGTGAAAAACTCGTATTGCGTCGGATGGAGTCACTGCCGGCTGATTTATCGCTGGCGGCGCTAGGACTCACCCCCGACCAGCAGAAGACCATAGAAGCCGCGATCCACGCGCCGCACGGACTTGTGCTGGTCACCGGTCCCACCGGAAGCGGCAAGACCCTGTCGCTGTACTGCTTTCTGCAGATGCTCAACGCGGAGTCGCGCAACGTCTGCTCAGTCGAGGATCCGGCAGAGATCCAGCTTGCGGGTATCAATCAGGTCAGCGTCCGCGACAAGGCAGGCCTCACTTTCGCAGTCGCGCTGCGCGCATTCATGCGACAGGATCCGGACGTGATCATGGTGGGCGAGATCCGCGACGCCGAAACCGCCGACGTCGCCGTGAAGGCAGCACAAACCGGCCATCTGGTGCTCTCCACGCTGCATACGAACGACGCGCCCGCCGCCATCGCAAGACTGATCGATATCGGCATTGCGCCGTACAACCTGGCGTCGGCGCTGAGGCTCGTCACGGCGCAGCGATTGGTGCGGCGTCTTTGCCAAGCGTGTCGCATGCCTTCGGAGCTGGAGTTCGAGCCGGGTTTCAGGCCCTATGAGCCGCGTGGCTGCGCGGCGTGTCATGGCATTGGTTATCGCGGGCGAGTGGGTGTGCATCAACTGATGCCCGTCTCCGACTCCCTACGCGAACTGATCGTCGCACGTACCGCCACGCACGCTGTCACCCGGCAAGCGCAAAGCGAGGGCATGCCGAGCCTGCGCGACGCCGCGTTCGCAAGAGTACGCGAAGGCATGACGAGCGTAGCGGAAGCCGCTGACGCCACGGAGCTCACATGAACGTGAGCCGGCTGTCCTTCGATACGCGCTTTGGCTGGCGAGGCGTTGACGCAAACGGCGCGGACAAGCGTGGCAGGACAATAGCCGCGGACTCAACCAGTGCGCGTGCTGCACTAAAGCGCGACGGTGTCACGGTGCTCGAGATCACCGCGCTCGGCTCGGCCCCGCCACCCAAAGCGCGCGCCGCCGACGTCACGCTATTCACCCGCCAACTCGCCGGCTTGCTGCGCGCCGGCTTGCCGCTCGCGCCGTGTCTGGAGCTCATCGCCGACACCCCTTCGCGTGGTGGCCTGCCACGCATCGTGGGATCAGTTGCGCGCGATATCACGCAGGGCGTCGCATTCTCGGAAGCCCTCGCACGTCATCCGGCCTGCTTCAACGCGCTGTATTGCCAACTGGTTGCAGTCGGCGAACTGGCAGGTGCGTTGCCGGTCGTACTCGCGCGGCTCGCCGAAGACCGCGACCGCGCCGGTGCCCAACGGGCGAAACTGCGCGCTGCGCTGACCTATCCGGTGGCGGTGCTGTTGTTGTCGCTTGCCATCACCGCAGGATTGCTGATTGGCGTCGTGCCGACCTTCAAGACTATCTTCGATGGTTTCGGGGCTAAATTGCCGGCACCGACCTTGTTCGTGATCGCGTTATCGGATGGCGTCGCGCGCTGGAGCGGCCCGTTCGCGCTCCTTTGCATGGTTGCCGGCATCGCGCTCAAGCGGCTTTTAACGCGCGTCCCGGCAGCCCGAAGCGCGTTTGATCGCGCCATGCTCAAATTGCCGCTCGCCGGCTCCCTGCTACGTGCTCTCGCGGTGGCGCGCTGGAGTCGCGCGCTAGGCACCTTGCTGGCGGCGGCCACGCCGTTATCGGATGCATTCGATTCGTTGTCGAGCGCCACCGGTAACCGTATCTTCGATACCGCCACCGTCGAGGTCGCCCGGCGCCTTCGGAGCGGCGAGCGGCTCGCCGCCGCCATGCGTGCGGTCGGCTGCTTTCCGCCAGATGTGGTGCAGCCTATCGCCGTGGCCGAGGAATCGGGTTCGCTCGACGCAATGCTGCTCGATCTCGCTACACTGGGCGACCGTCAGGTAGACGAACAGACGAGTGCGTTCGCGAGCCTGTGTGAACCGGTCGTGATCGTCGTGCTCGGTGCATTGGTGGGCGGGCTCGTCGTCGCGATGTATCTTCCGATCGTTCAACTCGGGAATGTGGTGTAGGTGGTGTAGCATCGCAGCCGAATTCAACCCAGGACAGCCATGCAGCCTTTGTATCAGGCGGAGTTTTCAGGCCGCTATCTCGACGCTTACGGTTCCGCGTTCGGCGCTTTGCCGCTCGCGGCGCAGTATGGTTTCGCGATCATTTTCGGGCTGGTGATCGGCAGCTTCCTGACGGTGGTCGTGCACCGCCTGCCGATCATGCTCGAACGCGCGTGGAGAGCGGAGAACGCTGTCGTCAAGGAGGACGATGCAGATGGCAGCAAACCCGACGCCACGCCGCTCGCCCTTTACAACCTCGCCGTCCCTCGCAGCGCCTGCCCCCACTGCGGCCACGTGTTGCGGGCGTGGGAAAATATTCCGGTCGTGAGTTATGTACTGCTGCGTGGCCGTTGCGCGAAGTGCAACGCGCGCGTCAGCGCTCGTTATCCACTGACGGAGCTGGCTACCGCGCTGTTTGCCGCCCTTTCGCTGTTTGCGTTCGGACCCGCGCTGGTCGCGCTTGCCGCGTTCGGCTTATGCGCGACGCTGCTGGCCGCGAGCCTGATCGACTTCGATACCCGCTATCTGCCCGACACGCTGACATTGCCTCTGCTGTGGGCCGGCCTGATCGTCAATCTCGGCGACACGGCATTCGTCCCGCTGCACGAAGCGGTGATCGGCGCGATCGCGGGTTATCTGTTTCTCTGGTGCGTGTATTGGCTGTTCAGGCTGGTACGCGGCGTGGAAGGCATGGGTTACGGCGATTTCAAGCTGCTCGGCGCGCTCGGTGCGTGGCTTGGCTGGCAAGCGCTCCCGCAGGTCGTGCTGTTGTCGGCGGTAGCCGGCGCCGTCTTCGGCCTGGCGGCAACGGGTATCGGCAAGATGCGGTTTGAAGAACCGCTGCCGTTCGGGCCGTTTCTCGCGGCAGGCGGCGTGATTACGTTATTTTTCGGTACGCCGCTTTACGCCATGTTCGGCGGATAAACCCAGACGAAAAGGGAGTCGAGCGATGTTCAGCATCGGCCTGACCGGCGGGATCGGCAGCGGCAAGACCACGGTGGCGGACATGTTCGCCGCGCGTGGCGTGCCCGTCATCGATACGGACTTGATTGCGCACCAGATCACCGCACCGGGTGGCGTCGCCATGCCGCTGATCGAAAGCACGTTCGGCCCGGAATACGTCGCCGCTGACGGTTCGCTGGATCGCGTGAAGATGCGCACGCGCGTTTTCTCCGATAACGCCGCTAAAGCTCAACTCGAATCGATCACGCATCCGCTGATCCGCGCCGAAAGCGAACGCCAGCGCAATGCAGCACAAGGGTCCTATCACATCGTCGTGGTGCCGTTGCTGATTGAAGCGGGCGAGCGCGCCAGCAAAGTGGAGCGGATTCTCGTAGTCGACTGCCCAGTGGACACGCAAATCGAGCGTGTGATCCGGCGCAATGGCTTCACACGCGATCAGGTGCTCGCCATCATCGCGCGTCAGGCCACGCGTGAAGCACGTCTGGCAGCCGCCGACGACGTCGTCGTCAATGACTCTGCCGCCACGTTGGAAACGCTGCAGCGCGAGGTGGACGCCCTGCACGCACGCTATGTGGCAATGGCGTCCGGCACGAGCAAACCGCGTACCTAGCAAGTGCATGCAACGCGTTCGAACTCGTCACGAACGGCGCTGAAAATGTGCGCCGGATGCGATTAAACGTGTCGATTTGCCTGGGGTTTGATGCGGCATTAGAATGTCCTCACTTTCTGCCATCGAACCCATCGACCAACGCCGAGGCGAGCGCGCTTGATCCTTTACGAGTACCCCTTCAACGAGCGAATCAGAACGCTGCTGCGTCTCGAAGACCTTTTCGAGCGCTTCACCTTCTTTCTGACTCAAGAAGACCCGCGCGAACATCACGCTGCACTGACCACGTTGTTCGAGATCGCCGAAGTCGCCGGCCGCACGGATCTGAAAGCGGACCTGATGAAGGAACTGGAGCGGCAACGTCAGACGCTCGCGCCGTTCCGCGGCAATCCCGGTATCGAGCAGGATGCGTTGGAGTCCGTGCTGGGCGAGATCGAACAGACCTTGGCCGGCCTCGGGCAGATGCAGGGCAAGACAGGCCAGCATCTGGCCGATAACGAGTGGCTCGCGAGCATTCGAAGCCGTACGATCATTCCGGGTGGAACCTGCCGCTTCGACCTGCCGTCGTACTTCGCGTGGCAACAAAATCCAGCCGAGGAGCGTCGCGGGGACATCGCGAAATGGGTCACGCCCATGCTGCCATTACGCGACGCAGCGACTATCGTGCTGCGTCTCGCACGCGAATCGGGACAGGCGTCCAAAGTGATGGCGATGCAAGGCAGCTATCAGCAGATGCTTTCGGGTCGAACTTATCAATTGATGCAGGTGCGGGTACCGTCCGACACCCGCCTGATTCCCGAAGCGAGCGCGAACAAGTACATGCTGTGGGTACGCTTCACGGTGCAGGACGGCGATCTGAGGCCACGTGCAGTAGATGCCGACATCCCATTCCACCTGACGCTCTGCAGTCTTTAAGTTGGGCTTGAAAACCCCATTTACTGAACTCAACCTCTTTAAATCCGCACTGCAGAATGACCACTATCGTTAAATGCCCGACTTGCGAGAAGGACGTCCGCTGGGTTCCTGAAAGCCGCTTTCGTCCGTTTTGTTCAGACCGTTGCAAGCAGATCGATCTCGGTGCCTGGGCGACCGAGAAGTACAAGATCGACGGCAGTCAGCAAGACACGCCGCCCGATGAAGACTCATATAGCGGCCTGAACTAGGCCGCGTAGCAAGACTCCACCGCGCAAAAAAAGCGTCTAGACTGCTTCAGCCGCAAGCCATTCCAGCACCGGAATGGCTGCCGGCAGCAACGGCGTGACATCGGCGGGAAGATGCTGCCAGGCCAGCGCCTGGCCTTCACGTCCGACCGGCTCCCCGCTCCACGCCGTCACCTTGCAAAAGTAGAGCCGCACGTATGCGTGGGGGTAATCGTGTTCGAGGGTCCGCCAGCGCTCGCAACCAGTCACGTCAATACCCAATTCCTCATGCAATTCCCGCGTGAGCGCTGCTTCAACACTTTCCCCCGCTTCCAGCTTGCCGCCGGGAAACTCCCAGTAACCTTCATACGGCTTGCCTTCCGGACGCTGCGCCAGCAAATAACGGCCGTCTGGCTGAACGAGTACGCCTACCGCGACGTCCGTCACCTTGCGCCCATCGGGCGCCGTGTTTGAAACGCTCGTAGTAGAAGCGCTCATGCCTTGCGGCCCGACCAGTCGCGGGCGAATTGCCACGCCACGCGTCCCGAGCGCGATCCGCGCTCCAGCGCCCACACGAGTGCGTCACCGCGAGCACCGGCGATCTCTTCTTCCTGGCAGCCGAAATGCTTCAGCCAGTGCCCGACGATCGTCAGGTAATCGTCCTGTTTGAACGGATAGAAGCTCACCCACAGACCGAATCGCTCCGACAGCGATATTTTTTCTTCGACTACTTCACCGGGATGAATTTCACCGTCGGATGTGTGTTTGTACGTCTCGTTGTCGCTCATATATTCGGGCAACAAATGACGCCGGTTCGACGTTGCGTAGATCAGCACATTGTCCGATTGTGCGGAAATCGAGCCGTCCAACGCCACTTTCAGCGCTTTGTAGCCCGACTCACCCTCTTCGAACGAGAGGTCGTCGCAGAAAACAATGAACCGTTCCGGCCGCACCGAGATCAGGTCGACGATATCGCCGAGATCGTGCAGATCGTCTTTATCGACTTCGATCAGCCGCAATCCTTCCGCGTGGTACTTGTTCAGGCAGGCCTTGATCAACGACGACTTCCCGGTACCGCGTGCGCCCGTCAGCAACACGTTGTTCGCCGGCGACTTGCGCACGAACTGCCGCGTGTTCTGCTCGATAAGCCCCTTCTGGCGCTCGATATTGCAAAGATCGTCGAGCGACAACGGCGACAAATTCGCCACCGGCTGCAGGAACCCACGTCCCTGGCGCTTGCGCCAGCGAAACGCCACGGCGCTGTTCCAGTCGATTTCGGGCGGAGCCGGCGGCAACATCCCTTCTACGCGCGCCAGGACGGCTTCGGCGCGGGTCAGAAATTGTTCGAGTTTATCCATGGAAATGTGTGTGGTTCAGGACCGGTAATCGGCGTTGATGCTGACGTAATCGTGCGAGAGATCGCAGGTCCAGATGGTGGCGTCGGCCTGACCGCGGCCTAGCAGCACGCGGATCGCGATCTCGCTTTTCTTCATCACGCGCTGGCCGTCTTCCTCGCGATACTCAGGATTGCGACCACCGTTCTTCGCGACCAGGACGTCATCGAGATACAGATCGATCTTGTTCACGTCGAGATCCGCCACGCCCGCATAACCGATAGCGGCAAGAATCCGGCCCAGGTTGGGATCGGACGCGTAGAACGCGGTCTTGACGAGCGGCGAATGGCCGATCGCATACGCGATCAGGCGGCATTCGGCTTCGCTCGTGCCGCCTTCCACCGTCACTGTCATGAACTTGGTTGCGCCCTCGCCGTCGCGCACGATCAGTTGCGCCAATTCCTGCGCCACCGACGTTACCGCCTCGCGCAGCGCGAAATAAGCGGGCGAGTCCGTGGAAGCGATCAAAGGCAGCGTCGACTTGCCCGAGGCAATCACGATGAACGAATCGTTCGTCGAAGTATCGCCGTCAATGGTGATGCAGTTGAACGAGCGATCTGCAACGTGCTTGATCAGCGTATCGAGCACCGGTTGCGTGACAGCGGCGTCGCAGGCGAGAAAACCAAGCATGGTCGCCATGTTCGGCCGAATCATGCCGGCACCCTTGCTGATCCCCGACAGCGTGACCGTATGGCCATCGATCTGAACCTGACGCGATGCCGCTTTCGGCAAGGTGTCCGTGGTCATGATGGTTTGCGCAGCGTCGTACCAGTGAGCCGGCTTTTGATTCGCCAGCGCGGCGGGCAATCCCGCTTTCAAACGATCAACGGGCAGCGGCTCGAGAATCACGCCGGTGGAAAACGGCAGGATCTGCGTGGCTTGCAGGTCCAGCAGCGCCGCCAGCGCCTCACACGTTTCGCGCGTGTGCGCCATACCCGGTTCGCCGGTTCCCGCATTCGCGTTGCCCGTGTTCACCACCAGCGCACGAATGCCCCTGGCGCCCGCGCGCACTGCGTCCAGATGCTCGCGACACACCGTCACGGGCGCCGCGCAGAAACGGTTTTGCGTGAACACACCGCCGACCGTCGCGCCTTCTTCGATCTGTATGACCAGCACGTCCTTGCGATTCGGTTTTCGAATGTTCGCCTCGGCCCAGCCTAGCGTGACGCCGGCGACGGGAAACAGGTGGGCGGGATCGATCGAGGGGAAATTGACGGCCATGTTCGCGACTCGCTGAAAGTGGCGAGTGCCGGCGCGCAGAAGGCGCTACGGCACAGGGATGAAAGAAACGGAGCCTGACTTGTTTGAAAGACGGACGCCCGGGGATACCAAAACCAGCCTGCCAAAGACAAACGACGCATCGCTGCGTCGCCTGTCTCCAATGCTCTTTGTTACTCGCTACTGCCCTTCGGCCGTTGATTATGCGAGCTTGCCGTGACAGTTTTTGTACTTCTTGCCGCTGCCGCACGGGCACGGGTCGTTGCGGCCGACCTTCGGCACGTCGTCGGACGCCGCGCGGGTGGCGACGGTCGTGTCGTCGCCGTATGCCATCGCCTGATTGATCATCTGCGTGGTGGCATCTGCCGCAACCGATGCTGCCGCCGCGCCGCCATCCGCGAATTCCGCGTGCTGGAACGACACGTTCTCCAGGTGGCTGCCCTTCTCTTCGTACTGTTCGGCGGCTTCTTCAAGCTGCTCCGGCGACTGGATCTGCACGTTCATCACGACCCGCGTGACTTCCTGCTTCACCGAATCAAGCATCGCGGCGAACAGTTCAAACGCTTCGCGCTTGTATTCCTGCTTCGGATTTTTCTGCGCATAACCACGCAGATGGATACCCTGACGCAGGTGATCCAGTGCGGCGAGGTGCTCGCGCCATCGGCTGTCGAGCGTCTGCAGCATGATCGAACGCTCGAATGCGCTGAACGATTCACGTCCGACCAGCGCTACCTTGGCTTCGTAGCTTTCGTCGGCGGCGGAAACTACCGCTTCCAGAATCTCGTCGGCGTCGATGGAATTCGACTCGTTGATCATCTCCTGGACGGCGAGATCGAGTGACCATTCGTTGCGCAGCACTTCTTCCAGTTCCGGCGCGCTCCATTGCTCCTCAATGCTTCCCGCAGGAATGTACGTGTGCGTAACTTCAGCGATCACGCTCTGGCGCATGGCGGTGATCGTTTCGGCTACGTCAGTCGCTTCGAGCAATTCATTGCGCTGCTGATAGATCACCTTGCGCTGATCGTTCGACACGTCGTCGTATTCGAGCAATTGCTTGCGAATGTCGAAGTTGCGCGCTTCCACCTTGCGCTGCGCCGATTCGATCGAGCGCGTGACAATGCCCGCCTCGATCGCCTCGCCTTCCGGCATCTTCAAGCGGTCCATGATCGAGCGCACACGGTCGCCGGCGAAGATACGCAAAAGCGGATCGTCGAGCGACAGATAGAACCGCGAGGAACCCGGATCGCCCTGGCGTCCCGCGCGACCGCGCAATTGATTATCGATACGACGCGATTCGTGCCGTTCCGTACCAATGATATGCAGCCCGCCCGCCACCTTCACACGGTCGTGCAGCGCTTGCCATTCGTCTTCGAGATGCTTGATGCGGCGTTGTTTTTCTTCGTCGGAGAGCGATTCGTCCACTTCGATAAACGACGACTGCTTCTCCACATTGCCGCCCAGCACGATGTCCGTACCGCGACCGGCCATGTTCGTCGCAATGGTGACCGCGGCTGGCCGCCCGGCTTCCGCAACAATTGCCGCTTCGCGTGCGTGCTGCTTCGCGTTCAACACTTCGTGCTTGAGGCCCGCTTGCGTGAGCAGGCCGGACAGCAATTCCGACGCCTCGATGGACGTGGTACCGACCAGCACCGGTTGCCCGCGCTCGACGCATTCGCGAATATCGCGCGTCACGGCGTCGTAGCGTTCCTTCGCTGTCTTGTAGATCTGATCCTGCTTGTCGATCCGCTTCGGCGGACGGTTCGTCGGGATCACGACCGTTTCCAGGCCGTAGATCTCGTTGAATTCGTACGCTTCAGTGTCCGCCGTACCTGTCATGCCGGACAGCTTCGAGTACATGCGGAAGAAATTCTGGAACGTGATGGACGCAAGCGTCTGGTTCTCGTTCTGGATCTTGACGTGTTCCTTGGCTTCCACGGCCTGATGCAGGCCGTCTGACCAGCGCCGGCCGGTCATCATGCGGCCGGTGAACTCGTCGACGATCACGACTTCGTTGCCCTGGACCACGTAATGCTGGTCGCGGAAAAACAGCGTGTGCGCGCGTAACGCGGCGTACACATGGTGCATCAGCGTGATGTTTTGCGCCGCATAAAGACTTTCGCCTTCACCGATCAGGCCCCACTCGGCCAGCAGGCGCTCGGCCTTTTCGTGACCTTGTTCGGTGAGGAAAACCTGACGCGCTTTTTCGTCGAGCGTGTAGTCACCCACTTTCTCGACACCCGTGCCGTCCGCCTTCTCTTCGCCGATCTGCTGCTCGAGCAGCGGCGGCAGCGCATTCATGCGCACGTAGAGTTCGGTGTGATCTTCGGCCTGGCCGGAAATAATCAGCGGCGTACGCGCTTCGTCGATAAGAATCGAGTCCACTTCGTCGACGATCGCGAAATTCAGCGGACGCTGCACGCGCGCGTGGGTCTCGTAGACCATGTTGTCGCGCAGGTAGTCGAAGCCGAACTCGTTGTTCGTGCCGTACGTGATGTCCGCGGCATACGCTTCCTGCTTCTGCGCGTGTTCCATCTGCGAGAGGTTGATGCCCCACGACAACCCGAGGAAGTTGTAGAGCTTGCCCATCCACTCGGCGTCGCGTTGCGCGAGGTAGTCGTTCACCGTGACCACGTGCACGCCGCGCCCGGACAACGCGTTCAGATACGCGGCCAGCGTGGCGACAAGCGTCTTGCCCTCGCCCGTGCGCATTTCCGCGATCTTCCCGTAGTGCAGCACCATGCCGCCGATCAGCTGGACGTCGAAGTGACGCATCTTCAGCACGCGTTTGCTGGCCTCGCGGCACACGGCAAACGCTTCGGGCAGCAACCGGTCGAGCGATTCGCCGCTCGCCACGCGCTGCCGGAACTCGTCGGTCTTCGCGCGCAGTTGCTTGTCCGTGTACTGCTCGATCGTCGGCTCGAAAGCATTGATCGCCGCAACGGTCTTTTGGTACTGCTTGACTAGGCGCTGGTTGCGACTGCCAAAAAACTTTTGGAGGAAACCGGTGGTCATCGGATCAGTGTCTGCGTCGCGGTATCGGCTTAGAGCGCGCTGGGTGCGTCCCGGTTCGGGGAACCTCGGCGGCTCAAGTCCATGGGTGAAATCGAATCGGGGATTTTAGCACGCGCCCCCGATGGAGCTTGCGCGCACATCGTTTGTGGTACATCGGCCCAACGGCATGCCGGACCCGTTCAAACCGGCAAGCACGCCGCCGTGTCACAGTGTGCGCAGCGTTACAATCAGCGCATCGCCGCCAGCCCCACAGATTGAAAAATGAGCCGATTTCCGCCGAATTCAAGGCCTCCACCACGCTTCGATCCCCGCAAGCCGCAAGCGCTGACGGAAGTGCTCGGGCGCACCAGCGAGTTTCTCGCGCTGCGCGCCGGCGTTGAGCAAGTAACCGCGCTGCAACGCGACCTGGCGGCGCTGCTCCCCGATTATCTTGGATCTAACGTGGAACCGGGGTTCATTAAAGACGGCGTACTGGCACTTTTCGCCGCACATAACGCGCTCGCCGCCCGCCTTCGGCACATCGAGCCGCGTCTTCTAGTGGATTTACAACAGCGCGGCTGGGCGGTCAATGCCCTGAAGATTCGCGTCCGGCCACAGGCAATGAAAGACGTCGTGCCGCCAAAACAAGCGCGCATGTCTGCCGCCGGAGCCGACGCGTTGCAAACGCTCGCCGAAACGCTCGAACCGTCGCCGCTTCAGGAAGCGCTCGCGAAAATGGCAGCGCGCCATCACGCGAAAACACAAAAAAAATGAGCGGCGCTCGAAAGCAGCCGCTCATTTCATTCAAACTCAATTCTTAATTACGCAAACGCCGTCTGGGTATCGAAAGCGAAACCACGCGGCGCCGCTTGCTTGTCCTCGAACGTGACAACTTCATACGCGTCTTCGTGCGCCAGCAACTCACGCAGCAACATGTTATTCATTGCGTGGCCGCCTTTATACGCGGCATACGACGCCAGCAGCGGATGACCCGCGACATACAGGTCGCCGATCGCGTCCAGCATCTTGTGCTTCACAAACTCGTCTTCATAACGCAAACCGTCATTATTCAGAATCCGGTATTCGTCAAGCACGATGGCGTTGTCCATACTGCCGCCCCGCGCCAAACCGAGTTCACGCATCATTTCCACTTCATGCGCAAAACCGAACGTCCGTGCACGGGCGATATCCCGCACATATGACGTATTCGCAAAATCCACTTCAAGTGCCTGACCGGTTTTATCGACAGCCGGGTGGCGGAAATCAATGGTGAATTTCAGTTTGAAGCCGAAATACGGATCGAGACGCGCGAATTTATCGCCGTCGCGGATTTCAATCGGCTTCGTCACCTTGATGAATTTCTTTGCCGCGTTCTGCTCTTCAATACCCGCCGATTGAATCAGAAACACGAACGAAGCAGCGCTGCCATCCATAATTGGAATTTCTTCAGCCGTGACATCGACATACAGATTGTCGATACCCAGTCCCGCACATGCCGACATCAAATGTTCGATGGTCGACACGCGCGCGCCGTCCTTCTGCAACACCGAAGCCAGGCGCGTGTCGCCGATAGCCATGGCCGACACCGGAATGTCCACCGGCACAGGCAGGTCGATTCGCGCAAAGACAATACCGGTATTGGCTGGAGCGGGCCGAAGCGTCAAATCCACCTTGCGGCCCGAATGCAGGCCGATCCCGACGGTTTTGACAATGGTTTTAATAGTTCGCTGCTTCAACATGATTTTTTTCGCTTCGATTGTGACTCTCGATTGAGAGAATCAATCGTGAATTTGTATTCAATAGCACGGAGTATACTCCAATCGCCTCGCGTCGTCCCAGGAGGAACCTTGCAACTTGTTTCCCCACGTTACCGGGTAAGTTTCGGCACGTTTGATGCTGTGCCACGCGAGAAGCAAGGAGGGTCGGGCCGATGACCGGAATGGAGGCATTCCCGGACATCGGCGCCGCGTTACGGCTCTGTTAAGACTTTGTTGCGACGTATTTCAAATGTCGGCGCGAACGTCATTTTATGTGGCACGAATGCAACATGATTCCCGGCCTATTGACCTGAAAACGGCCCAACATCAACTCAACATTGCTTCAATCATCAGCCCAACGTCGCCAATACGCTCTCAGCGCTGCTGACTTCAAACTTGCCGGGTGCTTCAAGATTCAGCGTCTTGACCACGCTGTCCTCGACCACCATGGCGTAGCGCTGGGAGCGAATTCCCATGCCACGCTCAGACAAATCCTGCTCCAGGCCGAGTGCTCGGGTAAAACGTGCGCTGCCGTCGGCGATCATCTTCACCTTGCCCGAGGTTTGAAGATCGCGTCCCCACGCGTTCATCACGAACGCGTCGTTGACGGAGACACACCAGATTTCGTCGATGCCCGCCGCAGCCAGCTTCCCTGCGTTTTCAATAAAACCTGGCACATGCCTGGCGGAACAGGTGGGCGTGAACGCGCCCGGCAATCCGAAGATCACCACGCGCTTGCCCGCCGTCCGCTCGCGCACCGAGAAACCGTTCGGTCCCACGGCGCAACCCTCGGACGCCACATCGACAAATTCGAAAAGGCGTTCGTCGGGCAGCGTTTCACCTGTCTTGATCATGGATCGGCCTTTCACTGAGTCAGTGCTGGTCACGCCAGCGATTCAAACTTGATTCATACGTCACACATTCAACGTCAACGCGCGTCGCGCGACTGCTCCTACCGTCCGATCTCATCCCAATATAGACGATGATGAACGTAATCGAAGAGGTCACTCAACCACAGTCCAGCGTCCAGCAGACGCGGCCTGAAACCTGAGACAGCACGACCTTCGCCTGACGCTTTTGCCTATGGGCGTTTAATACAAAAATCAGCCGCCCCGGCAAAAGTCATCAGTCGGCTTGCTTGCGCAGGAACGCCGGAATGTCGTACGTATCCACACCCTTTTCCTGCAGCGCCTGCACGTGCGAAGCCGCCGTTTCACGCGACGAACGCCACACTGCCGGCGTATCCAGCGCGCCGTAATCCGTGCCGTTCGATTGCTGCGGTGCGTAGCTGTGCTGCGCATGTGCGATCGGTGCGTTATCCGTGCCGGTACGCAGCAAGGTCATCGGCGCGGCTTGTTGCTTCTTCGCCGCACGGCCGAGGCCCGTGGCTACAACCGTCACGCGCAATGCATCGCCCATGGCGTCGTCATACACCGCACCGAAGATCACGGTCGCGTCTTCTGCCGCATACGACTTGATCGTGTTCATCACTTCACGCGTTTCCGACAGACGCAGCGAACGGCTCGACGTGATGTTCACCAGCACGCCACGCGCGCCCGACAGGTCCACGCCTTCCAGCAGCGGACTTGCCACGGCTTGTTCTGCAGCCAAGCGTGCGCGATCGACGCCTGCAACTGTCGCCGTGCCCATCATCGCCTTGCCTTGCTCGCCCATCACCGTCTTCACGTCTTCGAAGTCGACGTTGACCAGCCCGTCGACGTTGATGATTTCCGCGATGCCGGCAACAGCGTTGTTCAATACGTCATCAGCGCACTGGAAGCACTTGTCCATCTCGGCGTCATCGCCCATCACCTCGAACAGCTTGTCGTTAAGAACGACGATCAGCGAGTCGACGTGATCCTCCAGTTGCTGCGATCCCGCTTCAGCCACGCGCATGCGGCGGCCGCCTTCGAACTCGAACGGCTTGCTGACCACGCCGACCGTCAAGATACCCATTTCCTTCGCGATCTGAGCCACGACCGGTGCCGCACCCGTACCCGTGCCGCCACCCATGCCTGCGGTGATGAACACCATGTGCGCGCCACGCAATGCGTCGGCAATACGCTCGCGCGCATCTTCCGCCGCGGCCTTGCCCATGTCCGGCTTCGCGCCTGCTCCGAGACCCGTGTTGCCCAACTGGATCACCGAGGTGGCACGCGAACGCGCGAGCGCTTGCGCATCCGTGTTCATTACGATGAAGTCCACGCCCTGGACCCCACGGTTGATCATGTGCTGTACCGCATTACCGCCAGCACCACCAACACCAACGACCTTGATGATCGTTCCGTTGGTTTCCGTTTCCAGCATTTCGAAATCCATATTGCCTCCGTCAAGAATGAAAATCGGCGTTATTCGGCAAGAGATCGGGCAACCTCTTGTCGCGCGCCAGCCGCCGGCACCAGCGCGAATTCTGTTTGTTCAGAAATTTCCCAGGAACCAATCTTTCATGCGTCCCAAAACCTGTCCCATCGATCCGGACTGCACGGCGACCTTGCGGCCACGCATGCGTTGCGAACGGCCTTCGACGAGCAAACCCATCGCTGTGGAATAACGCGGATTGCGAACCACATCTGCCAGACCGCCCGCGTATTCAGGCACGCCGATACGCACCGGCTTCAGGAAGATGTCTTCGCCGAGTTCGACCATGCCGGGCATCATAGATGCGCCACCGGTCAGCACCACGCCACTGCTCAGCAATTCTTCGTAGCCCGACTCGCGCACGACCTGCTGCACGAGCGAGAACAGTTCTTCAACGCGCGGTTCGACCACAGCCGCGAGCGCCTGCCGCGACAGCGTGCGCGGACCGCGCTCGCCGAGTCCCGGCACTTCGATCATTTCGTCCGGGTCCGCCAGCGCCTGCTTCGCGATTCCGTAGCTCACCTTGATATCTTCCGCATCGGGCGTCGGCGTGCGCAGCGCCATGGCCACGTCGCTTGTGATCTGGTCACCGGCAATAGGAATCACCGCCGTATGGCGAATCGCGCCTTCGCTGAAGATGGCGATGTCCGTCGTGCCGCCGCCGATATCGACGAGCACCACGCCCAGCTCCTTCTCGTCCTCCGTCAGCACCGCCAGCGACGAAGCCAGCGGCTGGAGAATCAGGTCGTTCACTTCGAGCCCGCAGCGGCGCACGCACTTCACGATGTTCTGCGCCGCGCTCACCGCGCCCGTCACGATGTGCACCTTCACTTCCAGCCGGATACCGCTCATGCCGATCGGCTCGCGCACATCTTCCTGGCCGTCGATGATGAATTCCTGCGTCAGGATATGCAGCACCTGCTGATCGGTCGGGATGTTGATCGCCTTGGCCGTTTCGATCACGCGCGCCACATCGGCCTGCGTGACTTCCTTTTCCTTGATGGCGACCATGCCGCTCGAATTGAAGCTTCGAATGTGACTGCCGGCGATGCCGGTGAATACATTCGTGATCTTGCAATCGGCCATCAGTTCGGCCTCTTCGAGCGCGCGCTGGATCGACTGGACGGTCGCCTCGATGTTGACGACAACGCCCTTCTTCAATCCCTTCGAGTCGCTCTGGCCGAGCCCGATCACCTCGTAGTGGCCCTCGCCTTTCAACTCGGCGACGATAGCCACCACCTTCGACGTCCCGATGTCGAGGGCGACCAGCAAGTCTTTGTAGTCTTTGCTCATAGCGTGCTCATTGCCTGTGATGTCTGCTTACTTCTTCGCTTTGTCGGTGTCGCTGATGAAGCGCATGCCGGCGGCCTTGATCGCAAAGCCGTTCGGATAGCGCAAATCCGCGTACTCGATGTCATTTCCCCACCGCCCCGTCACCGCCGACCACGCCGCCACAAACCGTCGGCTGCGATCAAACAACGTGTCCTGATTGCGCTCGCGCCCCAATTCGATCTGCGTGCCGTTGGAAAGCTTCACTGTCCACGCATATCGCGGCGACAAGATGACTTCTTCCGGATGCGCGTCGAGAGGCGCAAACCACTTCGTGAAATCGTGATACCGGGCCACCACTTCTTTCGCCGATCCATCCGGCCCTTCGAACGCGGGCAGGTCGTCGTCGAGTTCGCCCTGGTTCGCCGTGAACAGGTCGCCGTCCACGCTCACCAGCTGATCCGTCCCCCACGTGCCGAGCGGCTTGAATTCTTCCAGCGTCACCGCCAGCGCATTCGGCCACACGCGCCGCACGCTCGCGTGGCGCACCCACGGCATCTGTTCGAACGCGGTACGTGCAGCGTCGAGATCGACGGTGAAGTAATTGCCCTTCAAATGCCCCACCACGCTTGCGCGCACGGTCGGCGAATTGATGTGCAACGTGTCGCCGTCAATCTGGATCTCCCGCAGGCGGAACTCCGGCCGCTGGATCGCCCAGTAACCGGCGGCCCCAAGCAGCACGAACACGAGCAATACGTGCAGTGCGTTGGCCGTGAGGTTCAGTTGGCGAGCGTTATTCCACATGTTCGGTTTCGTCGATTTCGTCTACGTCGGTTCAGTCTTGCAATGTCAACGACAACACCTTCACCACCAGGTCCTTGTAGCTGATCCCGACCGCACGTGCCGCTTTCGGCGGCAGCGAGTGGTCCGTCATGCCCGGCGCGGTGTTCACTTCCAGGAAGTACGGATTGCCGTCACCGTCCATCATGAAATCGGCGCGGCCCCAGTCCGTGCAGCCGAGCACGTCGAACGCGCGGCGTGAAAGCTGCTTCATGCGCGTTTCCTCGGCAGGCGTGAGACCGCAGGGGATCGGATACTGCGTGTCATCAGCGATGTACTTCGCGTTGTAGTCGTAGAACTCGCCGGCCGGCACGATCTTGATGATCGGCAAGTCCAGGTCGCCCGCGATACAGCACGTGTACTCGCCGCCGCCTTCAATGCTTTTCTCGACCAGCACGATCTTGTCGAACTTCGCTGCTTCGATCAGCGCCGGCACCAGCGTTTCCGCGCTCTTCACCTTGATCACCGCAACGCTCGACCCTTCGCTCGCCGGCTTCACGAACAGCGGCAAACCGAGCTTCGCAACAATCTTTTGCGCATGCGCTTCGTAGTCGTCACCGCGCATCACGACTTCGAACGGCGGCGTTGGCACGCCGGTTTGCTGCCACACGAGCTTCGTGCGGAATTTATCGAGGCCAAGTGCCGAACCGAGCACACCGCTGCCCGTGTATTTGATGCCGTAGAAATCGAGCGCGCCCTGCAACTGGCCGTTCTCGCCATACCCGCCATGCAACGCGATAAACACCCGCGCAAACCCTTCGGACTTCAACTCGGCCAGCGGCCGTTCCGCCGGATCGAACGGATGCGCGTCGATGCCGGCATCGCGTAATCCCTGCAGCACGAGACGTCCCGAATTCAGCGATACCTCGCGCTCCGCGGTTTCCCCGCCAAGCAGCACAGCCACTTTGCCGAACACCTTGGGGTCGATTACATTGCTCGTCATCTTGAAACCTTCGAATCCTGAACTTGCGCCGTCAGCCGAGCGCATACGCCGCCGATAGAACCGGCGCCCATCGTGATCACTACGTCGCCGTTACGTGTCAATGTGGCAATCGCGTCCGGCATCTCATCCACTGTTTCGACAAACACCGGCTCCACTTTCCCCGCCACGCGAATCGCACGCGCCAGCGCGCGGCCATCGGCGGCGACGATCGGCGCTTCGCCTGCCGCGTAGACGTCGGTGAGAACGAGGGCGTCGACCGTGGACAGCACCCGCACGAAGTCTTCGAAGCAGTCGCGCGTGCGCGTGTATCGATGCGGCTGGAACGCGAGCACAAGACGCCGGCCGGGAAATGCGCCGCGCGCCGCGGCAACCGTCGCCGCCATCTCGACCGGGTGATGACCGTAGTCGTCGATCAGCGTGTATGCGCCGCCTTCGGCCGTTTTCACGTTCACTTCGCCGTAGCGCTGAAAACGTCGGCCTACGCCCGTAAATTCCTGCAATGCCCTCTGTATATCGGCATCGGCGACTTCAAGTTCAGTCGCGATTGCAATCGCAGCGAGCGCGTTCTGCACGTTGTGCGTGCCCGGCAGATTCAACACGATGTCCAAAGGCGTTGCGTCTTCACGCAGCGTCGTGAAATGCATCTTGCCGTCGCGTGCTTCCACGTTCACCGCGCGCACTTGCGCTTCGGCGCCGAGGCCGTAGCGGATGATCGGCTTCGACACGAACGGCAGGATTTCACGCACGTTCGGATCATCCACGCACAGCACCGCGATGCCGTAGAACGGCAGCCGGTGCGTGAATTCGATGAACGCCTGCTTCAGCCGCGCGAAGTCGTGGCCGTAGGTATCCATGTGATCGGCGTCGATGTTCGTGATGACTTCGATCACCGGAAAGAGATTGAGGAACGACGCGTCGGATTCATCGGCTTCAGCCACGATGAAATCGCCCGTACCCAGCCGTGCATTCGCGCCGGCGCTGATCAGCCGGCCGCCGATCACGAAGGTCGGATCGAGTCCGCCCGCGGCCAGCACGCTTGCCACCAGCGACGTGGTCGTGGTCTTGCCGTGCGTGCCCGCAATCGCGATGCCCTGCTTCAGGCGCATCAACTCCGCGAGCATCACGGCGCGCGGCACGATCGGAATCCGGCGATGGCGCGCGGCCAGCACCTCGGGGTTATCGGAGCGCACGGCGGTCGACACGACCACGGCATTCGCGCCGTCGATATTCTCTTCACGATGCCCGATCGCCACGCGCGCGCCCAGCGTGATCAGGCGATCGGTCACGCCGTTGCTCGTCAGGTCCGAGCCGCTGACCTGGTAGCCGAGGTTGAGCAACACCTCTGCAATGCCGCTCATCCCCGCGCCGCCAATGCCGATAAAGTGAATGTGTTTGACGATGTGTTTCATGGCTGGATTTCCTTCGGCGCTTGTATCAGCGCGCTCAAGCCGGCTACGTCGGCGCAGACCCGGCCGACGCGTTCAGCCGCGTCGGGTTTCGCCAGGGCGCGAGCCTTCTCCGCCATGTGGCCAAGCGTCTCGCGAGTCTGTTCGCGCAACCAGCCAGCGAGCTTTTCCGCCGACAAATCGCGCTGTTGTATCAAGTGGGCCGCGCCCGCATCAGCGAGGAACGCGGCGTTGGTGGTCTGGTGGTCATCGACGGCGAACGGGAACGGCACGAACAGCGCGGCCACGCCAACCGCCGCGATCTCGGACACGGTCATCGCACCCGAGCGGCAGATCACGAGGTCCGCTGCGGCGTAAGCGCTTGCCATATCGTCGATAAACGGCACCAGTTGGACATCGTCATCCGCCGATAAACCCGCCGCCGCGTAGTTCGCTTTCAACGCATCGATATGCTTGGCTCCCGCTTGATGCACGACGCGCGGACGCAGCGCCGGGTCGAGCAACGCGAGCGCTTTCGGCACGGTTTCATTCAAAGCGGCTGCACCCAGACTGCCTCCGACAACCAGAACGTTTAGACGCGCTTCAGGACCTGCTTCAGGACCCACATTCCGCGCGGCGTAGCGTTCTTTGGGTGGCAGAGCCTCCGCAAGTTCCGCACGAATTGGATTTCCGGTCCATTCAGCATTCGGCAGCGCATTTGGGAACGCGACCAGCACGCGTTTGGCCACATGCGCGAGCACCTTGTTCGCCAGTCCGGCGATTGAATTCTGTTCGTGCAGCACAAGCGGCGTGCCGCTCAGCTTCGACATCAAGCCCGCCGGAAACGTGATGTATCCACCCATGCCGAGCACCACGTCGGGCTTCACCGAGCGCAGCGCACGCAGGCTTTGCGAACATGCGCGCAGCAGGTTCACGGGCAGCATCAGCTTCGTCTTGATGCCCTTGCCGCGCACACCGCCAAAGCGCACATATTCCATCGCAATACCATGCTTCGGCACGAGCGTCGCTTCCATGCCCGATGCATTGCCGAGCCACACCACACGCCAGCCGCGCGCCTGCATCCAGTGAGCGACCGCGAGCCCCGGGAACACGTGTCCCCCGGTGCCGCCGGCCATCACCATCAGCGTGCCTGCGCGAGATGACGTCGAAACCGTCATACCTTTCCTCCGCGCATGAGCACCCGGTTTTCGTAGTCCACGCGCATCAGCAGCGCGATCGCGACGCAATTGAGCAAGATGCCCGAACCGCCGTAACTCACCAGCGGCAAGGTCAGGCCTTTGGTCGGCAACAGGCCGAGATTCACGCCCATGTTGATGAAGGTTTGCGCACCGAACCACAGGCCAATGCCCTTCGCCATCAAACCCGCAAAGGTACGATCGAGCGCAAGCGCCTGACGGCCGATTTCGAACGAGCGCCGCACGATCCAATAGAACAGCAGGATCACAATCAGCACGCCGACAAAACCCAGTTCCTCGCCGATTACCGCGAGGATGAAGTCGGTATGCGCTTCAGGCAGGTAGTTGAGTTTTTCGACGCTGCCGCCCAGTCCCACGCCGAACCATTCGCCGCGGCCGAACGCGATCAGCGAGTGCGTCAACTGATACGCCTTGCCCTGCGCATAACGGTCGTCCCATGGATCGAGGTAAGCAAAGATCCGTTCACGACGCCAGGGCGACGCCCATACGAGCAACGCAAACGTGCCGACCGCGGTGGCGACCAGTCCGCCGAACAGCTTGGCGTTCACACCGCCGAGGAACAGCACGCCCATCGCGATGGCCGCGATCACCATGAACGCGCCCATATCCGGCTCAAGCAGCAGCAACGCACCGACAAAACCGACCGCGACGGCCATTGGCAAGAAGCCTCGACCAAAGCTGTGCATGAACTCCTGCTTGCGCACCGTGTAGTTGGCCGCGTAGATCGTCACGGCCAGCTTCATGATCTCCGACGGCTGCATGTTGGTAATGCCGAGCGGAATCCACCGACGTGCACCGTTCACGCCCTTGCCCACATGCGGAATCAACACGACCACCAGCATCAGCAAGGAGATAAGGAAAATCTTCGGTGCGTACTTGTCCCACGTGGACATGGGGACACGGAACGCAACCACGCCGATCACGGAGCCCATGATCACAAAGATGATCTGGCGAACCAGGAACGCATAGTCCCGATAAGACGCATATTTCGGCGAGTCAGGCATGGCGATCGAGGCGGAATACACCATGACGATGCCAATCCCGAGCAACGTGATTGTCACCCACAGCAGCGAGTAGTCGTAGTCGAGCATGCGCGAGCGGATGGGCGTCACGCCGTTGACCGCGCTCGAGATGCCGCTCGCACGCTCGGCCACACGCGCACCAAGTCCACCAAGGCCGCCCGCGCCGCCCGTACGCGAGGTGCGGCCGCCGAGCGTGGCGCTGTCGTTGGCAACGGCGTTGCGTTGACCGGTCAGTTTCGAGCCAAAACGTTCGGACCAGCTCATAGCATCACTCCCCGTTCTGCCGCAATGTCAGCCACCGCTTGCCGGAACACGTCCGCGCGATGTGCGTAGTTCTTGAACATGTCGAAGCTGGCGCACGCCGGCGACAGCAATACCGCGTCACCCGGTTGAGCCAGAAGCGCTGCCGCTTGCGTCGCGGCTTCGAGCGTTGCGTGGTCGTGCAACGGAATGCCGGTGTCCGCGAGCGCCTCGCGAATGCGCGGTGCATCGCGACCAATCAGCATCACCGCCCGGCACCAACGTGCGACCGGCGCCGCGAGCGGCGAAAAATCCTGGCCCTTGCCGTCGCCACCGGCAATCAGCAAAGTCTTTTGCGCCAGGCCATCGAGCGCCGCGACGGTCGCGCCGACATTCGTTCCTTTGCTGTCATCGACGAAATCAATGCCTTCTATTTGCGCGATCACTTCCACGCGATGCGGCTCGCCTTTATATTCACGCAAGCCGTGCAGCAGCGAAGCGAGCGGCAAACCGATCGCCCGTGCCAGCGCCAAAGCAGCCAGCGCGTTCGCTGCGTTGTGCAGACCGCGAACGCGCAGTGCATCGACAGGCATCAGGCGCTTCGAATACACGTTCGGCTCAGCGGCGACATCGCTTTTACGGCGGCGCGTGGGCGCGGGTTCATCGCTGAGATCGCGGTCGTTGCCTTGCGCGAGCCATGCAATACCGTTCTCACGCAGCAGACCGTAATCACCGAGACGAGCGGGTTCGTTCAGGCCGAACGTCACCACGGTCGCGGGATTTTCCGATCCCAGCGCCATGGTCCGCGCGTCATCGCGATTCAACACGCGCACGGTCTTTTCACCGAAGATGCGGCCCTTCGCTGCAGCGTATGCGTCAAAGCCGCCATGCCAGTCCAGATGATCCTGCGTAATGTTGAGCACAGCAGCAGCGTCCGGCTCGAACGAGTGTGCCGTCTCAAGCTGAAAACTCGACAACTCCAGCACCCAGACATCGGGCAGCGCGGTCCTGTCGATTGCTTCACTTAACTTGTCCAGCATCGCCGGGCTGATGTTTCCCGCCACCGCCACGGTCTTGCCGGCACGTTCGCACAACAACCCGGTCAGCGCGGTCGTCGTGGTCTTGCCGTTGGTGCCCGTAATGGCGATCACCTTCGGCGCATAGCCGTTCGCGCCAAGCGACTTCAACGCTTGCGCGAACCATTCCAGCTCGCCCCACACAGGGACGCCGCGTTCCCGCGCGGCGTCGAGGAGCGGCCTCACATCGTCAGCCAGAGGCGACAGTCCCGGGCTGATTGCAACAATCTCCACACCGCCATCGAGCAGCGCCGGCGTGAATTCACCGCCGACAAACTCCGCGTCGATGCCGTGCGCTGCGAGTTCCGACAGGTTCGGCGGTGTGGCGCGGGTATCGGCCACGCGCAGACGGCACCCGTGACGCGCGCACCAGCGCGTCATCGCGAGGCCGGATTCACCGAGCCCCAGCACAAGCACCATCGGACCTTGCCGATCAAAGAACTTCTCGCCAAACATCGCTTTACCTTTTTCCCGACCAGCTAAAAATCAACGCACGAATTTGCGTAACTTATTAACGCAGCTTCAGCGTCGACAAACCGAACAGACACAACATCAGCGTGATGATCCAGAAGCGCACGACCACCTGCGTTTCCTTCCATCCCGACAACTCGAAATGGTGATGCAGCGGTGCCATCTTGAAGATGCGCCGCCCTTCGCCGAAGCGTTTTTTCGTGTACTTGAAATAGCTGACCTGCATCATCACGGACAGGGTTTCCGCGACGAACACGCCGCCCATGATGAACAGCACGACTTCCTGCCGCACGATCACGGCGATGGTCCCGAGCGCACCGCCGAGCGCGAGCGCGCCGACATCGCCCATGAAGACTTGCGCGGGGTGCGTGTTGTACCAGAGAAACGCGAGCCCCGCGCCCCCCATTGCAGAACAAAAGATCAGTAATTCGCCGGCCCCGGGAATGTGCGGGAACAGTAAGTACTTCGAGTACACCGAGCTACCCATCACATAAGCAAACGCACCCAGCGATGC
Organism: Caballeronia udeis; assembly: GCF_001544555.2. Lineage (GTDB taxonomy): Bacteria > Pseudomonadota > Gammaproteobacteria > Burkholderiales > Burkholderiaceae > Caballeronia > Caballeronia udeis. The sequence goes on along the minus strand of NZ_FCOK02000002.1, from coordinate 15,511 downwards.
GCCCACCAGCACGACCGGCATGATGACGAGACCGTCGAGGCCATCGGTGAGATTCACCGCATTGCTCGAACCGACGATCACCAGATACGTCATCGCGATGAAACCCCATGTCCCGAGCGGATAGCTGATCGATTTCAGGAACGGCAGCATCAGGTCGGCGCGCGCCGGCAAGCCCATCGACAAACCGCTACGCACCCACGCCATGAACAGGTCGAACACGCGTGCGTTGTTCGCCTCGGACACGCTGAACGCGAGGTACACGGCGGCGAACAAACCAATCACCGACTGCCAGAAATACTTTTCCCGCGACGACATTCCGCGCGGGTCTTTATGCACGACTTTGCGGTAGTCGTCGACCCAGCCGATCACGCCGTAGCCGAACGTGACAAGCATCACGATCCACACGAAGCGATTGGTCAGATCGGCCCACAGCAACGTGGAAAATGCGATGCCCAACAGGATCAGCACGCCACCCATGGTCGGCGTGCCAGACTTCACCAAATGCGTTTGTGGGCCGTTCGTACGCACGGCCTGACCGACTTTCAGCGAGGTCAATTTGCGAATCACCCACGGGCCGCAGACGAGACCGACGAACAACGCCGTGATCGTCGCGCCGACTGCGCGGAACGTGAGGTAGGTAAACACGCGCAGAAAACTGGCGTCATTCTGAAGCCATTGCGCGAGTGCGAGTAGCATGCTGGTCCTTCTTCTTCAGTGCGCAGCAGGCGTAGCGCCCGCTGCGGGTTGGTGTGGACTCGTCACGGCGTCCACCACGCGCTCCATCTGCATGAAGCGCGAGCCTTTCACGAGAAACGTGGCGTCGGGTCCGAAACCGGCGCCGGTGAGTGCTGCAATGAGTGAGGCAATATCGGTGAAATGCTGTGCTGTTGCGCCGAAGGCTTTAGCCGAATCAACGCTCGCGTCGCCGAGTGCGTACAACGCATCGATGCCCCGTTGCGCCGCATACGCTCCCACTTCGCGATGAAACGCCGGGCCCTGGTCGCCGACCTCGCCCATGTCGCCCATGACCAGCACGCGTGGCGACGCTTGCGACGCAAGCACGTCGATAGCCGCACGCATGGAGTCGGGATTCGAGTTGTACGTATCGTCTATAACGGTTACGCCTTCGAGCGGCGTAAGCACCGCGCGCTTCACTTGCAGGCGGCCCTTTACGGGCTTGAACGCTTCGAGCCCGCGCTTGATGGCATCGAGTGAAACGTTCGCGGCAATAGCCGCGGCCGTAGCCGCCAACGCGTTGCGCGCGTTGTGTTCGCCCAGCACCTGCAGCGCGACATCGAGTGAGCCTTGCGGCGTGTTGATCTCGAGCGTCGCGCCAACCAGCTTGCCGGTCACCGCCGCTTCCGTTTGCGAGACGTCCGTATGCAACGCGAAATCCAGGATCGGATTGCCCGTCGCGGCAACGCGCCAGATGCTCGCGTATTTGTCATCGGCGGGGAAAACGGCCGTGCCGTTGGCGGCCAGCGCGTGAATCACCGATGCGTGCTCGAGCGCGACCGCTTCCACCGTCGCCATGAATTCCTGATGCTCGCGCTGCGCGTTGTTGACGACAGCAACCGTCGGCGCGGCGATCTTCCCGAGCGTTTCCGTTTCGCCCGGATGATTCATGCCGAGCTCGATGACCGCGAGCTTGTGGGTTTCGTTCAGGCGGAACAACGTCAGCGGCAAGCCGATGTCGTTGTTGAAATTGCCTGCCGTCGCGAGCCGCGCGTTTTCGCCCACGGCCGCCGCGAGGATCGACGAGATCATTTCCTTGACCGTGGTCTTGCCATTGCTGCCGGTGACTGCAATCAGCGGAATCGTGAAGCGCTTGCGCCAGCCGTAGGCCAATGCGCCGAGCGCCACGCGCGTGTCCTTGACCTTGATCTCGGGCACGGTGAAATCGTCCGGCGTGCGCGTGGCCAACACCGCGGCAACGCCGCGCTGCGCGACTTGCGGCAGGAAATTGTGGGCATCGAAACGATCGCCCTTGATCGCGATGAACAGATCGCCAGGACCCGCAGTGCGGCTATCCGTGGATACCCGGTCGAACGTGACGTTTTCATCGCCGATAACGATCGCACCCGGGATCTGCAACGCAGCGTCGCGCAGTGTGAACAGCGTCATTCGCCACCTCCGCGCGCTTGCGTGGCACGAGCGGCAAGCGCCAGGCGTGCGTGATCCTGATCGGAGAAAGCGCGCTTTTTTCCCATGATTTCCTGCGTGGCTTCGTGGCCCTTGCCGGCGAGGACGACCACGTCCTCGCGCGCCGCGGTGCGGATCGCCTGGAGGATCGCGCTCGCGCGGTCTTCTATGCGGCGCGCTTTCGACGCGTCCTGAAAGCCCGCTGCAACCTGATCGATGATCGCAAGCGGATCCTCACCGCGCGGGTTGTCGCTGGTGATCACCACGTGATCGGCGTTCTTCTCCGCGATAGCGCCCATCAGCGGGCGCTTGGTCGCGTCACGGTCCCCGCCGCAACCAAACATGCAGATCAACTGACCGCCGCGCGCTTCGGCGATCGGCCGCAGCGCTGCCAGCGTTTTCTCGAGCGCATCCGGCGTATGCGCGTAATCGATCACCACAAGCGGCTCATCGTTCTGCAAACGGCCGCCAAGGCGTTGCATCCGCCCATTCACCGCTTCGAGCTTCGCAATCTGCGCAAGCGCAGCGTCGAGCGGAATCTGCGCCGCCAGCAACGCGCCCAGCACGCCGAGCAGGTTGCTCACGTTGAACTCGCCGAGCGTCGCGACTTCCACGTCGGCGTCACCCCAGTCGGAGCTCAGGTGAAACGCCGTGCCCGTTGCCGTTGCACGCACGCGGCTGGCAAGCAGCAACGCGTCGGCTTTCACTTCGGCGCCAGCGGCGTTTTCGATTCCATACGCAATCGTTCGCGTCCTGCCGTGACACGATGCAATCAAACGCCGGCCAGCCGGGTCGTCGCGATTGATGACAGCAGCTTTCAAAGCCGGCCACGCGAACAGTTTCGCCTTCGCCGCTTCGTACGCGGCGAACGTGCCGTGGTAGTCCAGGTGATCCTGCGTGAGATTCGTGAAGATGGCGATGTCGAACTTCGTGCCATTCACGCGCCCCTGGTGCAGCGCATGCGACGACACTTCCATTGCCACGGCCTTCGCGCCGTCGCTCTTGAATTGGGCAAACGTGCGCTGCAGTTGCGGAGCGTCGGGCGTCGTAAAGCCTGAATGCACGAGCTTGCCCGGCATGCCGCTGCCGAGCGTACCGACGACCGCGCACGGCGTACCCAGCGCCGAGAGCGCCGTTGCCAGCCAATGGCTGCACGACGTCTTGCCGTTCGTTCCGGTCACGCCCACGACCAGCATGGATTCTGTGGGCTCGCCATACCACGCCGATGCAATCGGGCCGGCCAGTTCATTGAGCGCCTTGACCGCAAGCGTATGCGACGCGTCCGGCTTGCCCGCAAAATTTTCCGGCTGATACAGCACGGCGGCAGCACCCTTTTCGAGCGCGGCATCGATAAAAGGGCGACTGTCCGCGCCATCCACGGCGTACGCAAAAAACACGTCACCCAATGTCAGCGAACGCGAATCGGCGTGCAATTGCGCGCTGGCGTCCGCGTGCGCACGCAGCCACGCGACCGCTTTCGCGATCTGCGCCTGCTGCCTGACCAAGTCCAGACCGCTCATCGAACGACTCCCGGGTGATTCTTCGGATTCGTCGATACCTTCAGCTTCTTCGGCGGATTCGTGTTCGCGTTCGTATTCGTCGCGTTCGGCTTCCTGATGTCGGTGGCGGGCGTGCCGGAAGCGGGGTCGTCGGACACCACCATCTGCTTCACTGCCATGTCGGGCGGCACGTTCAACGAACGCAGCGTGTCGCCGGCGATGGCCGAGAACACCGGACCTGACACCTGGCCGCCAAAGTGGCTGCCGGCCGTCGGTTCATCGACAGACACCGCCACCACGATGCGCGGATCGGGCATGGGCCCCATGCCGACAAACGATGCGCGATACCGCGATTTATCGTAGCCACGCCCTGCATGCTTGTACGCCGTACCGGACTTTCCGCCCACGCGATACCCCGGCACCGCTGCATCGGGCGACGTGCCGCCCGGCGCCGTCACGGTCTCCAGCATGGCGCGCACTTCACGCGCGGTGGTCGGCGAAAACACTTGCGGACCCGTCACGGGAGCGTCGCCCGGCGTGCGGAAAATGGAGACCGGCAATACCTGCCCGTCATGCGCGATCGCCGTGTAGGCACGCGCCAACTGGAACAGCGACGCGGACAGGCCATAGCCATACGACATGGTCGCCTGTTCGATCCGGCGCCAGCTTTTCCACGGCCGCAAACGGCCCGACACCGCGCCCGGGAAACCCACCTTCGGCGCCTGCCCGAGCCCGATGCTCGTATACATGTTCCACATCTCTTCGGGCTTCAACTGCATAGCGATCTTGGTCGCGCCAATGTTGCTCGACTTCTGGATCACGCCACCCACGGTCAGCACGCCGAACGCCGAGTCGTCGGTGATGCGTGCGCCGTCGAGCACGAACGAACCGCCGCCCGTATCTACCAGCGTATTCGGCGTGACGCGATGCAGATCAAGCGCCAGCGAAATGGTGAACGGCTTCATGATCGAGCCCGGCTCGAACGTGTCCGTCATGATCCGGTTGCGCAACTGCTCGCCGGTCATGAGCGAGCGGTCGTTCGGGTTGTAGGTCGGATAGTTGACAAGCGCGAGCACCTCACCGGTCTTCACGTCGATCACGATCGCCGCGCCCGCCTTCGCCTTGAACTTCTCCACGGCAGCTTTCAGGTTCGTATACGCGATGTACTGGATCTTGCTGTCGATCGACAACTCCACGTCCTCGCCGTTATGCGGCACGACTTGCTCGTCCACGTCTTCGACGATGTGTCCCATCCGGTCCTTGATCACGCGACGCATACCCGGCGTACCGGCAAGAATGCCCTGATCGCCAAGCTCAACACCCTCCTGACCCTTGTCTTCAATATTAGTAAAGCCGATCAGATGCGCGGTAATCTCGCCTTCCGGATAAAAGCGCTTGTATTCACCACGCGAATAAATGCCGGGGATGTCGAGGGCCGCAACTTTTTGCGCGACCTCGATCGGCACCTGGCGCTTCACATAGACAAAGGTCTTGTCCATGGAAAGTTTCGCGCGCAATTCCTTCGGCGACATATCCAGCAGCGTGGCGAGCTGGCCGAGCTTGTCGGCGCCGAGATCGTCGGGAACGGCTTCGGGAATGGCCCAGATCGCCTTCACCGGCAGGCTGGTTGCGAGCACGAGGCCGTTGCGGTCCTTGATCTGGCCGCGTGTGGCGGGCATTTCGAGCGTGCGCTGATAGCGGCTTTCGCCCTGCTTCTTGAAGAACGCGTTACCCGGACCCTGGATCCAGAACGCGCGCCCCGCGAGCGCGACGAACGCCATGAACAGCATGAATACGACGAGCTTCGAGCGCCACATGGGGAGGCGCACCGAGAGGATAGGGTTGGGCGTGAAGGCGACGCCCTTGTTTTTCTTTGGCGACGGTTTCATCGTTTCACCCCGCGTGCGGGAGGAGCCGACGCCGGAACAGGCGCAGGCAACGGCGCGTCCGTGGCCTTCGACGTCGCCGGGTCATAGTTCAGGTATTGCGTGCGGCCCGTCGTGACGGGCTGCATCTTCAGGGACGTAGTGGCCAACTGCTCGATACGCGAAGTTTTCGACAACGCGCTCTGCTGATACTGAAGCTGCGAAAAATCCTGCTGCAACTGACGCTCTTCCGACTGCGCCCGCTGCACATCGATAAAAATCTGCCGTTGCTTGTTCGAGGCGCTCACCGCCGACAGCGCGCAGCCGAGCACGACGATCAAGAGGAAGATGTTGAGACGGTTCATGGCGCCGTCTGCCCGGTAGTCTGCGCAGTAACCCGCTCGGCAATCCGCATCACGGCGGAACGCGCACGAGGGTTCGCCGCGACTTCAGCGTCAGACGCAAACACACGGCCGATCAGCTTGAGTGGCGGACTGGGCAGGTCGGCGGCACGGATCGGCAGGCGGCGGTCAATCGCAGGCCCGCTTGCGAGGGCCTGCATGAAACGTTTGACGATCCGGTCCTCGAGCGAATGAAAGCTGATCACGACCAGCCGCCCCCCTTGCTCCAACAACGCCAATGCTGCGTCCAGAACTACTTGCAACTCCGCAAGCTCTTGATTGATGTGAATCCGTATAGCCTGAAAGGTGCGGGTTGCCGGATCCTTACCCTTCTCACGGGTTTTGACGACATGACCCACGATTTGGGCAAGCTCGCCCGTGGTGACGAGAGGCCCAAGACGATCGGACTCTGCCCGGCGAGCAACAAGCGCCTTTGCAATCTGAAAAGCAAACCGTTCTTCCCCATAATCTTTGATCACCTCCGTCAATTCCTGCACCGTTGCCCGCGCCAGCCATTCCGCGGCGGATTCGCCACGGCTCGGGTCCATCCGCATGTCGAGCGGACCGTCGGCCCTGAAGCTGAAGCCGCGGTCCGGATCGTCCACTTGCGGCGACGACACCCCCAGATCCAGCAACACGCCCGACACCTTCCCTACTCCTCGCTCGGCAGCGGCTTCGGCTAACGAGGCGAAACTCTCATGCACTATGGAAAATCTTGAATCCTGAATCTGTGCGGCCGTGGCGATGGCCAGCGGATCCTTGTCGAAGGCGATCAGGCGGCCCGCCTCGCCCAGCTTCGTCAGGATCAGCCGGCTGTGACCGCCGCGCCCGAACGTCCCATCTATATAAGTACCGTCCACGCGCGTAACCAGCGCATCTACCGCCTCATCCAGCAGCACCGTGCGATGCTGCAATTCGTTTTTCATCGCAGGGGCCATGTTCTTTAGCGCCGCGTCAAAACGTGAAATTCTTCAGCGCGTCGGGCATGCCTTGCGCCATCGCCGCTTTTTCCTTCTCGGTGTAAGTCACCGCGTCCCACACTTCCAGGTAATTACCCATTCCGAGCAGCGTCACTTCCTTAGCCAGCGATGCCGCCGCGCGCAACTCCGGCGATACCAATACCCGTCCAGCGCTATCGAGCTCGACATCCATGGCGTTGCCGAGATAGATCCGGCGAACCCAGATTGCGTCCATAGGGAGTGCAGCGATTTTCGAGCGGAAGATTTCCCACTCAGGGCGAGGAAAGAGCAACAGGCATCCATCCGGGCTCTTGGTGAGCGTAACCCGGCCTTCTGCCTGTCCTTGCAGCGCTTCCCGATAGCGAGACGGGACAGACATCCGTCCTTTCGCATCGAGCGACAGCGCCGAAGCCCCTTGGAACACTCGCCCTCTCCTCTTCACGCCACGGCGGCGCGTCACGACTTTGTTGGAATATGCCTGAAAGTGCTCTCTGAATCACACAAAAATACACTTTCTCACACCATTTCCCACTGTAGAGGAAGGCATTTCGCCGGTCAATACGATCTGGCATTTTTTGACTAAATTTGTTTGTTAGAACAATGACTTAGCGCAGACCGCTAAAGTAGGGCGAAATTTCGAAAAGCGTTATGAATGAATGACGTAGTGGCGAATGTGAAGGTAGTACGTGAAATGACGGACAAAGACTAGGGGATGGTTTCGTTCTGCGAAGGCCCGCAGGGGGAATTACGGGTCAGATTGAACGCAGCAAGCAGGCTAGGAGCGGCAGCGCATCCCGCCGGATTCGGCGAGATGCGTGATTGATTAAATATAGTACGCGGTGCGGGTCATGACCTTCGATGTCGCGCGCATCAGCGCCCGCACCGGAAACGGCAATTCGATGCCACCCGCGTTGATGGCGGCGACGGCATGAGCGGCTTCATCGACGCGCATTTGCTCGACGATCGCGCGCGATGCGTGGTCGTTCGCGGGCAAACTCGTCATGTGGCTGTTCAGATGCTTCTCTACCTGACGTTCGGTTTCCGCCATGAACCCGAGACTGACGCGGTCGCCAAATCTGCCCGCAATAAACCCCAATGCCAGCGACCCGGTGTACCACAGTGGGTTGAGCAGACTGGGCCGCGAGTCGAGATCGCGCAATCGTTGCATGGTCCACGCCAGATGGTCTTCTTCCTCGCGCGCCGCATCTTCGAAGCCGCGCTTCAAGGTTGTCGACTTGGTCGCCAGTTTTTGCGCCTGATACAGCGCCTGCGCGCACACCTCGCCAACGTGATTCACGCGCATCAACGCCGCCGAATGCGCCTTCTCTTCCGCGCTCAGCGTTGTATCCGCTGCAACGGCATCAGCGTCGGCGTGAGACTCAGCGCTGTCCACATGAAGCGAAGACGCCTCCGGTATGGGGCGCGACATCCGGGATACGCCGGTCATCGACCGTAGTCCACGATCGAACTCAGAGATCAGTTCATCGAGTGTCATTTCATAACTCCTGTTTCGATCTCCTGAGCGATGTTGCACCGGACAGAGACCGATAGGCTAACCAACAAATTACGTAGTCTTCAAAACGTGTAATTAGGGCAAATACGGGTCGTAAATATGCCGGAAACCCCGATTTTACCGCATGTTGCGTAAACGTCACACGGGGGAAACAGAGAGGCCGCTTTTCCTTTGTCAGCAAAAATCTCTTTGTTACATTACGTTCAACTTCAATTTTGGAGTACCGGCGGGGACGTCAACACACTGGCGCTAAGAACAGTGACCTTGCCAAACAGTTTCAACACTTTGGAGATCATCAATGAAAAAGTCGCTTCTCGCTCTGGCTGCGTTGGGTACATTCGCAGGTGCCGCGCATGCTCAGAGCAGCGTGACGCTGTACGGTATTGTCGATGCAGGTTTCGCTTACAACAATAACTCGGGCGGCCATAAGCTGTACGAAACGAGCGCCGGCAATCTGCAAGGCGATCGTTGGGGCCTGCGTGGTACGGAAGATCTGGGCGGTGGCCTGAAGGCGCTGTTCGTGTTGGAAAACGGTTTCAACGCATTTTCCGGCAAGCTGGGTCAAGGCGGTGACGAATTCGGCCGTCAAGCCTACGTTGGCCTGTCGAGCCAGTTCGGTACGGTCACCCTCGGTCGTCAATACGACTCCGTGGTGGACTACACCGGCGCGTTCGAAGTGGGTAGCCAGTGGGCGTCGTTCTACGCCGCGCACCCGGGCGACCTGGACAACATGAACAACTCGAACCGCACGAACAACTCGATCAAGTACGCTAGCAACAACTACAGCGGCTTTACGTTCGGTGGCTTGTACAGCCTGGGCGGCGTTGCTGGTCAATTCAACCGCAACCAGATTTTCTCGGCTGGTGTTGGCTATGCGCAAGGTCCGTTGCAGTTGGGCGCAGGCTACTTCAACGTCAAGAACCCGAACTTCTCGTTCTTCGGCAACAACTCGACGTCGAGCACGACTGGTTCGAACATGACCGGTTCGACGGTGTATTCGGGCTATGCAACGGCTAAGACGCAACAAGTGATCACCGCTGCCGGTGCTTACACATTCGGCGCGGCAACTGTCGGCGCAACGTACAGCAACACGCAGTTCAAGGATCTCGGACAAACCGGTGTTACTGGTGCAACGGGCCAGACCACTTCCGGCAGCGCCAAGTTCCACAATGCCGAACTGAACTTCAAGTATCAGCTGACGCCGGCTCTGTTGCTGGGCGCTGCATACGACTACACGAAGGGCTACGGCGTGAACGACGCGAAGTACCACCAAGGCGTCATTGGCGCGGACTACTTCCTGTCCAAGCGTACCGACCTGTATATCGACGGCATCTATCAGCACGCGTCGGGTACGGATTCGACCGGCAAGACCGCTGTTGCAAACATCAACGGCCTCTCGGCGTCGTCGACGTCGAACCAGGTTGCTGCTGTTGTCGGCATCCGTCACAAGTTCTAATAAGTCGTAATAAAAACAGTTGTCTTGAAAGGCGCCTCCGGGCGCCTTTTTTTCGTGCCCATTCCGTGATTCCGGACTGAATCGATCCGGCTTCGGCGCATGCGACGAAAAAAAGCCCCCACATCTTGCGATGTGGAGGCCTGTTTATCATTTCGCTCTTCTGCGGCTAACCCGCGCTCAGGTGTTGCCGTCGCGCAACTCCCTGCGCAGTATCTTGCCGACATTACTCTTCGGCAGTTCCGTCCGGAACTCGATCACGCGTGGCCGTTTGTAGCCTGTCAACCGCTCCTTACAGAATGCCATCACATCGGCTTCCGTCAATTGCGGATCACGGCGCACGACGAACAGTTTGACCGCTTCACCCGAGGTCGCGTCCTTCATACCGACGGCTGCCACTTCGAAGACACCGGGAAGCTTCGCCACCACGTCCTCGATCTCATTCGGGTACACATTGAAGCCCGACACCAGGATCATGTCCTTCTTGCGGTCCACGATCTTCACGTATCCACGTTCGTCCATGATGCCGACGTCACCCGACTTGAAGAAGCCGTCCGGGGTCATCACTTTCGCGGTCTCGTCGGGGCGGTTCCAGTAACCCGCCATCACCTGTGGGCCGCGAATGCAGATCTCCCCGGGCTGGCCAAGCGGCATGTCGTTGTTGTCGTCGTCGCGGATGGCGAGTTCGGTGGAGGGAAACGGCAAGCCGATCGTGCCGGTGTATTCGGTAGCGGTCACCGGATTGCATGTCACGCACGGCGATGTTTCGGACAATCCATAACCTTCGATGATGGGTGAACCCGTTGTCTCGAACCATCGCTTCGCCACGGCTTCTTGCACAGCCATGCCGCCGCCATTTGCCGCGATCAGCTTGGAGAAATCGAGCTTCGCGAATTCCGGATTGTTCAGCAGCGCGTTGTAAAGGGTGTTCACGGCCGGAAACGTGTTGATCTGGAAGCCTTTGAGCTCCTTGATCGTTCCCGGGATATCGCGTGGATTCGGAATCAGGATGCCCATGCCGCCCGTACGCAAGGTCAGGAAGCCGCAAACGGTCAGCGCAAAGATGTGATAAAGCGGCAGCGCCACGACGGTAATGAATTGATCGATGTCCGGCCGATTCTTGCGCCCTGGATTGAGCCAGACTTCAGACTGCAGGACGTTCGCGATCAGGTTTCGATGCAGCAGCATCGCGCCCTTCGCTACGCCTGTCGTGCCGCCGGTGTACTGGAGAAAAGCGATGTCGTCGGGACCTTGCTTGACGGGTTTGAGCGTTTCGCGCGCACCTTGTCGCAGGGCCGCATTAAAACTCACGTGGTCAGGGAGATTCCACGCCGGCACCAGTTTCTTCACACGCCGTACGACGAAGTTGACGATCAAGCCCTTCGCGCCCATCAGGTCACCCATGGACGCAACCACCACGTGCTTGATCACGGTGTTTTTCACAACGGCCTGCACGGTGTGCGCGAAGTTCTCGAGCACCACGATTGCCTCGGCTCCGGAATCCCTTAACTGATGTTCGAGTTCACGCGGGGTGTAGAGCGGATTCACGTTCACGACAACATAACCCGCGCGCAGAATGGCAGCGATCGCGACCGGATACTGCAACACGTTCGGCATCATGATTGCAACCCGCGCACCGGTCTTCAAACCACGCGACTGGAACCACGCGGCTAGCCGGCTGGACAGCGTGTCGAGCTCCCCGTAGGTAATTCCCTTGCCCATGCAGACAAACGCACGTTTGCTGCGATGTTCGCGAAAACTCTCTGCCAGCAGGTCAGAAAGCGAATTGAACTGAGTCGCATCGATTTCCTCAGGCACGCCTGCCGGATAGGACGCTAACCAGATTTTTTCCATACGGCGTCTCCTTTGTATGATTTTAGAATGGTCGTGCGAAAATGCTTAGTAGCGCATCGTAGCCGCTCAATTGCATTCCCACAACCGGGTTAGACGCCAGCTTCCAATCCGACCGGCCCGTGCCTCCCCTTACGCCCCCTAGCTTCCCACTCAATTCAGTACGCTGCCTCGACCTCCACGAGACAGTCATAAAATGTCGCAGACCCGCCCAGATCGGTCAGCGCCTGACTTGTCACCTGGTTGGCGTTGCAACCATCCGGCGCGAGTTTCTTCCACCATACCGATAATCCCACCACCACGCCCTCACGCGCACGATCGGTGACTCGCACACGCGCCTGCATTGAACCGCGATCGTTGAATACGCGCACCAGCTCGCCTTCGGTGATCTGACGGGCATGGGCGTCGGCGGGATGCATGTCGAGATGCGGTTCACCTTCCGTCGATCGCAAGCTTTCCACGTTGACGAAGCTGCTGTTAAGGAAGTTCCGCGCGGGCGGCGAGATCATTGCAAGCGGATAACGTGCCGCAAGCGCCGGCGCGTACTCGGCCGATTCGTACGGCGGCAGGTAATCCGGGACGGGTTCAAGCCCGGCACGTTGCAAACGCTCACTGAAAAATTCGCATTTCCCCGATGGCGTGTGGAAACCGCCCTCGGCGAACGGCGCTTCCGCCAGCTTGAGCTGCGCCCAGCCTTTTGTTTTCAGCGTGTCCCAGGTCACGCCTGCGAGCGCGGGATCGTCCCAACGAAAAGCCTTCGATGCCAGCTCTTCATCACTTTCGAACAGGGCCGGATGCGTCAGCCCCATCGCCCTGGCCAGGCCGCGGAAAATTTCCGTGTTTGCCCGCGACTCTCCCACGGGATTGATCGCCGGCAAGTTCGCCATCACGTGCGTATGGCCGTATGACTTGTGAGCATCGAGATGCTCGAGTTGCGTAGTCGCCGGCAGGATGAGGTCGGCGTAATCGGCGGTATCGGTCTGGAAATGTTCGAGCACGATGGTGAACAGATCCTCACGCGCAAAGCCCGCAGCAACCTTCGCGGAATCCGGTGCGACCGCAACCGGGTTCGAGTTGTAGACGATCAGCGCTTCGACTTTCGGGCCAAAGCTGGCGTCACCCGGATGCAGCAACGCGTCGCCAATAGCGTTCATGTTCACAATGCGCGGCAGCGTCGACGGCCATCCCGGCAACAGATCCGGCCGTTGGAGCGCGTTGGCATCGACCGGCGCCCAATTCGACGACGACAGCAGCAAGCCCCCCGACCGCTCGCGCCATGCGCCCGTAAGCGAAGGCAGACAGGCGATCGCGCGGACCGCGTTGCCGCCGCCGCGCACACGCTGCATGCCGTAGTTGAGGCGTATCGATGCTTTTTTTGTCGATCCGAACGCCCGCGCGAGATCGATCACGACCTGCGCTTCGATCCCGCAAATTTTCGCGACCCGTGCCGGCGGATAGTCTTCCGCGCGGGCCTTGAGTTGATCGAAGCCGAGCGTATAGGCATCGATGTAACCCTGATCGATCAGCCCTTCGCCAATCATGACATTCATCATGCCGAGCGCCAGCGCGCCGTCCGTGCCCGGTTTCAAAGCGATGTGCTGATGGCATTTTTCCGCTGTCAGCGAGCGATACGGATCGATGGCAATCAGCTTCGCGCCCCGGCGCTTGGCTTCCTGCGCACGAGTCCAGAAGTGCAGGTTCGACGCAATCGAATTCGATCCCCAGATCAGGATCAGTTCGCTTTCCTCGAAATACTCCGTATGCATGCCAAGGCTTCCGCCATAGGTATAGCGCAAACCCGCGGCGCCGGCAGCCGCGCAGATCGTACGGTCCAGACGCGACGCGCCGAGCACGTTGAAGAAGCGCGCGGCAATACTTTCGCCCTGCACGAGGCCCATCGTGCCCGCGTAGCTGTAGGGCAAGATGGCTTCGGGCGCGCGAGCCGCGATTTCATTCAGCCGCTGCGCGGCGAATGTCAGCGCTTCGTCCCAGCTTACCGCCTCGAAACGGCCTTCTCCCTTCGCACCGACCCGACGCATCGGCGTGAGCAATCGATCCCGATGGTGAGTTCGCTCCGCATAACGAGACACTTTTGTGCAAAGGACCCCTTGCGTAGGCGGGTGGTCGGGGTCGCCGGTCACCTTGACCGCGCGGCCGTCCTTCACGGTGACGCGCATCGCACAGGTGTCGGGACAATCGTGCGGACAGACAGCGCGAGCAAATTCAGCGGGAGCGTTCATGCGGGTATCCGGTGGGAATGTGCAAAAAGCGGACAGATAAGACGATTTTATTACGGTTGGCCCGACCTCACCGTCCCACGCTTCGATAAATAATCGCGGGCGTAGAATGGTGCGATAGACGCGAACGAAAGCACGCGCAACGTTAATTTTTCAGACAGGGGACAGTTTCATGAATCTGATTCCAGAAATCGAAGCGTCGCACGAGGAAATCAAAGCACTGCGACGAACGATCCACGCGCATCCCGAGTTGCGTTATGAAGAAGTCGGCACGGCAAAGCTGGTCGCCGAAAACCTCGAGCGATGGGGCCTGGAAGTACATCGTGGCATGGGAAAAACCGGCGTCGTCGGTGTGCTAAGACGCGGTTCCGGTAAGCGATGTGTTGGCCTGCGCGCCGACATGGATGCTTTGCCGATCGCCGAAATCAACACGTTCGGGCATCGATCGCAACACGAAGGCCGCATGCATGCGTGCGGACATGATGGCCATACCGCCATGTTGCTGGGCGCGGCGAAACATCTGGCGGAGCACGGCAAGTTCGACGGCACCATCGTGTTTATCTTTCAGCCCGCCGAAGAGGGCGGAGCGGGCGCCAAGGCAATGATCGAGGACGGGCTGTTCGAACAATTTCCCGTCGATGCCGTATTCGGCATTCACAACTGGCCGGGAATGCCCGCAGGCCACTTCGGGGTCACGCCGGGCCCGATCATGGCGTCGAGCAATGAGTTCCGCATCAATATCAAGGGCGTCGGCTCGCACGCCGCACTACCGCACAGCGGACACGACCCGGTTTTCACGGCAGTTCAGATTGCCAATGGGCTGCAAGGGATCATCACGCGTAACAAGAAACCTATCGACACAGCCGTCCTCTCTATCACGCAGATTCATGCCGGGGATACGTCAAATGTTGTCCCCGATGAAGCCTGGCTCGGTGGCACGGTGCGAACGTTTACCGTCGAGACGCTCGACTTGATTGAGCGTCGGATGCGGGAAATTGCGAAAGCGACCGCGGCGGCGTACGAGTGCGAAGTTTCCATCGACTTTCATCGCAACTATCCCCCCACGGTCAACGACGCTGAGCAGACCCGGTTTGCGGCTTCTGTGATGGCTAAGGTGGTTGGAGAGGAGAACGTCAATGCCTCCGTCGAACCGACGATGGGCGCCGAGGATTTCGCCTTCATGCTGCTCGCGAAGCCGGGTTGCTATGCGTTTTTGGGGAATGGCGAAGGGTCGCATCGGGACACTGGACACGGCCTGGGGCCATGCACGCTGCACAACGCAAGCTACGATTTCAACGACGCGCTGTTATCCGTTGGATCAACATATTGGGTGCGACTCGCGGAAACGTTTCTGGCTGCTGGAGAGAATCAAGCGACGCGCTGAATAAGTTCATCGCGTTGACGTCCATGCGCCCACTTTGCTGAAGTGGGCGCATTTTTTTGCAGTGGCGGGCTTCGCTTTAACCGTTGAATTGCGAGTTGTATGAGCCGAGTTGAGTGGAAAGGTGGAACCTGAAACGCAAAAACCCCACCTTTGAGGGGTGGGGTTTTTGTATAGCTGCGGAGTTGCTTGGCAGCGCATGAGGAGCCT
>NZ_FCOK02000001.1 GCF_001544555.2 Caballeronia udeis | reverse complement strand
GGCCGCCTTCGGTTTGCGTGGCATACATGCTCCTTTGCGACATGTTATGCCTTACACACAAAATTTTGGACAGGCTCGGGGGTGGCGGGACTAGATGGTTAGGTGACAAAAGCCGCGGTTTCCTGCGCTGCTCTTCGAAGGAAACCGCGACTTTTGCGCAAATGTTGCTGCTCCCCAGTTTGAAGATCGGATGTCGCCGGCTTAAACGAAAACCCGCTGACACAAAATCCGAGACACCGCCTCGCGGGCATCGTGCTGTCGCGAAAACACTACCGTAATAAGTGCAGGCGAGGCCGAGAGAGGAGGGGGGAAGGAATATCCGATGAAGCTTGCGCGATGTCCTGCATGTCTTCCAGAAACTCCGACCCGGGCTCGACGCCCGTGACGAGCAACCGATCACGGGCCCGCGTGCACGCTACATACAGCAGATGCCGCTCTGTGTCGTAGACCTCTTTCAGGTCAGCCTTGTCGGCCACGGATTCGACACGCTCCTGCAGCGGCAAAACGTCATCGTCACAGGCCATTACTGCAACAGCCTGGAATTCCAGCCCCTTGGCTAAGTGCATCGTGCAGATGTTTAGCGCGTCGGGCGCTGCTCCAGGCATCGCGGTGATCGCGGCCAGTCTGCCATCCAGTACCGTATACCCCAAGGCTGCACGATTGGCAGCGGCCTGCGCACGCCCTACCAGAGCATCCGAGCGCACAAAGAGGCCGATACCGCGCGCAGACATGCCTTCTGCGATCCGCGCTCGCAACCAATCCGCCACGGCGCAGATCTCCTGCTCTTCATCGCCGAAGAGACCGATCACGGGCTCCGGGCCATTGAACACCGACACGGCACCACGCCGATCCTCGGTGTTGCCGTCCACGTCTGACACTTCCGGCCCCAGCAGACGATCGGCTTGGACGCGAATCTGATGGGAAGTGCTCCTCGCCGGTCAGCCGGGCAAGGCTGTCGGTGAAAGTGTCGGCGATGCGAAAGTCCATACGGTTACCTTCTTTCGATTAGTCGATAGGCCGGATTTTCACAGCATTCTTCGCAAAAGCCACGGAGCGCGCCTTGACTTCGACGAACCCGGATTCGGAGTGAGAACGGGTCAACTTCTTTGTGATCCTCGTTCCCGGTTGCGCAAACGCTGATTTCTTGCGTTCATAGGAACTCTGGGACGGACTGATGTTTAGCGTCCCAGAAAACGACGTCAGTTGCGCAACGTTTAGCGAAGTCGGATCGACGAACATGAATTGCTCCTTGGCCTTTATGCTTCGATCCGGAACACCTTCATGACCTCATCCCCCAGGTGATTGATTACCTTCACCGCGATGCGTCCTGACTTCGGCTTGTCGAACGGTCGCGATATGTCGCTGTTCAGCGTAGCCCATGCGTCCTCGTCGATCTCAGCCTTGAGGGTGGTCCTAAGGGATTTGTACGGATCGTTCGCGCCCAGAAAGTAGGCGTGTCGGACAAAGAAGCTTTCTTCGTTGTAGTCGCCCACGCTTCTCGTTCTCGCTGATAAAACGCAAAAAACTCCTCCCAACTTACAAGCTTAAGCTCAGTAGCGCGTCGAGCTATTACAACGCCGCTGACCTTGAAGACACGTGTGAGATCTCGGACTTGTGTGGAGAAGTCAATATCCCCCTTCCAGCGGGTGCGAAGCTCAGAGGCCGGAACCAAGAACTCGGCAGCAGTAGCGTTGCAAATCTTTTCCACATCGGCATCGCGATGATGCGTATCTCCAAGCCTCTCATTAGAGACGCCGCTGGCACCTAACCAAATATGGGCTAACTCATGAATCAGAGTGAAGATCTGTGCAGCGCGCGCGTCTTTGCCGTTGATAAAAATGACGGGGGCATAGGGATCTGCGACAACGAAGCCTCGAAATTCATCAACCGAAAGCGGCCTATGGGTGTTATTTCCCACTATTCCGGACCGCATGACTAGAATTCCCACCGCTTCGATCCGATCGATCAGGAATCGCAGGTAGCTTTCCCAGTTTTTTGCGTCAATTGCGTTTTGAACTGAAGAAGATCTTTTGAGAAATGAGCGTGCAGCGCGTCCACGCGTTGTCGGGTCAATTCGCTTCCGCAGAATTCGCACGTTTCGGCGGCTTCGTGCAAATGCAGTCCCTGTTCGACCCAATTCGCCACGGTTGGATGGTCGCGCAAATATTCGATGGTGCTGGATAGCTGCGGCACCTTGCTCAGAAGGGGCTTGCATTGCGCCAGCGCGCGGAGAACGGTCGGTTGCAGGCGCACCCGCGGCACAGGGTCCAGCTTGTCCTTGTCGGATGCCAGCGCTTGTTTCAAGCATGTCGACAACTCTTCGTCCCGCAGCTGCGCGCCAGGCGCAGAGCTGGCGTCCAAGCCAGCCAATAGCGCATTAAGATGCGTGGCGGTGAAAGCTTCGACCAAGGATAGGTTGACCTTGATACGTTTCGCCTCCGCGGTCCTATCGGCGTTCATTCGTTGTTCAGCGGCTTCCGCGAACTTTCGATGTTTCGCATAGGCGGTTCGGCAACGAGCAATGAGTTCGGAGTTTGCGGCGATTGTTTTCTGCGCTTCAATGGTGTCCTCACCCAGCAGCAAAATAGGGTGAAAAGTCGCGCCATCCCAGCTAATGTTTTTCTCAATGAACTCCGAGTTAAAAACTCGCGCGGTCCCTCCATAGTTGCCCAAATTGGATTGGTCGATTTGCGCGCCGTTTTCGTCGTTCATCGAGAACTGGGCTGCGGTGTAATCCGGATGAATCGACCTCGCCTCCAACGACTGGAACAACCTTGACAGTGTTGTTTTCCCCGAGTAATTCCAGCCGTAAATGATGTTGATTGCCTGGAAGTCGTTGTGTGCCGCTGGCTTTGTGTAGTCTTCAAACACCCCGAATTTTTTGATTCTCGCTATGTTCTTTATCAAGGTGTCTCTCTCAGTCGATTGTTTTATTAGGTGGCGTTCTTCGCGGCGTTGGCCGCCCGAATAGCCTTGGTCGCGAATTGCGGCAGAGAAAGTTTATGCCGTCGCGGCCAAAGGAAGCGGTCCGATAAGCGAGGGAATTCGGCCTCAATTCCGCGCACGGCTAGTCATTCATTCCGCCTGCGAGAGCGGCGGCAGGATGGCTAAAAGCGGGCATGCCGATCAAGGCATGCCCGCTAGCTAGCGAACAGGATTTGCCCCGCTAGGCCTGATCACATTCTTCGTCGGGCCGGACGTGGCTTAGGGGTGCGCGAACTTATATTTGGTGTTTGATCCACTTGCTCCGGGTTGCGGCCACATTGGGCGGAGGCGCTGTTTCGCGCTGCTCCGCGAGCGTTTCGTTCCGACAAAACCCGATCCGTCGCGTCTCGAAGCGTGCGGGCGGCTCGGTGGCGAGCCGAATCGAACGTGCGCGCGCTCATCGTCCACTGCTCGCGAATCTCGCGGGGAGCCATTCCTTGCAGAAGCCCGTCGATGACGTTGTTGGCAGGGGCATCGTCTTCGCCGAGCGATTTGCGCGCCAAATTGACCGCTTCCGCGGCCGCCCGCAACTGTTGCATGAGGCCGAGCATTTCTTCAGGGGACAACGAGGGCGCGTTGGGCACAATGTCCGACGGGGCGTCCTCGTCGTCAATGGACCGCGAGCGGCTCAACTCTTGGCCGTTTCGGTTTCGGTCGCTCTCCGCGATCGAGCGCATCGCCAAACACATGAAGACGACGAACGAGGCGCGAAGGGGCCATTGGCGCGAACCTTCAAGCGCCCGCGTTAGAGCTTCTTGCACAAGGTCCGCTGGCTCGGCGAATGAAGTGCCGTGTATATAACGCGCGGCATAGCCTTCGAGCACGCCGAGGCGGCCGTCGCGGTGGAGCTTATAAAAGGCAAAGCAAATTTCTAGGTTTGTCGCAATAGGATCCATGAAGCCTCAGAGAACGGGAGCGTTGGGCCGTCCAGCGTGCGTGTCACGCCGTGCGGGTCTGCTCTTTGGGGCGGCAGAATCACTAAATCGGGAGGAATTGCCAACTGGCGCCGACGTGCGGCTTTTATTGCCAATCGTCTGCGCAGTGTCCAAATCTGCACTGAGCGCCGCCCTTGCTCTTTTTGGCGGAGGCGGAAATGGGAGAAATTGGCGGCGGGAAACGGGCGTGGGTCGCTCCATCGATCAAAACCCGAGACGTCGGAGGGTGGGCGCGGGCAAGCGCGATGGCCGGCGCCATCGCGGGCGCCATGACTCTCTGGGCTTTGTGGAGGCCTCTCCCGTGGCTTCCCATTCCCGACGGCGCGCTGTCAACCCATGCGTCTTATTGGGCGAAACTGGCCGCGCACTGGGCCGCGCCAGGGATTTTCGAGGAAGCTTCCCGTCGCTATTCAACCTTCTGGGAGGCGATCGGAGACAGCGGACGCGGGCAGATCGAGTGGCGGGCAGCGTGCGCGCTCGGAATGTTCACCGCTCCCTTTGCGCTGTTCGCCAAGGGCTGGTTGACGCCGCAAAATGGCTTGACGCTTTTGCGCGGCGGCGAAAGACATGAAGGGGAGGACGCGGCGAGGGCGCTTCGAAAGAAGTTTGCGAAGGCTTCCCGAGAAAATCCGGATCATGAGATCGCCCCCGGCATTCCTTGGCCGGCGGAGATGTGGACGAGGCACGCCTTTCTTGTGGGGGGCGTGGGCTCCGGCAAATCGACCGTCATGCGCCCGCTCATCAAGAAAATCGTCGACTCGGGCGAGCAAGCGTTGATTTTCGACCCAAAAAGCGAATTCACCGCGCGCTTTCCGCAACCGTCAATTGTGGCGCCGTGGGACCGGCGCAGCGTGGCGTGGGATATAGCCAAAGACATGCGCAATCTGTTGGACATGCGCCGGTTTGCTGCCGCGATCATTGGTGAAAGCCACGACCCGATGTGGTCGAACGCGTCTCGCCAACTGCTCGTCGGCCTTCTCGCGCATTTGAACGCGACGATGGGCGAGGACTGGGGCTGGGCCGATCTGGCCAAGTTGGTCGCGTTGCCGCAAGAACCCATGCTGGCGATCATGAAGGCGCGGCATCCGGAAGCGGTCCGCGCGGTCGAGCGAGCGTCCGCGACGTCGACCGGGGTGTTGATCAACCTATCAGCCTTCTGTTCGTCGATTTTTGATTTGGCGAGCGCATGGGGAGATGCGCCGAAGGACCGACGGATCAGCATGGTCGAGTGGACGGAGGGCCGTTCGAGCCACAAGCAACTGATCCTCCAAGGCCACGGGGCCTACGAGGAACTTACGAAAAGCTACGTGTCGGCGATGGTCGGGGTCTTCGCGGCGCTCGTGAACAGTGTCGAAATGGAGGACGACGACAGCCGCAAGGTTTGGTTTTTGGCGGACGAGTTCGCGCAGATGGGCAAGCTTCCCGTGCGCCCCTTGTTCGAAGTCGGGCGTTCGCGCGGGGTGCGATGTGTCGTGGCGTGCCAAGACTTCGCCCAGCTCGACGAGCTCTATGGAGAGAAGGCCGTGCAAGCGATGATCGCGATGTGCGGCGTCTTGATCATTGGCCAGACTATGCCCGGCGAGACGGCGGAATCCCTTTGCCGCGCGCTCGGCTCGCGCGAATATGAACGGCGGAACGTGTCGGTCTCTCGCACCGGCGCGGGCGAGTCCGCCAGCGTCTCGTATTCTCGCGAGGTCGTGCCGCTTTACAGCCCCTTCGAACTAGCGCGCCTTGGCCGAACCCGGGATCGCAAAGGCGTGAAGATGATCGTGTTCACGCACGGCGATGCTCACGAGTTGGTGTGGCCGCTCGTGGCGTATCCGCGGCGACGCCGCCCGTTCAAGCCCGCGAAATGGACGTTGCGAACGCCGCAGGACGTGGTGGGCGCGCAGTCGGCGACCGAGCCGGACGCCACTGGCGTCGCTCTGGCGCAAGAGCATACCGATGCGCTGCTGGCGGAGCCAGGCGACACGGCCGATCAACGATAATGAAGAGAAAAACATCCGAGATCGACGCGAACGCCGCCCTTTGCATGAGGGCTCGTCGGAGCTCAACGACGGAGGCGGCATGATTGAAAAGGTCAAAGCGAATTGTGTGGACGAAGCGGCGTCGCAAGGCGACGTCCATGGCGCGCATTGGGAGAACTGGCCTGGCGTCTGGCAGGCGGAAGATTCGTGGGGCGAGCCCCCGGAAACGATAGAGTTTGGCGACTTTGATGAAATGACTGAGGAGCGTTCGGATTATTGGAGGGCAGTGGCGAAGCAGCGAAAGAAAGATCGGCGCAAGGCGCGCTGGCGCGGGGCAGTGTCGGCGACTCGCCTCCTTGCGGCCACGATGCGACGGAAAGCGCGATGGGCCAAGGTTCTGCTGAAGAGGCGCTTGCGCAGGTTCGCCCGACAAGGACGACGGCGGCATGCCGCATGAGGAGGGCGTACGCCTTATTGCGATGTGTCGGTTTTCAATCGCCAAAGGCCGACGAACCTCTGAATCAACCGCAACCGTCGTCTTTTGATCCGGGGTGAGCTTCTTCGGGGGCGGGCTAGGTGATCTCGGTGCCGCATGTGTGATCGAGCGGCTTGCCAAACGAACCATAAGCAAGCCGTTTCTCTCGAGCTCAATGCGCTGCGCGAATCGAACTCGACTCAGGCAACGGCTTTGGACGAATGAGCGTCAGCCGCGAACAAGTGCCCTAGCCGTCCGCCGACGACGAAGAGGCAAACGAAGAGGTTCAGTCCAACTTCGAGAACCCAGCCTGTCCCGAACCCCATATGCCAGGTTTCAGCGATCGCGGGAAAAGCGAAGCCGAACATGCAAAGAGCCGCGCCCGCGAACAGCCAGGCGAAATCTTTGCCCATCCGAGCGCTCCGCCCGTAGATCGTCGTCCCGAACCAGAGGACGAGTCCAGTCCCGAAGACAAGGTTCAAGATGGGGATAGACGTGAACACCAGGAAAGACCAGATGGCGGCGGCTTTGCCAAAGGCGCGGCCCCGCTTTGCTTGCGTTTCGTCGCTTGCGAGTTTCGATTGCGTTGACATGTTTGTATCCAATGAATGATGTTGTCGAGGGGCCGCTCGCGAGAGCGTCCGTTCACTGCGAAATGGGGAAGGGAGTCATTGGATATCCGCGATGGTTCCTCCGGCTTCATCGGTGACATGGGCGGCGACGACCTTCGCGACGATGTCTTTGCGTGCCGCGTAGCTCACCGCGTCAGCCGCCTTGACATACAAATCGACATTCACGCTCAGCCGGTCTCGGCCGCTCGCGCTGACCTTCGACTCCAACGAGCGCGCTTGGCCTTCGTTCGCGGGGACGATCGAACTGAAGCGCGCGTCGCCGCGGGGCACGATCGCATAGTCGGAGCTGTCGTTCATGCTGAGCCGGGAGTTGCCGTCGACGCCCAAGCCAAGCAGCGGGAACGATTTGGTCTGCGCGTTGTAATGGCCGAGCGAAGCCATCAGCCGGACTTTGAAATAAGGAAAGGCGGCTTCGGTTTTTTGCTGGGCCCCGTATCGAGGGGTGAGGCTTTTGAGGAGGTCCTCGCGCTTGAAAGCGTCGCTCGTGTTCTGGTAATCCGTGTCGAATGAATGGGCGAGGTCCGCAGCCGGCAACGGGGCCTTGGCGTAAAAGTAATAAAGGACGGCGATTTGCGAGCCGCTCTGCAAGTCCGCGTAGCTGGCGAGCGGGATCGACTTGTCGATCGTCGCCGAGGCCAAGTCGGCGGTGCAGGGGCCAATTGGAAGAGACTTGTTGACCGCGGTCTCCATTATTTCCTGCGCCTTCTGCGCGCTTGTCGCATCGACCGACTCTTGAGTCGCCGAGATTTTTTTCATGCCAATTTGAGGCCGGTCGACTGGGTGCGCATCGGTGCCCAGCTGCGCGTCGTCCGAAAACGAGAACAGGCAAACGTAAGTGGTCTTCGGGCCAGAGTCTTGGGCCATCGCGGCCTTTGCGGCCGAGTCGTTCCATTCGCGCGGCAAGGGGTATGCGCTCGGCGCCGCGGTGGCCGCGGCCGATGAATCAGTCGGAGTTTCGACGGTCTTTTTGCCGCAGCCGCCCAGCGCGGCGACGGCCACGCAAGCGCCTGCCAGCGCCGTGATCCACGGCGCGCCGGGAGAAATTTCGGCTTTTGCCCGGCCAGCGATTGAAGGCGTTGGCGCGGGATGGTTGTGATGTTTTGGGCTCATTGTGGTTTTATGATTCTGGTTTTCGCTCGCGCTCCTCGGCGCGCGCCGCGCCGGCCCATGGCGTTCAAGGCGCGGCGAGGCATAGCGGATTGTCAAAGCAAAGGCGATCGCCGAAGGGCGTCGCCGGCGAGTCAGGCGCTGTCGCCGCAGCCCCCTTAAAGATGAAAGTGGCCGGAAGAGCGAGGGTTGCACCCGCACAGCCGGTTCATGCCGCGCTCGTCAAACGAGACGACCGTGGTTTGCGCGGTGATGCCGTTCTCCAACAGATACTTTCGCGACACGGGCCTGACCCATTGCTCGCGCGTCTCGGCGTTCGTCTCTTCGAGCAGGACTTCGTCAGCCCCGAGCTCGAAATGGCTGTGCAAGAGCGAGACGCCAAAGCGGGCGGTCTGGCCGTGCTTCAACAGCACTTGGCGAATCTCTTCCAGGCATTGCGCGTCGCCGTCGCCGATGGGCGCGACGTCCGCGATGTGGTCAAGCGAGTTCCATTGCATTGCGGCGACATTCAATCGAGTCATTTCACTGCTCCTTGCTATTGAGGCCAAGACGAGCGAGGGTCGTCGCCTTGACGATTGGCCGACGGCCAAGGGGATAATTGAGAGGCTGCGGGTAGGCTGAGCGCTTTGGCCGGCCATCAACCCTTCCCGGCTTCGGCCGCAATCCAGCCGTCCGGCCCTTTGAGCATGCGCAGTTGCATCGCCCCCGCTTTGCCCGCGATGTCGCACAAATAGGATTTTTCGCCGTCCGACTTGCATCCGACCAACTTCAATTGCGAAATGCCGTTTCGTTGTTCGTCGGCCAAGCTGTCCATGAAAGCGTTCTTGCCGGCGATCTGCCTTGTTTGCTCTTGGCTGGCGTCCAGTTGCTTTATCAAGGCCGCTCGCACGTCGCTTTCGCTGGGCGAGCCACCGCATGCCGCGAGTGACAGGGCGGCGATCAGCGCGATGGACGTGGTTCGCGAGGAAATCGCGAGCAAACGGACCTTGGCGGCTTGGAAGTCGCGGGGATGCAGCGCGTTTGAAACACGGTTCATCGTAAAAGCCCTCTTTCGATCAATGAGTTGATGTCTTGTCCGGTCAGCGGTTTTCGCCGCCCTGGACGCCCGAGTCCATGCGGAGCCGGGCGAAATAAATGATTGGGTCAGGGCGCCGCCGGGCGCCAGCGCGTCAGTTCGACATGCGTGGTCGTCGCCGGCCCTTTGACGGGGATGTCTTGGTAATCGAGCCGCGCGATGCGCCCGACCGCCGGCGCATACCAATCCGTCTCATGCGTCACGCCGTGGCCGCCGTATTGGTCGTTTCCTGACCATGAGGTCTTCTGTTCGATCTTGAACGCGTCGAGCGGACCAACTGGCGTGTCGATGCGCTCGACGCCGACAACCTTGGCTTCGCGATCGCAATGCGAAATCCAGTTGCCGGATTTGTAGATATAGGAAGCTGACCAAGACTTCCCGACGGCCAAGGGAAATTGCAGCCTTCCGTCGCTTGGCTCGTAAGCGCCGCCTCCGCCGCTCGTGATGTTGCCGCTTGCGTCCAGAACCGTCGGCCCCGCGCGGCCGTCGCCGACGGCCAGGACGGCTTGGCCGCCAGCGACGCTGACGATCCGTTGCGTGAAGTTGTTGTTCCGGCGCGGCTCCAAGACGTTCGTGTATGCGAATTCCCACTCATCCCCCACGGCGAACGCCGGGGCCTGCGCTTGCGCCAAAGGCAGGGCTGCGGGCGGGGCCAACGCGGCCTGCGCCCAGGCTGACTCGCTGAGCGCCGCCAGCGCGAAGCTCGCGGCAATGTTTGCGAACCGTTTCATTGTCGTGTTCCTTTGCGGTAATGGATTGCCTAGGCAATGGCCGGCTTTCATGGACGGGGTTTCACTCATCGCGGGTCAGTTCAGGAAGCGACGCGCGGCGGCGTTGCCCGACCCGCCAGTCGTCGCCGCTTTCGCCGTCGCGGCCGATGCGGACTGTGTCGTGAACGACCAGCTCACGGCGAAAGCTTGGGGGTTCGGGATCGACGTGTTTGTCAGCGAGCCCGTCACCGCGACGTTGTAGGTCGTCGACGGATTGAGGGGCTTGAAGGGCACACACAGAGCAAGCCGCGTCGCCTCCGCGTTGTTGCTGTTGTCGACTTCCTGGCAAGGCACGGCCGCGCCTGTCGGGTCGGTGATCACGAACACAATGTTCGAGAACGCGGCGTTCCCTGCGCCGGAAAGGGTGACGGGATAGCCGACGGTCTGCCCCGAGTAGAGCTGGCCCGAGCCCGCGAGGGGGTCGGGCGATTCGATGTCCAGCCACGACGCCTTAGCGTTGGCTTGGCCGGGGTAGGGATAGGCGACGAGCTTGTCGTCGGGGACGACCGTTTTGTGGTCGGCGAAGTCGACGGTCAGGGCCGACCACTTTGCCGGATCCGCGGTCAGCGCCGCGCCGGGCCCGGCGAACACCCAGTCGTAAACCATGATCGCGCGGTGGAACGGCGCGTCGAACAACGCGTCGATCGGCTCGACGGACGTGGGGAAAGCGCCGGTTTGCCCCGCGACGATTTCCCCTGCGGAGTTTGTCGGATACAGCGCGTTGACTCGATCGGTGGGCGTCGCGCCCGTGAATCCGGGCGTCCCCGCGGTTTCGTAGTGCCCAGGCGCATTGTTCGTTTGAACGTAGAGCGAATGGTTCGCCGCGGCTTGGGCGACGGCGGATTGGAACGCGACCGGCGGCAACCCGAGCTGCGCGCGCTTGGCGTTCATGAAGCCCAACGAGTCATTGATGATGTCGCCCGTCGCGGCGTAATCGCTGACTGCGGCGCCAGGAGCCGCGAACAAAGAGATGGCGGCCGAGGCGGCCGGGGTTGAGCTGGCGCCCGAAGCCGGAGTCGCGGGCGTGGCGCCGGAAATCGGCGTTGCGGGCGCGGCGCTCGCGCCGGACGCGGGCGCCGCGGCTCCCGTCGTCGACGACGATCCGCCGCCCCCGCAGGCGGACAAAAAAACAGACGCAGTTGCGGCAGCGATGGCCGAGCGACGGATGGTCGATTTCATTGTTTTTGTTTCCTCGTGGCGCGCGACGGCCTGCCGCTCAAACGGCGGCGATGACGTCATGCGTTATTAAAGTGATGTTTTACGTCTATATCGTAACGTCAGACGTCAATTCTTGTGTCACGGTTCGCGCGAAAATATCCACTCGCGTCGTAAAAATGTGACGCAGGGAGACAGCATGAAAGCCGCAGGCGCGCCCCCCGATGATTTGATTCGGAAAGTCGGCGCCGCAATCGCAGCCCAGCGCAAAGCCGCGGGGTTCACGCAATTGAGAGTCGCCAACGAGATCGAGGTGGAGAAGGAAACGATTTCTAGGATTGAAAACGGCGTCATCGCGCCCAGCCTTCATAGGCTCGGGCAATTCGCCAAGCTTTTCTCTTGCCCGCTCAGTGCTCTTCTGGGTGATTACCGCGGGAGCTCGGGCGAAGACGCTGGCGCCATCGCCGCCCAAATCGGGGACCTCCCGCGAGACGACCGCCGCGCGATCTTGCGGATCGTCGAGGACATCGCGTCCATCGCCCGTGAACGAGAGACGCTTAGGGCGCGCCTGGATGCCGCAGGTCGGCGCGAGAGTGAGCGCGCGCAACTCGAAGCGATTGCGTCTGCCGCGCGAGAGCGTCCGCGTTCGCGCAAAAAGCCGTGAGCCCCGACGCGACGTCGGCATGGTTGTGAGCCCCGGTCGGCCAGCGACACGGGCAATCCGGCGCGCGTCCGGCAGCCTGCCGGGCAATCCCCCGGACAGGTCTTTCTCGTGGTTAAGCATTTCTCTTCCCCTCTTGGCCTTTAGATAAGCCACGGCGGATCAATGCCGTGTTTCATGTCCTTAATCATCGGCACGACGGCCCGCATCCTTCCGGCGAAAAATCCGGGGAACATTGACGATTCGTCCTGAGGGTGTGTTTTTTTGCCGATTCACGGCTTTGGCAAGAGAACTCAGCCTGCGCCGGGTCACATACGCGGCTACTATTCGGAAAAATCCAGCGCCGAAAAAAACCATGCCGCAGCACATTCGTTTCGAGAGCACGTATTTCAAAGAAGACGATGCCGAAGAGATTTGGCGAGAAGCGCTGAGGCCGATGTATGACGTGAAGCGGCCAAAGGACATTTCTTTCGCGGCCAGCGTCGACACGTGGGACCTGGGGCCCATGTTGCTCACGCGCCATGCCGCTCAGGGAGAGGTGCAATTCCACCGCACGCGTCGCAAAATCGCCCTGTCCGGCATAAATCAGTATCTGGTGCATTGCTTGGTCGGCGGGCAGCTAACGTCTGAATTTGCAGAGGGCCAGCAGCGCGTCCCGTTGAATTCCGTCGCCATTCGGGACCTCGCGGTCGAAAACATCGGATTCGCCATCGATGCGCCGATGATCACGCTGAGCGTCGCGCGCTCCGCGCTCGATCGACGGCTGCCGCAGGGTTCGCAAATTCATGGCGCGAGTTGGGCGGCTGATGACGCGATCGGAGAGCTGTTCGCGGCTCACATGCACGCCCTCGCGCGACTTGCTGCGACGATGACCGAAGAGCAGATGCCGATCATCGTCAATGGAACACTGGACTTGTTGGCCGCGTGCCTGTTGCCAAAAGCCCAAGAGCGGGTTGCGCAGGGAGACCCTCGCCTGGCCCCAATGCTTCGAGCGCAAGCGGCCTCTTACATCGAGCAGCATCTGTTGGATCCAGATTTAGGGCCTGCCGCGCTTTGCAAAGCATTGGGGATATCGCGCACCGCGCTTTACGAGTTGTTCGCCGAATCGGGCGAGTCGGGCGGAGTGGCCAAACGAATTAAAGACCAGCGCCTGGACGAAGCGCTGAGGCGATTGACTTCGCCTAAACATGCGCGCCAGCGAGTCGCGGAGGTGGCCTATTCAGTGGGGTTCGCGAGCGATTCGACGTTCAGCCGGGCCTTCAAAGAGCGCTTCGGATGCACGCCCAACGAAGCGAGGGGCGAGTTGTTCGTCAAGCTGGCTGGCGCGATCGAAAAAATGCCGGATGATCTAGTGGAGCAGCATCAGCGCACAATCAGGGGGCTGAGCGGATAAAAACCCGAGAAAGCCCTTGCGCGAAGCCGAGAGCGGCGCAAATCAAGGAAGGCAACTGGTGAGCAAGGCCCTTGCGGAGCGGGAGGCCCCGAGATGCATCCAGCGCAAGCGCCACGCCTTTGCGATCGGTTTCGGCGCGCCGCGCTCAAACCCTATCCTCGCCGTCCTTCGGATTTTGACTCGGGCGCGTCAACTTTGATTGTCGAGCAGGCGCGCTGTGCCGCCAAGGCTTCGCGTGCGATGCGCGCAGAGCCTCTGGGACCGCGCAGCCCGAGACTGCGCACTGGTGCCCCCATAGGGCGAGCATCTTGGCCTTCTATGTCCCTTGGCCAAGCCTTGCTTTCGCGAGCGTCATGCGATCGGTGACTGCGAGTCCGGGCTCGTTTTGAATCTGCGCGATGTCCTCTTGTCCGTCTCGACCGACGGCAATGAGGCCAGGTAGTCGGAGACGGAGGCCGAGCCGATGATCTTCGCTCGCCACGAACCGGTGGGCTCTTTTGAGATGTCGCCGAGAGCCAGCAGATTGTCGCGATCGAAATCGCTGATCGAGCTCGACGCCATTCCGGGCGGAGGAGCGTCGCGGTCGCAAACCACGCCGAATGCCCGCGCCCCGCCTTCAATGAAGCTCAGGTGCTGCGCTCGCTCGTTTTGCCCAGCGTCTTGCGGGCGGCCTACGTAAAAACCTCAATGTCGCCGTGCTCGGGGCGAATGCGATCGCGCCACAAGCGCAACGCCACCACTCCGGTGTCGGGGTTGTGCGCGCCCCAGGACCAGCGGATGTTGCGGAGCGGAGCGTGGAAAACGTCGGCGAAGAAAGAACTGATGCTCATGTCGTGGGGCGTGCCTTGTCAGTCAGTGCGCGGGCGGCGGGCTGTGCGGTGGCGCGCCGCGCCCCTTGCGTTTGGCAGGCGATGCCATCGCGGCGGAAGACGGCGCGAACGCCGCGTCTGCGGGCTTGTAGCTCGCCGTTTTGAGGAACTCCGGGTCAACGTCGATTTTCGCCAGCGCGACACCGAAGCCTAGAGCCCTGAGCGTCATCACCGCGTTTTTCAGCGTGACTTTGGAGAAGAATGGCAACTCGGCGGGCAGCGTCTTGACGGTGGCGATAGCGTAGACCACTCGATACTTCTCGGCCGCAGGGCGGACGAGCGGATCAATGAGTTTGATTCCGGCGGGCAATTTCTCGTTGAGCTTGACCCTGAAATCCTGATGCTTGACGAACGTCTCCGCAGAGACGCTGCCTTGCGCAAACAAATGGCTGAGGGTCGCCGAGCTGCGATAGAACTTCACGTGGATCAATTCGTGGCCATCGCGAACTAGGTCGCAGAATTCGATTTTGTCGTAAGAGCCCCCGAACGAGATGTTCTTCTTGTCGAGCAGCTCATAGCCAGCGGTGTCGTGCGCGACGCTTTCGTTGTAGGCGCCCTCGCTGGGGTGCTTGTAGACCGGCATGTCCTGCTTGTCGATTTCGAGCGAAGAAAGGGTGATGTCAATCCGGCTGACGAAATCGTCGCTGACGGAATGCCAAGCGCCATTTCTGAGGATGAACGTCTTCCCGCCCATGGGCAGTTCGGCGTAGACGCAGCGATAGGCCGACCACCGCTTGATCGACTCGTAATTGGCGTCGTTGACGTGGACCGCCTGATCCTTGAACGATTCAGCGCTCGGCTTCACGCCGTGATCGGCCATGTGGTCGATCAATTGGCTCAACTGCAAGGTGGGATGCCTCGCGGTTCGCGCGCGCTGGTCGAACGAGTAGCCCGTCTGCGCTTCCCAGTCCACGATCTCGGGCTCTCCCAGCCAGACGTTCTCCCCTGGCGGGTCTGCTTGCAACAAGTCCGTGAGCATTAGGTCAAGGATTTCCAGCGTGTCGGGCTCTCGAACTCGATTCACGTTGTCGACCCATGAGAACCTTTCGGGCATCTTCGCTTTGTAGCGAGCAAGAGCCGCAGCCAATATCTTGGGCAGGTCATCCAGCCGAGCATCCGGCATGATCGTCAGCGCGTCACGGCCTGTCACATGTTCGCCGAACATCGGTTCGGTGGACGCGCCGGTGAGCGCGTAGACCATATCCATTTCAGTGTCGATGTGCAGGTCGAAAATGTCCGCGTCTTTTGGGCTCTGGTTTCTCGTGTTCAGCGGATTCGCCTCATAGCTCGCCTTGTCGAGGCTGCGCAGTTTGTCGGGAGCGATTGAGTTGAGCGTCACGCGCAGCCCAAAATCGCGCTCCATCAAATCCAAATTCAGGAGGTGGAAGCCCATGCCGAACGTGAGCGCGAAGGCCACGTCAGCATCGCGAAAAATCAGAACGGCGGCTTCAGAGCGGCTGCCGAGAAACAGATGCTCAGGAACATCCTGATTTTCGACGAGGAAAGTGGTCCACTCGGGGATCTTGGGCGGCGGTCCGTCTTTCACGTAAAGGCTCGCGCTGCCGGAAGAAATTTTAAGGTTGACCACCGGTTTCGTTCGGTCGGTTTTGACGATTTGCTCGTCGCGCAGTTTTGCGTCTTTGACCAAATAAATGGTAAGCCGCTCTTTCTTGGTCTGATGCTCTCTCATCATTAACCCCGCCAGCCGCTGATTTTTTATTATTGCGCGGCGAGGACGTGTCTCTTTGGAATGCCGCGCGCAGTGAGAAGATTGCGCTTCGCGGTTCTCGGGCGTCAATAAAAATCTATGAATCGGAGCGCTTTTCTCCCTGAGGCTGCATGCGCGATGCATTCCGCATAAATTCCGGGGCGCATAAGTCGAGGCGATTCTTGTTTAGAAGGTCAGCGGCAATTCGATGTCGAGTAGATCGATGGTCTGTTTGAGTTCGGCAAGCGACTTGTCGTGTTGGTAATTTGTGAAATGCGGGCTGCTGAAATCCACTTTGGCTTGATCGTAGTGGCCGACCAAAGCCATGAGCATCGCAGGATGAACGTTCCGTGCTGACATGCGCGCGATGAAGGTGTGCCGGAAGCTGTGAAAAACCTTGCGGTCGTCGGTTATCAACCGTTCGTCGAGATAATCGGCAAAGCGCCGCGTGACATTCTTGCCGTAACCGTTTTTGCCGGGTTTGAGCTCCGGAAAAAGCTGAGTGGCGCCGCTCTTTTTGACGCTTTCGACGTAAGCAAGAAATGAGGATTCAACGATCGCACGGTGAAGCGGAATTCGGCGCTGGGAATTCGCGTTTTTGGCTTTCGCAATTTCAAAAAACCAAACGTCGCCATCTTGGTGAATTTGGCTGAGAGAAAGGCTTGCGAGCTCCTCGAGGCGCGCGCCTGAATACAATGCCAAAAAGGGCAGCCAGCGATAAGCCGGCTTGTCCATTCTCAAGGCGTACGCCTCCGGCGAAAAGATTGTTTTCAGGTCATCGGCGGAGAACGGCTTATACGATCGCTTTTGCTGTTCGAGTTTCGACTTTGTTGAAACCTTGGCGTTTTCAAAAGGATTTGGCCCAGGGTGCTGGCCATTCGCCACGGCGTATCCGAACAAATCCCGGAGGTAGGAAAGCTTCGAATTGATGCGACTTGCGCTGCCGCCGTTTTCGATGAGCTGGTTTTTATAACCAATCGCGTCGTCAAGGGAATATGCATCCATCGGCCGCTCGCCCGCTGTTTTCGAGAAGTCGTCGAACGCGCCGCTTTTGGCCGTGATCGTGCGGGCGGTGTTGTCGAGGGCCTTTTCGCGCTTGTAGAGCTTAACGACGTCGGAGAACCGTTTTCCGGGCCGTTTTGTGGCTTCCGCCGCTTCCCGCTGCCGCTCAATCAACGCGAGCGTTTGGGGCGGGAGAATGGGCGCGTCGAACGGGACCGCGGTCTCGAATCGCGCTCCAAAAAGCTCCTTGGCGCGGCGCACGTCCTCATCGGTGTTGATGTCCTTGACTTGGGTGCCGTCCGGGAAGACGACATCGAGCCGTTTGAGCGCCTCGGCGTCAAGGATGAAATCGGCGGCGCTCGGCTGCTCTTTCGGCGTCTTCATGGCTAGTTCAAGGTTGAACGCGAGAGCCAAAAGTTTAGCTTGCCGGAAGTCCTTGCTGCGCAGTGATCTTTTCGTTTCCCTGCCAGAGCGGACCAGGCGGAGGTAATAGACGCCGAAGCGATTGCGATACAAGTGCGGCAGTTTGTGCATGAGATGGCTCACAAACTGGCTCACCGCGCAAAGCGAAAGGCCCGCTGTCCAGTAGGAGCAGCGGGCCTCGCGTCAATCTTGGTGGCGAATCAGGGATTCGAACCCCGGACCTGCGGATTATGATTCCGTCGCTCTAACCGGCTGAGCTAATTCGCCAAGAGATCGAGATTATGAAGAGGGTTGCGAAACCTGTCAACCCCTTCCAGGCTCATTCCTGGAGACAAGGTAGCCCTGAAAGCGACCACCCCACAATCGCTCCCCAAACCGCCCAAAAATCAATCCGAGTCATAAACCGCCGTCCCGCGCGTCTCCTTGACAAACAGCATCCCGATCACGAACGCGACCAAGGCGATCACAATCGGATACCACAGCCCCGAGAAAATATTCCCCTTCGCGGCCACGATAGCAAACGCTGTCGCCGGCAAGAACCCGCCGAACCAGCCATTGCCAATGTGATAAGGCAGCGACATCGACGTGTACCGGATCCGCGCCGGGAACATCTCGACCAGCATCGCGGCAATAGGCCCATAAACCATCGTCACGAAGATCATCATGATGGTCAGGATCACAATAGCCATCGGCCAGTTGATCAGCGCTGGATCCGCCTTCGCCGGATAACCCGCCGACTTCAGCGTGCCAGCCAGCGTCTTGTCGAACGCGGCGCCTTTCTCCTTCGCATCCGCAGCCTTGCCGTCATACGTATCCACCACGGTGTCGCCCACCTTGACCTGCGCGATCGTCCCCGCCGGAGCGGCCACGTTCTCGTAGTTCAAGCCGGCCTTCGACAACGCGCTCTTGGCAATATCGCAGGAGCTCGTGAACTTCGACGTACCCACCGGGTTGAACTGGAACGAACACTCGTCCGGATTGGCAATCACGCTGATCGGCGCCTTGGCCGTCGCGGCTTCCAGCGTCGGATTCGTGTAGTGAGCCAGCGCGTGGAAGAGCGGGAAGTACGACAGCGCGGCAATCAGGCAGCCGGCCATGATGATCGGCTTGCGCCCGATCTTGTCGGACAGCGACCCGAAGAACAGGAAGAACGGCGTCCCGATCAACAACGCCACCGCCACCATGATGTTGGCGCTGGTGCCATCAACCTTCAGCGTCTGCGTCAGGAAAAACAGCGTGTAGAACTGGCCCGTGTACCAAACAACGGCCTGTCCCATCGTCAGCCCGAACAGCGCGAGCAGCACGATCCTGAGGTTCTTCCACTGCCCAAACGCTTCGGTCAGCGGCGCCTTCGACGTCTTCCCTTCCGACTTGATGCGCTCGAACACCGGCGATTCATGCAGTTTCAACCGGATCCACACGGAGACGCCGAGCAGCACGATCGACACCAGGAACGGTACGCGCCAGCCCCATGCACCGAACGTTTCCTCGCCGACAGAACTCCGCACGATCAGGATCACGAGCAGCGAGATGAACAGCCCAAGCGTAGCCGTGGTCTGGATCCACGCTGTCCACGCGCCGCGCTTGTTGGCGGGCGCATGTTCAGCCACGTAAGTCGCCGCCCCTCCGTATTCCCCGCCGAGCGCGAGCCCCTGCAGCAGCCGCATCGCGATGAAGAGCACAGGCGCGGCAATCCCGATCGTGCCGTATCCGGGCAGCAGCCCGACCACGAACGTCGACAGACCCATGATCACAATGGTGACAAGGAAGGTGTACTTGCGGCCGACCATATCGCCGAGACGCCCGAACACAATCGCGCCGAACGGCCGCACGGCAAAACCCGCCGCAAAACCGAGCAAGGTGAAGATGAACGCGGCCGTCGGATTGACGCCGGAGAAGAACGTCCTGCTTATATAGATGGCAAGCGAGCCCGCCAGATAAAAGTCATACCACTCGAACACCGTGCCTAGCGATGACGCGAAAATCACGCGTCGTTCTTCGCTCGTCATCGGCGAGTGGGAAATGCGCCCCTCGACCGTTGCCATGAAGTCGTCTCCTGTATTGATCTTTGAATGGCAACCGCGGATAGCAGCGCCGTGCATTGATTATTGGAAGGAAAACTTACGGCGTTCTGACGCGGAGGGGGAGAGCGCTCAGACGTTTTCTTATCTTCTGATTGATCTAAATGATTCAAATATGCTTTCTTCTATCTCAATAAAGTAGGTAACGTCGGCTTAAATTGGGTCGTGCAAAAATATCAGGCGGGCGCCGATCAGGGTTTGTCCCGGGCAGGATAAACCCGTTGTAAGCCCACCCTGACAAGCGTTCCAGCTTGTCGCGGCGCTTCGCAGTACACGTGATCGCCTATATCAAGCGTGCCGCCGTGCATCGTCACGATCTCCCGAACGATGGCAAGACCAAGTCCGCTGCCATCGCCTTCACGCCCAAGAATGCGATAGAACCGCTCAAGCACACGCGTGCGTTCCGCCGCCGGAATGCCCAATCCCGTGTCCTCCACTTCGAGAAAGACGTGTCGCGTGTCGGACTCGTCGGTGCGCACGCGGACCGTGATCCGGCCTCCGGGCGGGGTATAGCGAATGGCGTTATCGATAAGATTCGACAGCATCTCGCGCAACATCACCGCGTTGCCTTCCACCTCGACCGGATTGGGCGGCTCCTCATAACCAATGTCCATCCGCTTGGCCAACGCCGCCTGCACCCAGTCGCGCACGGCGAGCCGCGCGAGATCGGTCAACTCCACGCGCGAGAAAATTTGGCCCGACATGCGGTTCTCCGCCCGAGCCAATGCAAGCAGTTGCGTCACCAGCCGCGCCGCGTGCTCGGAACTTGTCGCTATCTGTTCAAGCGAGCGCTGCACTTCCGCCGATACATCCTGCCTCAACGCCAGCTCGGCCTGTGTCCTCAAGCCCGCAAGCGGCGTTTTCATCTGATGCGCGGCGTCGGCTATAAACCGCTTCTGCAACTGCATGTTCTGCTCGAGCCGGTTGAGCAGGTCGTTGAACGACGCCACCAACGGCGCGATTTCAGGCGGCGCGCGGCTGGCTTCGAGCGGCGAAAGATCGTCGGGACGCCGGGCGCGAATATTCGCTTGCAGCGCATGCAGCGGCGCGAGCCCGCGCGACAGCCCGAACCAGACCAGCACAATAGCCAGCGGCAAGATCACGAACTGCGGCAGGATCACGCCCTTGATGATGTCGTTAGCCAACTGGCTGCGTTTATCGAGCGTTTCGGCCACCTGGACCAGCACCGGATGAGCGAGCGTCGGCGCTTCCACCGTCGTGTAAGCGACGCGGATGTCGTTGCCGCGCAGCACGTCGTCGCGAAACTCCACAATGCCGGGCTGCGGCCGGTCATCGTCGTGGGGCAAGGGCATATCGGCATCGCCACCTACCAGTTCGCCGCGCGTTCCCAGCACCTGGAAAAACACGCTGTCCACGTTATCCGCGCGCAGGAAGTCTCGCGTGGCGTTCGGCAGCCGCAATTCCGCTACGCCGTTCACCGGCGCGATCTGCCGCGCGAGCACGTAGGCATCCGTCTCGAGCGCGCGGTCGAACGGCCCGTTCGCGATCGACTTGGCGACGAGATACGTGACCGCAATACTCATTGGCCACAGAAGCAGCAGCGGCGCGAGCATCCAGTCCAGGATCTCGCCGAATAGTGAACGCGGCGCGGGCTCGCCGTCGGGCTCGAGCTCGTCGGGCGGCGCGAACGGATTTGCATAACGCGCGTCGCGGGAAGCGTCGGGGTCGGCTTCGGGCAAATCCGGCGAGAGAGGTGTCAGCTCGCGCAACGCCGGAGCGGCGCGTTCGGGGGACGCTGGCGAGCCCATGGCGTGGTTACTCGTGGTTACTGTTACTTGTACTGCTGGCTGGGCGAGACTGGCTCGTCGGGGTTTGCCGGGGCAGACGGTGCAGGATTCGCCACCGCGGCAACGGCTTTTTCAAGGCTATAGCCTAGCCCGCGAACGGTTATGATGCGCGCCCCACCGGGCTCGATTTTTTTTCTTAGCCGATGGACATAGACTTCGATCGCGTTATTGCTGACTTCCTCGCCCCACTCGCAAAGGTGGTTGACGAGCTGTTCCTTCGAGACCAGTCGCCCGACCCGCTGCAGCAGCACTTCAAGCACGCCGAGTTCGCGTGCCGATAACTCGATCACCTGGTCGTTGATGGACGCAATGCGCCCGACCTGATCGAACGCGAGCGCGCCATGTCTGACGACGGTGGGGCCGCCGCCCGCGCCGCGCCGGGTAAGGGCGCGCACGCGGGCTTCGAGTTCGTTCAGCGCGAACGGTTTGGCCATGTAGTCGTCGGCGCCGAGGTCGAGGCCCTTGACGCGTTCGTCGACACTGTCGGCGGCCGTCAGGATAAGCACGGGTATCTGAGAATTGCGGGCTCTGAGGCGTCTCAGGACCTCCAGGCCGGACATCATCGGCAGGCCCAGATCAAGGATCAGAAGGTCGAAAGTCTGGAGCGAAAGCGCGTTGTCCGCGTCCACGCCGTGCTTCACATGATCTACGGCATAGCCCGATTGGCGGAGTGATCGAATGAGACCGTCCGCGAGTATGCTGTCGTCTTCGGCAATGAGGATTCGCATCGTAGTGTGCGCAAAAAGCATTGCCGGCACCGCAATTCGCCCGGCGCGGCGGTCTCCAGGTGTAGTGGTGTCCCGCATGGGTCGAACGTGGCGCTGAAACTACGCGCTCCGATCGGACTTGCAAAAACACCTGTTTTTTTATACAGTGTCTGCAGCAGTGCGCCCAACCGGAAAAAAGTCCCAAGGGCATGCGCCAGACGCCGTTCATCATAGCAAAGGACGATTCATGGAAGATAGCAAGAAAGGCCCGGGCGGGATGTCTGCAGAGAAGAGCAAGGCGCTGGCCGTTGCGCTCGCGCAGATCGAGAAGCAATTCGGCAAGGGGTCGATCATGCGACTCGGCGCCGGCGAAGCCATTGAAGACATTCAAGTGGTCTCCACCGGTTCGCTCGGACTGGATATTGCATTGGGCGTTGGCGGCTTGCCGCGTGGACGCGTAGTGGAAATCTACGGTCCGGAATCGTCGGGCAAGACCACACTGACGCTGCAAGTGATTGCCGAAATGCAGAAGATCGGCGGCACGGCAGCATTTATTGACGCGGAACACGCGCTCGACATCGCTTACGCGCAGAAGCTTGGCGTCAACGCATCGGATCTGCTGATCTCGCAGCCGGACACGGGCGAGCAAGCGCTGGAAATCTGCGACGCACTCGTGCGCTCGGGTTCCATCGACATGATCGTGATCGACTCGGTTGCGGCCCTGGTGCCGAAGGCTGAAATCGAAGGCGAAATGGGCGACTCGTTGCCTGGTTTGCAAGCGCGTTTGATGTCGCAGGCGCTGCGCAAGCTGACCGGCACGATCAAGCGTACGAACTGCCTCGTGATCTTCATCAACCAGATTCGCATGAAGATTGGCGTGATGTTCGGCAATCCGGAAACCACCACGGGTGGTAACGCGCTGAAGTTCTACGCATCGGTGCGTCTGGACATTCGCCGTATTGGTTCGATCAAGAAGAACGACGAAGTGATCGGCAACGAAACCCGCGTGAAGGTGGTGAAGAACAAGGTTGCGCCGCCGTTCCGCGAAGCCATTTTCGACATCCTCTACGGCGAAGGTATCTCGCGTCAGGGCGAAATCATCGACTTGGGCGTGCAAGCCAAGCTGGTTGATAAAGCCGGTGCCTGGTACAGCTATAACGGCGAACGGATTGGCCAGGGTAAGGACAACGCACGCGAATTCCTGCGTGAGAATCCTGAAATGGCGCGTGAAATCGAAAACAGGATTCGCGAGTCGCTGGGCGTCAATGCAATGGCCGACGCAGTTGCACCGGGTGTTGCCGAAGTGGCAGATGAAGAAGAATGAGTTTTAGGCGGTAAAGATGATGCGCAGCAAGAGCCGGTTCGGATCAAAGACCGGTCGCGATTCAAATCGTGACGCGGAGCAGGATGCAAAGGAAGATCCGGACGGCTCGAATTCCATAAGCGACCAAGACGAAAGTCCCAGCGCCGAGGAAGGAGTTGATCGCTATGAAAGAAGCAGCGATCGATACCGCGCAGCAGCAAGCGAACGCGCCGGTGCGGAGGGATCTGCGCCGGCGCGTCGTTCGTTTGGAAACAGCTTCTCGAAGAGCGGCGGGGCTTCCGGCGAGAAGAGCGGGAGCAGTGGGTTTAATAAGGGCGGTGGTTTTTCCAGCGGCAAGAGTGCTGGCAGTAGCAGCGGCAGCAGCTTCGCCAGAAAAAGCAGCTTTGGACGCCCGGGTGGTTCAAGCCTGTCGTCCGGCACCAGCAAGGCTGAGGCAATCGCCGCAAGCCTGGAAGCTGCCGGTGAAACCACGCAGCAGGACAGCGATCCGGTGTTCGAACGGTCGAGTGATCGTGCGTATCCGAAACGCGGATCGTTTGGCGGTGGTGCGTCGGCGCGGTCATCTTCTTCGGATCGCGCATCGGCAGAGACCCCGGCTGAGTACGAGCGATCGAGTGATCGCAGCAAATTTGGACGCGGCGGGTTGTCGGGACGCAAAGCGACCGGCTCGACCTCGCGTGGAAAATCTTCACCTCAGCCTGCTGACGGCGACGATGTTTTCGAGCGATCCACCGACCGAAAAACCAGCCGTCGCGCGGTGCCGAAGTCAGCAAAACCGGCTGACGAGAAAAACGCCGAAAGCGCCGATATCGCGGCTGTGCAGCAAGTTGACGAGCAACGAATTGAACCGTCGCAGCCTGATTCGACCGCTGGTTTGGACGCAGTCGACGCCGAGGAACGCTTAAAGCGCGCTCGGGCGGTGCTGGAACAGACGCTTGTTCAATCACAGGCCGCACCTGCAAAAGTTGCCAGAAAATCGCAATCGAAACCCCCGGTTATTTCTCCGGGCATTCAGCAAGACACCACCATCGACATAGCCGATCCATTCGAGCCGTTCGAGCAGTGCGCGCCATCGGCAACTGATGTGGATGCGGTTAGCGAAAGCCAAAACGCCGAGCCGGTTTATTCGCGCGGATCTGCCGGACGTGGAAAATCATCGACAACGGGCGATTCCAAGCGAAAGGGGCCGCAGCTATCGTTGCGCGGCCGTGCTCTGGGTTATTTATCGCGCCGTGAACACAGCCGCGCTGAGTTATCCCGCAAGCTGACACCCCATCTCGCCGAAGGCGATTCGCTCGATACCTTACTCGACGCGCTGGAGCGTGAAGGGTGGTTGTCGAATGAGCGATTTGTCGAGAGCGTGGTTCATCGGCGAGGCACTCGCCTTGGCACAAGCCGGATCGTCAATGAGTTGAAGCGTAACGGTATCGACGAAACGTTGATTCAGGACGCCGGCGCCGAATTGAACAAGACCGAGCTCACTCGTGCTCGCGAAGTCTGGAGCAAGAAATTCGGCGAACTACCGACGACACCGGCCGAGCGTGCGAAACAAGCGCGCTTTCTCGCTACGCGAGGGTTCAACGGCGGGACGATCGTGAAAGTGCTGAAAGCGGGCGAAGACGAATTCATGGACGAATAGGCGCCAACGGAAATTAGGCCCTCAAGCGTGCAACGAACGGACATGACTGAGGCCCTAACGCGCGAACAATGGACGCTTCATGCCTCAGCCGGCTCGATAAAAACGACGCACCAACAAAGCGCTAACGGCCCGCAAAACACCGCACAACACCACAAACCCCCTCCCCAAAAGCACAAACAAAAACCCCAACCCCGACGTTGAGCGGAATCCCCCATCACCCGCCGCCATCGCGAAATAAACCGCCGCGCCAGCCGGCGCATTCCTCCTCAAGCTTCCCCACGGGAACTCGGTCCGGCTGAAAATGGCCAGTATGGTAAAATTTCAGCGTTTTCTCATTCCGGCCTTCCTCTGCACATGCCGCTTTCTCCGCCCGTTTCCCGACAGTTGCGCCATCGCCGCGCGATTCGAATGGAAGCGTTTGAGCGCGAAGATGGCCTGTGGGATATCGAAGCCTGTCTAACTGATGAAAAGCCGCGCGACGTCAAACTCGCGGCGGGCGTCCGGCCCCAAGGCCTGCCGATCCATGAACTCTGGCTGCGCATCACCATTGACCGCACGTTCACCATCGTCGACGCCGAAGCGGCTTCCGAG
Organism: Caballeronia udeis; assembly: GCF_001544555.2. Classification (GTDB taxonomy): domain Bacteria; phylum Pseudomonadota; class Gammaproteobacteria; order Burkholderiales; family Burkholderiaceae; genus Caballeronia; species Caballeronia udeis. The sequence continues at coordinate 305,487 of NZ_FCOK02000001.1, read as the reverse complement.
TGGGCACCGTATGCGGGTCTGTGCGCAGCATCGAACACCGCTTACGGCGCGCTCATCGGCCTCAATCTTGTGCAGAATTTCCGTCGTGAATCCAGCCGTTTGCTGGCCGGCACGACCGGTTGCACGCATATCACCGAACTCTGCGCCGTGTTGCCCACCGCCGCCATCCAGGCATTCGCCGGCGAAGTGTGGAACACCGAAAAAGGCGGCGCGCCGGGCACGTCATCGGATAGTTCAGAGAGCGCAGCAGCAGGCACAGAAGCCGAAAAAGAAACCGACAAACCCCCATTCCAGCTTGGCCGTTGCAACGCATTGCGTTTCGACGGTGAAGCCGTTCGCCAATATTATCCGCGCTGGTTTGGCCACGCGCCCCGCAGCGGGACGGACCGGATAGCGAATCAGGACAACTCCAAAAAGGCCGGAAGCGACGTGGAGCCGGCTCAGCGAAATTAGCCAAATTAGCAAGAGCAGGTTCCCAGAACTGGCCGACCAGGAAACATCAGCATGACTCCGGACGCGCGTACTGTTCACGCCGGACACGCCGGAAGCAACGCTGAACGTAATTCAGGTAATCCAAGTAATTCAAGCAACTCATTAATCCAAGTAATCGAAGTTCAATCCAACTCTCAGACTGAAGGAATCACGCATGAAGATTCACGAGTACCAGGGAAAGGAAATCCTGCGGAAGTTCGGCGTCGCGGTCCCGCGCGGCAAGCCCGTGTTCTCGGTGGACGATGCGGTCAAGGCCGCTGAAGAGCTGGGTGGCCCGGTATGGGTCGTCAAGGCTCAGATTCACGCTGGCGGTCGCGGTAAGGGCGGCGGCGTGAAGGTTGCAAAGACGCTGGAACAGGTTCGGGAATATTCGAACCAGATCCTCGGCATGCAACTCGTCACGCACCAGACCGGCCCTGAAGGCCAAAAGGTGAACCGCCTGCTGATCGAAGAAGGCGCGGACATCAAGAAGGAACTGTACATCGGCCTCGTGCTCGACCGCATCACGCAAAAAGTCGTGGTGATGGCATCGAGCGAAGGCGGTATGGACATTGAAGAAGTCGCGGAAAAGACGCCGGAACTGCTGCACAAGTTCGCCGTCGAGCCGTCGACGGGTCTGCTCGACAAAGACGCCGACGACCTCTCGCGCAAGATCGGCATTCCGGAAGGCTCGATCCCGCAAGCACGCGCGATCCTGCAAGGCCTGTACAAGGCATTCTGGGAAACGGACGCATCGCTGGCCGAAATCAACCCGCTGATCGTCACCGGCGACGGCAAGGTGATCGCACTCGACGCCAAGTTCAACTTCGACGCCAACGCGCTGTTCCGTCACCCGGACATCGTCGCGTATCGCGATATCGACGAAGAAGATCCGGCTGAAGTGGAAGCATCGAAGTTCGATCTGGCCTACATCTCGCTCGATGGCAACATCGGCTGCCTGGTGAACGGCGCCGGTCTGGCAATGGCCACCATGGACACGATCAAGCTGTTCGGCGGCGAGCCGGCCAACTTCCTCGACGTGGGCGGCGGCGCTACGACCGAGAAGGTCACGGAAGCCTTCAAGATCATGTTGAAGAACCCGGGCCTCAAGGCAATCCTCGTGAACATTTTCGGCGGCATCATGCGCTGCGATGTGATCGCGGAAGGCGTGATCGAAGCGTCGAAGGCCGTGTCGCTGAAGGTGCCTCTGGTCGTGCGCATGAAGGGCACGAACGAAGATCTCGGCAAGAAGATGCTGGCGGATTCAGGCTTGCCGATCATCGCGGCCGACAGCATGGAAGAAGCTGCGCAGAAGGTTGTTGCAGCAGCCGAGGGCAAGTAAGCGCCTGGGTCTTCCGGCAATTACGAGCGTTCCACCAGACACGAAAGGCGGCGCTTTTCCGCCCGTCGCGCCTTGAAACAAGGTGCGCAGGTGAAAAGCGGCGTCGACGAACAGAGGTCACACTATGTCGATTCTGATCAACAAAGACACCAAGGTCATTACCCAGGGTATTACCGGCAAGACCGGTCAGTTCCACACCCGCGCTTGCCGCGAGTATGCGAACGGCCGTGAAGCGTACGTGGCGGGCGTGAACCCGAAGCGCGCCGGCGAAGATTTCGAAGGCATCCCCATCTACGCAAGCGTCGCGGAAGCGAAGGCTGAAACGGGTGCAACCGTTTCGGTGATCTACGTGCCGCCGGCTGGCGCCGCTGCTGCAATCTGGGAAGCGGTTGAAGCCGACCTGGATCTCGCCATCTGCATCACGGAAGGCATTCCCGTGCGCGACATGCTCGAGATCAAGGACCGTATGCGTCGCGAAAATCGCAAGACGCTGCTGCTCGGACCGAACTGCCCGGGCACGATCACGCCGGACGAACTGAAGATCGGCATCATGCCGGGTCATATCCACCGTAAGGGCCGTATTGGCGTGGTGTCGCGTTCGGGCACGCTCACGTACGAAGCGGTTGGCCAGTTGACGGCTATTGGCCTTGGCCAGTCGTCGGCAGTCGGTATTGGCGGTGATCCGATCAACGGTCTGAAGCACATCGACGTCATGAAGATGTTCAACGACGATCCCGACACGGACGCCGTGATCATGATCGGCGAGATCGGCGGCCCGGACGAAGCGAACGCGGCTTACTGGATCAAGGACAACATGAAGAAGCCGGTGGTTGGCTTCATCGCGGGCGTCACGGCTCCGGCCGGCAAGCGCATGGGTCACGCAGGCGCGCTGATTTCGGGCGGTGCGGACACGGCCGATGCCAAGCTGGAAATCATGGAAGCTTGCGGTATCACCGTCACGAAAAACCCGTCAGAAATGGCGCGTTTGTTGAAGGCGATGCTTTAAGGAAGGACTGATCGACAGAAAACGCGGGGCTGCGCTATGCTTACGTAAGCCTTTCGTAGAACGTCGATACTAAAAGCGGGGGAGCCAAGGCTTCCCCGCTTTTTTATTGGGCGTTTTTTCTGTCGCTGTCGCTCACCGGTTTTTTCATGCTCGAATTTTTCGCCACGCTTCACTGGGGCGCTGTTCTACAGATTATCGTCATCGATATTCTCCTTGGCGGCGATAACGCTGTTGTCATCGCGCTCGCCTGCAGGAATTTGCCGCCGCAGCAGCGCACGCGTGGCGTGCTGCTCGGCACGCTCGGGGCAATCGTCTTGCGGGTTGCGTTGATTGCGTTCGCGGTCTTGCTGCTCGATGTCCCGTTCCTCAAGTTTGTTGGCGGCCTGATGCTGTTGTGGATCGGCGTGAAGCTGATGATGCCGGAGCACAGCAACCCGAATATCAAGCCGGCGGACCAGCTTTGGGCCGCGATCAAGACGATCATCGTGGCAGATGCCGTCATGAGCCTCGACAACGTGATTGCGGTGGCGGGCGCTGCGGAAGCCGCGGATCCGCAACATCGGCTGGCGCTGGTTATCTTTGGCCTGTTGGTGAGCATTCCGTTGATCGTGTGGGGTAGCACGCTGGTGCTCAAGCTGCTCGATAAATTCCCGATCGTGATTGCGCTCGGCGCCGGTTTGCTCGGGTGGATCGCGGGCGGGTTGATGATCGACGATCCGTTCCTCGATCGATGGCCCGCATCGAATCTGCTGGGCGTTGAATACACGGCGCACGTGATAGGTGCGGTGCTGGTGCTGGGCTTCGGCTGGTACTTCCGCCGACGCGCGCTGGCCGCGCAAGCAAAAGCCGCACATTGATTTTCGGTTCGACCGTTGGCCGTCTGGCTGACTGTTGAGACCGGGTAGGGCTCAATAAGATCGAAGCGTCTGGATTGCATTACGCAACCAGGCGCTTCGTCTTTTTGGGAGTTCAGCAATGGCAGCAGCAATAACAGCAGCGGTATGCAGGTCAGATGAAGCAGGTGGTCCGAGCAGTAGCAAAGCTTGGTTTCGAAGGCTGATTACGCGCGGCAAGATAAAGCGTTTCGGAACGGGCTTCACGTTGATCGAGTTGATGATCGTGCTGGCGATTGTCGGTGTGGTCGCGGCTTACGCCATTCCGGCGTATCAGGATTATCTGGCGCGCAGCCGGGTGGGCGAGGGCTTGTCGCTGGCGTCGTCGGCACGGTTGGCGGTGGCGGAGAACGCCGCCAGCGGATCGGATCTGGGCGGCGGATATGCGTCGCCACCGGGGACCCGGAACGTGGAATCGATTCATGTCGACGACACCAACGGGCAAGTCACCATCGCGTTTTCCACGCGCGTGGCGCCGGCCGGATCGAACACGCTCGTGCTTGTGCCTTCAACCCCGGACAATGCCGAGACGCCAACGGCGCGAACTGTCCTGACCAAGGGTTCGGTACAGGCCGGATCGATCACGTGGGAATGTTTTGCGGCCACGAAAACGGCGTCTTCCTTGCCGGCGCCGGGCGCGGGTCCATCGCCCTCGGAAGCACCCACGTTGCCGCCTAATCTCGCACCGCCGGAATGCCGGACCTAGCGAGTCGAAAGGCGCTTAGCGAAGCTGAAAGGCTGCCCGCACGAAACCGTAATCGCAGTGAATCGTCGTCATGGCGCTTGTGAGCGAGCACGCGGATTGCGGACAGCCTCGATGTTTTGCTAAAACCACCACGGAATTTTCAGGAATGACACGGATTTCGGCGCATTTCATGCGCTGCGCCGCACAGCAAGAGTAATTTTTTGTATAGTGCGCCGGTTGCCGACGTTCCCGACCCCACATGCCTTCAAACATCGCGCGCTACCTTTCTCTTGCTGTCCTCTGCCTGGCGCTGACGATTCCGTTCGCGGTCGTCAACCACACGTATCCCATTCCGACCTTCTACGCCGAGTTCAGCGCGCTTGGACTGTTCCTGGTGCTTGGTGGCGCAATGGTATTGATCGTGAGGTTATCCGAACCGCGGGTGCCGTTCGCGACGCCGGTTATCGCGTTAATGCCGCTTGTGCTCGGCTTTCTGCTCGTGGCGCAGACGGTGGTATTGCCGGTGTCCCAGCCGTCGATGAACTGGCTTGGCGGCGGTTATCTGCTGGCATCGTTTATCGCGGTGCATACCGGTTATGGCTTCGTGCGCGCGGGTATGGCCGAGAAGGCGCTGCGCTGGGGTGCTGCGGCGTTGATCGTGGGTGGTTTGTTCGCCGTGTTCTGCCAGGTCGTGCAGTTGTTCCACATGGAGCCGAAGTTTTCGCCATTCGTGGTGGCCTACAACGTCGCGATCGAGCGGCGGCCGTTCGGCAACATGGCGCAGGCGAATCACCTTGCGACCTACATTGCATTCGCAACGGCGGGTGCGCTCTACCTGGTGCAGACACGACGTCTGCCGGTGATCGCATGGCTCGTCCTGTCCGCCATATTTTCAGCAGGGCTTGCGCTGACCGTGTCGCGGGGGCCGTGGTTGCAGATGGGCGTGATCGTGGTCGGGGGATTCTGGATGGCCTTCATTCAGGGCCGCTCGACCTTGGCGGATGACCCGGATGGACCTGCGAGCCGTGCCGCTCGCAACAAGACGCGCGCGTGGCTGATTCCGATCGTGCTGCTCGTGTTGTTCTTCGCCGTGAATGCGGCGATTCGCTGGGCGAACTTGCGTTTTCAGCTTGAACTTGGCCAATCGGCTGCCGAGCGGATGCAGGACGCGAATCAGATCGCGCCGCGGCTTGCGCTCTGGAAGTATGGCTGGACCATGTTCCTGACGCACCCGTTGCTGGGTGTTGGCTGGGGCGAGTTCCCGCTGCATCAGTTCGAGTTCGTGCGTGAGCTTGGCGGCGTGGAGATTGCGAACAACTCGCACGATATCTTTATCGATCTGCTCGCGAAAACCGGTCTGCTGGGCATGGCGATCGTGTTGTTCAGCGTGGTGTGCTGGCTCGTGCGCGTACTGCGTGCGCCGCATACGCCGGCGCGGATTTTCGCGCTGTCGCTGCTGGGCGTGCTGATGATGCATGCGCTGGTCGAGTATCCGCAGCAGTACATGTTTTTCCTGATGCCCGCAATGTTGGTCTTCGGCTTGCTCGAAACGCGGCCGGTGCGGTGGGTGTCGCGGTCGTTTTCCTATGGGTTGTATGTTGTGCTGGTGGTGCTTGGACTGGCTTCGCTGTACCCCATCTTGCGCGATTACAACCGGTCGGAAGTGCTCTATTACGGCTCGCAACCGGCTGAGCAATATCGCGAGGATCCGTCGTTCTTGTTCCGCGCGTGGGGTGAGTACGGTGCCGCGACATTGCTGCCGATGAACAGCCAGGACCTCGCTACGAAACTCGCGATGCATCGTCAGGCGCTGGCTTTGTTGCCGGGGGAAACTGTGTTGCGACGCTATGCGGTGCTGCAGGCGCTGGCCGGACAGTCGCAGGACGCGCTCGATACCATCGCCCGGTTGAAGATCTTCTCCACCGAGCTTCACGACTGGCCGCAACAACTGGCGGATGTTTATCAGTTGCTCGACGATCAGGGTAAGCCGCTGGCCGGCTTTAAGGCTGAACTGATGAAGATGTATGGCGTGCCCGCACCGTCGACTACGGATGACGATAGCGATGATGGGGACGATTGAGGCAGCGAGTGGTTGATCGCCGGCCTCGGTGAGGCCGGCGGCGTTGAAGTCGAAGATATCGATTGTGGCTGGAAAAAAAGGCAGTTCCGACTCGCGTTGGAACTGCCTTTTTCTCGACTAAATATTATTGCTTGCCGGGCACCGGCAGTGATTTACGAGGGCTCAGTGCGGGCAGGGAACGTTCAATTCAATTCAACTCCCCGCCACCCAATCCCCCGATTTCCCTCCGTGCTTCTCCAGCACCTTCACATCGGTGATCGTCATTCCGCGGTCCACTGCTTTGCACATGTCATAAACCGTCAGCAGTCCCACCTGCACGGCGGTCAGCGCTTCCATTTCCACACCGGTGCGCCCGACCGTTTCCACGCGAACTTCGCAAAACACGCCGGGAAGTTTTTCATCGATGGAAAAATCCACCGCCACTCGCGTCAACGCCAGCGGATGGCATAGCGGGATGAGATCGGAGGTGCGTTTGGCGCCCTGGATCGCAGCGATGCGCGCGACGCCGAGTACATCGCCTTTTTTAGCCTTGCCGTCGCGGATCAGCGCGAGCGTGGCGGGCAGCATTACGATGGAACCACGCGCGATGGCCACGCGACGCGTCTCGCTTTTGTCGCCGACATCGACCATGTGCGCTTCGCCAGAAGCATCGAAATGTGTAAGTCCGGACATAACCTCTCCTTGCAACGGGCGCTCATCATAACAGCGGCGCACGGGTGGTCCAGGCGCGCACACGCTGCTACGATAAGCCTTTCAAATCGTTTTCGCTTATCCGTTCGCAGCGTTTCAGCCTGCAACGAAGAGCATGAGTTGGAGAAGGACGATAGTTAGGACGCTTTACGAGACCGCCGCATTCGCCGCCGGACTCATAACAAACCCAAACTTCCCCGCCACATCCGCCCGATCGATACGCCCCAGCGCCAGATCCACGCCGGCCGCGAAATGGAACACGCCGCCGTTATCGTCGAGATCGGCGTGGGTGGAAAACAGGTCGAGATCGTGATCGTGCAACGCGGCGACGCGCGGAGCATCCGAACCATCCGAGAACAGCACGCCGCCTTCATCGTCAAGCCAAGCCGCCGCCGGCTCAAACTGCCCGCCCGCGTGATCGGTCAGCCGCAGCGCGTCGTCCGTCGCGTCGTGAAACTCGCTCAGCCGCACGATCCACGGCGTGTAACCCAGCTCAACATACACGCGCTGCGGACCGTTTTGAAAGAACCACTGACCGTCGGCATCGGCGGCATAGTTCCGGTTGATGAAGCCGAGCAACGCGTCGTGCCTGATGATATCGCCGGGAAGGCCTGCTGCCTGCGTGGCGTCGTCGCGCATGCGCCACTGGCCGCGCCGGTCGAGCAGCAGCCAGCCGGTGCAATGCGGGACGTTGGGCCATTTGGCCAGCGCCTGTTTGACGATCTCATCCATGCTCGGAATCCGGTGAAGGTTGTGCGGGTTTGGCCTGCCGCACATGGGTCTGCAAATAGCCGAACACCCGCTGCGACAACCAGTCTATCCGCCCCGGAAACGGCCCGGTCATAAAACCGACGTGGCCGCCATGCGCGGGTTGATCGAGGGTCACTGCCGCCGAAACCTCCGCCGCCGATGGCAACACGCGCCCAGGCAGGAACGGGTCGTTGCGGGCGTTCAGAAGCAGCGTTGGAATGGCGATGCGCGGCAAATAGGGCCGCGTGGTGGCGCGGGTCCAGTAGTCGTCGGTATCGCGGAAACCGTGTAGCGGCGCGGTCACGGCGTTATCGAAGGCGTGCATGGTGCGGGCCGCGAGCATGGCGTCGCGGTCAAACAGGCCGGGATACTGGTCCAGTTTCGCCAGCGCCTTGCGCTTGAGCGTCTTGAGAAAACTGCGTGTGTAGACCATGCCGAAACCCTGCGATATTGCGTGCCCGCCGGCGTGGACGTCGAGAGGAGCGGAGATAGCCGCGGCGGCATCCAGGATGGCGGCTGCGTCCTGTTCCTGCTCGCACAGCCAGCGCAGCAGCACGTTGCCGCCCAGCGATACCCCTGCTGCGATCACCGGCCCCGCATGTTGCGCCTTTAACCGACGCAAGACCCAGTCGACTTCGGCACTATCGGCGAGATGGTAAAAGCGCGGCAGGAGGTTCATCGAGCCGCCGCAACTGCGGAAATGCGGCACGACGCCAAACCAGCCGCGCGCCTTCGCTTCGGCCATCAGCACGCGTGCGTAGTGCGAGTCCGAGCTGCCTTCGAGTCCGTGGAACAGCACAAAGAGCGGGGCGCTCGGGTCGGGGAAGGGGGATGCGGCCCGCGCTGCTGCCGAGCCTCCGTTCTGCGACGGCCTGGCTTCATCGATCGGTACGGAGACCGCTTCCTGTCGTTCGCCTTGCGCCGTGCGCGTGTGGCCCTCGCCATCGACGTCATAAGACAGCCAGTCGAGATCGATGAAATCGCTGTCCGGGGTTGTCCATCGTTCCCGCCGATATTTCACCGCCGGCCGCTGCGCGAACAAGGCCGGCACGATCGTCTGCGCATGCGCGGTGGGCAGCCATCGAGGTGGCCGGTACAGCCATTCGGCCAGCGGTTCGGGTTTTGGTTGGCTCACTGCACCGAGAGCGGCCGAAGCGGTCTGCTCAGGCGCAGAACGGGTATTGAGCGCCGGAGCGTCAGGAATGAGATGAGCAGGATCGCGTTTCATTGCGCGTCTTCACACAGGATGCCGGATGCGAACGGGTAGGCGGTCTGCCGGTCGGTTTGCCGGTCGATTTCACAATCGGCCTGGCAGAGCAATGGTCGAGCCGCAGACGCCAGCTACCTTGCCCAGCGTACCCGCAAAACCCGATGTCAATGCAGCGGACCTTGTCCATGTCGCATTTTCGCCGCAACCTGGCCGGCGGCTTCGTCTGGCATCGCACTAGCGTGGATATGTGCAATGCGCCATTCCCCACGTTCGTGGACCATTACATAGGTGCTGAACACCATGATGGGCGAACTGCCCGGTTCGGCCGGCTGATGCGCTTCGGCGATGGCGTAGACCACGGTGCCGAGACTGTCGTAGACGCGGATATCGAGTGGCTCGACCGTGACCGGCCGGTTCTCCAGTTGCGCCGAAAGGCCCGCGCGAATGCTGTCCAGGCCGCTCAGGTGCGAACCGTCCGCACAGATGAAAGTGGCGAATTCCTCGTCGATCCAGAGTGCCATGACACTGTCGATATTGCCCTCCGCGACAGCTTGGTAGTAGGCGTTGAGGGTATCGGCGGCGGCTTCGAAGAGGCGGGCAAAACGTGGCATGGCTAGTGGGTCTCTAACAGTCGATGCATGGCGCCCGATGTTGTCGGACAGTGAAGCGCCACGGTTCGGTCAAGTTTCAAAAGCATGCCCCGGCTTAGGGACATTGGCATGTCAGGACCGGCTCGGAACCGCAAACACGCCGCCGATGGAAGCTCGGAGGACGCGGACCCGGCGCCGGAGAACCTGGCGTGGCAGACGCTGCTCTGACGAAGTCATGAAGCAATCTTCGAAGCGGTTCGGCCAGGCCGGCTCGATCAGCATGAGCCACGGCGCCGAAGCCGCTTCAGCCAGACCCGCTTTAATGGCGCTGCATCATCAACATGCCGCGCAAATCGCCGAAAACCTGCTCGGCGCCGAGTTCGCGCAAACAATTCAAATGACCCAGCGGACACTCGCGGGCAAAGCACGGACTGCATTCGAGGTGCAGCCATTGTACCTTTGCGAGATCGGAGAGGGGCGGCGTGTGGCGCGGGTCGGTTGAGCCGAACACGGCCACCAGCGGGCGACGCAGCGCGGCGGCCACATGCATCAGGCCGGAATCGTTGGTGACCACGGCGCTGGCGCGCGAGATCAGCGCGCAGGCCTCGCCGAGAGACGTTTGCCCGCACAGGTTGCGCACATTCGGCGCGCGATCGGCAATGGCCTGGGCGATAGGCGAATCTTTTGGCGACCCGAGCGCGACAATCCGCGCATACGGGAACGATTGCGCGATGAACTGCGCGAGCGCCGCGAAATGCTCCGGCGGCCAGCGTTTTGCCGGACCATATTCCGCGCCCGGACAAAACACCACGAGCGGCGCGCGCGTATCCAGATTAAAGCGGGCGGAGACGCGCGCCGCTTCGTTCAGGTCGGCATCGAGCCGCGGTACCGGCATGGGAACCGTCGCGTTTTCCTGCAGCCACGGCAGCTTCGCACCCGGCGCATAAGCCAGGGCGGCGTACTGGCCCACCATGGGCGGGCGTTGACCCTTGCCCGGATTGGCGTGCCGCACGTTGAGCACGCCATAACGGCTTTCGCCCGTATAGCCAACCCGCAGGTTGATCCCCGCCATCCACGGAATCAGCGCTGATTTGAACGAGTTCGGCAGCACGTACGCGGCGTCGTAACCCACGTCGCGCAAATCGCTCGCCAGTTGCCAGCGACGCAGCATTTGCAGCTTGCCGTGGGCGAGATCGGTGGCGTAGACGTCGTGGATCTCGGGCATGCGTTCCAGCACGGGCGCGACCCAGGCGGGCGCGACAGCATCGATGACAATGCGCGGATGCAACTTCTTCAGCAGCGAAAACAGCGGCTGCGCCATCAATGCGTCACCAATCCAGTTCGGTGCGATAACCAACGCGCGACGCATCTATGTAAGTTCCAGTCTCAAAAATAACGCAGCTCACGCCATGCAGGCGGGCGCGTTGTTGCCATGGGGGTGGGAGCGCCCGGCACCCGGCATGTCCGGCGTCGAGGCGCGACGTGTTGTGCTGTCAAGGCGCCGAGCGCGGCCGGAGCGTGGTGTTCAACGGGATCGGCTGCAGCATCGGCTGGTTGCGGAACAACATGGCTAGTGACCACGGAAAAAAGCGGGCCGTGTAGCTCAGGCCGCCGGCCGCTTTCTTCGCGAAGACGAAGATTCAATGACCCTTGACCGTTTCGCCGTCTTTCAGCTTGTAGCGCGTCCCGCAATACGGGCAACGCGCTTCGCCGTGGGTAATGTCGAGGAAAACGCGCGGATGCGTGCTCCAGCGCGGCATGTTCGGGTTCGGGCAGAACGCCGGCAGATCTTTCGCCGACAACTGGACCAGCGGCATTTCCTTCAGTTCGCTCATGAGGAATCTCGTTCGTTCTAGTCTGGGGAAGCGGCGAGCCTGGTTTTTCGAGTCCGGTATTCAGACCCGGAGAACCGGAAAACCCGGCTCACCGCTGCACGTCATGCGTCGGGTTGCGCCTTAAGATACCTAAGCTCGGTTACTTAACCTGCGCAAGCCAACCGGCGTACTTTTCGTTCTTGCCGCTCACGATATCGAAGAATGCGCTTTGCAGCTTCTCGGTGATCGGGCCACGCTTGCCTTCGCCGATAGTGCGATTGTCCAGCTCGCGGATCGGCGTGACTTCAGCGGCCGTGCCGGTGAAAAACGCTTCGTCGCAGGTGTAGACCTCGTCGCGGGTGATGCGCTTTTCGATCACCGGAATGCCGAAGTCGCGTGCCAGCGTGATGACGGTGTCGCGCGTGATGCCGTCCAGGCACGAAGCCAGGTCCGGCGTGTACAGCTTGCCGTTGTTCACCAGGAAGAAGTTTTCGCCGGAGCCTTCGGACACGTAGCCGTCCACGTCGAGCAGCAGCGCTTCGTCGTAACCGTCGGTGATGGCTTCCTGGTTTGCCAGGATCGAGTTCACGTACCAGCCCGACGCCTTGGCTCGGACCATGGAGACGTTCACATGATGGCGCGTGAACGACGATGTCTTCACGCGGATGCCCTTCGCCAGACCGTCGTCGCCGAGATAGGCGCCCCACGGCCACGCGGCGATCGCGACGTGAATGGTGTTGCCTTTAGCCGATACCCCCAGCTTCTCCGATCCCACCCAGATGATCGGGCGGATATAGCAGGATTCCAGCTTGTTCACGCTGACCACTTCGAGCTGCGCGGCTTCGAGCGTAGCGTGGTCGAACGGCACTTCCATCTGGAAAATCTTGGCGGAGTTGAGCAGGCGCTTGGTGTGGTCTTTCAGACGGAAGATCGACGTGCCGTTGCCGGTCTTGTAGGCGCGCACGCCTTCAAAAACGCCCATGCCGTAGTGCAGCGTGTGGGTGAGCACGTGGATGTTGGCGTCGCGCCAGTCGATCAGCTTGCCATCCATCCAGATCTTGCCGTCGCGGTCGGCCATTGACATACGATTCTCCTGGCGAGTTGTGTGCAGATATTGAGTGGACCGCCGGATTGCGCCAGCGAATCCCGCTAGCTTGCCAGTTTTCCTGCCCGCGTCTTTCGCCCGCTTAACCGGCATGGCGATGACAACGGGCCTTCTGCGCCTTGTTCCCAGCCGTCGCGCTGGTTCGAAGACAGCGCGCGGGGCACGGGATTCCAGCGCAAAACCGGCAAACGGCCGGGCGGCCAAAGACCGTTATTTTAGCGTCTTTTCGATCAAAAAATGGGCGCCGTCGGCCATTTGGCGGCTTTCACGACGCTATAATTCACCTTTCGCCGTTACGCGACGTGCTCAGGGCGCAGTCAAAGTTGCGGTTCGAAAGCAAACCGTGAGGAACACCTGAAAGCCCGCCATGCGGATCGGTTGGCTTGATACGGCGTGATGACAGGCCGTGATTCAAGGCTCGGCGCGGTGGTTTCGGGTCGTTTTGGTGAGCGATTCATGGTTAATGAGTCAGGCTCGGTCCGCGCCAATCGTCCGGCTCTTGTCTGCTCTTGCCCGTTCTTCGCCGGATTCCGCCGCTCAACCGCACAAGCACACCGCGACTCGCACCAATCTCCATGTTCGACCGGCTGTCAGACCTCAACCGACGCGCATTTCTCGATGGCGTCAAAACCCTCTCTCCGGCGGTTCCGGCCACGTTCTCGTGGGGTCTTGTCACAGGCATCGCGATGGCCAAGTCCGTGCTGACCGTGCCGCAGGCGCTCGGCATGTCGCTCGCGGCCTACGCGGGATCGTCGCAACTCGCCGTGCTGCCGTTGTTCGCCGCGAAGCTGCCGCTCTGGACCATCCTGCTGACCGCCGCGATGGTCAACCTGCGGTTCGTCATTTTCAGCGCGGGGCTTGCGCCTCATTTCGCCTATTTGCCGCTGCGCCGCCGGCTGGTGCTCGGTTATTTCAATGGCGACATCATTTACCTGATGTTCCAGAAGCGTAATTTCCAGACCGGCTATCAGCCTGGGAAGGAGGCGTTTTTCTGGGGCATGGCGGCGACGAGCTGGTCCTCGTGGCAAGTGTCGTCCATCGCGGGCATCCTGCTCGCCAGTCTTTTCCCCGATAACTGGGGCCTCGAACTCGCCGGCACGCTGGCGCTGATTCCGCTGATCGTCTCGGCTATCGCCACGCGCTCCACGTTGGCGGCTGTCGGCGTGGCAAGCGTCATTGCATTGGTGACGCTCGACCTGCCGTACCGGCTTTCATTACCGCTCGCAGTAGCGGCGGCGCTGCTCGCCGGCACCTTCGCCGATCTCATGGCCGAGAAGATGGGCGCAGGGCGCAAGACCATCGGCGCGGCAAGGCGTTCGGAAACCCCCGTGGCCCGTCTCTCCGACGCCGAGCCACTGAAGAATCCCCCATCCGATCTCGACAAATCGCCGGTCAGCCCCAAGGCCACCCGGAGCGCGCGATGAGCGCCGCTCAAGTCTGGCTGGCCATAGCAGGCATGGCGCTGATCACCGGCATCACGCGCGCGCTGTTCCTGATGGGCGGCGAGCGCATGATCCTGCCCGAGCGCGTGCAGCGCGCGCTGCGCTACGCGCCGGCGGCGGCGCTTGTCTCGGTCGTCGTGCCTGACTTGCTCACCACGCCGGACGGCCTGTCGATCGCTTTCTCGAATCACGCGCTCTACGCGTCCCTGTGCGGTCTCGCCTGGTTTCTCTGGCGTCGGGGAATGCTCGGGACGATCGTCGTCGGCATGATCGTCTTCACAGTGTTGCGGCTGTTCGCCTGAGCTCGATTTTGTTGCGGTGCGTCATGCCACGCACCGCAAAATCGCTGTTTCCGAATCCCGGGGATTTGCGTTTCCAGCGTCGGGCGGGCATGGGTATCGGTTAAAATGGCGCTCTCGCTGTCGTATCGAATGAGGTCGAAACGTGTATCCGGCAGTCACCGCGCACCAGCTTCACTCGCTCCATTCTCCTCTGCAACGCCTCGTCGCCTGGGCCTCCAGGTCTTTGGCGAAAGGCGCGGCACGCCTTGTTTCGTCGCCTCCGAATTACCTTGCTCGTTCAAATCTTTCGCGTGGCGCTGGCCGCCTTGTGACGTTGCACGCACGCCGGCTTGATACCGGAATGATCCTGAGCACTTCGATTTCCCCGTAGCGATCCTCTTGAGCCCGCTGGCATGAGACCAGGGTTCGCAGATGTAACTCGCCCGAACCGCTTTCCAATTACCGCTCACACGCTGACTCCCATGACGAAAGTACTGCGTTTCACCGATCTGATCGCCGAAGGCAAAGTATCCGGCAAACGTGTTTTCATTCGTGCCGACCTCAACGTCCCGCAAGATGATCAGGGCAACATCACCGAAGACACGCGCGTGCGCGCCTCGGTACCGGCGATTCAACAAGCGCTGGCAGCGGGCGCCGCCGTGATGGTCACGTCTCACCTGGGCCGCCCGACGGAAGGGCAGTTCAAGTCTGAAGACTCGCTTGCGCCGGTGGCCAAACGCCTCGGCGAATTGCTCGGCCGCGATGTGCCGCTGATCGCCGACTGGGTTGACGGCGTGCAGGTTCAGCCGGGTCAGGTCGTGCTGCTCGAGAACTGCCGCTGCAACAAGGGCGAGAAGAAGAACGACGACGCGCTGTCACAGAAGCTCGCAAAACTCTGCGATATCTATGTGAACGACGCGTTCGGCACCGCGCATCGAGCGGAAGCGACCACCCACGGCATCGCGAAATACGCGCCCGTGGCGTGCGCCGGCCCGCTGCTCGCCGCTGAACTGGATGCATTGGGCAAGGCGCTTGGCGAGCCGAAGCGCCCGCTGGTCGCCATTGTCGCGGGATCGAAGGTATCGACGAAACTCACCATCCTCAAGTCGCTCGCGGAGAAGGTGGATCAGCTGATCGTGGGCGGCGGCATTGCCAATACGTTCATGCTCGCGTCGGGGTTGAAGATCGGCAAGTCGCTGGCGGAGAAGGATCTCGTCGATGAAGCCAAGACCATCATCAGCGAAGCGCGGGCGCGTGGCGCGTCGGTGCCTATCCCGAGCGACGTCGTGACCGCGAAGGAATTCACCGCGACGGCCAAGGCTGAAACGAAAGCCGTGGATCAGGTGCAGGACGACGATCTGATCCTCGATATCGGTCCGGACACCGCCAAGGCGCTTGCTGCGCAGCTGGAGAAGGCCGGCACGATCGTGTGGAACGGGCCGGTCGGCGTGTTCGAATTCGACCAGTTCGGCAACGGTACAAAGACGTTGGCGGATGCAATTGCGAACTCATCGGCGTTTTCAATCGCAGGCGGCGGCGACACGCTCGCGGCCATCCAGAAGTACGGCATCCACGACAAGATCAGCTATATCTCGACTGGCGGCGGTGCGTTCCTGGAGTTTTTGGAAGGCAAGACCTTGCCGGCAGTAGAAGTGCTCGAATCGCGGGCCTGAGCCCATGAAACGAGCCACGTCGAAGAGCAATCGTCCCGAGTCCGTAGTTGCTGAAGTTGCTGCAGATAAAGAAGAGTTGGCTGCTGACGCTGGTTTATCGGTGGCGGCCGAAATTGGATCGAGGGTGGCGGTCGGGGTGAAACCTGAGCCCGGCCCCGCTCGCGCACCGGCCAAGTCGAAGCGTGCCGCTGCGGCGCCGGCCCGGCGTGGCTCGAATTTAAAGCAGGAAAGAAGGAAGGTAATTAGCAAGGAAGCGGCGGTCATGATTGGCGGCGCGAGTGCGTCGCTGATTCCGGTCGCCGGGCAGATATCGAATAGCCATCACAAAGCGACGCCGGCTCGAGCCGGCGCGCGTTCGCAGGCGGAGACATTTTCATCCCCGTCGGCACACCGTACTCGCAGCGCTGTTTCAGGCGATACCACCCAGACGAGGAATTCCATGCATCGCGCTACAAAGATTGTCGCCACTATCGGCCCCGCTTCCAGTACCCCTGAGATCCTGCTGCAAATGATGCAGGCGGGTCTCGACGTGGTTCGCTTCAACTTCTCGCACGGCACCGCCGACGACCATCGCCAGCGCGCGCAATACGTTCGCGACGCCGCCAAGCAATGCGGCCGTGAAGTTGCGCTGATGGCCGATTTGCAAGGCCCGAAGATTCGCGTGGGCAAGTTCGAAAACGGCAAGGTCACGTTGATTGCGGGCAATTCGTTCATCCTCGACGCCCGTTGTGAGTTGGGCAATGACGAACGTGTTGGCCTGGACTACCCCGATTTGCCGCGTGACCTGCGCGCGAACGACGTGCTGTTGTTGAACGACGGGCTGATCGTGCTCGACGTGGTTCGGGTGATCGGTGAAGAGATCCACACCACGGTGAAAGTGGGCGGGGACCTTTCGAACAACAAGGGCATCAACCGGCAGGGCGGCGGTCTGACTGCGCCGGCGTTGACCGAGAAGGACATGGAGGACATCAAGACGGCGATGTCCCTCGGCGCGGATTTCGTGGCAGTGTCGTTTCCGAAGAACGCTACGGACATGGAGATGGCGCGGCAACTGGCGAACATCGCGGGCGCGCCTTATGGCATCAAGCCGAAGATGATCGCGAAGATCGAGCGCGCGGAAGCCATTCCGGCGTTGCAGGGCATTCTTGATGCTTCGGACGGCATCATGGTCGCGCGTGGTGATCTCGCGGTGGAAGTGGGTAATGCGGCTGTGCCGGCGTTGCAGAAACGGATGATCCGGATGGCGCGCGAGTCGAACAAGTTCGTGATCACGGCTACGCAGATGATGGAGTCGATGATCCATGCGCCCGTGCCCACGCGTGCTGAAGTGTCGGACGTGGCGAATGCGGTGCTGGACGGTACCGATGCAGTGATGTTGTCGGCGGAGACGGCGGCGGGTAAGTATCCGGTGACGACGATCGAGACCATGGCGGCCATTTGCCTGGAGGCCGAGAAGTCTGAGCAGAGCGAGCTTGACAAGGATTTCCTTGATCGCACGTTCACGCGGATTGATCAATCCATTGCAATGGGTGCGTTGTTCACGGCTTATCACCTGGGTGCGAAGGCGATTGTTGCCTTGACCGAGTCGGGGGCGACGGCGTTGTGGATGTCGCGGCACTGGTCGCATGTGCCCATTTTTGCGCTGACGCCGCGCATTGGCAGTGAGCGGACGATGGCGCTTTATCGGAACGTGACGTCGTTGCACCTGGATACGAACACCGATCGCGATATCGCGCTTCAGCAGGCGCTGGAGGTGGTTGTATCGAAGGGATATGCCGCACGCGGCGATATGGTTGTGTTGACTGTCGGCGAGCCAATGGGGCAGGCCGGCGGGACTAACGCAATGAAGATTGTGCGGGTGGGTGATCCGTTTTAAGTTTGTTCGCACAAGGAATGGGGCTCGGGGTTGATGACGTAGCGCTGCGGCAAGCAGTAGCAGCGCGGCATTGACTCCGACCACCCGGCATTAACGCCGGCTGTTACGGCCGATACCACCATCCCAAGCTTCGCCCCCGCCGCATCCTCGCCCTACCAACGTCCCCAAAAAACCGCCACCGGTGCGAACGAGCACATAGGGCTCCTATCGGTCCGGCTAAAATATTACAAACCTGGCGATGCCCAAAACACCAAAAACACCGCAAACAGCCAATAAAAGACTTCGTTCCATCTCAAGGAGTTTTACCCATGCCTCTCGTATCAATGCGTCAACTGCTGGACCACGCGGCTGAAAATGGCTACGCACTCCCAGCATTCAACGTCAACAACCTGGAGCAAGTACAAGCCATCATGTCCGCTGCCGACCAGGTCAATGCACCGGTCATCATGCAGGCCTCCGCCGGCGCGCGGAAATACGCCGGCGAAGCGTTCCTGCGTCACTTGATTGAAGCAGCGGTCGAGTCATATCCCCATATCCCGGTCGTGATGCACCAGGACCACGGGCAGTCCCCCGCAGTCTGCATGGCCGCCATCCGCAGCGGTTTCACCAGCGTCATGATGGACGGCTCGCTTGAAGCCGACGGCAAAAGCGTCGCATCGTATGAATACAACGTCGACGTCTCGCGCAAAGTGGTCGAGGCAGCCCATTCCATTGGCGTGACGGTGGAAGCCGAACTCGGTGTGCTCGGCTCGCTCGAAACCATGAAGGGCGACAAGGAGGACGGTCACGGCGCCGAAGGCACCATGACCCGCGAGCAGTTGCTCACTGACGTCGAACAAGCCGCCGACTTCGTGAAGAAAACCCAGTGCGACGCGTTGGCTATCGCCATTGGCACATCGCACGGTGCGTACAAATTCACCAAGAAGCCGACCGGCGATATCCTCGCCATCCAGCGCATCAAGGAAATCCACCAACGCATCCCGAACACCCATCTGGTGATGCACGGATCGTCGTCGGTGCCGCAAGATCTGCTGGCCGAAATCCGCGAATTCGGCGGCGACATGAAGGAAACCTATGGCGTGCCGGTCGAGGAAATCCAGGAAGGCATCCGTCACGGCGTTCGCAAGGTGAACATCGATACCGACCTGCGTCTCGCAATAACGGGTGCAATTCGGCGCTATTTCGGCGAAAATCCGTCGAAATTCGATCCGCGCGACTACTTGAAACCCGCCCGCGAGGCGGCAAAGAAGATTTGCTTCGAACGCTACATGCAATTCGGCTGCGAGGGCCAGGCGAGCAAGATCAAACCGGTCCCGCTCGATAAAATCGCCGAGAAGTACAAGTCCGGCGAACTGGCTCAAATCGTCAGGTAAGCAAGTTGAAATAAGCGCTTTGGCCCGGTCTGACCGGGCTTGCAGCGCCAGCCTGCCTTGGGTCATAAGTTGATTGACAAGCCCGGGGCAGGCGTTTGAACGGCTCGCTGGACGGCCTTTTTTGAGATGGCCATCCTCGACGGCGTAGCGGGCGGTTTCGTCTGCAGCCTCACCGTCGATGAACCAAAAACGAGTCGTCCGCCCGACCCGTTTACAATAGAGGTGAGTCGCGCTTGTCGCCCGGTTTTGCGCCGGGTATCAAACCGCAGAATGAATGCAAAGGCTGACCCCGGGCGCCTGACAGGGCCAGCCGACACGAACCGCCGTTCCCGCAATTCCGGGGAACGGCGTGTTGGTTTTTTCTCTCAGCCTGATTTGCGGCACTTTTCCGGTAGATGACGATGTCCACCTCACATTCCCCGCTGTACGAATCCACGCTGAAATCGTTGCCCCTGCTTGGCCGCGGCAAGGTCCGCGACAACTACGCAGTTGGCAAGGACAAGCTCCTGATCGTCACCACCGACCGCCTCTCGGCGTTCGACGTGATCATGGGCGAGCCCATTCCGAACAAGGGCCGTGTTCTGAACCAGATGGCCGACTTCTGGTTCGCGAAGCTCTCGCACATCGTGCCGAACCACAATACGGGCATTGATCCGGCAACCGTCGTTGCCGCCGATGAAGCCGATCAGGTCAAAGGCCGCGCCGTGGTGGTGAAGCGCCTGGAGCCAATCCTCGTGGAAGCGGTCGTGCGCGGTTACCTGGCCGGTAGCGGCTGGAAGGACTATCAGGCCACGGGTTCGGTCTGCGGCGTGGCATTGCCGCCGGGCCTGAAGAACGCCGAAAAGCTGCCCGAGCCGATTTTCACGCCGGCAGCGAAGGCGGAAATGGGCCATCACGACGAAAACATCACCTACGATGAGATGGAACGCCGGATTGGCACGGAACTCTCGGCCACCATCCGCGAGATTTCGATCAAGCTGTACAAGGAAGCGGCCGAGTACGCGGCAACGCGCGGCATCATCATCGCGGATACGAAGTTCGAATTCGGGCTGGACACGCGCGGCGAACTGTTTCTGATGGACGAAGTGCTGACGGCGGATTCGTCGCGTTTCTGGCCGGCGGACGGGTATCAGGTGGGCACGAACCCGCCGTCGTTCGACAAGCAATTCGTGCGCGACTGGCTCGAAACGCAAGCATGGGGCAAGACGCCCCCGGCGCCGAAACTGCCCGACGATGTGGTCGCGAAAACGGCCGAGAAGTACGAAGAAGCGCTGCAACGGTTGACCGGGCAGTCGCTGGCGTAAGGTTTCAGGCCGCCGGGCCGGCCAGGACGGCGCTCGCTGTTGCGGGCGTTTCCGGTGGCCTGGCCGCAGTAACGGCCGAGAAATAGCCGCGGGCGTTCAGCGCACCTGTGTGTTCGGCCCTGCAGCGCCGAGCCCAGAAAGCCGTTCCATGATGACCGGCAAGCTATCAATCCGCATCACCCGAAAAAGGCCGCCGAAGGCCTGTCCACCCCAAAGGAATGCAGCACGATGAGCGAAGTCCAGACCGCCGCCGCGGCCCACGCGCATGACGCACCGTTGATCGGCGTGTTGATGGGTTCCAGTTCCGACTGGGACGTGATGAAAAACGCGGTCGCGATCCTGCAGGAATTCGGCGTGCCTTACGAAGCGAAGGTTGTATCGGCGCACCGCATGCCCGACGAAATGTTCGCCTACGCCGAAAGCGCACGCACGCGTGGCCTCGCGGCGATCATCGCGGGGGCGGGCGGCGCGGCGCATTTGCCGGGCATGCTTGCCGCCAAGACCACGGTGCCGGTGCTGGGCGTACCGGTATCGAGTAAATATTTGAAGGGCGTGGATTCGCTGCATTCGATCGTGCAGATGCCCAAGGGCGTGCCCGTGGCGACGTTTGCTATCGGCGAGGCGGGGGCGGCGAACGCGGCGTTGTTCGCGGTCTCCATACTCGCTGTCACCCAAACGGCCTACGCTGACAAGCTCGCGGCATTCCGCGCGCGCCAGAACGGCGCAGCGCACGCCATGGTCCTCCCGCCGCTGTAAGCGACCCGTTGATGCAGCCGTTTCACGTAACACCTCCGGCAATATTTCCGGCCGAGACTGATTGACCGACCCCACAAGATGAACGCACACATCCAACCCAATTCTCCCATCCAGCCGGGCGCATGGCTCGGCATGGTCGGCGGCGGCCAGCTTGGCCGCATGTTCTGTTTCGCCGCGCAGTCCATGGGCTATCGCGTGGCGGTCCTCGATCCGGACGAGGCGAGTCCCGCCGGTTCCGTCGCCGATAAACACCTGCGCGCGGCCTACGACGACCCCGCCGCGCTGACCGAACTCGCGCGCTTGTGCGCGGCGGTATCGACGGAATTCGAGAACGTGCCGTCCGCCAGCCTCGATTTCATCGCGAAAACCACCTTCGTGAGCCCCGCCGGCCGGTGTGTCGCCATTGCGCAGGATCGCGTGGCGGAGAAACGGTTTATCGCGAGCGCGGGCGTGCCGGTGGCGCCGCATGTGGTGATCGAGTCGCCCGAGGCGCTGGCCGCCTTGAGCGACGAACAGATCGCCGCCGTGTTGCCGGGCATTCTGAAGACGGCGCGCCTGGGCTACGACGGTAAAGGCCAGACCAGCGTGCGCAATGTCGATGAAGTGCGCACGGCTTACGGGTCGCTCGCGGGCGTGCCGTGCGTGCTCGAAAAGCGCATGCCGCTGAAGTTCGAGGTGTCGGTGCTGATCGCGCGCGCCGGCGACGGGAAGTCGGCCGTCTTTCCGCTCGCGCAGAACCAGCACGTTGGCGGAATTCTGGCGAAGACCGTCGTGCCGGCGCCGGATGCGTCGCCTGCTCTCGTGGCCCAGGCGCAGGACGCCGCGCTGACTATCGCCGCGAAGCTGGATTACGTCGGCGTGCTGTGCGTGGAGTTTTTCATCCTCGAAGACGGGACGCTGATCGCGAACGAAATGGCGCCACGCCCGCACAATTCCGGCCACTACACCGTCGATGCCTGCGCGACCAGCCAGTTCGAGCAGCAAGTCCGCGCGATGACCGGCATGCCGCTCGGCGACACACGCCAGCATTCGCCGGCCGCCATGCTGAACATTCTCGGCGACATCTGGTTCGAAGGCGCGAAAGCGCGCACGCCGCCGTGGCATGACGTGATGGCGTTGCCGACTGCGCGCCTGCATCTGTACGGCAAGGAGGAGGCGCGGCCCGGCCGCAAGATGGGCCACGTGAATTTCACCGGGGCCACGCTGGAGGAAGTGCGCACGGCGGCGCGCGATTGCGCCCGCATGCTGCACATTGCGCTGGACTGACTTCGATGACTTTCGACACCCCCACCGTCGCGCAGATCCGGGAGGCGGCCACGTTGCTCGACGCCGGCCAGCTCGTCGCGTTTCCGACTGAAACCGTCTACGGGCTGGGCGGCGATGCCGAGAATGCCGAAGCCATCGCGCGGATCTATGCGGCGAAGGGGCGGCCGTCGAATCATCCGGTGATCGTGCATCTCGCGCCCGGCAGCGATCCGGCGTACTGGGTCCAGACGCTTTCAGCCGACGCGCAGAAACTGATCGATGCATTCTGGCCCGGCCCGCTCACGCTGATCCTCAAGCGCGCGGCGCACGTGCCGGCGGCGGTCAGCGGCGGGCAGGATTCCGTCGCTATCCGCTGCCCGTCGCATCCGGTGGCGCAGGCGCTGCTCACCACCTTCAGCACCCTGCGCGATGGCCATGGCGGCGTGGCGGGGCCATCGGCGAACCGGTTCGGGCATGTCAGCCCGACCACGGCGCAACATGTCCGCGATGAATTCGGCGCAAGCGTACATGTGCTCGATGGCGGGGCGGCGAAGGTGGGCATCGAATCGACAATTCTTGATTTGTCGCGGGGCTTTCCCGCGTTGCTCCGGCCGGGGCATGTGAGTCCGCTGGAGATTGCGGACGTGCTGGGCGTGATGCCGCGTCTGCCCGATGGCAGCGACGCCAGCGCGCCGCGCGCCTCCGGCACGCTGAAGGCGCACTACGCGCCGCGTACGCCGCTCAGTTTGCTGCCGTTCGCGGCGCTGGAACGGATGCTCGCCGCGCATCCGCCGAGCGGCGGCAAGAAGCTGGCGCTGGTCGCGCGTGCATCGAGCGCGGGTAAATGGGCCCACGCGCCGAATGTCCATTTCATTGCTGCGCCTGATGACCCGCAGAGCTACGCACGCGAACTGTACGGTCTGCTGCGCGCGCTCGATTGCGCCAATGTCGAGCGGATCTTGATCGAGACGCTGCCGGTATCGGCGGAATGGAGCGCGGTGAACGACCGGCTGGGACGCGCGGCGGCGGCGTTTGAAGAGCAGGGCTAGACGGGCGGCCGGTTTGCATGTGTTCGACAAAGTTAAGATACAAAAATGTATCTTAACTTTGTCGAACAGCGCATTTGGCCAAAACCCCGGTGACTGATCGCTCGTTGTGTTCTTAATTTAGCCAAAAATTATGATAAAAATCATGCGCTTAGATCTGTAAAAAAGTTAAGATACAAAAAAGTATCTTAAGGGTATCGGCATGGCGCAATGGTCGTTTTACGGTCGCACGGGCACGTTGGAGACGCTCGACAAACTGGTTCACGGACCAGCTTGGTTCTTTTGCCGTATTCAAGGTCGTCGGCGTATAGGCAAGACAACGCTGTTGCGCGAGCTTTCCAAATCCGACGGAACATTGCTGGCCCGCATGGTTTACATGCAAATTCCCGACTCGGATGAGCGCGACGTCGCCGCGAGTTTTCGCCGTACGCTCGGCGATTGCGAGTCCCCTTTTGCGAACTCCCTGGCCGATTCGGTAGTGGATTTCAGTTCCATGGCTTCCGCTATTGGCGATTTGTGCCGCGACGGGCTTGTCGTCGTACTTGACGAATTTCAGTACTTCACGGCGCCGAAGCTTCGGCCTTTCAACTCGTTTTTGCAGGAGCAAGTGGATCGGCTTCGCGAGACGCATAAAGGCGGTTTGTTTGTGCTCGGCTCGCTTCAATCGGAAATGAGCGCACTGCTCGACGACAAAGGCGCGCCGCTCTTCGGCCGGCTGACCGCGACCATCGAATTGCAGCATTGGGATTTTGAAGATCTGACCACCGTCTATCGCGCGCACGAGATCGAGGATCCTTACCAATGGCTCACGCTATGGAGCTTTTTCGAGGGCGTACCGAAGTTTTATCGAGACGCTTTCGATCAGGGCCTGTTTTCCGTGCCCCGGGACAATTTCCCCCAAGCTCTGCTGGAACGGATGTTCCTCAAGGAGGGAAGTCCTTTGGCGGAGGAAGCGGACACATCATTTCTGCGAGAGGTGAAGGGGAAAATGCTGTCCATCCTGAACTACCTTGCGCAGAACCCTGGTTGCAGCAACGGTGATGTGGTCGCGGCCGTCAACAGGGAGGATGACATGACGCCTTTGGGCACGCACATCAGGCGACTGGTTGAAAACTACCAGATGATCGACAAGCGTCAGCCCGTGTTTTCCGACAGCAACAGCCGCAATGCCCGGTACTACGTTACCGACAACTTTCTGCAGGCGTGGCTGGCGGTGGTCAAGCCGGCGCGCGACACCTCACGCATGCGCCCGCTCGCCAAGGCAATCGAACGCGCGATGCCGCGTTGTTTCGGGCACGAAGGTTTTGCGTTCGAAAAGCTGATCCGGCATTTGCATATTGAATGCTCACGTAAGGGCCTGGGCGATTTCTCCCTGAGCTCCATCGAGCTCGGATATTGGAACCGGGCGCGCAATGTGGACAACGACATTGAGATCGATATTGTCGCGCTGGATGCCGACGATCAACGCGTGCGATTCGGTTCATGCAAGCGCAACGCGAGCGCACACGATGGGGCGTCTCTCGCGAAGTTCGAAACGCATATCGAGAGGTTCCTCTCGACAAAAGAAGGCAGAAGAGTAGCCGGTTGGACCGTTGAGAAAGCGCTGTTTTCGCCCGTATTCACGACGGCCGAGAAGGGAGCTTTTTCAGAAAGGGGTTACGAGTGCCGCGATCTGCAATGGTACGCGGCGCTTTTCTAAAATACGCCCCCCTTGGTTTTCGGCAGACATTCGTGCCAAAACTATCCGGCTGGTCAGGCGGCGTCGGGATTTTCCAGCGTACGCATGATCACCAGCCCAATGAGAAATGCCCGGTCTTCTTCGACCGGGCATTTTTTATTTCACGCTCGTCCAGCCGGACTTATTTCCCCAGCCCGCTTGCAGCAATCTGCTGCTCCACGAACGTGGAGAACAGTGCGTGCAGGTGCGTCGTCGGGTGGACCGTGTCGGCGTACATATATGACTGGTCCGCGCCGGCCACCGTGTAGGTTTGCGGCGAGCAGAACAGCGACGTGCCGAATGCGGTCGGGTCTGGCTCTCCCAGCTTGGTCGCAGCCGCGATCATTGCGTTGAGATTACAGGCCGTACCCGTGTTCGACACCGTGAAGCCGTTCGCCTGAAAGTTCGCCTGGATACCGTCCACCCAGCTGTAGGCATCGACGAAGACCACCTTCGACAACAGCCCGGCCTGCTGCAGCGCGCCTTTCAGCGTGCCGTTGAACAACTGCGTCACTTGCGAGAAGGTCACGCCTTTATCAGCGCTGGCCAGGCCCAGCGGCGCTCCGCCGATGTCAGGAACCGTCGACACCACCACGTGCGTCGCACCGGCTTGCAGCACCCGGCCAACCAACGTCGCCAGGTCGATTGCCGCCTGGCTGATGGCGGTTGTCGCGGCAGTCTGCGCAGCGGCGCCCGCTGCCTGCGCTTGCGCCGGCGTGATGGTTCCCGCGGCGAGCTGGGCCTGGATGCCGGCGGCAGTCGCTTGCTCGACGGTCAGGTTGTAGAAGATGTCGTTGGCGCCGCCGTTCACCAGCACGAGCTGGTTGGCGTTGAACGAGCCATGCGAGGTGATGAACTGGGTCACCTGGTCGTTGATCGGGATCGTCGTGGCCTGTGAGTAGTCGGCGTTCGGCGTGCCCGGCGTGGCATGGCCAACGCCCGGCTGCAGCGTCACGCGTGCGCCGCCTTGTGCGTAGCCCAAACCGCTGGCCGCCGAAAGCGGGATGCCGAAGCCGCCGGTATTCGCCGCTGTCAGCGTGCCGCCGTAATGCTGCGCCACGTTCTGGGTCCAGACCTGGCCGGGATTCGTCGTGAAGCGGCCGCCGCCGAAGTTCGCTGTTGCAACCGGCGCATACGTGCCCACGTCCGAGAGACTGTCGCCAAACGACACCACTTGCAGCGTCACACCGCCCGGGGGCGTGTTGTTGTTGTTATTGCTGCTGCCGCCGCATGCGGCCAGCAATGCAAACGCAGCGCATGCCGTGGCCGTCTGGACGGCGAGCAGCCAGCGCGTTTGACGCGCAGCAGGTTTCGTCAGGGCTGGTTTCATTGACTTCATCTCCTCGGTCCTCGTTTATCTGGTCATGTGGTCTGCACGCCGCTTCGAGTTTTCTGCCGGCTGGCTTTCCGCTTGGGCGCTGGCTTCAAACGACACGCACTGCGGACAATGCGTGTCGTCGGCTTGGCGTGGCGATAGCTTACCGAATCTTTAAGAGGATTTGAGATTGTTTCCTACGAGGGTTTGCCTGTGCTTGCAGACTGCGCGTCCTCGGGTTCTAAGCGGGTCAGGAAGCGCCTCATTCAGCCGATGCCGTACTGCGGCGCGCGCCTTCATAAACCCACTCGAGCAGCGCGTCATGCGCCGCCCGCGCCGCCTCGGCGCGCGGATCGTTGATAAAACTCACCACCACGTAGCTCTCGCCGTTATCCGCGCCCACGTAGCCGGCAATGGCCCGCACGTCGCGCAGCGTGCCCGTCTTGATGTGGGCGTTGCCGCCCGCGCCCGCGTTGGTGAGCCGGTTGCGCATGGTGCCGTCCACGCCCGCAATGGGCAGCGACTCGATGAAGACCTGTGCCACCGGGCTCGAATTCGCCGCCGTGAGCAGGTCGGCGAGCGATTGCGCCGTGATGTGTTCTTCGCGCGACAGGCCCGAGCCGTTATCGAGGTAGAGGCCGGTCATGGGCAGCGCGCTCCGATGCAGGAACGCCTGGATCGCCGCTGATGATTTCTGGGTTGTCGCCGGCGGTTTGCCCATCGCGGCGCCAATGGTCAGGAACAGGTTGCGCGCCATCACGTTGTTGCTGAACTTGTTGATGTCGCGAACGATATCCGACAACACCGGGCTGCGGT
This sequence comes from Caballeronia udeis, assembly GCF_001544555.2. Taxonomy (GTDB): domain Bacteria; phylum Pseudomonadota; class Gammaproteobacteria; order Burkholderiales; family Burkholderiaceae; genus Caballeronia; species Caballeronia udeis. Next base: position 278,007 of record NZ_FCOK02000001.1, on the reverse strand, counting down.
GCGTGCCGACCAGCCTTGCGCTGACCGGTGTCGGGCCTTCGCGCGTGGTGCCGTTGAAGGTGCCGCCCGCCTGTTTCCACAGCGCCAGGAAGCCGCCGGCGAAGAAGGTGGAGTGATCGAGTGCGGCGACGTTGATGGTGCGCGGGCCGCAGCGCAGCGGATAGTCGCCGATAAACGACGCCTGCACAAAACCGCCCGTGGTTTGCGCCACGCTCGGCGACGCCGCTGGCAGGGAGCCCGCGCAAGCGCCGCGCGTGACGTGCAGTTCGTTGTCGATCTGCAACTGCGCGAGTTGCGGCAGCACATCGATCGCCACCTGGCCGTCCGGGCTCGGCGTCAGCGTGAACGACAGCGACTTGAATGCGTACAGCAGCGGATCCGGGCCGACGTTGTAGGGCGCGCTTTCGTCGGCGTCGAAGGCGGGGAGGTCGCGCGTGGACGTATCGAAGTAGCGTTTGTCCAGCACCAGCGCGCCGTCAATGCCCGTGATGCCGTTGCGGCGGATCTGATCCACCAGGTCGATGAGTTCTTCCGGCACGAGTTTCGGATCGCCCGTGCCCTGGATATACAAGTTGCCGTGAAGGACGCCGTTTGCATCGACTTCACCGTCGGCGTAGGCGGTGGTTTTCCAGCGGTAATCCGGGCCCAGCAGCGACAAGCCCGAGTACGTGGTGACCAGCTTCATGGTGGAGGCGGGCATCATCGGCTCGTCGGCGTTGATCGCGACGAGCGGCACGCCGTTGCCGCCAATCCGCTCGACCACCACGCTCATCGATGAAAGCGGCACGTGGGCCCGTGCCAGCGCCGCCATGACCGTGGCCGGCAGCGGGCCGGCCGGGACGACGACGCGCTTGTTGAACTTCGACTTCTTCGCCGCGGCGCGTTTCGCTGTTTGCTGCTGCGCTTCCGCTTTGGGACCGCCGCCGCCGCGGGCATCGACGGGCGTGTTTATCGCGAAGGTGAAAGTGGCTGCGGTTATGACCAGGGTCGCGGCTGCACGCCAACGTTTGGCAAGTGGATTTTTCCTGTTCAGAAAAGAGGCTCTATACATGTGGTCGGATCGTGATGTCGTGCGGTTTTGCGGATTGCAGGGCGAGGGGCACCTGAGCGGTGCGGCTATTGTATGGGGGTTCTGCTTACGGTTTAAGGTTTGCCGGCTTTCATCCGGCGGCGGGTGCGAAGCCCTGGCGCGCCGCAGTCCACCTTGGGGCTCAGCGCGGGGCCAGCCGCTCGGGCAGTGAATAACGCTGCATCGTGCGCTCCATGCCGTCGAGAAACGCCTGCTCCGCCGCGTTCATCTTGCGTCCGCGATGCCACAGCAAGTCGACGTCGACATCGACCAGACCCTCTTCCGGCGGCAAACGCCACAGGCGCTGTTGCGAGAGGTCGTCGCGGACAATGTGCTCGGGCAGGCAGCCGATGCCGTATCCCGCGAAGATCAGCCGCCGCACTTCGTCCAGACTTGGCGAGGCCGCCACGATCCGTCCCGTGAACCCGCGCTGGTCACGAAAGACGGTCAGCGGCGACAAGCTGTCGCCAATCTGGTCGCTCGTGAACGACACGAAATTCTCCGCGAGCAGGTCTTTCATGGACAGCCCGTGCCGTCCAAACAAGCGATGGTACCGGCCGCAAAAAATGGCGTATCGCTGGCGCAGGAAACAGCGCTGCTCGAGTTTATCGATGGGCGTACGGCACAAGCTGAGCCCCGCCGTCGCGGTCTTTTGCAGCAGCGACGAAATGATGTCCGACGAACGCATCACCTCGATATGCAAGTCGATGCGCGGATAAGTCCGGTGGAATTCGCCGAGAAACTCGTCGTACACGCCGGAATCAATGCGGCTCACCGTCAAGAGCCGGATCGAACCGGTGATGTCCTCGCTGCGGTCATCGAGTTCGGTCTCGAGCCGCGACATGTGGCCGTAGATATCGCTTGCGATCCGGTACACCTCTTCGCCCGCACGCGTGGGCTCGAAGTGCGGACCGCGGCGGTGGATCAGGTTGCGCCCGAGCGTGTCTTCCAGGCGCTTGAGCGCCTGGCTCACCGCCGGTTGCGTGAGATGCAGGCGCGCGGCGGCGCGGCTCACGCTGCGCTCCTGCATGATGACCAGGAAGGTCCGCAGCAGGTTCCAGTCGAGCCGGTCATTCAGGAACCGCGCGATATCCACCCGCCGTTGAGTCATGGAGAGGTCCGTTGTACAGGCAGAGGTATTAGCCAAACTTATACGGCGAATAATAAATCGAAATTGGACTAATGTTTTATGGCTGGCGATAAAACAGCCTGACAACGTGTTGATTTGTTGATTTGTTGATTTGTTGATTTGTTGTATCCGCAGCGCTTCAGGAGCCACCGTGACCCCAGCACCCATTTCAACCCGCCAGCCCGTGCGCGCGGCGACCGCCGCTTTTATCGGCACGATGATCGAGTGGTACGACTTCTACATCTACGCCACTGCCGCCGCGCTGGTGTTCGGCGAGCTGTATTTCCCGTCGCACGATCCGTTCATCAGCACCATGGCGTCGTTCGCCACCTTTGCCGTTGGTTTCTTCGCACGGCCCTTGGGCGGTGTGATCTTCGGGCACCTTGGCGACAAGATCGGCCGCAAGAAAGCGCTGATGACCACGCTGATGATGATGGGCGTGGCGACGGTATGCGTCGGTTTGCTGCCGGCTTATGCGAAGGTCGGTGTGCTCGCGCCGGTCTTGCTCGTGCTGCTGCGCGTGGTGCAGGGCATCGCGGTCGGCGGCGAATGGGGCGGGGCCGTGTTGATGGCCGCCGAACATGCACCCAAGGGACGGCGGACGTTCTTCGCGTCGTTCGCGCAATTGGGCAGCCCGGCCGGACTGATCCTTTCGCTGATCGCGTTCCGCGCGGTGACCTCCATGCCGCATGAGGAGTTCATAACGTGGGGCTGGCGTCTGCCGTTCCTGATAAGCGCGGTGTTGCTCGTGGTCGGCATTTGCATTCGAATGGGCGTGAACGAGTCGCCGGAATTCGAGCGCGAGAAGTTGTCCAAACGCACGGTTGAATTGCCGATTGCCGAAGTGTTCCGCTCATCGGGCGCGCTGGTTGCGTTCTGCATTGGCGCGAATACGATCGGCATTGCCGGCGTGTATTTCACCAATACCTTCATGATTTCGTACACCACGCAATATGTGGGCGTGACGAAATCGCTGATCCTCGATTGCCTGTTTGCGGTTGCAATCATCCAGTTTCTCACGCAGCCGCTCGCCGCGTGGCTGGCCGAAAAGATCGGCGGTGCGCGCTTCCTGAAGCTCACGGCCCTGTGCGCGATGATCTCGCCGTATCCCATGTTCATCCTCGTACAGAGCGGCAACATGGTGTCGATGATTATCGGCATCGCGATTGCGGTGGTCTGCATGGCGAGCTTCTATTCGGTGATCGCGGGTTTTGTCAGCGGTGTGTTCCCGGTGCGCGTGCGGTACTCGGCAATCTCGATTTCGTATCAGGCCTGCGGCGCGATTGCGGGCGGTTTGACGCCGCTCGTGGGCACCTGGCTTGCACATAAATTCACCGGGCAATGGTGGCCGCTCGCGGTGTTTTATACGTGTCTCGCCGGGATTTCACTGCTGTCCATCGTTGCACTCGATGCGCTGAAACATCGCCGTGCCGATGCTCCGGAAGCACTGGCGACCCGCTGAATCTGGAGGATACCGAATCATGTTGAAAATCGACGGTCCGCGTTTGTGGGCGACCCTGATGGAGATGGCGAAAATCGGCGCGACTCCGAAGGGCGGCGTGCGTCGCCTTGCATTGACGGAAGAAGACCGGCGCGGGCGCGAGTTGTTCGCCACGTGGTGCAGCGAAGCGGGAATGACGGTGCGTACCGATGAAGTGGGCAACTTGTTCGCGCGTCGCGAAGGAACGGACTTGAAGGCGAAATCCGTGCTGATCGGCAGTCATCTGGATACACAACCGGAAGGCGGTCGCTTCGATGGCGTCTACGGTGTTCTGGCCGCGCTGGAAGTGGTGCGCACGTTGAACGATCACGATGTGGTGACCGAGAAGGCCATCGAGATCGTCTCGTGGACGAACGAAGAGGGCGCGCGTTTCACGCCGGCCATGCTCGGCTCGGCGGTGTTTGTCGGCGCGACGCCGCTGGACACTGCGCTGCAGACCAAGGACGCTGAAGGCGTGACGTTGCGCGAGGCGTTGAACGAAATCGGTTGTGCGGGAACACGCGGACCCGGCGTGCAACACGTCGATTCGTATTTCGAAGCGCATATCGAACAAGGGCCGATTCTGGAGAGTCACGGCAATCCTATCGGCGTAGTCACGGGCGGGCAGGCGATCCGCTGGCTCGATGTCGAAGTCACCGGTGTTGCCGCGCACGCCGGCACGACGCCGATGCCGTATCGGAAGGACGCGTTGTTTGCGAGTGCGGCGATGGCGCTTGAACTTGAAGCTATCGCGCAACGTTTCACGCCGCTCGGCCTGGTCACGATCGGCCAGGTGGACGTGCCGAATTCATCGCGTAACACCATTGCGGGGCGCGTTGCGTTCACCGTCGATTTGCGTCATCCCGACGATACGCAAATCGACGCGATGGAAAACGAAGTGCGCGCGGCCTTCGGCAGGATCGCTGCGGATCGAGGGCTTGAGGCCGAGATCGCAACGTACTGGAAAAGCCCCGCGACGCCGTTTGATTCCGCGTGCGTCGATCTCGTCGAAGAAGCCACGAAAGGCTTCGGCTACGCGTACGAGCGCATTGTCAGCGGCGCGGGGCATGACGCCATCCACCTCGCGCGGCATGTGCCCACGGCCATGGTTTTCATCCCCTGCGTGGATGGGCTGTCGCACAACGAAGCGGAGGATGCGCTTTCCGAAGACGTTACCTGCGGTGCGAACGTTTTGATCAATGCGGTGCTGGCGCGTGCGGTGATTGGCGCGACGATCAGCGTGTAACAAGGACCCGACAATGCTGACTTACTTCCATCCTTTGCAACTCAAGCACCATCCGCGCACGTATTTTTCGCGTGGCCAGATGCGCACGCCGCAGGAGATTCCGGAGCGCGCGTTGCGGCTGGTCGAGGCGTCGAAGGCCCTGGGTTTCGATGTCCGTGAACCTGCCGACTTTGGCGCGGCGCCGCTCGCCGCCGTGCACGGCATGAACTACTTGCGCTTCCTTGAGGAGGCGCATCGTGAGTGGAAAAAGGCGCCCGGTGAATGGGGCGACGAAGTGATGTCGAATGTGTATATCCGCGAGAACAATCCGCTGCGTGGAGTGCTCGGGCAAGCAGCGCGTTATCTCGCCGACGGCAGTTGCCCGGTCGGCCCTGATACGTACGAATCCGCGTACTGGTCGGCGCAAAGCGCGCTGGCGGGGGCAAACGCCATTCTTGACGGTGCGCGTGAGGCGTATGCATTGTGCCGGCCGCCGGGGCACCATGCGCGGGCTGAAGCGGCTGGCGGTTTCTGCTACCTGAACAACGCGGCAATCGCGGCGCAGGCGCTGCGTGCGAAGGTCGGCCGCGTAGCTATCCTCGATACCGACATGCACCACGGCCAGGGCGTGCAGGAAATCTTCTACGACCGCAGCGACGTGCTGTATGTCTCCATTCACGGCGACCCGACGAACTTCTATCCGGTCGTTGCCGGCTTCGACGACGAGCGCGGCCACGCGGCCGGCGACGGTTATAACGTGAATTTGCCGATGCCGCATGGTTCGCCGGAGGACGTGTTCTTCGATCGTCTCGATACCGCCGCGCGCGTGCTCGAGCGCTTCCAGCCGGACGTGCTGGTGCTCGCGCTCGGCTTCGACATATATAAGGACGATCCCCAGTCGATGGTCGCGGTGACCACCGAGGGTTTCCGCAAGCTCGGCGCTCGGATCGGCGCGCTCAAATTGCCGACGCTGATCGTGCAGGAGGGCGGATATCACATTGATACGCTGGAGGTGAATGCGCGCGCGTTCTTCGGCGGATTTGGCGCGGAGCGCTGAAGAACGCGGAGCCGCGATGGGCGCGGCGCAATCGTCAAGCTGCAGGGGCGAGAAACCAGTGCTCGATTTCGTGCCACACGCACGCAAGTACAGCGCGCGCCCCACGACTCAATCATCTCCACTCAATGGGACGTTGCCGCGCACGCCAAGGCCAAGCAACCGCTGAATCTGGCTCTTGTTGTGCATTTCCAGCTTTTTATAAGCGCAGCGCAAGTAGTGGCGCACGGTTGTCGGCGCGATTGCCATGCGCTGCGCAACCTCCTTGTGCGACAGCCCTTCGCCAAAGAGCCGGATAGCGATCAGCTCGCGCGGACTCAGACGATCGAGCGGCGAGCGAGGCTGCGCGTCGAGCTGAAACAACCCGGCTACGGGCACGCAACGGATTACTATCGACTTCCCCGCATAGGCACGCCGCGCATCGTTGCGCAGATGACGCACCAACGCGTGCGGCAGCCAGCCATCTTCGCAATCCGGCCATTCGCTGCGCAGAATGGCGAAAAATCCAGCATCCCCCTGATGCACGGTTCCGAATCGATCACACAGCGCGCGTCCCGGTACGCTCGCGCCGTCCGCACGTTCGCGCGTGAGTTGGAACGAGCGGTTGATCGTGAGCGCCGCAGCGAGATGCGGAATCACGTCTTCGATCCTGCGGGCATCTTCTTTCGTGAACGGCTTGTCCAATGCTCGCCGATACACCGAGAGAAAAGTGGTCAGGCCGAACCGATGGTCGAGCGTAAAGACGCACATCAACTGCGCGAGGCCGTGTTTGATGGCCCAGTCGCGAAAGCGCGGAGCAATGCCAGGGTCGACGATGGAAATCGACATGGCTTCTCCGTAGCGGCCCGACATGCGTTGTGCGAGCGGATCGCAATCGCGAATGCCGGTCCAGCCGGCGAAAAAGTCTTCGTTTAGCGCGACCATGAAACTGTTGTGCATCACGGGGCCGCTGAGCGCATGGGTCGCCACGCCAGTCCAGCCGGCATCGAAGGGCAATTGCTCGGCGAGCAGCCCGAAAAAACCTTTCTCAAATTCACCGATGCCGCTGCGGCCGGCGAGCGCATAGAGCTCCAGCAACAGGACGCTCAGGTCCCGCGACGACGTGCCGTTGCGGGCGAAGGCCCCTTCGAAATCCAGGCGGCGTGCACGCCCGGACGGGGCCGTGCGATGGTCGAGCGATATGGCATCCGGCACGTCCTCGATCTGTACAGCCATTCCGCCAGGGTCAACGATAAATGTGACGCTCTGCTCCTCGCACGGGCCAGGGATGCTCGTTGAGCCGTTTCGCCTGATCAAGATAAATCATACCCGGACTATTTAAATAGTCCTACGTATAAATCGAGCCAGTCCCCTCCATTTGAGGGGTGTGCGCATCCTCTGCGAGACGCACCAGAATGTCTCGTGCCATCGCTTCATCCGGCAATGCCGCCAGGTCCGGCTTCGATGGCTATCCAAGGGTTTCCCGCATCGTCCATCTGGACGACTGTTCAACGCTCATCGGGATGCAGACACTGTTTCTGCGGCACATCCACAGCAACACCTTTGGAGCCTGACTAATGAAACGGAACTATCGGAGGCTTCATGCCGCGTATTGCTGTCTGCTCGCGTCGCAGGTTCTCGCGCCACGCGCGGCATCGGCGCAATCGAGCGTGACGATGTACGGAATACTCGACGCAGGCGTGCAGTATCTGACCCGTGCCGATGGACAGCATGCGTCGGTGGGCCTGCAAAACTATGGAGTCCTGCCGTCTCAGATCGGGGTGACCGGCACGGAGGAGTTGGGTGGTGGCCTGCAGGCCCTCTTCAAGCTCGAGCAAGGCCTGAACCTCAACGACGGGACGCCGACAGTGCCCGGGCTTGCGTTCTTCCGCGGTGCGTATGTTGGCCTCACGGGTCACTTCGGCAGCGTGACCATCGGCCGTCAGTTCAGCGTGCTGTTCGACAAGACCGTTCTCTATGACCCGCTGCAATACGCGGCGTATGGCGGCCAGGGCGTACTCATGCCAATGATGTCGAATTTCATCGACAACGCATTCAAGTACAAGACCCGCGAATTTGGTGGCTTCAACGCGGAAGCACTGGCGGCAACGGGTGGTGTCGCCGGCAACTCACGTAGCGGCCGGGTGTTGGAGATCGGCGGTGAATATGCGAGCAAGGTCTTGGGCGCGAGCGCGGTTTTGCATCGTCGGCAAGGCGAGGTTGCGGGAGCGACCGATGCCTCCGGCCAGCAGTTGACGGTCGGGACGCTCGCCGCGCGCTTAAGTATCGATCCCCTCACGTTGTATGGCGGCGTCGAACGGCTCACCGGCTCGCTGGCGCCTGCCAGGACGGTTGGCTGGGCCGGCGTTCGTTATCAGGCCGCCCCGGCTCTCGGTTTTGCAGGTGGCGTCTATCAGACGTTTTCAAACACGCCAAGCATCGGCCATCCAACGCTCTTTATCGCAAGCAGCACCTACAACCTTTCCAAGCGTTCAGTCGTCTACGCCAACCTCGGCTTTGCGCGTAACAGCGGGCATAGCTCGCAGACGGTCTACGAATACGACCCGGCTCCACTCGACGGCGCATCGCAGCTCGGCGCGATGGTCGGCATGTACCACCTCTTCTGAGACCCGCTACTTATGAAAACTTATCTGGCCCCCGTCGGGCTCAGCGCGGGTCCCGCACGCGGGTTCACCCGGTCGACGCTTGTCTCCCTCGTCGTTTTCTCCGCGATAGCACCGTTACTCCTGCTGGTCGCACCGGCGGTCGCCGCGCAACTCGGCGGACCGATGGGCTTGAGCGCATCGCAGATCGGCACGTACTTTTTTGTCGAACTCGGCGCATTCAGCCTGGCCACCGCGCCCTCGTACTTATGGCTCGGCCGCGTCGATGCTCGCCGCGTGGCGGCATGTGCGACGGCCGTATTTTGCGTCGGTAACCTGATCACCGCGCTCGTGATGCCAGGTTTCGTCGCGTTGCTGGCGCTGCGGGCCGTCACGGCGCTCGGTGGCGGAACGCTCATGGTGCTTTGCATGACGAGCGCCGCGACGAGCGGCGACCGCGACCGGGTCTATGGTTTGTGGGTCGTGGGACAACTGGTGGCGGGCGCGCTCGGCCTGCTCTTGCTGCCGCATCTCTTCAATGCGTTCGGCTTGCGTGCGCTTTACGTCACGCTCGCGCTGCTGGCGGTTTGCGCCGCTCCGCTCACTCGCGGCTTTGATCCCGCACTTGGCGGCAAGCGGCTTCAGCGCGACCCACACAACGAGCACACGGTCCGCGCGACAGCTGGCAACACCTCCGGCGCAGCCAGCGCAGCGTTCGCCGTTGCCGGCGTCCTGGCGTTCTACCTTGCCATTGGCGGCGTCTGGACTTTTGCGAGCGAGGCCGCCTCGCTTGCGGGACTCGATGCGAGCCGCAGCGGCAGCGTGCTCGCGATCGCCAGCGTGATGGGCATTGCCGGCGCGGGCGTGGCCTCGCTGATCGGCGGCCGCCTTGCCCGCCGCGTGATGCTCGTCGCGGGGTACGGATTGCTCTTCGCCGCGTTGGCCGGACTCTCCGTCCATTCGGGCGTCGGGGCTTACATGACGGCGATCTTCGCCTTCAAGTTCGCCTGGACTTTCGTGCTGCCGTTCATTCTCGCGGCAGCCGCGAACAAGGACCACTCCGGGCGCCTGATCGCTTCGCTCAACTTTGTGATCGGTGCGGGTCTCGCTATGGGCCCGCTGATAGCAGGTGTCCTGCTTGACGCAGGCGCCAGCCTCCACGCGCTGTTCGCCGGGGCGGCGGCAATTTGCACGCTTTCACTCGTCTGCCTGCTTCGCGTCGAGCGAAGCTGAAGCACGGTTCTCGCCTGCCCTTGAACCGAACCCTTTCCAAACGAGTTACCCGATGACCAACACGATGACCCACACCGCTTTTTTCACCGATGAACGGACGTTCTGGCACACCAGCGGCGCCCACGCTTTATTTTTCCCCGTTGGCGGCTGGGTTCAGCCTCCTTCGAGCGGTGGCTACGCCGAATCTCCCGACTCGAAACGACGCCTTCTCTCATTGATCCAGATGTCAGGCCTGGGCGGCCAGCTCGACATGTGCAGCGCTCCCATTGCAACCGATGACGAACTCATGCGTATTCATCCGCGTGAGTACCTCAGCCGCTTCAAGGCCCTGAGCGACACAACGGGCGGTGATCTCGGCGACCCCGGCGACCTTGCACCGTTCGGCAAAGGCAGTTACGAGATCGCGGCGTTATCGGCCGGTCTGGCCATTGGTGCCATCGATCGCGTGCTTGGGCGCCGCTCGGGCAACGCGTTTTCGCTGTCCCGGCCGCCAGGCCACCACTGCCTGCGCGACAAGCCGATGGGATTCTGCCTGCTTGCCAACATTCCGGTCGCTATTGAGGCGGCGCGCGCGAAGCATCAGGTGCAGCGTGTCGCGGTGATCGACTGGGATGTCCACCACGGCAACGGGACGCAGTCGATCTATTACGACGACCCCAACACGCTGACCGTCTCCCTTCATCAGGACCGATGTTTTCCACCGGGTTATAGCGGTGCCGAGGAGCGCGGCGAAGGCGCGGGGCTCGGCGTGAACATCAACATTCCGCTGCTGCCGGGCGGCGGGCACGACGCGTATCTGTACGCCATGGAGCGCATTGTGATTCCCGCGCTCGACAGGTTCCGGCCCGAACTGATCGTGGTAGCGAGCGGGCTGGATGCGAGCGCCGTCGATCCGCTTGCGCGGATGCTGCTGCACACCGAAAGCTACCGCGCCATGACGCGCCTCATGCTCGACGCCGCGGACCGGCATTGCGACGGGCGCCTCGCCATCGTTCACGAAGGCGGATATTCGGAAGCGTATGTGCCGTTTTGCGGCCACGCGATTGTCGAGACGCTTGCGGGCGTGGGTACTGACGTAATCGATCCAATGCTCGATCTTGCTATCGCGCAGCAACCGGGCGAACGGTTCGTGCAGTTCCAGCGTCAGCTAATCGATGAATTGGCGGCTGGATTTTCACGGTGATTTTCGCGGCAAGCGTTTGTCCGTCGAAGCCCCATTCGTTCAACTGTTCAACTCTCAAGGAGTTCTATTGCCATGACATCACAGCCCGGTTTCATCCATGTCGGCGCGCTCGCCGAAGGCTTCGCGCCTGACAGCAACATCCTGCCCGCCACCGCGGATCTGGCCGGCCGAGACATGCGGCTGCAATTCAGCGACGGTTCCTCCCTTGCACTGGAATTCCTCGCCGCCGGCACCTTGCGCACGAATCGCGGCGAACACGCCTATCGCGCAACCTCGGTGCGCGCCGGCATTTATTTCGTCGATTATTCCGGCGGCGAAAGCGGCGCGTCATCGACCAGCCTCGTACTCGACCTGCGTCGCGGACTGGCTACGTCGGTCACCGGTACCTTGCCTAGCGAGCGCGAGACGCGCGTCGACGCGTTTACCCGGGCCGAACGTGGTGACGAATTGACCGCTGTGCACGCAAGCTTCCGGCACGGTGTGATCGCACCCGGCGTGGCTGCGGCGCCCACGGTCGATGCAACCGCGCTGCATGCCCCGACGGCCGAGTTGATCGGCATGCGCAATCTCTACATCTATAGCGAGACCGAGCGCTACGAGCATTTCTACGCGTGGCAATGCCTGGAAGGCGCGGAGAAGGGGCTGGCAGACCTTGACCGGTGCCACTCTTTTCGCATCGACGAGCAGCTTTATCTGTTCGTCTGGCGCGAAAAGGTCATCCCGACACTTGGCGTGGTGATGATCGATCTGGCAGGCATGAAAACTGACGGCAAGATCATTGGCTATCAGGGTGATTCGTTCGACGCGGTCTCGAATTTTCCGGTCGGTGCACAGGCCACGGTGCTCAACATCACGCGGTATCCACAATGAATGAAGATCGATCGGCGCGGCCGGCTGGTAGTGCGCGGGTCGTGAGAGTCGTGAGGCCGATGAGCGTAAGCGTCGGCGTCGGCGGCTCCATATGACTGGTAGGTCTCCTTCGGTTCCAACACTCTTCACTTCGGAAAACATCGAGATGCATAACGCAGGACTAGTGGTAGTCAACAACGACGTTCGTTCATTCTTGAAGCGCGAACTGGGGATTTTTGTCGATGGAGCGTGGCAGCCTGCGCATTCCCCGCGCCGGCTCGATATCTTCGATCCCGCGAATGGCGAGCGGATTTCAAGCGTGCCGGACGCGGACGCGAACGATGTCGATCGCGCGGTTAGGAGCGCCCGCGCGGCATTCGACGCCCGCGTGTGGAGCGGCCTGCGTCCTTCAGAGCGCGAGCGCATCTTGTTGCGCCTGGCCGATTTGCTGGAGGCCCACGGCGAAGACCTGGCGCAAATGGAAACCCTCAACCAGGGGCAATCGATCAACGTCGCGCGGGCGGTAGAGGTTGGAGCGGCCATTGAATATGTGCGATACATGGCGGGTTGGGCGACCAAGATCACCGGCGAGACGCTCGATGTCTCGATCCCGTTTCCACCGGGCACGAAATACACGGCCTTCACCCGCAAGGAGCCAATTGGCGTAGTGGCGGGGATTGTGCCGTGGAACTTCCCGCTGATGATCGCCGTCTGGAAGCTCGTGCCTGCGCTTGCGGCGGGCTGTACGGTTGTCATCAAGCCTTCGGCGGAGACGCCGCTCACCGCGCTCAGGCTTGCGGAACTCGCACTCGAGGCGGGTGTGCCGCCTGGCGTTTTCAACGTGATCACGGGCGGACCCGAATGCGGCGCCGCGCTTGCAGCCCATCCCGGCGTCAGCAAGATCTCGTTCACCGGTTCGACGCCCACGGGCAAACTCGTGGGCGCTGCCGCGGTGAATAACATGACGCGGTTCTCGCTTGAACTTGGCGGCAAGAATCCGGCCGTGATGCTCGCCGATATCGATGTCGATCAAGCGGTGAAGGGCGCCGTCATGGGTGGTTTCTTCAACCAGGGGCAGGTTTGCGCGGGCGCCTCGCGGATCTATGTGCATCGCAGCCGATACCGGCAAGTTGCTGATGGACTCGCCGACATCGCCAACGCAATGAAACTGGGTCCTGGCCTTGACCCGTCGGCGCAAATCAATCCGCTTGTATCGGCACGACATCGCGATCGGGTCGAGGACCATATTGCTCGCGCGCATGCGGAGGGTTTGCGCTTCCTTGCGGGCGGTACGCCGGTCATGGGCCGGGGTTACTACGTCCGGCCGACGGTGCTGGCGGACGTACCGGCGGACGCGTCGATCGTACGGGACGAGGTTTTTGGCCCCGTGCTTGCTGTCATGCCGTTCGACGATCCGGCCGAAGCAATCCGTCTGGCGAACGACAGCCCTTATGGATTGGCTGCCAGCCTGTGGAGTAATGACCTCAAGGCGGTGATGAACCTGATCCCTCGACTGGAAGCGGGGACGGTATGGGTGAATTGCCACGTTCCGCTGGATCCGGGCATGCCGTTTGGCGGATACAAGCAGTCGGGGATAGGCCGTGAATTCGGCAAATACGCGATTGAGGGTTTCACGGAGACAAAATCGGCGTGCATTGCTCATTAGCGCCAGCGGCGGGGTCGCTAAAAATGAGCGAACCCAAGGGTGTGCAAGGCGGACGGCGACGAAGACCCGTCTTAAGGCCCTTTTAAGCCCGCCTTAACTCGTCCCGGCTAGAATGGTTGTCCGGGCTGCAAAGCCAAGACAAGCCGTGACCTGAACCGATGCGAATCCTACTGGTAGAAGACGACAGAATGATTGCGGAAGGCGTCCGCAAGGCGCTGCGCAGCGATGGATTCGCGGTGGACTGGGTGCAGGACGGTGAAGCCGCCCTGACGGCGGTAGGCGGGGAACCTTACGATCTCATTCTGCTGGACCTGGGCCTGCCGAAACGCGACGGCCTCGACGTCCTCAAAAGCCTGAGAGCAAAAGGCAACGCGTTGCCCGTGCTGATCGTCACTGCCCGGGACGCCATTGCCGACCGGGTGAAAGGCCTGGACGCCGGCGCCGACGACTATCTCGTCAAACCCTTCGACCTCGACGAACTGGGTGCGCGCATGCGTGCCCTGATCCGCCGCCATGCGGGCCGCGGCGACTCCCTGATCCGCCATGGCGCATTGACGCTGGACCCGGTGGGCCACCAGGTCACACTCGAAGGTAACGCCGTAGCCCTTTCAGCCCGCGAATTCGCGCTGCTCGAAGCCCTGATGGCCCGCCCGGGCGCGGTTTTATCGAAGAGCCAGCTCGAAGAAAAAATCTACGGCTGGGGTGAGGAAATCGGCAGTAATACGGTCGAGGTCTACATCCATTCGCTGCGTAAAAAGCTGGGGCCCGACCTTATCCGCAATGTTCGTGGACTGGGTTACATGGTGTCGAAGGAAGCCTGATGCATTCCATTCGCCGCCAACTGCTGGTCTGGCTGCTGGCGCTGGTGATCGTCGGCGTGGGGTTTGCGGGCTGGCTGATCTACCGTCAGGCGCTGGCCGAAGCGAACGAACTCTTCGATTACCAGTTGGAACAGATCGCGGCCGCGTTGCCGTCGGAGCCGTTTTCGTCCGTGCTGCAATCGCGCAGCGACAGCGACGAAGGCGTTGTGATCCAGATCTGGAACCGTAACGGCGTGCTCATGTATTACTCGCATCCGCGCGTGCCGCTGGCGCCGCATGCGGAACTGGGCTTTTCCACCGAATCCACAGCGCGCGGTGTTTGGCGCGTCTACAGCGCCATTGTCGGCGACAACGTCGTGCAGCTCGCGCAGCCGTTGTCTATCCGCAACCGGCTGGCGGCGGGTGTTGCGTGGCGAACCTTGTGGCCGCTGGTGGTGCTGTTGCCGCTGCTCGGCATGGCGATATGGATCATCGTCGGACGGGGTTTGATGCCGCTGCAACGCGTCACGCGTGCGCTCGACACCCGTCATCCTGAAGCGCTGGAGCCTTTACCCGACAACCGCTTGCCGGAAGAGGTCGTCCCTGTCGTGCGTGCGTTGAACGCGCTGCTCGCCCGTCTCGCGACCGCGCTGGATACGCAAAAGGCGTTTGTTGCCGACGCTGCCCACGAGCTTCGCACGCCGCTCGCCGCCGTGCAGATCCAGTCGCAACTGGTGGCGCGAGCGAAGGACGACGAGTCGCGCAAGGAAGCGCTGGACGACTTGCAAGCGGGTATCACGCGCGCCACGCGGCTGGCCGAGCAACTGCTGGCGCTTGCGCGCTCGGAACCTGATGGCAAGAGCGAAACCAAGCGGGTGGACCTGCACGCACTGCTGGACGAATGCGTGGGCGCGTCCGTGCTGGTGGCGCAACAGCGTGGTGTCGACCTGGGCATTGAAGCGAGCGAACCGGCGACCATCACCGGCGACGCGAATGCGTTGCGCGTGATGTTCAACAATCTCATCGATAACGCCACGAAATACACGCCAAGCGGCGGCCGCGTGGATGTCTGCCTGCAGGTGGACGACGGCAAGCCCACCGTGGAGATCTCCGATACCGGTCCGGGTATTCCCGCCGATGAACGCGAGCGGGTGTTCGACCGGTTTTATCGCGTGGGAGCGGGCTCCAGCCGGGCGCGCACGGACGTGGCGGGCAGCGGCCTGGGCCTCGCAATCGTGCGCCGGATCGCGATGCAGCACGACGCGAAAGTTTCGCTCGCCGAATCGAAAAACGGCGGTTTGCTGGTCTCGATTCAATTCAAATCGGCTTGAAGCGGCCTAAGTCGCCGGCTTTAAGTGCCCTTTAAGCGGGGCCTCTTACTCTTCGTTTCATTCTGAAGCGCATTCCCGAGGAGCACACGATGAAAGCGAAGATCATTTCCCGCAGCGCCGTTGCGGTTGCAGTTGCCGTTGCCTTGTCGGCGGGTTATGTGGCCGGAAACCGGAACGTCCCGGCACCGCAGGTCATCGCGCCGGCGCAAGCCGCGATGATGCCGGCCGAAGCCGCGGCGAAGACCGGTATTCCCGATTTCTCCGGCCTGGTCGAAACCTACGGCCCGGCGGTCGTCAATATCAGCGCGAAACACGTGGTGAAGACCGCGTCGCGCCGCAATGGCATGAACGGCGGCATGAACGGGGGCAATCCGCAATTGCCGATCGATCCGAGCGATCCGTTCTACCAGTTCTTCAAGCACTTCTACGGTAATGGCGTGCCGGGCATGGGTGGCAACGACGGCCAGAATGCCGCCGATACCCCCAGCGAAAGCCTGGGTTCGGGCTTTATCGTGAGCAGCGACGGTTACATCCTGACCAATGCCCATGTGGTCGATGGCGCGAACGTGGTCACGGTCAAGACCACCGACAAGCGTGAGTACCGCGCGAAGGTGATCGGTTCGGACAAGCAGTCGGATGTCGCCGTGCTGAAGATTGATGCGAAGAACCTGCCGACCGTCAAGATTGGCGATCCGAACGGCAGCAAGGTCGGCCAGTGGGTGGTCGCAATCGGCTCACCTTACGGTTTCGACAACACCGTGACGTCCGGCATCATCAGCGCAAAATCGCGCTCATTGCCCAACGAGAATTACACCCCGTTTATCCAGACCGACGTGCCGGTGAATCCGGGTAACTCGGGTGGCCCGCTCTTCAACCTGCAAGGGGAAGTGATCGGCATCAACTCGATGATCTATTCGCAGACCGGCGGCTTCCAGGGACTGTCGTTCGCAATCCCGATCAATGAAGCCATGAAGGTGAAAGATGCGCTGGTGAAGACCGGCCATGTGGATCGCGGCCGTCTTGGCGTGACCGTGCAGGGCATGGACCAGACGCTCGCGAAGTCGTTCGGCCTGCAAAGCCCGAATGGCGCGCTCGTAAGTTCGGTTGAAGCGGGCGGCCCGGCGGCGAAGGCGGGTCTCCAGCCCGGCGACGTGATCCTCTCGGTCGATGGCCAGCCGGTTGCGGACTCGAACGCGTTGCCGTCGCAAGTCGCGGCGCTCGCGCCGGGAACCACGGCGAAGGTGCAGGTCTGGCGCGACAAGGCCACGAAGGACCTGACGGTGACCGTAGGCACGTTGTCCGATACCAAGACCGCCAGCACGGGCCAGGGTGCGGACAAGGGCGATTCGGCATCCCAGGATGCCCGTCTGGGTGTCGCCGTCCGGCCGTTGACGCCTGAAGAGAAGCAGAGCGCGTCGCTGTCTCGTGGTTTGCTGGTGCAACAGTCGGGTGGCGCCGCGGAAAGCGCCGGTATCCAGGCCGGCGACGTGATCCTGGCGGTCAACGGCCAGCCCGTCACGACCGTGCAGCAATTGAAGACGATGGTGGCTCACGCTGGCGACAGCATCGCGTTGCTGATCCAGCGCGACGATGCGCAGATCTTCGTGCCGGTGGATCTGGGTTGATTGCCGGGTGATGCATCAGGTCATGCGCCAGATGATGTAAGCGCCGGCTGAACTCCATCCGATGCGGGAACAGGGCGGCACGCACCGCGGGCCGCCCTGGAAAATGGGGTGGGATGCAGGCACGAACCGTGCTGATAGTTTCTCTCCCGAACCGCTTTGGCCCGACTGCCCAAAACGTTGCGTGCTGGACACGGCAGGGGAAAAGCGGAACGCCGATAAAGGCGTCTGAAGTCCATAAGGAGCAGATGACGATGACCAAGACGACTAAAACAGCGATTGAAGCAAATACCGAAGCAAACACTGGTGCATTGACTAAACACAACCGGCCTGCGGTGACGAAAGCGTCCATTGCGGTGCTCGCGGCCGTGATGACGTTCGGTATGGCTGGTGGCGCGTTTGCCCAGACCGTGGGCGGGGGAACGAGCGACATGAGCAGCGCCGGCAACACGAATGGCGGTGGCTTGCCGCAGATCCAGACGCAGGGTGATGTGTCGTTCACTTCCGGCGGCGTGGGGCTCGACGAATCGCACGCGCTGATTAGCGCGCAGGCGCATTGGCCGCTGTCGCTGCGTTTCACGGGGCCGACGTCGGATTATCTGGCTGACGTCCACGTGCGTATTGCCGATGCAAAGAACACCGAGGTGCTGAAGGCCGACGCTCAGGGCCCATACATGCTGGTGAAATTGCCCCCTGGCCACTACACGGTTTACGCCCGCTACAAGGATTCGGAAAAGAAGCAGGGAGTGACGGTGGCCGGCGATGGCAAGGCGAAGGCCGATTTCCACTGGTCCATGCAGTAAGTCTTCGAACGCCAACAGAAGCAGCATGCGCCGTGACGAGCCACCGTACGCAAAACCGCATATGAAACAAAGGATTGCGATGCAGCGTTAAGTGTGGCGCAGGTACCAAAAGACGTTCGCGGAGCTTGTACAAGCACCCCGAACTTGTCTCATAATGAAAGCCACGGGTCCCGAAAACCCGTGGCTTTTTTATGTCGTTGCTGCAAACACCGCGGCGGCTGTTTCGTTTCCTGGTACCGGGAGCGTGCCATGAGTACCGACACCCATCACATCGAAATTTCGCTGAATGCGCGACGCCATCGCGTGATTCACCAGGGGGTAACGTTTGCCGACACCCATGCGGCCTTGACGCTGAGCGAAACGGGCCACGATCCGGTGCATTATTTCCCGCGTGCCGATGTCAACATGGCGCGCCTCTCGAAATCCACGCACACCTCACATTGCCCTTACAAGGGCGATGCTACGTACTACCATCTGCTGACAGAGGACGGCCCGGTCGAGAACGCCGTCTGGAGCTACGAGCAACCGAAAGAAGGCGTCGCGCAAATTAAAAGCTATCTGGCGTTTTATCCGTCGCGAGTCGATCGTATCGACGAGACGGCCGGTACCTGAAACGCCGGGTCAATATCATTACAGTGGGCGCCATGCGACCTGCATGGGACCAGAGTAAGCGCTGAAGCGCGAACTCTGGCCGACACAGGGGAGAGTCTGATGGAAGTCGCCGATGCCTTACGCATCCCGCTCGAGCCTGCCCAGGTGCGCGAGGCCTTGGGAGATCTTGCGCTGGTGCGCGCGAGTATCGATAACTGCGAATCCCTGGTGCGTCTCGCCGGCGGCGAATATACGTTGAGGTTGACGGTGCCGCTCGGCGCGCTGCGGGCGCACTACGCGATCCGGGCGCACGTCGCCGACGCCACCCGTTTGCCGCGCCATGACGGCCGGCCCGGCGAGGTCGACGCGCAAACCCTCAGTTTCAAGGCGCGCGGCGAAGGCGTGGGATCGTTGCGCGGACAAATCGCGGTGGCGCTGATTCCGGACGAGGACGGGGCATCCACATGGATTGAATACACGGTCTGGGCAACGCTCTCCGGGCCGCTGGCAGGTTTGCCCGCGCGCCAGATCGAAAACTCGCTGCGTGAAGTCGCCGACGATTTTTTCATCGAATTCTGCGAAGTCGTGCGGGCGAAGCATGGCCACCCGCCGGCTGTCATGCCCGAACCGGGAGTCTCGCGGCGCCATGTGTTCTTGCGGCCAATCACCATGTCGGCGGCGTTCGCCCGTCACGGCACCCCCGCGACGCAAAAATCCCGCGCGGCGGCGACGGCCGATGCCATTGGCGGCGTCTTGCGCCACCGGCTCCCCGGTCACGCGCCTCGCCATCCGCATCCGCACAGCCTGCCCGCCTGGGCCTGGGCCGCGATGCTCTGCTGTGTTGCCATCTTCCTGTTTCTCGCACAGCGCTACGGTCTGCGATAGCACCGCAGGAGCGCCCGGCTACAAGGATTCGTCGGGGCGCAGCAGCATGCTGGGGCTATAGCGCATGACGTCGAAACAGGAATCGATCATGCGTTCGGCATCATTCTTGAGATCGATGCTCTCGGGCCACATCAGTGAGTCGTAGAGAATGCCGGTGAAGAGCGCGTGCAGGATGGTGGTGGCGTGGTGCGTGTCGAGCGAGGCCGGCAACTGGCCCTTATCAACCGCATTGCGCAGTCCCCGCTCGATCTTCTCCTTCCCCTCGCGCATGTTCGTTTGATGCCGTTCGCGCACCGGCCCCATGTCTTCCACGAATTCACATTTCAGAAACAGGATGTCGAATACGCGGCGGCGCTGCTCGTCGAGCGCGATATTGCGCATGCACCAGATGAAGATGTCGCGGATCCGGCCAAGCGGGTCCGCCTCTTTGGTGTCGAGCGTTGCTTCGACCAGTTCGTCAAGCGGTAACAGGCTGCGGTCGAACATGGCGGTGAACAGGTCGCCCTTGTTCGCAAAGTGCCAGTAGATTGCGCCGCGCGTAACACCGGCTTCCAGCGCGATGTCGGCCAGCGTGGTGCGCGAAACGCCTTTCTCGAAAAAAACCCGTTCTGCCGCGTCGAGAATACTATTGCGCGTTTCTGCCGCTTCTTCCTTGGTTCGTCTGACCATTATTTCGTGGGTTCCAGCTTACTTGCCCGGCGCAAACATTAACGCCGGCTTACATTGCACTGCAGCGACGTCATGCATTTGTTTATCGCTCACCAGCCCTTCGAGACGATTCCCCTCGCACTGCTCTTGTTCACATATGATCGTCACTTTTACGTTCACTCGTGAATGTATATACAATACCATCCGTCCAACGATAGCCCAAGTAGCACTGACCGGTTAATATCCGACACAGCTTTCAATCCGCCGTCCATCCGCGTGGCCCATCCCAAGGTCGTTGTCAGCGGCAGCCGTAAACATTGACGGCTTCCGGCGCGGAGGACGACTGCTGGTCGGGGCACTGGTTTTTGCGCCCACTGGCTACTGGTAAGCGTCTCCAGACGCTCGTAGCGGCCCGCCCGTAGAAGGCGGCCGCGCACTTATTTCAATCTCAGTCTTTGACAGAGGTCGCTCCATGCGCGTCGAACGGGTTCCATTCCGCTTAATCAGTGCCGCGACGGCTGCCGTGATTCTTGCAGCCTGCGGACAAAAACCATCAGCACCGCCGCCCCAGACACCCGAAGTCGGGGTCATTACCGTTCAACCCACCACCGTTCCTGTCGTGAGCGAACTGCCGGGCCGCACGAGCGCATTTCTCGTCGCCCAGGTTCGTGCACGGGTCGACGGCATCGTGCTGCGCCGTGAATTCACGGAAGGTGCAGACGTGAAGGCAGGCGAGCGGCTCTACAAGATCGATCCGGCGCCGTACATCGCGGCCCTGAATACCGCCAAGGCAACGCTCGCCAAGGCGCAAGCCAACGTGGTCACGCAGAACGCCCAGGCCGCTCGCTTCAAAATCCTGGTTGCCGCAAACGCGGTCAGCAAGCAGGACTACGACAACGCCGTGGCAACCCAGGGCCAGGCTGTGGCCGACGTGGCGTCGGGCAAGGCGGCTGTCGACACCGCGCAGATCAACCTGGGTTATACGGACGTCGTGTCGCCTATCACGGGCCGCACGGGCTTGTCGCAGGTCACGCCGGGCGCTTATGTGCAGGCTAGCGCCGCTACGCTGCTCACCACGATTCAACAGATCGATCCGGTCTATGTCGACCTGACGCAATCAAGCGTGGACGGCTTGAAGCTTCGTCGCGATATCCAGGAAGGCCGTTTGCATACCAGCGGCGCCAACGCCGCCAAGGTCACGCTGATCCTGGAAGACGGCCGCCAGTATCCGGAGGCGGGCAAGCTGCAATTCTCCGACGTGAGCGTGGACCAGGGCACCGGTTCGGTCACGGTGCGCGCGATTTTCCCGAACAAGGACCGCGTGCTGCTGCCGGGCATGTTCGTGCGTGCGCGTATTGACGAAGGTGTGAACGACAAGGCGCTGGTGGTGCCGCAAGTCGGCGTGACGCATGACCAGAAGGGCCAGCCAACGGCTCTGGTGGTCGGTCCGGACAACAAGGTGGCGTTGCGCCAGCTGGTGACGTCGGGTACGTACGGCGACCAGTGGGTCGTGGATAGCGGCCTGAATCCGGGTGATCGCGTGATCGTGCAGGGGACGGAAAAAGCGCGGCCAGGTTCGACCGTGAAGGCTGTCGACGCGCAGCTTCCGGCCCAGGCGGCTCAATCGGCATCGGGTGCCGCTCCGGGCGCGGCTCCGGCGGCAGCGGACGCCGGCGCGAGCGGCGTGGCGGCTTCGAGCAATCCGGCACCCGCATCCGCGGCATCAGGCGCGTAATCAGGCGCAATAAAAGGGAGCCTGTTTCATGGCAAAGTTCTTTATCGATCGCCCGATTTTCGCGTGGGTGATCGCCATTATTCTGATGCTGGCGGGGATCGCTTCGATCTTCACCTTGCCGGTCGCGCAGTATCCGACGATCGCGCCGCCGGCCATTCAGATCAGTGCTACGTACCCGGGTGCGTCCGCCAGCACGGTGGAAAACACGGTAACGCAGGTGATCGAGCAGCAGATGAGCGGTCTCGATCACTTGCTGTACCTGTCTTCCACCAGTGACGACTCCGGTACGGCCACCATTACGCTGACGTTCGCGGCCGGCACGAATCCGGACATCGCGCAGGTGCAGGTCCAGAACAAGCTGCAACTCGCCACGCCGCTCTTGCCGCAAGCCGTTCAGCAGCTTGGCTCCAAGGTGACGAAGTCGAGCAGCAGCTTCTTGATGGTGATGGCGTTCGTCTCCACAGACGGCTCCATGGGCCGTTACGACCTCGCCAACTACGTGGCCTCGAAGGTGGAAGATCCGATCAGCCGTATCGACGGGGTGGGGACGGTGACGTTGTTCGGCTCGCAATTCGCCATGCGGATCTGGCTGGATGCAACCAAGCTGAACAACTACCAGTTGACGCCGCTCGATGTGACGAACGCCGTCTCTGCACAGAACGTGCAGGTGGCAGGCGGCGGCCTGGGCGGTACGCCGGCAGTGCCGGGCCAGATGCTGCAGGCAACCATTACGGAAGCCACGCTGCTGCAAACGCCTGAGCAGTTCGGCAACATCCTGCTGAAGGTGAATCAGGATGGCTCGCAAGTGCGGCTGAAGGACGTGTCGCGCATCGAGCTGGGCGGTGAGAACTACAACTTCGACACGAAGTACAACGGTCAGCCGACCGCTGGTTTCGGTATTCAGCTTGCCACGGGCGCCAACGCGCTGAATACGGCGAAGGCTGTGCGCGCGAAGATCGACGACCTGTCGAAGTACTTCCCGCCGGGTCTCGTCGTGAAGTATCCGTACGACACCACGCCGTTCGTGAAGCTGTCTATTGAAGAAGTGGTCAAGACGCTGATCGAAGGGATCGTGCTGGTGTTCCTGGTGATGTACCTGTTCCTGCAGAACCTGCGGGCCACGCTGATTCCGACCATCGCCGTGCCGGTCGTGCTGCTGGGTACCTTCGCGGTCATGGGGCTGGTGGGTTTCTCCATCAATACGCTCTCCATGTTCGGGCTGGTGCTCGCCATCGGCTTGCTGGTGGACGATGCGATCGTGGTGGTGGAAAACGTCGAGCGGGTGATGGCCGAGGAGGGCTTATCTCCAAGGGACGCCACCCGCAAGGCGATGGACCAGATTACCGGCGCGCTGGTCGGCGTGGCGCTCGTGCTGTCGGCCGTGTTCGTGCCGGTGGCGTTCTCGGGCGGTTCGGTGGGCGCGATCTACCGGCAGTTTTCGCTGACCATTGTCGCGGCCATGATCTTGTCCGTGCTGACCGCGTTGATTTTGACGCCGGCATTGTGCGCGACGCTCCTGAAGCCAATCGAGAAGGGTCATCACGAGGAGAAGAAGGGGTTCTTCGGCTGGTTCAACCGCACTTTCGCAAAGAGCCAGGACAAGTATCACAGCGGCGTGGAGCATGTGATCAAGCGCTCGGGCCGCTGGCTGATCATCTATCTGGTGGTGATCGTCGCGGTGGGTTTCCTGTTCGTTCGCCTGCCGAAGTCTTTCTTGCCTGACGAAGACCAGGGCACGATGTTCGTGCTTGTCCAGGCGCCGGCTGGTTCCACGCAGGAGCGCACGGCCAAGGTGCTTGCCGATGTTTCCAACTGGCTGCTGACGGACCAGAAGGACATCGTCGAAGCGGTCTTTACCGTGAATGGCTTCAGCTTCGCGGGCCGCGGCCAGAACTCGGGCCTCGTGTTCGTGCGGATGAAGGATTACGGACTGCGGCAGCGAGCGGACCAGAAGGTGGGCGCGCTGGTCGGACGGATGTTCGGGCACTTCGCCAGCTATAAGGACGCGATGATCTTCCCGGTCAATCCACCGTCCATTCCGGAACTGGGCACGGCGTCAGGCTTCGACTTCGAGTTGCAGGATCGCTCGGGTCTCGGTCACGCGAAGCTGATGGAAGCGCGCAACATGCTGCTCGGCATGGCGTCGAAGGATCCGACGCTCGCACAGGTTCGTCCTAACGGCCTGAACGATACGCCGCAGTTCAAGGTGAACGTGGATCGCGAGAAGGCGAATGCGCTGGGTCTGTCGCCTGCGACTATCGACCAGGTGTTCTCGATCGCGTGGGCTTCGTCGTACGTGAACAACTTCCTGGACGTCGATAACCGGATCAAGAAGGTCTATGTACAGGGCGACGCGCAGTTCCGCATGAACCCGGAAGACCTGAACAGGTGGTACGTGCGCAATAGCGCCGGCGCAATGGTTCCGTTCGGTGCATTTGGTACCGGCGAATGGATCTACGGTTCGCCGAAGCTGGAACGCTACAACGGTATTTCCGCGGTGGAAATCCAGGGTGCCGCAGCGCCGGGCAAGTCGACGGGTCAGGCCATGCAGGCCATCGAGGCGATTGCGGCGAAGTTGCCGGCGGGTATCGGCTACGAATGGACGGGCTTGTCGCTGCAAGAACGCCAGTCGGGTTCGCAGGCGCCGATCTTGTACGGCATCTCGATTCTCGTCGTGTTCTTGTGTCTCGCGGCACTGTATGAAAGCTGGTCGATTCCGTTCTCGGTGATCATGGTCGTGCCGCTCGGTATCTTGGGCGCGTTGCTCGCGGCTACCTTGCGCGGGCTGGAAAACGACGTGTTCTTCCAGGTCGGCTTGCTGACTACGGTGGGGTTGTCGGCCAAGAACGCAATTCTGATCGTGGAATTCGCACGCGATTTGCGTAGTCAGGGCAGGACCACGGTGGAAGCGGCAATGGAAGCGGCGCGGCAGCGGTTGCGCCCGATCCTGATGACGTCGCTGGCATTTATTCTCGGCGTGTTGCCGCTTGCAGTCAGTAACGGCGCCGGTTCAGCGAGCCAGCACGCCATTGGTACGGGCGTGATCGGCGGGATGTTGACGGCGACCTTCCTGGCCATTTTCATGATCCCGATGTTCTTTGTGGTGATCAGCAAAATCAGCCACGACAAGGGTACGCCGGCACATAACCACGACGGCGACAATGGTGGCCAAGGCGGTACGTCTGCTCCGGCCAAGGAAGGACATTGAGATGCTAAAACACTCCTTGATAGCGGCAGCGGTCGCGCTTTTCGCGGCTGGCTGCACGATGGCGCCGAAGTATGAGCGCCCGGCGGCGCCCGTCGACCAGACGTTCCCGACGGGCGGCATTTATAACCGGCAGCCGGACGCAGCGTCGCCGGCTTCGCCAGGCGCTTCGGCGCAGGAAAAGCCGGCGGTGGACATCGGCTGGCGCGATTTCTTTGCTGATGCACGCTTGCAGCAGATCGTTGCAATCGCGCTGAAGAACAACCGTGATCTGCGCGTGTCCATGCTCAACGTGGCAGCGGCGCGCGCGCAGTATCAGATCACGCGTGCCCAGTTGATGCCCACGCTCGACGCGGTCGGGTCGCAGACGAAGCAGCGCACGCCGGCGAATCTGTCGTTGCCCGGGCAGACCCTCTCGACCACCTATTCGGTCGGAGTGAATGCCTCCTGGGAAATCGACTTCTTCGGGCGGATCCAGAGCTTGAAGGACCAGGCGCTCGAGCAGTATTTCGCGCTTGCGGAAACACGCAAGGCGGCGGAAATATCGCTGGTGTCGCAAGTCGCCGACCAGTACCTGACCATGCTGTCGGACGATGACCTGCTCATCGTCACGCGCAATACGCTGAAGACGGCGGAGGAGTCGTATCGGATCACGAAGCTGCAATTCGATAACGGCGTGGGTACTGAACTCGCCGTGCGTCAGTCGGAAGGCGTTGTGGAAACGGCTGGGGCCAACCTGCAGTCGCAATTGCGTCTGCGGGCGCAGGATGAGAATGCGCTGGTGCTGTTGATGGGCGAGCCGTTGCCGGCAGATCTGCCGCCGGGCTTGCCACTCGACAGCCAGAACCTGCTCACCGATATCCCCGCCGGCTTGCCTTCGGACCTGCTCACGCGGCGTCCGGATATTGCGTCGGCGGAGCATTCGCTGCTCGCGGCGAACGCGAACATCGGTGCGGCGCGTGCGGCGTTTTTCCCGAAGATTTCGCTGACGGGTAGCTTTGGGACCTTGTCGCCGACGCTTGGCGGCTTGTTCAAGCCGGGTTCGGCGGCGTGGTCGTTCGCACCGCAAATCTCGATTCCTATTTTCGAAGGCGGGGCGAATCTTGCCAACCTGGATGTCGCGCAGATCCAGAAGCGCATCGAGATCGCGACCTACGAGAAGGCGATCCAGACCGCGTTCCGCGAAGTGGCCGATGGACTGGCCGCGCGTGGGACTTACGACGAGCAAATCAAGGCGCTGGAGTTGAATGTGAAGTCGCAGTCGCGCAGCCTGGAGCTGTCGGATATGCGATATCGCAACGGTGTGGACAGCTATCTGGCCGTGCTGACGGCCCAGACGAACCTGTACACCGCGCAGCAGTTGCTGATTGCGGCGCGGCTGAACCGGGCGACGAATCTCGTCGATTTGTATCGTGAGCTGGGTGGCGGCTGGATCGAGCATGCCGGCGATCAGCCACGTCCTTCGGATGCCATGCCGAATTACCGCGATATCGGCACGCCGACGGCAGCCGTTGCGCCTGCGGCTTCCGCTACGGCAGTCAGCTCGGCTTCAACGGGTCCTGCGAAGCTGGTGCCGGTGCAGCATCTGGTGCCGGCGGCCAAGCCCCAGGTCGATGCCGAGGGGAAAGCAGCGGGATCGGCTGGATAAAGTTGCAGGTGGCTCAGATGTTAA
Source organism: Caballeronia udeis (assembly GCF_001544555.2). Taxonomy (GTDB): domain Bacteria; phylum Pseudomonadota; class Gammaproteobacteria; order Burkholderiales; family Burkholderiaceae; genus Caballeronia; species Caballeronia udeis. The sequence goes on along the minus strand of NZ_FCOK02000001.1, from coordinate 251,245 downwards.
AAAAACCGCAGCCCTTTGGGGCTGCGGTTTTTTTTATCGTCTCTCAGGTCTGCACCAACCGCGTTTTGACGTACCCCTCAGTGCTTCACTTTCGCCGTCCCGTCAAAATCCCTTCCGGCACGATGGATCGCACACGTCGCCTCGCGTTCCTTCCTCACCCCGTTGAACACAATGTTCAGCAGCACCGCCGACACCGACGCCAGCAGGATCCCGCTATGCAGAATCGGTTCCAGCGCGTGCGGTAACTGCGAAAAGAACTTCGGCGCGACCACCGGCACGAGTCCCAGTCCGATACTCACCGCGACGATAAACAGGTTGTGGTGATTCTTGACGAAATCGACCTTCGACAGCACCTTGATCCCGTTCGCCGCGACCATGCCGAACATGACAATGCCCGCTCCGCCGAGCACGAACGGCGGCACGGAGGCCACTACCTGCGCCATCTTCGGAAACAGCCCGAGCGCCACGAGGATCACGCCGCCCGTCGCGCAGACGAACCGGCTCTTCACGCCCGTGACGCCGATCAACCCGACGTTCTGCGAGAACGATGTATGCGGAAACGAGTTGAAGATGCCGCCAATGAGCGTCCCTAATCCATCGACTCTCAATCCGCGCACCAGCGCATCCTGATCGACGGGACGCTCGACCATGTCGCCGACGGCCAGGAACATGCCCGTCGATTCAATGAACGTGACGAACATGACGATGACCATGGTTGCAATGGACAGCGGGTCGAAGTGCGGCAGGCCGAAGTGAAACGGCAGCACGATGCCGACCCACGGCGCGCTCGTCACGCCGTTGAGATCAACACGCCCGAGCGACGCTGCAATCCCGAACCCCGCCACGATCCCCAGGAGAACGGAAATATTCGCTATAAATCCGCGTGCGAACTTGTTGATCAGCAGGATCAGCATGAGCACGACAAGCGCCAGCAGCAGATAAACCGGATTGCCATACTCGGGGTTCCCGACACCCCCGGCTGCCCAGTTGATGCCCACGCCCATCAGCGACAAACCAATCACCGCGATCACGGTGCCGACCACCACGGGCGGGAAAAAGCGCAGCAACTTTCCGATCATTGGCGCGAGGAAAATCCCCACCACGCCCGCCGCGATCGTCGCACCGAACACATCGAGAATGCCTAGCCCCGGATTCGTGCCGATGGCAACCATCGGGCCGACAGCGGCAAACGTGCAGCCCATGATGACCGGCAAGCGGATGCCGAAGATCCAAAGGCCCAGCGTCTGGATAAGCGTTGCGACGCCGCACGAGAACAGATCGGCGCTGATGAGGAACGCGATCTGGTCTTTCGGCAGTTTGAGCGCTGCGCCAAGAATCAGCGGGACCGCGACGGCGCCCGCGTACATCACGAGTACATGCTGAATGCCTAGCGTAAGCAACTGGGCGGCGGGTAACCGTTCGTCGCACGGATGAACCGGGGTCGATGCCATGTTGTCTCTGTCTCCGTTGTGTCGTGTCGACCGGAGTTAGCGCTTTAGCGCTTACTCCGGTCCCATGCTGGTTGTTCGCGGTCGACCGGAGTTGGCGCTTTAGCGCTTACTCCGGTCCCATGAAAGTTGTTTGCTCTTCAAGCGTGTCGAATTAGCGATTCAAGGTAAGCGGCGCAAAAAGCGAGAACAAGTCGACGTTGGCGTATGGCCCCCTTAGCCGGGCTGATATGCCGCGAGTGCCTTAATATCGTGTCTGGCGTAGTGAAGCCACGGCTGGCGGGCGAAGGACGATTGGCGTCGCGCCTGGCAGGGCATTCGGATACCCGGCGTGGTTATGATGGTTATCTGCCGCTCCGCATAGTCGGTTTTCCGGAGGCTCGGTGCAGGCAGCGGGTAAACCCGTCGCAACCCGTTTTTACCGCTTATTTTTTTCTACGAATCTCCATGCGATTTCTTGGCATCGATCTGGGCACGGCTTCGCTGAAACTCGCAATCGTCGATGAAGACGGTCACGAACGCGCCTTCGCGAGCGTCGCGTACGCAGTCACGACGCCGTTTCCCGGCTGGGCGGAAACGTCCGTGGAATCCTGGTGGAACGCGTTGCGCGATGCAGCCGCGCGCCTGCCCGCGCATGAGCGCGAGCAGGTGAATGCGATCGGTTTCTCAGGGCAGATGCATGGCGTTGTTGTCACGGATGAGAACAACCACGCGCTGCGTCCCGCGATGTTATGGCCCGATACCCGCGCGCTCGATTTGCTCGACGCATGGCCCGCACCGCAACCGAATCCCGTCGCACCCGGCATGGCGGGGCCGTTGCTGCGCTGGCTTGCGGTGAACGAGCCCGCGGTGATGAACAAGACACGCTGGGCCCTGCAGCCGAAAGACTGGTTGCGCACGGCGTTGGGCGGCGAAGTCTGCACCGATCCGTCGGACGCGTGCGCCACCGCGCTTGCTGCACCTTCGGGTGTATGGGACGACGCGTTGATTGCGGAAATCGGGTTGCGGCGCGAGTGGTTTGCGCCGCTCGCGCCATCGTATGCAGCGGCTGGCACGTTGAACGCCGAAGGCGCGAAACTGCTCGGCCTGCGGGCGGGCATTGTGCTGGCCGTGGGCGCCGGCGACACCGCGTGCGCTGCACTCGGCAGCGGTCTTTTTGCCGATGGCGACGCGTTGCTGACCACCGGCAGCGGCGGCCAGATCGTGGTGGTGTCTGCCGATGCGCCGGCCTCAGTCACCGGCCTGCACGCGTATCGAGCGGCGACTGATCAGTGGTATCGAATGGCTGCGATGCAGAACGTGGGCGTGGCGCTCGAAGCGGTGCGGGGCTGGCTCGGCTACACGGACTGGCCGAGCGCTTATGAAGACGCGTTCAGTGCGCCGGCGTCTACGCACCTGACGTTCTTGCCCTATGTCAGCGGTGAGCGTTCGCCGTGGATGAACCCGGCGGCAAGGGGCGGGTGGCTCGGCCTCGGCCTGGGCGACACACGCGGCACGATGATGCGTGCGGCCTTCGAGGGCGTAGCGTTCGCCCTGCGCGCCGGCCTCGATGCCATTCGTCTGAACAGCGGATCTTCTGCCGTGGTACGAACCCTGCGGCTTGCTGGCGGCGGCTCAATCGATCCGCGCTGGCGCCAGCTTCTGGCCGACGCGCTCGACGCCGACCTGCAAGCCGTCGATTGCCCGAATGCGGCCACGCGCGGTGCGGCAATGCTGGGCGGTATCGCGCTCGGGTCCTGGCACGCGGCAGATCTGGCGGCGCTGGCGCCATCGGCGACGCTCGTGGCATCGCCGGGTGACGACGAGGATCTGGCGCTCCGTCATACGCGTTTCATCGATTTATACCAGCGTAACGCGAGCTGGTTTTAACGCATGATTTCGACCTCCGCTTAAACTAACGCTCGCTCAAGCGAATCCAAGAGACAGCACGAAAAGCCCGATACGACATATGTCCGATACAACCACGTCCCCGATTTCAGATCCCGACCATCCCGACTTTCGCTCGCGCGAGTTCCTGCTGGATCACGCATTGCGGACCATGACCTTTTATCACCCGCACTGCATGGATCCGGCGGGCGGTTTTTATCATTTCTACCAGGACGACGGCACTATTTACGACCGCAAGTCGCGGCATCTGGTGTCGAGCACGCGCTTCGTTTTCAACTACGCCATGGCGTACAAGCACTTCGGGCTCGATGAGTACCGCGGCGGTGTCCTGCATGGCATTGAGTACTTGCGCGAGTTTCATCGTAATCAGCAGACCGGCGGTTACGCGTGGACGCTCAACGGCCGTGATGTTACCGACGCCACCAATCATTGCTACGGCCTCGCGTTCGTCGTGCTGGCTTATGCGAAGGCGCTGGAAGCGGGTTTCGAAGAAGCGCGCGGGTACCTTGAAGAAACCTGGGACCTGATGGAGACGCGCTTCTGGGACGCGGCCCACGGACTATACAAAGACGAGGCGAGTGCTGACTGGGTGGTGTCGGACTATCGCGGACAAAACGCCAACATGCACGCCTGCGAAGCGATGCTCGCTGCCTTCGAAGCATCGCAGGATGTGCGTTATCTGGACCGCGCCGCGCTGCTCGCCGACAACATGGTGAATCGCCAGGCTGCGCTTGCCGGCGGGCTGGTCTGGGAACACTACAGGCCGGACTGGTCGGTCGACTGGGAATACAACAAGGGCGACAAGAGCAACATCTTCCGGCCGTGGGGATTCCAGCCGGGCCATCAGACCGAATGGGCGAAGCTGCTGCTGATTCTCGACCGGCATCGTCCGGACCCATGGCACGTCACGCGCGCACGGGAACTGTTTGACCGCGCGCTGGAATTTTCGTGGGACCACGAGCACGGCGGGATGGTGTACGGCTTCGATATCAAGGGTGAGTTCTACGACGAAGACAAGTATTTCTGGGTCCAGGCAGAGTCCCTGGCCGCGGCCGCGCTGCTCGCCGACCAAGCTGCGCGGGTCGGTGACACGGCTACGGAAGCGCGTTACTGGAACGATTACGACCGTCTGTGGGCCTATAGCTGGGACCACTTCGTCGATCACAAATGGGGCGCGTGGTACCGGATACTCGCACGCGACAACACGAAATACAGCAACGAAAAAAGCCCGGCCGGGAAGGTCGACTATCACACCATGGGTGCATGCTACGAAGTACTAAACGTCGTGTCCTGACACAGTGCTACGTGCTGCCCGCCAGCCCACTCTGAATCAACGATCAAGGAAAGGAGTCGAACACATGAAGACGAAAGCCGCCATTGCATGGGAAGCCGGAAAGCCGCTCACCATCGAGGAAGTGGATCTCGAAGGGCCGCGCGCCGGTGAAGTGCTGATTGAAGTGAAGGCGACGGGCATCTGCCACACCGACTACTACACGCTCTCGGGCGCTGATCCGGAAGGTATCTTCCCGGCAATTCTTGGGCATGAAGGCGCTGGCGTGATCGTCGACGTCGGTCCGGGCGTGGGCACGTTGAGGAAGGGTGACCACGTTATTCCGCTGTACACGCCCGAATGCCGGCAATGCAAGTTCTGCCTGTCGCGCAAGACCAACCTGTGCCAGGCGATTCGTTCTACGCAAGGCCGCGGCCTGATGCCGGATGCCACGTCGCGTTTCTCCATCGGCGGCAAGCCGCTGTTTCACTACATGGGCACGTCCACGTTTTCAAACTACATCGTCGTGCCGGAGATTGCGGTGGCGAAGGTGCGTGAAGATGCGCCGTTCGACAAGATCTGCTACATCGGTTGCGGCGTAACCACGGGCGTGGGCGCGGTCGTGTATTCGGCGAAGGTCGAGGCCGGCGCGAACGTGGTGGTGTTTGGCCTTGGTGGTATCGGCTTGAACGTAATTCAAGGCGCGAAGATGGTCGGGGCGGACAAGATCATTGGCGTTGACCTGAACCCGGGCCGTGTGGAGCTTGCAAAGAAGTTCGGCATGACGCACTTCATCAACCCGAACGAAGTGCCCAACGTGGTCGATCACATCGTGCAGTTGACCGATGGCGGCACGGACTATTCGTTCGAATGTATCGGCAACACGAAGGTGATGCGCCAGGCGCTTGAGTGCACGCATAAAGGCTGGGGCCAGTCGTTCATCATCGGCGTAGCGGCGGCGGGCGAGGAGATCAGCACGCGGCCGTTCCAGTTGGTGACAGGCCGTGAATGGAAGGGCTCGGCGTTCGGCGGTGCACGTGGACGTACCGACGTGCCGAAGATCGTCGACTGGTACATGGAAGGCAAGATCAATATCGACGACCTGATCACGCACACACTGCCGCTCGAGCGCATCAACGAAGGCTTCGACCTGATGAAGAAGGGCGAATCGATCCGCTCGGTGGTGTTGTATTAAGTGTATTGAGCGAAGCACGAGCCGGGGCGGCGCGCCGCCTCGGCAAAATAGGGAAGGGATGAAGCAATGCTAGAACTTGTGGAAGAACATAAGTGCTGCGGCGGCGTGCAGCGAACCTATAAACACGACTCGGAATCTATTGGCTTGCCCATGCGCTTCTCGGTGTTCTTGCCGGCCGAGGCATCCAAGGGGAAAGTGCCCGCGTTGTTTTATCTGGCAGGCCTCACTTGCACCGAAGAGACCTTTCCGATCAAGGCCGGCGCGCAGCGTTATGCGGCCGAGCATGGCATTGCATTGATCGCGCCGGACACGAGCCCTCGCGGTGCAGGCGTGCCGAACGAAAGCGCTGCGTGGGACTTCGGCGTGGGGGCGGGGTTTTACGTCGATGCCACGCAGGAACCGTGGGCGCGCAATTACCGGATGTACTCATATGTGACGCAGGATCTGCTCGCGACGGTGCTTGCTGAATTGCCGGTGCGGGAGGATCGGCTGGGTATTTTTGGACACTCGATGGGCGGCCACGGTGCGCTGGTTCTCGCGCTGAAGAACCCGGGCATTTATAAGTCTGTGTCCGCGTTCGCGCCGATCGCGGCGCCTTCGCAATGCCCTTGGGGTGTCAAGGCGTTTTCAGGCTATCTCGGCGAGGATCGGGAAACGTGGAAGCAATATGACGCGAGCGAACTGGTGAAGACGGCGGCGTCGAAATTTGAAGCGGGCATCCTGATAGACCAGGGTCTCGCCGATAACTTCCTCGCGGCGCAGTTGCATCCGGAGTTATTCGAGGCGGCGGCCAAGGCGGCAGGGCAGGCGGTGACCGTGCGCAGGCATGAAGGTTATGACCACGGGTACTACTTCATCTCGACGTTTATCGGCGAGCATATTGCGTTTCATGCACGGACGTTGTGTGCTTGAGAGTGGATCACGTGGAAGCGCGTGTGCGCTTTCGCTTTCATCGTTCACGTCCAACTTCATCTCCGCCCCAACAAACTCAATCCATACACCCCCGCCGCCAGGATCGTGATCCAGAAGCTGGTTGGCCAGTCGGTGTAATACGCCAGCGTCAACCCCAACCACGCCTGCGCGAGCGCGAAAACCGCCGCCAGCAGCACGCCGGTGGACAACCGCGTCGCTACGTTCTGAGCCGCCGCAGCCGGTCCCACCATCAACGCGAAGACCAGCAAAACGCCCACTATCTGCGTCGATGCCGCCACCGCCAGCGCCGTGATCGCAAGGAACAGGATGGACATGAGGCGCAATGACACCCCTTTGGCTTCGGCCAGTTCCGGTTGCAGCGAAGCGAACAACAACGGCCGCATGATGATCGCGAGCGCGCCAAGGCTGACCACCGCGAGCCCGAGGAGCACCACCAGCGTTTCATGGCTCACACCGAGCACATTGCCGAACAGCAGCGCGGTCGCCTGGCTGGCGTACGCGGTGAAGAAGTGCAGGAACAGCAAGCCGAAGCCCAGCGACAACGTCAGGATCACGCCGATAGCGACATCGCGTCCAGCGAGCTTTTCGCCGAGCGCGCCCATGCCGATACCCGCCGCGAGCGTGAAGCCGATCATGCCCCAGAGCGGCGACACGCCGGCCAGCACCGCGCCGGTCGCACCGGTGAAACCCACGTGCGATAACGCGTGACCCGCGAAGGTCTGGCCGCGCAACACAAGGAAGTAGCCGACCACGCCCGCCAGCACCGCGACAATCCCCGACGCCACGAAGGCGTTTTGCATGAACTCGTATTCAAACATCGTGGGAATGCGTTCCGGTGTGGTGATGAGCGTGACCGTGGCCGTGGCCGTGGCCGTGGCCTTGAGCGTGGTCGTGATCGTGGGAATGAGAGTGGCCTTCGGGACCGTCTTCGTGCGCGTGATCGAGCTTGTCGACTTCCACGTCGCCCGCCATCACGAAGATGCGGCCGTTCACGCGCATCACGTCGATGGGCGATCCATATAGCTGCGATAAAACCGGCTTCGTGATGACTTCATCGATCGTACCGAGCGCCGCACTTCCATTGCCGAGATACAGCACACGGTCGATGGAGTTGAGCAGCGGATTGAGTTCGTGCGCGGAGAACAGCACGGTAATGCCGAGTTCACGCTGCACGCTGCGCACGAGATCGACCACGCCGGTTTGATGACGCGGGTCGAGACTGATCAGGGGTTCGTCGAGGAGCAGGAGTTTCGGGTCGCCAAGCAGACATTGTGCAAGCAGCAAACGCTGCCGTTCGCCGCCCGACAACTCGGACAACGGCCGCATGGCGAGCGTCCGGGCGCCGACCAGATCGAGCACGCGGTCGACATCGGCACGTGCCGCGGCGTTCGCGAGCGGCAGGCCCCAGCGGTGCCCATTAGCAGCCATGGCGACGAAGTCGCGGCCGCGCACATGCCGGCCGGCAAGACCGCTGCGCGTTTGCGGCATGTAGCCAATCGACGGATTGCCGCGTACGACCGGTGCACCGTTCACGCGAATCGCGCCCTTCGATAACGGCAACAACCCCAGCATCGCGCGCATCAGCGTGGTCTTGCCGGCGCCGTTCGGACCCAGCACGCCGATAAACTCTCCCGCCGCGACGGTAAAGCTGGCGTCCTTCAGGATCGGCCGTCCGCCGAGTTCGAGCGCAACGTGTTCGACTTCCAGCGCGCCCGCTTTACCTCGTGCTGAACCCGGGTCCGGAGCCGTCATTGCAATGCGCCCGAAAGCGCGATTTTGCTACTGCCACATCCCGTCATTGTGTTTTTCCCTGCAGCGCAACCGACAACGCGTCGAGCTGCGACGTCATCCATGTCTGGAAGGTCTTGCCGGCGGGCAGCGTCTCGGTGACGCTGATGCTCGGCACGTGTGAATCGTGGGCGACTTTCAACATGCGCTTCGTGAGTGCTTCCGTAGCCTGGCTGTTATAGATCAGCACGTGCACGCGGCGCTCGCGCAGATCTTTTTCGAACGCGGCAATATCCGTCGCGCTTGGTTCCGTGTTGTTCATCGCGGCGAGCTGGAAGCTGTTGTTACGCATGTCGAGGCCGATCGCATCCGACATATAACCGAACACCGGCTCCGTCGCCGTCACGGGTACGCCCTTGTACTGGCTCTTGAGCGCGGCGACCTTGTCGTCGATGGGTTTCACCGACGCCAGGAACGTCGCGAGGCGCGCATCGTAGTCAGCCTTGTGCGCCGGGTCCGCCTGGACCAGATACTGGCTCACTGCTTTCGCCACCGTCGGCATGGTCGCCGGGTCATACCAGAGATGCGGATTATCGCCGGATTTCCTGCCCATCAGTTGCGCCGCGACGATAGTCGTGCGCCCCTTGCCCTTCGACGCCGACAGCAGCTTGTCCATCCACGGATCGTAATCGGCGCCGTTATACACGACAAGCACCGCATTCTGCAACGCGCGCGCGGTCTTTGGGCTGGCTTCGAACAGATGCGGATCTTCGTCGGGGTTGCTCAGGATGCTCGTCACCTGGACATGAGTGCCGCCGAGCTGGCGCACGACATCGCCGTAGAAATTCTCGGCCGCGACCACCGGCACCACGCCTGTAGACGCCGTCTGCGCCGTGGCTGTGCCGCAAAAGCTGGCAGATAAGAGAGCGGCGCAGGTCAGGATGGCGGCGGCAAGTTTGCTCATGGTGTTTCCTGGAATGGGGTGGAAAGAGGCCGACGGGTGGGTAGCGTTCGCGTTTTGCGTGCACGGCTACGACCGCCCGAATCGATCGTGATGATATAACGTATCACTGTATTTTGCATCCGCAGGCACATGACGAACGCCTTTCCGGGTGTCCTCCGATAACCCGCAAACCCACGCTGGTTGGGGTTTTCCCGCAGTTTTGAGGTGCTTTGCGCGTCGCAGCATCGAAACATGGCGGCGTGCCTTGACACCGCCTCACACCTCACCGATCATTCGACCACGCAGAGAGCAATTGATCGCGCAAAGAGCGTTCGCTCACCATGCCGCGTGTCAACCGAGCGTTTTTTTTCAGCAAGTCGAATCAGGGACGAACCGGAGACAGCCGTGAGATTGCAGGACAAGGTAGCTATCGTGACGGGTGCGGCCAGCGGGATTGGCGAAGCGGTAACGAAACGATTTCTGGACGAGGGCGCGAAAGTCGTCGTCGTCGATCTGAAGGACGAAACCGAGTTGGCGCAGCGTTTCCCGGAAAGCGCCGGGCGTGTGCTGGCTTTGAAGGCCGACGTCACGAAGCGCGAAGACCTGGAGCGCATTGTCTCGACCACCGTCGAGAAGTTTGGCGGCATCGACATCCTGTTCAATAACGCGGCGCTCTTCGACATGCGCCCGATCCTCGACGAATCCTGGGACATCTTCGACCGCCTCTTCTCGGTCAACGTGAAGGGCATGTTCTTCCTGATGCAACTCGTCGCGCAGCGCATGGTGGAGCAGGGCCGTGGCGGCAAGATCGTGAACATGTCGTCGCAGGCCGGGCGTCGCGGCGAGGCGCTAGTTTCCCACTATTGCGCAACCAAAGCCGCCGTGATCAGCTACACGCAATCAGCCGCGTTGGGGCTCGCCAAGCATGGCATCAACGTGAACAGCATCGCACCGGGTGTTGTCGATACCCCCATGTGGGAGACGGTCGACGCGCTCTTCGCGAAGTACGAAAACCGCCCGCTCGGCGAGAAGAAACGGCTGGTCGGCGAGGCCGTGCCGCTAGGCCGCATGGGCCTCCCGAACGACCTGACGGGCGCGGCACTGTTCCTCGTTTCAGCGGATTCGGACTACATCACGGCACAGACACTGAACGTGGACGGCGGCAACTGGATGAGTTGAGGGCTCGCCTTGCAGACGTGCAAACGCACGCAAGCATCCCAAGCCACCGCGGTGAAGATCATTAGCGAAAGTAGTTAAAGCAGCACCTGTATTACCCGAGTATCGACTGCTTCAAGCAACGCAACGCAAGACCAGCGCCCGTGCTAACGATAAAGGAGACGAAACAACATGAAACGCGCCAACTTCACCCTCAAGACCCTGCCGATACGCTCGCTCGCATTCGCTGCATTCGCCCTTGCGGCGATTGCGCCAATCGCCGCCAAGGCCGCGACCGTGACAATCGCCACGCTCAACAACCCGGACATGATCGAGTTGAAGAAGCTGTCGCCGGCATTCGAAAAAGCGAATCCTGACATTCAGCTGAAGTGGGTCATTCTTGAAGAAAACGTGCTGCGTCAGCGCGCCACCACCGACATCACCACGAACAGCGGCCAGTTCGACGTGATGGCGATCGGCACGTATGAAGCGCCGCAGTGGGGCAAGCGCGGCTGGCTCGCGCCCATGACCAACCTGCCGGCCAGCTACGATCTCGACGACGTGGTGAAGACGGCTCGCGACGGCCTCTCGTATAACGGCCAGTTGTATGCGTTGCCGTTCTATGTTGAAAGCTCGATGACGTTTTACCGCAAGGACCTGTTCGATGCCGCCGGCCTGAAGATGCCCGATCAGCCGACCTACGACCAGATCAGGCAATTCGCCGACAAGCTCACCGACAAATCCAAGGAGCAGTACGGCATTTGCCTGCGCGGCAAAGCGGGCTGGGGCGAGAACATGGCGTTCTTCTCGACGGTCGTGAATACGTTCGGCGGCCGCTGGTTCGACGAGAAGTGGCAGGCCCAGCTCGATACCCCGGAATGGCACAAGGCTCTCACGTTCTACTCGGACCTGCTGAAGAAAGACGGGCCGCCGGGAGCCAGCTCGAATGGCTTCAACGAGAACCTGACGCTGATGTCCTCGGGCAAGTGCGCGATGTGGATCGACGCCACGGTCGCGGCCGGCATGTTGTACAACAAGGCTCAGTCGCAGGTGGCTGACAAGATTGGCTTCGCGGCAGCGCCGGTCGAGGTTACGCCGAAGGGTTCGCACTGGTTGTGGTCGTGGTCGCTCGCGATTCCGAAGACCTCGAAGTCGCAAGACGCTGCGAAGAAGTTCGCAATGTGGGCTACATCGAAGGAGTACATCGAACTGGCTGCCAAGGACGAAGGCTGGGCCTCGGTTCCCCCGGGCACGCGCAAGTCGACCTACGCCAATCCGGAATACAAGAAAGCGGCGCCGTTCGGCGACTTCGTGCTGAGCGCAATCGAATCGGCAAGCCCGACCGATGCAACGCTGAAAAAGGTGCCGTACACCGGTGTCCAGTTCGTCGGGATTCCTGAATTCCAGTCGTTCGGTACCGTGGTCGGCCAGTCGATCGCCGGTGTGGTCGCCGGACAGACGACTGTTGATGCCGCATTGACTGCGGGCAACGCCGCAGCCAATCGTGCCGTGAAGCAGGCCGGGTACCAGAAGTAAGGACCCGAAGCAGCAGTAACTTGTTGCGCCTAATGTAGGACAGCGGGCCGCGCCGCTTCTGTGAAGAAGCGTCAAGCGCGCGGCCTGCGCATCATCATCGAGAGGTGACACGATCATGAGTCAACTTAATCCCCCCCTCACAGACGGTTACGCGGAATCCGCCGCAGCGCGCGACAAGAGACGCGCGAAGTCGGTCCGCTGGCTCATCATGCCGTCGACCGCCGTACTGTTCCTGTGGATGGCCATCCCGCTTGCGATGACCATCTGGTATTCGTTCTCCCGATACAACCTGCTCAACCCCGATGTCAAAGGGTTTGCCGGCATCGATAACTATGAGTTCCTGGCCACTGATCCGGCCTTCCTGCCGTCGATTGTTCACACGCTGACCCTGATCGGATCGGTGTTGCTGATTACCGTGATCGGCGGCGTGCTGCTTGCCGTGCTGTTCGACCGCAAGTTCTACGGTCAGGGTATTGCGCGGCTGCTGGTGATCGCACCGTTCTTCGTCATGCCTACAGTCAGCGCGCTGATCTGGAAGAACATGATCCTGCATCCGGTGTATGGGCTGATAGCGCAGTTGATGCGGGCGTTGGGGCTCCAGCCGATCGACTGGTTTGGCAACTATCCGCTCTTCGCGGTGATCGTGATCGTTGCATGGCAGTGGCTGCCGTTCGCGTTCCTGATTCTCTTCACGGCGATCCAGTCGCTGGACCAGGAGCAGAAGGAAGCGGCGCGCATTGACGGCGCGGGTGCGATCTCCATGTTCTTCTACATCACGCTGCCGCACTTGAAGCGCGCGATTGCCGTGGTGGTGATGATGGAAACCATTTTCCTGCTCTCCATCTTCGCTGAAATCTACACGACGACCGGCGGCGGCCCAGGCACCGCGACCACCATCCTGTCGTACTTGATCTACGCGCTTGGCCTGCAGCAATTCGACGTCGGCCTGGCTTCTGCCGGCGGCATTCTGGCGGTCGTGCTGGCGAACGTCGTTGCATTCTTCCTGGTGCGCATGCTCGCGAAGAACCTGAAAGGGGAGTACGAATCATGAGCCATCCCGTTACCGCAACAACGTCCGTGCCGATCCTCGACACGCTCAAGCGTGGCGTGCTGGGTGTGATCGCGTGGCTGTTCGCGCTGCTGCTGTTTTTCCCGATCTTCTGGATGACCATCACGGCGTTCAAGACCGAGCAGCAGGCGTATTCGTCGTCGCTGATCTTTACACCCACGCTCGACAGTTTCCGCGAGGTGTTCGCGCGCAGTAACTACTTTGCGTTTGCGTGGAACTCCATCCTGATCTCGGTCGGCGTCACGGTGATCTGCTTGCTGTTCGCCGTGCCGTGCGCCTACGCAATGGCGTTCTTCCCGACCAGGAAAACGCAGAAAGTGCTGCTGTGGATGCTCTCGACGAAGATGATGCCGTCGGTGGGCGTGCTCGTGCCTATCTACCTGCTGTGGAAAAACACCGGCATGCTCGACACGGTGTGGGGTTTGATCATTGTCTACACGCTGATCAACCTGCCGATCGCCGTCTGGATGTCCTACACGTACTTCAACGAAATCCCGCGTGACATCCTGGAAGCGGGGCGTATTGACGGCGCGGCGACATGGCAGGAAATCATCTATCTGCTGATGCCGATGTCGCTGCCCGGGCTTGCCTCTACCGCGTTGCTGCTCGTGATCCTGTCGTGGAACGAGGCGTTCTGGAGCATCAACCTCTCGAGTTCGAACGCGGCGCCGCTGACGGTGTTCATTGCGTCGTATTCGAGTCCGGAGGGCTTGTTCTGGGCGAAGCTTTCGGCAGCTTCACTGCTTGCCGTGGCGCCGATCCTGATTGTCGGCTGGTTGTCGCAGAAGCAGCTGGTGCGCGGCCTGACCTTCGGCGCGGTGAAATGAAGTGGAACCCGAGGAAGTGGAACCTGAGGAAGTGGAACCCGAGGTGGAACGCGAGGCTGATCCAGTGAACCTGAACTTGTCCCAAGCCGGCGTACCGGACGTGCTCGCTCCAGCCGATGCCTTCGACGGGCATCTGCTGATCTGCGACTGCGACGGCGTATTGATCGACAGCGAAGCGATCGCGGGACGCGTGCTCGTGCAGGAAATGGAGGCGCTCTGGCCCGGCGTGGATGCCGAGCCGATCGTCACGCCGCTGCTCGGGCTGCGGATCGAAACGGTGCTGCAGCGCACGGCTGAAGCGCTCGGCCGGACGCTCGATGCAGCCCAGATCGATGCAATCCGGGCGGTCGTTGAAGCCGCGGCCGTGGAAGGGCCGGCGGTCGACGGAATCGAGGCCGCACTGGCTGCGATCCCGCTGCGCAAGGCCTGCGCGAGCAACAGCTTTACGTCGTATGTGGAAGCCGTGCTGAACCGCACGGGCCTCGTGCGGTTTTTCGGCGAACGTTTGTTTTGCGCCGATAAAGTGCCGAACCCGAAACCCGCGCCCGACGTGTACCTCGCGGCGGCGCGGACCATGCGGGTTGCACCCGAACGCTGCGTGGTGGTCGAAGACAGCGTGACCGGTGTCACCGCGGCGGCGGCGGCGGGCATGACCGTGCTCGGTTTCCTGGGCGGCGGTCATGCAACTGAAGGACAGATTGATGCGCTGAAACGTGCTGGCGCAAGTGTCGTGTTCGACGAGATGGGGCATCTGCCCACGCTCGTCGGGCAGTGGCTGCAAAACGCAAGCTTCGAACTGCCGTGAGCGTCTTGCTCGCAGAAAACGAAGCCAAGTTAAAGACGGAGACTCCATCATGGCAAGCCTGAATCTGCGCAACATCAACAAGCGCTACGAAGAAACCGAAGTGATTCGCAGCGTGAACCTCGATATCGCCGACGGCGAGTTCGTCGTGTTCGTGGGCCCAAGCGGTTGCGGCAAATCCACCCTGATGCGGATGATCGCCGGTCTGGAAGATATCACCGGCGGCGACCTGACCATCGACGGCGTGCGCGTGAACGACGTGCAGCCGGCCAAGCGCGGGATTGCGATGGTGTTCCAGTCGTACGCGTTGTATCCGCACATGACGCTGTACGACAACATGGCTTTTGGCCTGAAGCTGGCCGGTACGAAAAAGCCGGAAATCGATGCAGCCGTCAAGCAGGCTGCGAAGATCCTGCACATCGACCATTTGCTCGACAGGAAACCTAAGCAACTGTCGGGCGGGCAGCGTCAGCGGGTGGCGATCGGCCGTGCGATCACGCGCAAGCCGAAGGTGTTCCTCTTCGACGAACCGCTGTCCAACCTCGACGCGGCGTTGCGCGTGAAGATGCGCCTGGAGTTCGCGCGGCTGCACGACGAGCTCAAGACCACGATGATCTACGTGACGCACGATCAGGTGGAAGCCATGACGCTGGCGGACAAGATCGTGGTGCTGTCGGCGGGGAACGTGGAGCAGGTCGGTTCGCCGAACCAGCTTTATCACGCGCCGCAGAACAAGTTCGTGGCGGGTTTTATCGGCTCGCCGAAGATGAATTTCCTGAACGGCGAAGTCACGCAGGTGTTGAGCGACGGAATCCTGGTGAAGTACGCGACGGGTGAAACGCAACTCGCCGCCGTCGAACCGGGCAACGCCAAGGTGGGCGATGCGGTAACGGTCGGGATTCGTCCGGAGCATTTGCATGCGGGCACGGCGGCAACGCTTGAGCACGGCGTTTCATCGAAGACGATGGCCGTGGAGTCGCTCGGCGATGCCGCTTATCTGTACGCGGAGTCTTCCGTGGCGCCGGAGGGGATAATTGCGCGCATCCCGCCGCTGGAGCGCCATTCACGCGGCGAAATGCTGAAGCTCGGCGCGACGCCTGAACATTGCCATCTGTTCAACGCAGACGGGATTGCGTATCAGCGGAAGATTGTCGAGGTACTCTCGGCAGCGTGAGTTTGCATTCTTCGATGTAAAAACGCCCGGGTCATCAACGGCCCGGGCGTTTCTTTATGCGGTGACTAAAACGCTCTCAGTCGTCCAGCGCCGCCTGCGCGCACAGCTCATCGGTCACCAGCCCCGACAGCCATTTACCCTGCAACGCGGCAATCACGGCTTCACGTTTTCTCAAGCCGCCCGCGAACCCGATAGTCGGCCGCTTCGGCGGCGCGTCCAGGCGCAAGCTGGTCACACGCTCACCGGTCGTTGATTGCACCCGCACGCCTTGCGCGTCGATGGGCAAGCCGAGCAATTCAGCCACCGCACCAGCCTGCATCATCTCTTCCACTTCGGCGGTCGTGATGAAGCCATCCTCATGCAGCGGGCAATTGATCCCGATATTTCCGATCCCGATAAACGCGACATCGGCGTTTGCGGACAGCGCATCGACAATCCGGTACAGCCGGTGATTGCACCATTGCTCGCGCTCGGCCCGGCTGTCGGCCATCAACGGCGCGGGCAACATGAAATGCTTGCCGCCGGTCTTCTCGGACAGGTGCTGTGCGACGTCGTAGCGGTTCGAGGAGCCGTCCTGGGCAATAGCCCCTACCATCGACACCAAGCGGTGCTGCGGACGCTCCAGTTGCCCGATTTGCGCCACCACGGCCTTCAGGGTCCGGCCGGTGCTGATCGAGATCACCAGCGGTTTTTCATCGGCGAGATAGCGTTCCATGACCTGCGCGCCCGCGACCGCCAGTTTGCGGTCCACTTGCTCGGGAGAGTCCCCGTCGACGGGGACGACTTCGCACATCGACAAGCCGTATCGCTTCGATAACTTCGCGGCCAATGCGAGGCAATCGGCAATCCGGTGGTCCACGCGCACGCGGATCAGGTTCTTTTCGACCGCGAACGCGACCAGCCGCTGCGCGACGGGCCGCGAGATCTGCAGCTTCTCCGCAATTTCATTCTGCGTATTGCCCGCGACGTAATACAGCCACGCGGCGCGGGTGGCGAGATCGAGTTTTTCGTTGGACTTGGGCACGGTGGCTCGATGTCTGGGTCGTTCGTGTCGAATACAAAGAGAATCGCGCGCCGTAAAGGCACGCGAAAGATCGACATTGTGCACGCTCGGCGCCTGCGGACAAAAACTCCCCGGTGTCTTTTAAACCATCACGCGAGCCGCGGGCGCGCCGGATCGAACAACGGACGCACGTGCTGATACAACTCGCGAAAACCCTTCAGCCGTTGCCGCAGGATGGCGTGGCGTTCCGCGTTGGGGATGAACTCGTCCTTCACGGGTGGTTTGGCAAGCACCACGGCCGGATCGCCGCCCGCGGCCAGCCAGCCGAGCCGTGCAGCGCCAAGCGCCGCGCCGGTCTCGCCGCCGCCATGCGTGCGCGTGCGCGTATTGAGGGCGTCGGCTAATAACTGGCCCCAGTATTTGCTGCGCGCACCGCCACCCAGGAGCGACAGCGCGTGCACTTCGGTGCCGGCGGCCTGCAACGCGTCGAGGCCATCGGTCAGCGCAAGCGTCACGCCTTCGAGCACCGCGTAACCGAGCAATGCGCGGTCGGTTGCGTGGGTCATGCCGAAGAACACGCCTTGCGCGTAGGGGTCGTTATGCGGCGTACGTTCGCCGCTGAGATACGGCAGGAAGAGCGGCGCGATCTCGAGCGCGGCGGGATCAAGCGCGGCGATTTCAGCGAGCAGCGTGGGCTCGTCGGTGGAGGTGAGCTTGCAGACCCAGCGCAGGCAGCTCGCAGCCGACAACACCACGCTCATCTGATGCCAGCGATCGGGAATGGCGTGACAGAACGCATGCACCGCCGACGATGGATTCGGCCGGAAGCGGTCGCCGACCACGCACAGCACACCCGACGTTCCAAGCGACAGGAAACCATCGCCCGGTTCCGTTGCGCCGATACCCACCGCGCTCGCCGCGTTGTCGCCGCCGCCGGCCGCGACGACCACGCCATCGCGCAATCCGAGTTCGCGGGCGAGCGCGGGCAGCAGGGTGCCCGACGGCTCGCTGCCTTCGGCCAGCGCCGGCATCTGGGCGCGTGTCATGTTGCAGGCGGCGAGCAGTTCATCCGACCAGTCGCGGCGCGCGACGTCGAGCCACAAGGTACCGGCGGCGTCCGACGGATCGGATACTTTCGTGCCGGTCAGATGCAGCCGCAGATAATCCTTCGGCAGCAACACGCACGCGGTCCGGTTGAAAATGTCCGGCTCGTTGTGCTGCACCCATAGCAACTTCGGTGCGGTGAAACCGGGCATCGCGAGATTGCCGGCGATTTCGTGCAACCCCGACGCGCGCTCGGTCAACTCGTCGCATTCCTTGTCGCTGCGCATGTCGTTCCAGAGGATCGCCGGCCGCAGCACTTGATCCTCGGAATCGAGCAGCACCGCGCCGTGCATCTGTCCCGACAAACCGATACCGCGCACCTGTGCGAACTCCTGCGGGAATTTATCGCGTAAAGCGAACAGCGCGGCGCGTGTGCCGTTCCACCAGTCAAGCGGATTTTGCTCGGACCAGCGGGGTTTGGGACGCGAAACGGTGAAGGGGGTGCCCGCCGTGCCGACGACGCTGCCGTCGCTCGCGAGCAGGAGAACTTTGACTTCGGAGGTGCCGAGATCGATGCCTAAATACATGGACGAACCCTTGATGAAGGCTGAAAGCCGCGAGAAACCGGAGGCGCTAATGTAGCGCCGCTGCCGGTGTTACGCCATTGGCAATAACACCGGACGGGCACGAAGAGGGGTGAAACGAAGCGTGAGATGCTCAGGCCCGCTTGGCGAGCCACGCATCGACACGGCCAAGCGCCGCGCGCAGCACACGTTCGAGATCGGCGCTTTGCGCGAGACTGCCCCAGAGCAGTTTATCGGCGACGAAAGCCTTCACCGGGTCGTCTGCTTCGAAGAAAGCGTGCGCGGTGGCGGGGTCCATCACGCCGTCCTGGTACGCGTACGGCAGCTTGCCTTCATGCCAGCGTTCGAGGAAGCGGAAGAACAGGGCGGGCAACATCGCGGTGGCGTTCGGATCCACGTGGCGCGCAAAACATTCACGCAAGGTCGGCGCGATAAAGCCGGGGATCTTCGAGAAGCCATCGGCGGCCACGCGTTGATTCGTGTCCTGGATATAGGGATTGACGAAGCGGTCGAGCACCACATCGCGGTATTTCGCGAGGTCGATCGGACTCGGCGACAGGCACGGAATCACGTCTTCGGTGACGTAGGCCTCGGCGAGCGCGCGGACGTCGGCGTCTTGCGTGCCTTCGTGAATGTATTGATGGCCGACGAGCGTCCCCGCCCAGGCAATACAGCTATGCGTCGCGTTGAGAATACGGATCTTGGCTTCTTCGTAGGGCAGCACCGAGTGGACCATTTCCGCACCGACGTTCTCCCATGCCGGCCGCCCCGCAATGAATTCGTCCTCGATCACCCATTGGATAAACGCTTCGCCCATGACGGGGGCTTTATCGTCGAAACCGGTTGCAGCCAGCACGCGTTCGCGGACATCGGGCGTGGGGCGCGGCGTGATGCGGTCGACCATCGCGTTCGGGCATGACGTATTCGCAATCATCCAGTCGCGCAGGGCAGTCTCGCCGCGCAATTGCAGGAATTCCAGCATGCCGGCCTTGAAACGATCGCCGTTGCTGCGCAGGTTGTCGCAGTTTTGCAGCGTCACCTTGCCCGCGTTCTGCTTCACGCGGGCGTCGAGAATAGCGGCCAGCGCGCCATAGATGGTCGTGCGGGCACCTTTCAGGTCGGCTGCCAGATCGGGATTTGCTGTATCCAGCTTATGGTGTTCATCGAGGTAATAACCGCCTTCGGTCACCGTGAACGATACGATCTTGCACTCCGGCGCCGACCCCGCCGCGACCAACGCGTTCAGGTCTGCTGCCCACGGCACCACCTTCGTGATCGAGCGAATGGTTTCGTACGCACGCTCGCCGTGCGGCGTGACGGTTTCCAGCGTATAGGTGCCGTTCTGTGCGGCCAGTGCTTCCAGCACCGCATTCATGTCGCCGCGAATATTGCCGACCGTCAGCGACCAGCGCGTGTCGCCGGATTCAATCAGCTTGTGCAGGTACCACGCCTGATGCGCACGATGAAAAGAACCCGCGCCGATGTGCAGGATCACGTCGGCGGCTGCCTGGCTTTCGGTAGTCATGTCGTCCTTCCTCTGATCTGGATGCGCCGCATGCGGTGCGGGGCGCTGTGCTGTGTCTCGTTGTCGTCGAACGGATTGGGCGTCGGGCCAAATTCGCGTTGCGTCGATCATTTGCTCGTTCTGTGAGCGAATGATCGTATTCGATTCGATGAAAGTCAAGGCACTGCGCAGCATTTCCGTTTGTGTTTTTGCGTGATTTTTTTGAGGCAGGGTGACGATGCTTTGCGGGCATTCGCGCGCTATTGCATTGCACAAAATTTGTTGCTCGAGCCCCTACGGACTAACCCCAATGCAAAAAAGTATCGGCGGGCCGTGTCATTTTCAGTGGTGAATTAACCGTGACAGGGATAATTTTCAGTCATGGCAGGCGCGAACCGTTTTTATCCGCGGCGCCGAAAACAAAAGCGGATCAGGAGGAAGGCAGATGCACGCAATACCGAGTGCCCCGTCGTGCCGGTGCGGAACGTGCGGTTATTGCCGCGCAGCGCGCACGGACGCGCGCCGGGCCAACATTTTCCAGCCGGATCTTGAGGTGGTCGCGGTGGCGCGCGACGAATCGTTCAAGGTCTGGTCGCACGGTTATCCGTACCGCACCGTGCGCTGGCATTTCCATCCCGAGTATGAAATCCAGCTCATCACCACGACGAGCGGCAAATACTTCGTCGGCGATTACATCGGCAACTTCGTGCCCGGCAATCTCGTGATGATGGGATCGAACCTGCCGCACAACTGGGTGAGCGACGTGCCGCCAGGCGAGCATGTCGACGAACGCTGCCTGATCCTGCAATTCGATGCGGAGTTCGTGGTGCGTGCCATCGACGTATTCCCGGAACTGAAGCGCGTTGAAGCTTTACTCGATGCGTCGTGCTGGGGTCTTCTGTTCACGCCGGAAACGGGCGCGGCGGCCGAGCCGATCATGCGCGAGATGCTTGGCGCGCAGGGTATGCGGCGCATCACGTTGTTCCTGGCGCTGCTCGACCTGCTCGTGCAGAGCGCCGACCCGGTGAAGCTGGCCAGCGCGGCGTATCGCGCGGACCCGGCGAAGTATGCCGAGACGCGCATCAATCACGTGCTGGCTTATATCGGCAAGAACCTCTCGCAGGAACTGCGCGAATCCGAACTCGCGGCGCTCGCGGGACAAAGTGTCAGCGCGTTCTCGCGATATTTCCGCCGCCACACAGGGCTGCCTTTCGTGCAGTACGTGAACCGGCTGCGTATTAATCTCGCGTGCCAGCTGCTTATGTCGGGCGAACTCAATATCACGGACATCTGTTATCAGGTCGGCTTTAATAACCTGTCGAATTTCAACCGGCAATTCCTGTTGCTCAAAGACATGTCGCCGTCGCGATGGCGTGCGTACCAGCAGCTCAATGCTGCAAGCGCGACCGAACCGTCTGACGCTGCACAGGCCCTCGACGTGTCCGTCTAGCGCTTTTTTCTTAACCGTAGACCGCGAAACGCGGTGCTTGCAAAAGCACCGCGCGGAATGAGCTCGTCCTCGCGGTTTCAGCTTTGCCATGAAGTGCGTCAAGTCAAACCCAGTCCAATCAATAACAGATGGAGACAGCCATGAACGCTTTCCTTTTCCCGAAGAAACTCGCCTTCGCCACGTTAGGTCTTGCTACGGCGCTTGCAATGTCCGCCGCCCACGCCGCTGAGCCGCTGAAGATCGGCATGACGTTCCAGGAGCTGAATAACCCGTATTTCGTCTCCATGCAAAAAGCGTTGAACGAAGCGGCGGCATCGATCGGCGCGCAAGTGTTCGTGACTGACGCCCACCACGACGTCAGCAAGCAGGTCAGCGATGTTGAAGACATGCTGCAGAAGAAGATCGACATCCTGCTCGTGAACCCGACTGACTCCACCGGCATTGTCTCGGCCGTGAACTCGGCGAAGAAGGCCGGCGTGGTGGTCGTGGCTGTCGATGCGAACGCGAACGGCCCGGTGGACTCGTTCGTGGGATCGAAGAATTACGACGCGGGCGTGATGTCGTGCGAATACCTGGGCAAGGCGATTGGCAGCACGGGTGAGGTGGCCATCCTCGACGGCATTCCGGTCGTCCCTATTCTGGAGCGCGTACGCGGCTGCAAGGCGGCACTCGCCAAGTTCCCGAACATCAAGCTTGTCGATACGCAAAACGGCAAGCAGGAACGCGCGACCGCGCTGAGCGTGACCGAGAACATGATCCAGGCGCATCCGAATCTCAAGGGCGTATTCAGCGTGAATGATGGCGGCTCGATGGGCGCGCTTGCGGCGATTGACGCATCGGGCAAGGACATCAAGCTGACGAGCGTAGACGGTGCGCCGGAAGCCATCACGGCCATGCAAAAGCCGGACTCGAAGTTCATTGAAACGTCGGCGCAGTTTCCGCGCGACCAGGTGCGTATTGCAATTGGGATCGCTCTTGCGAAGAAGTGGGGCGCCAATGTGCCGAAGGTGATTCCTATTGACGTGAAGCTGATCGACAAGAGCAATGCCAAGGGCTTCAGCTGGTAAGCGATTTTCATATCACGCATTTAATGCACGGTCCGGCAGGTGACCAGGATGAACTCCATTCTCAGACTCGACAACATCACGAAGAGCTTCCCCGGCGTGAAGGCGTTGCAGGGCATTCATCTCGACGTCGCCGCCGGTGAAGTGCACGCGCTGCTCGGCGAAAACGGCGCGGGAAAGTCCACGCTGATGAAAATCCTCAGCGGCATTTATCAGCCTGACGAAGGCACGATCACGCTCAACGGCACGACCCGTACCTTCACGGATTATCACGACGCGGTGGCGGCGGGTATTGGTATCGTGTTCCAGGAATTCAGCCTGATTCCGTTTCTCAACGCGGTCGAAAATATCTTTCTCGGGCGTGAGCTGAAGAAGGGTTTCATGCTGGATCGAGCGGCCATGCGGCGTTCGGCGGCGGCAATTTTTGCGCGGCTGAAAGTGGATATTGACTTGTCGGTGCCTATCCGGGAGTTGTCGGTGGCACAGCAGCAGTTCGTCGAGATCGGCAAGGCGTTGTCTCTTGAAGCGCGCATCCTGATCCTCGATGAACCCACCGCCACGCTCACGCCTTCCGAAGCGGAACATCTCTTCGACATCATGCGCGAGCTGAAAACGCAGGGCGTTGCGATGATCTTCATTTCGCATCACCTCGATGAGATTTTTGAAGTCTGCGATCGCATCACGGTGCTGCGCGACGGCCAGTATGTCGGCGATACAGCCGTCGCCGATACTGACGTCGGCCGCCTCGTGGAGATGATGGTCGGCCGCAAGATCGAGAACAGCTTTCCGCCGAAGCCCCCGCCACGAGCCGATGCAAAAGCCGTGCTCGAAGTCGAGACGCTGCAGATCGACAAGGACGGGCCCGTCAACGCATTCGTGTTGCGTGAAGGCGAGATCCTTGGCTTCGCGGGTCTGGTGGGGTCGGGTCGTACGGAGACCGCGCTCGCGGTGATCGGCGCCGATCCCGCCCATGTGAAGAAGGTGAAGATCAACGGGCGGGAGACGAAGCTGGCGGACCCGGCTGCGTCACTCGATGCGGGTATCGGCATCCTGCCGGAAAGCCGCAAGACCGAAGGGCTGATCACCGACTTCTCGATCAAGCAGAACATCTCGATCAACAACTTCGGCAAGTACGTCCAAGCGCGATTTTTCATCGATCAACGCAACGAAGCGCGTACGACCGCCGCGATCATGAAGCGTGTGGGCGTGAAGGCGCCGACCATGAACACGCAGGTGTCCACGCTCTCCGGCGGCAATCAGCAGAAGGTGGTGATTGCACGCTGGCTGAATCATCACGCGAACATCCTGATCTTCGACGAACCCACGCGCGGCATTGACGTGGGGGCGAAAGCCGAGATCTACGTGTTGATGCGCGAGCTGACCGGGCGGGGTTACGCAATCATCATGATCTCGTCGGAGTTGCCGGAGATCGTGGGCATGAGCGATCGCGTGGCTGTGTTCCGGCAGGGTCGCATAGAAGCCATTCTTGAAGGTGAGCAGATCACATCGAATGCAGTCATGACGCACGCGACGACGGCCAGTGCCGCGTCGGTCGGGCAGGGAGTCAGCCATGAGTAAATTAACGATGGAACCTAAAATCGCCACAGTCGATTCGGTATCGCCCGGCGCACCCGTGCGATTGACGTGGGCCGGTCTTAAACGATCAACCATCTTTTATCCGTTCGTCGGACTGGTGGTCGTGTGCCTGGTGATGGTGTTCGCGAGTAACAGTTTCCTGTCGGCGGCGAACATCGAGAACATCGCGCGGCAGGTGTCCATCAACGCGATCATCGCAGTGGGCATGACGTGCGTGATATTGACGGGAGGCATTGATCTGTCGGTGGGGTCGGTCATGGCGCTGTCCGGCACGCTGGCGGCCGGCTTGATGGTATCGGGCATGAACGCGGTGGCGGCGCTCGTGGTCGGCATTGCCGTGGGACTTGGCTTTGGTGTGGCGAACGGCATCTTCGTCGCGTTTGCCGGCATGCCGCCGATCATCGTCACGCTGGCGACCATGGGTATCGCTCGCGGGCTGGCGCTGATCTACACGGGTGGTTATCCGATCGACGGCTTGCCTGACTGGGTCGCCTTCTTTGGTAACGGCAAGGTGCTGGGCGTCCAGATGCCCGTGGTCATCATGCTCGTGGTCTACCTGCTTGCGTGGGTGTTGCTCGAGCGCATGCCGTTCGGGCGATACGTCTACGCAATCGGCGGCAATGAAGACGCCACGAGGTTGTCCGGCGTGCGCGTGGCGCGGGTGAAGCTGATTGTGTACGGACTGGCGGGGCTGACATCGGCGCTGGCGGCCATCGTCCTCACCGCGCGGTTGATGAGCGGGCAGCCTAACGCCGGGGTTGGTTTTGAGCTCGATGCAATCGCGGCGGTGGTAATGGGCGGGACCTCCATTTCCGGCGGGCGCGGCTCGATCGTCGGCACGTTGATTGGCGCCTTGCTGCTGGGCGTGCTGAACAACGGCTTGAACATGGTTGGTGTGAACCCGTATGTCCAGAATGTGATCAAGGGCGGAATCATTTTGCTGGCGATTTACATCAGCCGCGATCGACGCCGTAAGTGATTAAAGAAGCGGTCATGACCAGAGACGGAAAACCCTTGTTTAAAGGTGTTTTCCGGGAAGAACCACGAACCTGCGCAGAACGAGACGAGAGCACTATGAGCACATCAAACGAAGCAACCCGGATGACCGCAATTGTTTGCCACGCGCCCAAGGATTACCGGGTCGAGTCGGTACGGCGACCAACGGCCGGGCGCAATGAACTGGTTATTCGCATTGCCGCTTGCGGGATATGCGCGAGCGATTGCAAATGCCACTCGGGCGCCAAGATGTTCTGGGGCGGCCCCAGCCCCTGGGTCAAGGCACCGGTCATTCCGGGGCACGAGTTCTTTGGATACGTCGAAGAACTGGGGGAAGGCGCGGCAGAACATTTCGGCGTGGAGCTGGGCGAGCGTGTTATCGCCGAGCAGATCGTGCCTTGCGGAAAATGCCGCTATTGCAAGTCGGGGCAGTACTGGATGTGCGAAGTGCACAACATCTTCGGCTTCCAGCGCGAAGTGGCGGATGGCGGAATGGCCGAGTACATGCGTATCCCGCCGACTGCCATCGTCCATAAGATTCCGGACGGTATTTCGCTGGAGGACGCCGCGATCATCGAGCCGTTGGCGTGCGCGATCCACACGGTGAATCGTGGTGACATCCAGCTGGATGATGTGGTTGTAATTGCGGGCGCGGGACCGCTGGGGTTGATGATGACGCAGGTCGCGCATCTGAAGACACCGAAGAAACTGGTGGTAATCGATCTAGTGGAGGAACGCCTGGCGCTGGCGCGCGAATACGGCGCGGACATCACGATCAATCCGAAGAACGAAGATGCATTGGCGATCATCAAGTCGATCACGGATCAATATGGATGCGATGTCTATATAGAAACGACGGGTGCACCCATAGGCGTGTCGCAGGGTCTGGACATGATCCGAAAGCTGGGGCGTTTTGTTGAGTTCTCGGTGTTCGGAAGTGATACGACGGTTGACTGGTCGATCATCGGCGACCGGAAGGAACTGGATGTGCGGGGCGCGCACCTTGGGCCGTACTGCTACCCCATCGCGATTGATCTGTTGGCGCGTGGCCTGGTTACATCGAAGGGTATTGTGACGCATGGCTTTTCGCTTGAGGAATGGGACGAAGCGATCAAGGTGGCGGATTCACTGGATTCCATCAAGGTCTTGCTAAAGCCGCGATAATATAAAAAACCAGAAAAGCCCTGCAAACAAGCGGGGCTGAAAAGATCGAGACGTGGAGCAAGCGCAATGGCTTATGTAATAGGCGTTGATATTGGCACCCAGAGCACGAAGGCATTGTTAGTCGACGTGGAAGGAAAGATCGTCGCCCAGCATTCGAGTGCATACCATCCCGACACGCCACGACCATTGTGGGCGGAGCAATGGCCTTCGGTCTGGCTGGATGCGGTCAAGGCGACGATCAAGGCCTGCGCGGAAAAAGCCGCCGCGAAGGGGATAGCCCGAGAAGACATCAAGGCTATCTGCATAAGCAGCTTGTATGGCGGTTCCGGGATTCCTGTAGATCAAGAAAAACGCGCGTTATATCCGTGCCTGATCTGGATGGACCGCCGGGCGACGCAGGAAGTGGAGTGGGTCGAGAAGAGCATCGATACCGCCCGCCTTAAGCAGATCACGGGCAATGGCATAGACAGCTATTACGGCTATACGAAGATGCTTTGGCTGAAGAACAATCATCCCGAGGTGTGGAGCAAGACCCAATACTTCCTGCCGCCCAACGCGTACATCATTCGTGAGCTGACGGGAGCGTTGGCGGTGGACCATAGCTCGGCGGGGAATATCGGCGGGGTGTACGACATAGAGAAGCGTGGGTGGTCGGAAGAAGCGCTGACCATGCTCGGCATTCCAGTGGAGATGATGCCATCGCGGTTAGTGGATTCGTCAGAGATAGTGGGTGGACTGTTGCCTCAATGGGCCGCTGAACTTGGATTGAAAGAGGGCACGCCGGTGATTGCGGGTGGAGTGGATGCAGCGGTTGCAACTTTCGCAGCAGGCGTGACGCGCGCAGGCCATCACGTTGCCATGATCGGTACGAGCATGTGCTGGGGGTATATCAATCAGAGCGTCGATGCGAGTCATGGCCTGATCAGCATGCCGCACGTCTACAACTCGCAGAAGGACATATACATTTTCGGCGGCGCTATTACCGCGGGTGCGTCGGTCACTTGGTATCGCGAACAGTTTTGTCGTGCAGAGACAGAAGCCGCTAAAGCGACCCCTCACGGCGATCCGCATCGGTTGCTGGAAGAAGCTGCGGCGAACATAAAAGCGGGCTCCGATGGAGTGGTCTTCCTGCCCTACCTGATGGGTGAGCGCAGCCCCGTGTGGGATGCAAAAGCCAGTGGCACATTTGTTGGCCTGAGCCTGTACCACACACGTGCCACGCTGTATCGCGCGGTTTTGGAGGGCGTGGCATTCGCGCTCAGGCACAACATGGAGGCGGGTCGCCGAGGTGCGCAATCGCTTGACGACAAACTTATTGTGGTCGGCGGTGCGGCGCATTCGGACTTGTGGATGCAGATCATCGCCGATGTCACGGAGTATCCGGTCTGGTCAATCGAAGAGGAGGTGGAAGCCGCGATGGGCGCCGCGTTGCTTGCGGCATTAGGCACGAACCTGATCACGCGGGAGACCGCTGAGGGCGGCTGGGTCACGCTGGTCGAACGCGCGAAGCCGGACGCGGAGCGGCAGAAGTTGTACGCGGAGCGCTTTGGTGTTTATGTCGATTTATATCCGGCGTTGAAGCCGATCATGCATCGCTTGCAGGCATCCTGAATCATGCAGACACACTTCGATTTCAACGGGCGGTCGGTGCTGGTTACGGGGGCATCGAGTGGTATTGGACGGACGACGGTCGTTCATTTGCGTGCGGCGGGTGCGCGGGTGGTGGCGGCGGCGCGCAACCTGGATGCGTTGCAAACGCTCGCAGATGAAACAGGCTGCGAGCCGTTGGTTCTTGATGTATCCGATCCGGCGCAGATAGCGCTTGCGTTGAAAGACCTCGATGCTTTCGATGGTCTCGTCAATTGTTCAGGCACGACGGCGTTGGATAAGGGCGTTGATTTTTCTGCTGCGGATTTCGATCAGCTCATGGCGGTGAATGCTCGAGGTGCTGCGCTCGTTGCGCAGCAGGTCGCGCGAGGGATGATAGCGGCGGGCAAGCACGGCAGTATTGTGAATGTATCGAGTCAGGCGGCGCTGGTGGGGATTGAAGATCACCTTGCGTATTGCGCATCGAAGTCTGCACTCGATGCTATTACGCGCGTGTTGTGTCTGGAACTTGGGCCGCATGGAATTCGCGTGAACAGCGTCAATCCGACTGTCACGCTTACCCCGATGGCAATCAAGGCATGGAGCGAACCCGCTAAACGTGATCCCGCGTTGAAGGGGATTCCGTTGGGGCGTTTTGTTGAGCCGGACGAAGTGGCCGCGCCCATTTTGTTTTTGTTGAGTGACGCCGCCGCGATGATTTCAGGCATCGTCATGCCGATCGATGGCGGGTTTACTGCGAGGTGAATTTTCCGTGGTGGCTCGCTATGTCCACCACTGCCCGTGCTCGTCAGATAGCCCACTGGCCGGCGTTGTTGCCGCTGGTAGGCGAGTGCGAACGAACCCTTCAAACCCGTCCGGGAACAATCGCATGAGCCTCAAACGCGGGCCCTTGCACAAAACTCACTTCGAATTGCTGAAGCGCTTCGAACTGCGCTTCGTCGTCGACGTGGTTGAATATCAGCGGAATCTTCAGCCGGTGCGCATAGCCAACCAACGGCTTTACCACTGAATCCCGCAACGCCAGACCCGCATCCATCTTGATGAAATCCAGCCGCGCCATGTCCGACACCGACATGATCTGTCCGGCATTGGGCAAATTTCCCGCAACCTTGAACCCGTACTTCTGATAACTCTTCACGAGATACCCGAGGAAGGTCTTATGCGCGACCGCGGCCGGCGGCAACTCGATGACGATCCTTGCCGGGTTCAACCCAAACTCGATCAACACGGAAGAAAAGTGCTTGCCGTGGTCATATTTCACGCTCTTCAGCAGACGCTCGTGCACCCTCAGGAACAACAACCCCGGCCGCTGCGCGCCAAAGAAATTAAACGCGTGCAATGCGCGTGAGAGCCGGTCGAGTTCGACCAGCTTCGGGTCGTCGTCGAGTTGCGCGAACGGATCAAACGACGCCCCGTCGCCGGTGAGCGTCATCGCCTGGAAGCCGAGTTCATCGCCGAATCGTTCGGCACTTTCCACCGACGCCGTCAGCGATTGCGGCAGCCCTCGCGTGGTGACATCGAAGATAGGTTCGTAGGCGCTCGCCAGGCAAAACCCTTCGTAGAACGCGATGGCCGTGCCCGCGCTCGCTCCGTCGCCCATGACAATGCGCGCGCCGGGAAACGGGTAATCCGCGGCACGCGAAACGAGTTGCTGGACGGTTGGCGCGATCATGAAGACGAGTATGTAGGAGGTATAGCGTCGATGGTAGCAGTGCCGCGGGTGGTGCCTTGCACAAAATCCACATATTGATATGAGCCGAAACCAACTCGCCGCGTATGACTAGGGTTAACATTAATTTCACTTAACGTAATTCGTTTTACTATGCGTAATTGAAATGGCAAACTATCAGGAGACTCGCATGGCAGCTGAGAAGAAATTTGCGTCGCAGGCCGACCTCACGGAAAAGAAGGTGACGTTCGAGCGTCTCTCCGAGCACGCCTATGCGTACACGGCGGAGGGTGATCCGAATACGGGCATTGTGATTGGGGACGACGCGGTGCTCGTCGCCGACACGCAAGCCACGCCGGTCATGGCGCAGGACGTGATTCGCCGGATCCGCGAAGTGACCGACAAACCCATCAAATATGTGCTGCTCACGCACTATCACGCGGTGCGGGTGCTCGGTGCGTCAGCGTATGGCGCGCAGCAGATCATCGCGAGCCAGGACACGTACGACCTGATCGTCGAGCGCGGCGAGCAGGACATGAAGAGCGAGATCGAGCGTTTTCCGCGCCTGTTCAACGCGGTGGAATCGGTGCCGGGGCTCACGTGGCCAACGCTCACCTTCAAGGGCGAGATGACGCTGTGGCTCGGCAAGCTGGAAGTGAAGATCATGCAACTCGGCCGGGGTCACACCAAAGGCGACACGGTGCTGTGGCTGCCCGAGGACAAGGTGATGTTGTCGGGCGACCTGGTTGAATACGGCGCGACGCCATATTGTGGCGACGCCTATTACCAGGACTGGCCCGCAACGCTCGACGCGCTCGCGGCCTTCAATCCCGAGAAGCTCGTACCGGGCCGTGGCGCGGCGCTGAAGACGCCGCAGCAAGTGGCGGACGGTATTGCGGGAACCCGGGCTTTCGTGAGCGAACTGTTCAACCAGGTGAAGCTGGGTGCAGCAGCGGGCAAGGACCTGAACGAGATCTACAAGCTCACCTATGCCGCGCTCAAGCCGAAGTTCGGCGACTGGGTCATCTTCGACCACTGCATGCCGTTCGACGTCACGCGCGCTTTCGACGAAGCCACGCGATATCGCGATCCGCGCATCTGGACGGCGCAGCGCGACAAGGAAATGTGGGAAACGCTCGAAAGCTGAATGGCGACGACAACGATCATGGCTATCGACTTTCAGGCGCTCACATTCGAGTACCGCCGCTCACCCGACCAGGACGGCCATCAGAACGCCCCCGCGCCGCCGCATCCGGTTGTTGTGATCGGCGCGGGGCCGGTGGGTCTCGCGACCGCGATCGACCTCGCGCAGCAGGGCGCGCCCGTCGTGCTGCTCGACGATGACCACACGTTGTCGTCGGGATCGCGCGCCATTTGCTTTGCGAAGCGCACGCTTGAGATCTTCGATCGGCTCGGCTGCGGCGAACCAATGATCGCGAAGGGCGTGAGCTGGAACGTCGGCAAGGTGTTCCTGCAAAAGGAACTGCTCTATGCGTTCGATTTGTTGCCCGAAGCGGATCATGCGCGGCCCGCGTTCATCAATCTGCAGCAGTATTACGTCGAAGGGTATCTGGCTGAGCGGGCGCGTCAGTTGCCCTTGCTCGATGCCCGCTGGCATAACAAGGTCACGGGCATCACGCAATCGGATGAATGCGTTTTGCTGCAGATCGAGACGCCTGACGGTCCGTACACGCTGCGAGCAAGTTACGTAGTCGCCGCTGACGGCGCGCGTAGCCCGGTGCGTGCGCTCATGCATCTCGATACCCACGGCCGCACCTTCAAGGACCGCTTCCTGATCGCCGATGTGCGGATGAAAGCCGACTTCCCGACCGAGCGCTGGTTCTGGTTCGATCCGCCGTTTCATCCGAATCAATCGGTGCTGCTGCATCGCCAGCCGGACAACGTGTGGCGCATCGATTTCCAGCTGGGCTGGGACGCCGACCCCATCGCGGAGAAAGCGCCCGAGCGGGTGATTCCGCGTGTGCGCGCGTTGCTCGGACCCGACGTCGAATTTGAACTGGAATGGGTGAGCGTCTATACGTTCCGATGCCAGCGCATGGACAAGTTTCGTCACGGCCGCGTGCTGTTCGCTGGCGATTCGGCGCACGGCGTGTCGCCATTCGGCGCGCGCGGCGCGAACAGCGGCGTGCAGGACGCGGACAATCTTGGCTGGAAGTTGAAACTGGTGATCGATGGTGATGCACCCGATGCTTTGCTCGACACCTACGCCAGCGAGCGTGAAGCCGCCGCCGATGAAAACATCCGCCACTCCACGCGTTCGACCGATTTCATCACGCCGAAGAGCGATGTATCGCGTGTGTTCCGCGACGCTGCTTTGCGGCTTGCGAAAGATTGCGCGTTTGCGCGGCGGATTGTGAACAGCGGGCGGTTATCGACGGCTTCGGTGCTGCATGACTCGCCGCTGAACACGCCGGATCGCGATACCTTCAATTGCGCGCTCGTGCCGGGTGCGGTGGCGGCGGATGCGCCTGTGTTTTTTGGCGGCCAGAACGCATGGTTCTTGCAGCGCATGGGGTCATCGTTTGCGGGTGTACTGTTTGGTGAATCCGCAGATGCCTTGACCGCGCTGCAAGATCTGCGTCCGCCAGTGAAGCTTGTCTTGATCGTGCCGTCAGGTTCCGAGGTCAAAGTGCGCGAAGGCATTGAAGTACTGGAAGACGTGAAGGGTCTGCTGGCCCAACGTTTCGATGCGCATCCCGGCACGTTCTATCTCCTTCGCCCTGACCAGCACGTCGCCATGCGCGCCCGTCGCCTCGATCCTCACGCCGTGCGCGAAGCACTCTCCCGCACGACTTGCTCCCTGAACGAAACCCAGCCTGCATGATGAGGTCCGCCATGCTCGATACCACCCTGCGTCTCGCCGATCCCGATGCCTTCTATGAAGCGCTGATTGACATGCATCGCGATCTTGGCAACAACGAAAGCCAACTGGTGAACGCGAAATTGATCCTGCTGCTGTCGAACCAGATCGGCGATATGGATGTGCTGCGCGAAGCGATGTCGATGGCCCGAAGCGGTGTTGCGGCCTCAACCGCCAGGGTATGAAATTGTAGAAAAGGACAAGCCATGAAACCAGAATCGCCTGGCGCATTCACGAGTCACACTGAAACGAGCCGCCACTATCAATCGGGCTTTGCCGCCGACTTCGCGACCGAGGCGTTGCCCGGCGCGCTGCCGCTCGGCCGCAATTCACCGCAGCGCGTGAACTATGGGCTGTATGCCGAGCAGCTTTCCGGCACTGCCTTCACTGCGCCGCGCGGGCATAACCGGCGCTCGTGGTTGTATCGGATACGGCCGGCGGCGGTGCATCAACCGTTCACTCAAATGGAAGGTGATGAACTACGCGCCAAACTCGTCGCGAACTTCGCCGAGGTGCCGCCCACTCCGCCGAATCAGCTGCGCTGGGACCCGCTGCCAATGCCCGGTGCGCCCACGGATTTCATCGACGGCTGGGTGACAATGGCCGGTAACGGCGCGGCTGAATCCATGCACGGTTGCGCGATCCATCTCTACGCTGCGAACCGTTCGATGCAGAACCGCTTCTTCTATAGCGCCGACGGCGAACTGCTGATCGTGCCGCAGGAAGGGCGGTTGTCCATTGCGACCGAACTCGGCCGGCTCGATATAGAACCCTTCGAAATAGCGGTCATTCCGCGCGGCGTGCGTTTTTCCGTCTCGCTTCCCGATACCACCGCGCGCGGCTACATCTGCGAGAACTTCGGCGCGTTATTGCGGCTGCCGGACCTTGGACCTATCGGCTCGAATGGTCTTGCGAACCCGCGCGACTTTCTCACGCCGCATGCGGCCTACGAGGACCGCGAAGGCGCGTTCGAACTCGTCGCGAAGATGAACGGCGTGTTGTGGCGCGCGGATATTGGTCATTCGCCGCTCGACGTGGTCGCGTGGCACGGCAACTATGCGCCGTACAAATACGATCTGCGCCTGTTCAACACCATCGGTTCGATCAGCTTCGACCACCCCGATCCGTCGATCTTCCTCGTGCTGCAATCGCAGACGGATACGCCGGGTGTGGATGCCATCGATTTCGTGATTTTCCCGCCGCGCTGGCTCGCGAATGAGGATACCTTCAGGCCGCCCTGGTTTCATCGCAACGTCGCGAGTGAGTTCATGGGCCTGGTGCACGGTGTCTACGACGCGAAAGCCGAAGGGTTCATGCCTGGCGGGTCGAGCCTGCACAACTGCATGTCGGGACACGGGCCGGACGCGCAGACCTTCGAGAAGGCATCGAACGCGGATACATCGACGCCGGTGAAAGTAGGCGACACGATGGCGTTCATGTTCGAAACGCGCACGCTGATCAAGCCGACCCGCTTCGCCCTGGAAACCGCGCAGCTTCAGGCGCATTACTACGAGTGCTGGCAGGGGCTGACCAAACATTTCAACCCGGAGCAACGATGAGTTTTTCAGCCGGCCCGACTCATGAAGTGCTTGAAGCGACGCGTGATTCAAGGCTTAAAAGCTGGATAGAATCCGCGAACGATCCGGCAAGCGACTTCCCGGTCCAGAACCTGGCGTTCGGCATTTTCTCCGATGAAGTCAATCCGCTGCCACGCGCGGGCGTTGCGATCGGCGACTGGATTCTCGATCTCGCCGTCGTGCATCGCGCGGGGTTGATCGAAGGCGACCCCGTGTTCGCGCAGCCCACGCTGAATGCGTTTATCGCATTGGGACGCGACGCGTGGCGAAGCGTGCGTGTCCAGGTGAGTGCGCTGCTCGCCGCCGATTGCGACACGCTTAAAAACGATCCGGGGTTACGTTCGCGAGCGCTCGTGCCGAGGGCGAGCGCAACACTGCATCTGCCCATAGATATCCCCGGCTACACGGATTTTTATTCATCGAAGGAACACGCGACCAACGTCGGCTCCATGTTCCGCGATCCGAAGAACGCGCTGCTGCCGAACTGGTCGGAGATGCCGATTGGGTACAACGGGCGCGCTTCATCGGTGATAGTGAGCGGCACGCCAGTGCGCCGGCCGAGCGGCCAGATCAAGCTGCCCGATGCGGAGCGGCCCGTGTTCAGCGCGTGCCGCAAGCTGGATATTGAACTGGAGACGGGGTTTGTCATCGGCGCGGGAAATGCGCTGGGTGAACCCATTGGCTGTGAAGAGGCCGAGTCGCATATCTTCGGCATGGTGCTGCTTAACGACTGGAGCGCCCGCGATATCCAGCAATGGGAATACGTGCCGCTCGGGCCGTTCAACTCGAAGGGTTTCGCGACCACCATCTCGCCGTGGATCGTCACACTCGACGCGCTCGAACCGTTCCGTACCGCCACGCCGAAACAGGAGCCCGAACCGCTCCCGTATTTGCGCCATACCGGCAATCACGCATTCGATATCGAACTCGAAGTGCATCTGCGGCCCGCGTTGGCTGAGTCGGCAACGAAGCTCTCGCGAACCAATTTCAAGCTGATGTACTGGTCGATGGCGCAGCAACTCGCGCATCACGCGGTGGCAGGATGCAACACACGCGTGGGAGACCTGATGGGTTCCGGCACGATCAGCGGCCCGACGCCGGATTCATGTGGAAGCCTGCTTGAAATGACGTGGAACGGACAGCGCCCGATCACGCTGGAGGAGGGCGGCGAGCGCAGGTTCATTGAAGACGGCGATGAATTGACGCTCACCGGATGGTGTCAGGGCGAAGGGTATCGTGTGGGATTCGGCGAATGCAAAGGTGTGATTTTGCCCGCGCGTGGCGTCGCCGAGTAGAGCGCAGCGCCTCGGCGCTGCGCTTCTCAGAAGGCTGAACCTAAACCGCCTGCCCGATACTCGCGCGCCGTGTCCGTCGATCCAGCGACGCCGACAGCAGCGTCAATCCAAACGCGCCGCAGGCCATCAGTACGCCCACCCACGGCAGCGCAGTGAGCGCGGCACCCGCACCAATTGTCATGCCGCCGAGCCACGCGCCTGTCGCGTTGCCGAGATTGAATGCGCCTTGATTCAACGTGGACGCGAGATTCGGCGCATCGCTGGCGCGGTTCACGATCAACATCTGCAAGGGCGGAACGATCGCGAAAGCGAGCACGCCCCAGACGAAGATGGTGATCATCGCGGGAATGGCTGCGTGCATCGTAACGGCGAAAATGGCCTGGATCACGATGATCGATACAAGGAACGTCAGCAGCGAGCGCAATAGCTTCCAGTCCGCGAGCTTGCCGCCGAGCGTGCTTCCTACCGTCAGCCCAAGCCCGAACAACAGCAGCACCAGCGTGACCGCATGAGGCGAAAAGCCGGTGACGTCTTCGAGGATCGGCGTGATGTAGGTGAACACGGAAAACAGACTCGCCGATGCCAGCACGCTGATGCCCAGCACCATCAGCACTTGCGGATTCTTGAGCACGTTGAATTCGCGCAGGATGCTGGATTCGCGCATCTCGATGTGCTTCGGCAGGCACACGGCGAGCGCGCCGGCCGCGCCCAGCCCGATCAGCGTCACGACCCAGAACGTGGCACGCCAGCCGGCCGCCTGACCGAGCGCGGTGCCAAGCGGCACGCCGAGCACATTCGCCAGCGTAAGGCCCGTGAACATCAGCGCAATGGCCTGCGCGCGGCGGTTGGGCGCGACCAGATCCGCGGCGACCACCGAACCGATGCCGAAGAAGGCGCCATGACAGAACGCGGTCAGAATGCGCGCCACCATCAGCATCCAGTAACCCGGCGCGATCGCGCACAGCAAGTTGCCGACTATGAATACGCCCATCAGGCTCATCAGCGCTTTCTTGCGCGGCATTTTCGCGGTGACGATCGCGAGAATGGGGGCGCCGATGGTCACGCCCAGCGCATAACCCGACACAAGCATGCCGGCCGCGGGGATGGACACCCCGAGATCCCGCGCGACGTTGGGCAGCAAGCCCATGATGACGAATTCGGTCGTGCCGATACCGAACGCGGCAATGGCGAGGGCAAGAAGGGGCAGAGGCATGGGGTAAGCGGTGACTGTGTGCTGGCCGGTCGCGCGTTATCGGAGTGAAGGACGCAGGCTCGGGCGAGCTGAAGGAATCAAATTGTACCGAACGTTGCTGGTTTTCTTAGTGAAAACCCTGAGATTTGTGCAGTTGATTCAAGCAGTTGGGCTTTCGGCCTTACGCCTTTGGCGATCCGTGTTGCTTTTTGTCATCGCGCGGACTAGGTTGCGGATTCCTGCTTTTCCAACAAGGACCTTGATGACTGCGCTCCGGCAATTTTTTCCGTTGATTGTTGCCGCGCTGCTGGCGTTCGCGGTCGCGCCGGGGGCATTGGCTCAGGAAGCCAACGTGAGCGCCGGGCCGATCCGCACCACGGGCGGCAGCGTGGTGTTCGTTCAGCAAGGAGACAGTATGGAAGCCCAGATCGATGGCAAACCCTTCGACCGACTGAACGCCCGCCGCATTGCGCATTTCGACGAGCCGTCGGGTGCGCGGATGATTGTCGAAGCGTTCGATACCGGCGCACCCGAACTCGTTCTCTACGATTTCAGCAGGCGTCCACCCACGGTCGAGCGTTTGACAAAACGCATGAAACTCACCGGCGTGTTCTGGCAGCGCGATGAAGTGGTGCTGAAAAGCACCGATGGCTGGTACAGGTTCCAGCGCGGGACGCTCACGAAACTGACTTCGTCGAAGATGACTTATCACTGAGTCCGCACCGCCATTACCCGTTCCCCGGCGACCACGAAGACCCGCTCGCCGCGCGCGCTTTCGTTCACCTCGAAGCCGCCGGTAAACGCGCCGAACGCGGGCAGCACGCCGGCCTCTGCACCGAAACGAAAACACGGCAATCTCGCGCTATCGCGCCGGGTCGCGACCCGGTACACCGGATGTTCGTGCCCCGCCAACGCATACGCGCCCGCCACGCGCTGCGGGTAATGACACAGCGCCCAAGGCCCGAGTCTGTACGGCTCCGCAACCACCTCGACTGCCAGCGCATCCGGCGGGCCGCCCGCGTGCCGATCGTGATTGCCCTCCACAAGGATCAGCCGCAAGCCGGCATGCCGCCCGCGCCATTCGGCCAACGCGCCAAGCGTGCTCAACGCATGCGACTCACGTGCGTGCAGCAGGTCGCCGAGGAACACGATCGTCACCGGCCGATGCGTCAGGATCAGGGCGTCCAGGCGCGCAAGCGTTTCCCCCGTCGAGCCCTCCGGGACAGGAATACCGCGAGCGCGAAACACGGCGTCCTTGCCGATATGTGCATCGGCGATGAACAAGGTTTGCCGCACCGGATCGAATGCCGCCCGCTCCGCCGACAACACCAGCGCATGGCCGCCAATATCCACCGTCAACGCCTCGAGCATCATGCGCGTGCCGCCTTTTCCAGATCGGCGAGCATACGCGCGACGCGATCGGACAGCTTCTCGGTGCTCACCTTCTCCCGCAACCGCGCGATGATCAGCGGAAACGCAAAGGGCGTTGGTTTCTTCGGGCGAGTCAGTGCCAGCCGGCTCGCGCTCATGCTCCCGAGCGCCGTGCGAATCCTCTCCAGGTCGAGTTCCTGCAACATGACCTCTTCCTCGGCCTGCGCAAGCAGCAGGTTGCCGCTGTCGTGCCGGCGAAAAACTTCATAGAAAAGTCCACTCGATGCCTGCAATTGGCGCGCGCTTTTTTGTTGCCCGGGGTGACCCTGGAAGACCAGCCCGGACACCCGCGCGATCTCGCGAAAACGCCGTGCTGCAAGCTCCGACGAATTGAGGCTCGCGAGGATGTCGTGTTCGAGATTATCCGGCGAAAAAAGTCCGTCCCGTATGAGCGTTTCCCAGTCGAACGGTTGCGCGGACAGCAACTCGAAGCCGTAGTCGTTCATCGATATGGAGAAAGTGCTCGGTTGGTCGCGCGCCATGCGCCAGCCGATCAGCGACCCAAGCCCGACATGCGCCATTCGTCCTGCAAACGGATAACAGAACAGGTGATGCCCCTCGCGCGAACGAATCAGCTCGACCAGCAGCACACCCGGCTCGGGCAGCGCCGACCACTTCGCCTGCAGTTCGAGCAGCGGCCGCACAGCCTGCATCTCGGGCTCGTTGTAGACGCCGTTCACGGCGCGGGCCAGCATCATCAGCGTGGCATCGGCGAGTTCGGATGACAGCGGCATCTTGCTGCCGGCCCATTGAGGCATCGCGCCGCGCGAGGACGTTGCGCGTTTCACATACGCGGTCATCTCGCGCACGCGCACGAGCTCCAGTGCGCGGCCGCCGAATGTGAACACGTCGCCAGGCTTCAGGCGCGAGATGAATGACTCTTCCATTGCGCCAATCCGGCCACCTGTCATATACGCGATGTTGATGGTCGCGTTCGCGACAATCGTGCCGACGTTGTTGCGGTGGCGCCTGACCAGATCCTCACGCGGCACGCGATACACACCGTCTGCATCGCGCGTCACACGGTGAAAGTCGGGATACGCCGCCAGCGAAGCGCCACCGCGTTCGACAAACGCCAGCGCCCAGTCGAACTCCTGCCGCGTCAGGTTGCGATACGCGTACGTCGTGCGTACCTCATCGAAGAGATCGGGTGCCTTGAAACCACCGCCTATCGCAATGGTCACCAGATGCTGGACTAGTACATCGAGCGGCTTGTCGGGCATCTCCCGGCCTTCTATGCGGCGTTCCTCGACGGCCCAGCGCGCGGCAGCCGCTTCCACGAGTTCGAGCGCGTGGGTGGGCACGATCGTCACCCGCGACGTCCTCCCTGGCGCGTGGCCCGAGCGTCCCGCGCGCTGCATCAGACGCGCGACGCCTTTCGGCGAGCCGATCTGGAACACGCGGTCGACCGGCAGGAAGTCGACGCCCAGATCAAGGCTCGACGTGCAAACCACCGCTTTCAACAGGCCGTTTTTAAGCCCGAGTTCAATCCACTGGCGGACTTCCTGATCGAGGGAACCGTGATGCAGTGCGATCAGACCCGCCCAGTCGGGACGCGATTCAAGCAGCGCTTGATACCAGACCTCGGCCTGTGAGCGCGTGTTGGTAAAAACAAGCGAACTGCGTGCATGGTCGATCTCGGCGGCGACCGGTCCAACCTGACGTGTGCCGAGGTGGCCGCCCCACGGAAAACGCTCGATGGTCCCAGGAATCAGCGTATCGACGATCAGCGTTTTCGGCTGCGCGCCCCGCACTACGACGCGCGGCGTTTTCACCGGCGTGAGCAACGCGTCGTGGGCGAGATCAAGATTACCGAGCGTCGCCGATAACCCCCACACTTGCAGCATGGGCCGCCAGTGCGCAAGACGAGCGAGGGCGAGCTGCGTTTGCGTGCCGCGCTTATTGCCGAGCAGCTCGTGCCATTCATCGACAACAATCAGCCGCACGTGCTTCATCTCGTCTTTGGCATTTGCGCGCGTGAGCATCAGCGTGAGACTTTCGGGCGTGGTGACCAGCGCACTCGGCATGCGCTTGTTTTGCCGGGCGCGTTCCGCGGAAGGGGTATCGCCGGTGCGCAAACCGATGCTCCACGGCACCGCGAGTTCTGTCACGGCAGTCTGCAATGCGCGGGCGGTATCGGCGGCGAGGGCACGCATGGGCGTGATCCACAGCACGGTCAGCGGCGCGGGCAGCGTGGTGCGTCTCGTGTCCTCGGGAACGTATGCCGCCAACGCGCCCAGCCATACTGCCCACGTCTTGCCGGCGCCGGTGGTCGCGTGGAGCAGGCCGCTCGCGCCTCCTGGAATCCCGGTCCACACTTCGCGTTGAAACGGAAACGGTTGCCAACCGCGCCGTTCGAACCATGCGGCCAGACGTGCCTGGAACGGCAGGTTCGCCACGTCCGGGTCGATGGTTATCGGCGCGGGCCGAAACAACTCTGCCACTGCATCGGCCTTCGCCTGTGCCGCGCGTGTTTTCGGTACCCGGCGCGCACGCGGTACATGGCGCTTTGATTTGGCATCCTGATCATTGCGTTCATCCTCATCGGCCGGTGCGCTCATGGCGCTGCCCCGTCGAGGAAACCCTTGAGCATGCCGAGCGTATCGGCGTCGTCAATATGCTTGTCCGTGCGCCATCTCAACATGCGCGGAAATCGCACGGCAATCCCGGACTTGTGGCGCGGACTCGCCTGGATCCCTTCGAAGCCGATCTCGAACACGAGCGTCGGCGTGACACTGCGCACCGGTCCGAACTTTTCGATGGTCGTCTTGCGCACGACCGCATCGACCTTGCGCATCTCTTCATCCGTCAAGCCCGAATACGCCTTGGCGAACGGCACGAGGGTGCGCACGCCATCGGCTTCGTCCCACACAGCGAAGGTGAAGTCGGTGTACAAACTTGCGCGCCGGCCATGGCCGCGTTGCGCATAAACCAGGACCGCGTCAATGGCGTAAGGATCGATCTTCCATTTCCACCAGGTCCCCGACGCCTTCGTTCGCCCTACGCCATACATCGACTCGCGTCCCTTCAGCATCAGGCCTTCAACACCCCGGCTACGGCTTTCGTCGCGCAACGCGGCGAGGGATTCCCAATCGGGCGCATGGACCATGGGCGAGACCCGCAGCAAGTCCACCGCCAATGTTTCGCCCAACGCGGCGGCCAATGCGTCGAGTTGCGCGCGGCGTTCGATCAGCGGCGTGACGCGCAGATCGCGGCCACCGGCTTCCAGCAGGTCGTAGGCGAGAAACGTGGCGGGCGAGTCGGCAAGCACTTTCTTCGACAAGGTCTTGCGCGTGATCCGCGGTTGCAGCCGCGCAAACGGCAACGGCGTGTCGCCGCCGGGTTCCCACGCGAGGATTTCACCGTCGATGACGGTGCCGTCGGCCAGCGCTGCACCCAGCGACGCGAGTTCGGGAAAGCGGTCGGTGATGAGATCTTCGCCGCGCGACCACAACCACACCCGGCCGCCGCGCTTCACGAGTTGCGCGCGAATGCCGTCCCATTTCCATTCGATAACCCAATCCGACGGCATCCCGAGCGTCGTCGGATCGGCTTGCAAGGGATGTGCGAGGAAAAACGGATAGGGCAAACCGAGATCGCTTTCGTGCGGCGTGGCGGTGTTTTCTTCGGCCGTGCTTTCCGGTCCGATCAGCCGCAGATAACGCGCCGCGCCCGGCGCTTGCTGCGAGTCGGTCCAGCCGACCATGCGCTGCGCAATGCGCTTGTGATCCACCCCCGCGACTTCGGCGAGCGCGCGCACGACGAGCTGCCGCGCGACGCCCACCCGAAAGCCACCGCCTATCAGCTTGGTCAGCAGGAAACGTTCGCTCCAGTCGAGTTCGTCCCAGTAGCCGAGCAAGCGGGTTCGAAGTTCGGCGGGCTCCAGACCGCGCAAGGTCAGCACGCGTCCCTCGATCCATTGCGCGAGGCCGAGTTCGGATGTGCGCTGTGCGGGTGGCAGGATGTGCGCGATGGTTTCGGCCAGATCGCCGACCGCTTGATACGACTCGTCGAAGAGCCATTCGGGTAAGCCGGCGCGCTCGCGGGCGAACTCGGTGAGAAGACGGGTTGGTACCGACTGGCGAGGTTTGCCGCCGCTCAGAAAATACGACGCCCACGCGGCGTCCTCGGGCTCGGCCGCCGAGAAATACGCGATCAGCGCCTCGAGCTTTTCTTTCGTCGACGTGGTGGCGTCCAGGGCGGCGTAGAGCGCGGCGAAGCGTTTCATTGTGAGTCGGCCGCGGGCGAAGGAGCGGGGTCGGCGGCGCTCTCCGCTGCGTCGGCTTCTATCGCGTCGTCGCCAAATTCGGTCTTGAACGCGCTCGCCTCCAGACCCTGTTCGCGCAGCCATCGGACCATCGGCTCGATTTGTCCGTGCGTGACAATCACGCGTTGCGCGCCCGTTGCATCGATCGCGGTTTGCAACCCAGGCCAGTCGGCGTGATCGGAGAGCACGAAACCGCGGTCCACGCCGCGCCGCCGCCGCGTGCCACGCAGTCGCATCCAGCCCGACGCAAACGCGTCGCTATAGTCGCCGAAGCGGCGCATCCATGCGCTGCCCTGCGCCGATGGCGGCGCGATAATCAGCGCGGCCTTGAACGCCGTCTTGTCTTTCGCAGCGATGTCGCTGACGGGCCGCGTGGATGGCAAATGGACGCCTGCTTGCTCGTACGCCCGGTTCAGCGGTTCCACGGCGCCGTGGCAAAAGATCGGGCCAATGGCCGGATCGACTCCGCCAAGAATTCGCTGCGCCTTGCCGAACGCATAGCAGAACAGCACGGAAGCCCGGCCTTCGGCTGCGTTATGCCGCCACCACGAATTAATGCCGTCGAAGATCGTGCGGGACGGGTCCCATCGATAAATCGGCAAGCCGAACGTGGATTCCGTGATGAAGGTGTCGCAGCGAACCGGTTCGAACGGCGCGCAAGTGGGATCGGGTTCGACCTTGTAGTCGCCGGAGGCGACCCAGACGCGCCCCGCATGTTCCACGCGTACTTGAGCGGAGCCGAGCACGTGTCCGGCCGGATGCAGCGACACGGCGACCCCGTTGACGATAAGGCGCTCGCCGTACGGAACACCTTGCAACGAAATACCCGGCAGCCGAGACAGCAACACGCCGACACCCGGTTCAGCCGCCAGATAACTCGCATGCCCGAAGCGGGCGTGATCGGCATGGGCGTGGGTAATGATTGCCCGCTCGACGGGCCGCCAAGGGTCGATATGGAAATCGCCCGGCGGGCAATAGAGGCCTTCCGGCCTCGCGACAATCAAGTCTTGCGATGCGTCCAACCGGTCCCCACTCGCGAATAAATCGATAACGCCAGACTAAGACCGGCCCGGAAACGGGGCGACCCTGAACGACTGACGCAGATAGCCCAGCCGTCTAAACGGCATTGAACCACAGCAAATGGCGTGCCACCTGCGCAATAAAGCTGAAATGATTTTGTAATTATTAATTGTATGAAGAATTGATGGATTATCGGAAAAGCCGATTTATCGGACGGAAACTATAAAAAACATTCCGCCTGCATTCGAATCAGGTAAATGAATTGCTCAGGGAAGTACCTGATAGCGCGGAGAGCCATCGAACCACGCTTTTACA
Organism: Caballeronia udeis; assembly: GCF_001544555.2. Lineage (GTDB taxonomy): Bacteria > Pseudomonadota > Gammaproteobacteria > Burkholderiales > Burkholderiaceae > Caballeronia > Caballeronia udeis. Next base: position 207,618 of record NZ_FCOK02000001.1, on the reverse strand, counting down.
TTCCCAAGCGTGGTATTGGCGATCTCGCCGAGCGCTTCGCGTGTGAAGAAAGCCTGATGCGAGGTAGCGATAACATTCGGAAACGACAATAGCCGCGCGAGGACGTCGTCCTGCAGCATGTGATCGGAATGGTCTTCGAAAAACAGCCCGCCTTCTTCTTCATAAACGTCGAGGCCGAGATGGCCCAACTGGCCACTTTTCAAGGCGCCAATGAGCGCCTGGCTGTCGATCAAGCCGCCGCGGCCCGTATTAATCAGCATTGCCCCGTGTTTCATGCGGGCGAGTGCGGCGGTGTCGATAAGGTGATAGGTGGAAGGTAAAAGCGGGCAATGCAGGCTGACAATGTCCGACTCCGCCAGCAGTGTATCCAGCGGCACATAATGCGCCCCCGCTTGTAGAAGATCGGCTGCTGGCGCGCCAGGATCAAACGCCAGCAGCTTCATTCCAAACCCGGCCATGATGCGTCCGAATACCCGTCCGATCACGCCCGTGCCAATAATCCCAAGCGTTTTGCCATGCAGGTCGAAACCCAGCAGGCCGTTAAGCGAAAAATCGCCATCGCGAGTCCGGGCATACGCCCGATGCAGTTTGCGATTCAACGTCAGGATCAGCCCGGCGGCATGCTCGGCCACCGCATGCGATGAATACGCAGGCACACGTACGACGCCAATTCCGAGCCGGACTGCCGCTGCCAGATCGACGTGATTAAAGCCTGCCGAGCGTAGCGCCACGAGTTGCGTGCCGCCTTCGTGAAGCGTTTCCAGGGTGGCTTCGTCCAGGATGTCGTTCACGAAAGGGCATACCACTGCGCAACCGTGAGCAAGCACGGCGGTTTGCGCGTCGAGCTGTGATTCCTGGAACTGCAGGGAGTAACCAAACGCCGCGTTTGCTGCAGTGAAGACGTCCCGGTCATATTGCCGGCTGCTGAAGACGATCATGTGAATCGGCATCGAACGGTCTCCCCGCCAGCCTGGAAAATCTGTGTCAGTTAATTAACCACCGCGCTTGTCGGGGGCACCATCGAAAGCCGTGCGAGAACGGTTTCCGGCTGCGGCAATCCGACTTCTCCGCCCGGGCCCATGTGCTCGAGCGTGTAGTCAATGAACGCGCGCGTCTTGGCCGGCAGATACTGGCGTCCCGGATAAACGATCGACACCTTCACGTCCGGATCATCAGTAGCGTAATCGCCCAGCACGCGTACCAGGGAACCGTCCTCCAGGTCCGCCGCAACAATCCCTTCGGGAATGATGGAAATGCCCATGTGCGCAAGCGTCCCCAGCCGTACCATCAACGCGCTGTTGACAGTATAGACAGGCGCGAGCGTGACTTGATCCGCGCTGCCGTTGTTGCGATGCCGGAAGTGCCAGGTCGCGCTGCGCATTTCGCTGGGCAGCGCGACGAACGAGTGGTGCAGCAAGTCGCCCGGGGTGCTGGGCGAGCCGTGTTCTTCAAGATAAGCCGGCGTCGCGACGGGAATCAGCGTGTTGGTGGCGACCGGGCGTTCGACCAATGCCGTGCTCGAGACCATGAATGCCGTGACAATACCAACGTCAAATCCGTCTTCCACCAGATCCGCATGACGCTCGGACAAGGTGAGCCGTACGTTCACCTTTGGATAGACCTGCCGGAAACCGTCTATCAGCGGTGTCAGCGCCATCAGCGAAAGCGATCCGGAAGCCACAACGCGCAATGTGCCGCTGGGGTCGCCCTCGGTATGCGCCACCATCGACTCGAGATGATCGAGTTCTTCGAGCAATGCGCGGCAGCCTTCAAGATAACGCGTGCCGGCTTCTGTCAGTGAGAGGTTACGAGTAGTGCGATTGATTAACCGGGCGCGCAAATGCGCTTCGAGCATTGCAATTGCGCGAGTAACGAGCGCGTTTGATACATCGAGTTGTTGTGCCGCTCTCCGAAAACTCTCGGTTTCCGACACTCGTACGAACACACGCATGGCATGAATTTGATTCATCGTCTCTTACCTCTCAGGGTCCAACTCAGCGTGGGACCGTATTGCGCATGACCACGCATACGGCATTTTTTGATCGGCGCCAAAAAAAACGTATTGACACCTATGCGGAATTGCAATATTTCCTTCGTTTCTCGTTTGCATTCCGCATTAACCGCAAGACTTTCATATCTGTTTATTCATTGCAATGAAAATTTACACTTGCGCAAATTTTGGAATGGATCGTCTGATTTATTCAAATGCTTGTTTCAAGAGTTGTGTTACGTCATTCTGTTTTTTGAGGCACTGATAAGCCTCCTGGCTTATTGAATACAAACAGGCAATCCGCCTTGCCGAACCGGGAGGTACTCTGCCGGACTTAGTCAAACAGCTGTTTTATTGAGTAAAAACACGTTGGTCGTGCGTCAAAAATCAGGGAGGAAGTTAAATTCATACCGTCCCGGCTTGACGGCTGGCAAACTCACATCCAAGAGGCGCACTATTCATCGATTTCAGAATCGCGATCATAATTAATCGAATCCTTAATTTAATAATTCAAGCCGCTTGATCGTTGCATTTGAATAATCAATAGAGGTGATAATTTCATGATCTGGAACTTGTTGGCGAGTCAACCCGAAATTGCATTGTTCGCGAGCCTGGCAATCGGCTTTTTCATTGGTTCTTTCAAGTTCGGACCCATACAGCTCGGCGGGGTATGCGGCACCTTGATTGTGGCGCTGATTCTCGGACAAAGCGGTGCGCGCCTTTCACCGGATCTGAAGAATATTGCATTTGCGCTGTTTATTTTCGCGCTGGGTTTCACCGGCGGACCACAATTCTTTGCGAACATCGGCCGGGGCTGGCGTTATGGGCTCCTTTCCGTTGTCGAGCTGGTGGTGGTACTCGGACTCGTGCTCGGCGCCGTCGCGCTCTTCAGGCTGGATCGCGGCACCGCGGCCGGTTTGCTCGCCGGCGCCGCGACGGAATCGGCCGTGGTTGGCACGGCATCCGAAGCCATTGGCAAGCTCGCGCTGCCTGCTGCCGAGATTGCCCGGCTGCAGGCCAACATTGTCACCGCCTACAGCGTGAGCTACCTGTTCGGGCTCGTCACCATCGTGTTGTTCACCAGCCAGATCGCGCCGCTGTTGCTGCGCGTGAATCTGCGCGATGAAGCCGAGCGCCTGTGGCGCGCGCTCGGTGGCGACAGCGTGCTGGCGGAGGGCCAGCGGCTGGCCGCACCGTCGCTGGTGGCGCGCGAGGTCAGCGTCACGGGCGCGGCGGACCTGAGCGTCGATACCCTCGAAGGCCGCTATGGCAACGAACTCACCGTCGCACGGGTGATGCGCGGCCGCTCGCCGGTCAAGGCACAGCCAAATCTTGTGTTGAAGAAGGGCGACCGGATCGTGATTGGCGGGCGTCGCGCGGCACTCGTGGAGGCGTTGCCCGCGATTGGTGAGGAAGTCACCGGCAGCGATGTTGCCGACGTCTATGCCACCACCCTCGACGTCATGCTCACGCGGCGCGAAGTGCATGGCCTGACGGTAGCGCAGGTGCGCGCCCGTGCGACGCCCGCCGATGGTCACGGCGTTTATATATCGGCCGTTACGCGGCTGGACAGCACGATCCCGGCGTTGCCGGGGACGGAGTTGCATCGCGGCGACGTGTTGACGCTGATCGGGGCGGCCGAGGACGTGCGGCGCGGCGCGGCGCGGCGAAGCTGGGCTACGTGGTGCGCACAACGCTGAAGACTGACTTCGTGTTCCTGGGCCTGGGTGTGATTGCCGGGATTGTCGCGGGGCACTTGAGCGTGCCCCTCGGCGACGTACAGGTCGCACTGGGAACGGGCGGCGGTTGTTTGCTGTCCGGGCTGCTGTTCGGCTGGATCCGCTCGCGTTATCCCGTGATCGGTTCGCTGCCTTCCGCCGCGGCGCAAGTGCTCAAGGATTTCGGCTTATGCACGTTTATCGCGGCGGTCGGGTTGGGGGCAGGCGCGGACGCCATCCGCCTGATCCGAGAGTATGGCTTCGCGTTGCCGCTGGCGGGCGTGGTCATCACGCTCGGGCCGGCGCTGGTGTCGCTCGCGGTCGGGCGCTGGTTGCTGAAACTGGAAGTGCCGATGCTGCTCGGCGCGATCGCCGGGCAGCAATGCAGCACGCCCGCGATCAGCGCGCTGGTCGGCGTGACCGGCAATGCGACGCCGGTAATCGGCTACACGATCACTTATGCATTGTCGAATGTATTGCTGCCGCTGATGGGGCCGGTGATCGTCGGGCTGGCAGGCAAGCTGGGATGAATCCTTTTTACGTTGTAACAGGTGGCATAGGCACGTAGGCGGGTAGGGCAGGACACACGAAACTAGCGAGGGCACTATGGATTGGATACATCAGATATTGACGAAATCGCCGGAGATTGCACTATTCCTGTCGCTAGCGGTGGGGTACTTCATCGGTCAGATCAACTTCGGCAAGTTCCAGCTTGGCGGGGTGGGTGGGTCTTTGCTGGCGGCGGTGGTCATCAGCCAGTTCGGTGTGCAGATCGATAACGGCGTCAAGTCCGTCATGTTTGCGATCTTCATTTATGCGGTCGGCTACGACTCGGGGCCGCAGTTTTTCAATTCGCTGTCGCGCAAGACCTTGCGTGAGATCGCGATGGCGGTGTTCCTCGCGGTATCGGCGCTCGCGACGGTGCTCGTCTGCGCGAAGCTGTTCGGCTTGAACAAGGGCATTGCGGCGGGGCTGGCAGGCGGCGCGTTGACCCAGTCCGCGATCATCGGCACGGCGGGCGATGCCATCGCCCGGCTCGGCCTGCCGGTTGCGCAAACCAAGGCGCTCCAGGGCGACGTGGCGGTGGCGTATGCCGTGACGTACGTATTCGGGTCGCTGGGCGCGATCATCGTGTGCGTGAACATCCTGCCGAAGTTCATGGGGCAGGGTTTGAAGGAAGCCGCCGCGGAGGCTGAGAAAAGTTTGCTCGGCGGCGCGCCCGAGCACGGGGCCGGACAGACGGCGGCGATGCCGGAGCTCGTCGGGCGGGCTTATCGCGTGACGGGCAGCAGCGGCAGCAGAGGCGCGGCGGTGCGCTCAGGCGGTGCCGATCCGGGAGGGCTGGCCGTCAAGGCTGGTCCGGGCACGGTGAGTGCGAGCGGAGCTGCAGGCCGGACGGTCGCCGAGATCGAGATGGCTGAATCCGACATGATCACGATCGAGCGAATCCGCCGTGCGGGCAAGGCGGTGGAGCCGAGGCCGGACGTGATGCTGCAAGTCGACGATATCGTGCTGGTCGTCGGCCGGCGCGAGGTCATGGTGACGGCGGCGTCCAACATTGGCGAAGAGGTGGCGGACACCGACGGCATCAGTGTCGTGATGCAGAACCGGCAGGGCGTGTTCACGCGCAAGGGCATGAATCACATGACGATTGCCGCGGTGCGCACCACCGTGGATCGTGATCTGCGGCACGGTGTATTCGTGCAGGAGATTCGCCGGGCGGACCAGCCGTTGCCGATTCTCCCGGAGACCCAGCTCGAACATGGCGACGTGATCACGTTCTACGGTTCGCCGCAGGATACGAAGCGCGCCGTCGATGCGGCGGGCTATGAATTGCCGATTACCAACAAGACTGATTTCATCTACATGGGTGTGGGGATTGTGATCGGCTTGTTGATCGGGGTGATCGTGGTGAATGTGGGTGGCGTGCCGCTGACATTGGGCTCCGGCGGGGGCTGTTTGCTGGCCGGGCTGGTATTCGGCTGGATGCGGGGCAAGCACCCGATGTATGGCGTGATGCCGTCGGCGGCGTCGCAATTGATGAAGGATTTCGGGCTCGCGGCGTTCGTGGCGGCGGTCGGCCTGAACTCCGGGCTGGCGGCTGTGGTGACGGTGAAGAACAGCGGCCTCACGATCTTTTTGCTGGGCGCCGTTGTCACGATATTGCCGCTCGTTCTCACCATGCTGTTCGGCCGATACGTGTTGCGATACACAAACGCAGCGCTTCTGGCAGGTGCCCTGACCGGATCGCGTAGCGCGAATCCTGCGTTTGGCGGTGTGCTGGACAAGGCGGAAAGCGCGGTGCCTACGGTTCCGTTCGCGATCACCTATGCGTTGGCGAATGTATTGCTGACGCTGCTGGGACCGCTGGTGGTGGGATTGGTCTGATGAAGGGTTGAGTGCACGGGATAGCGCGAACTCATGCACACTCACGTGCACTCAAAAAAGTTTGAACCGGGGGCCATGGCGTGAGCCCAACAACATCAAGCATAAAAGGAGAAGCGTCCATGACTTCGCAGCAGAAAACCGTTCATCTTCCCAAGGGAGAGCAACTTCCGGCGTTGGGCCAGGGCACCTGGGAAATGGGCGATAACGCCAGAACCCGCAACGCGGAAATCGCAGCGCTTAACGCCGGCGTGGACTTGGGCCTGACCGTGATCGATACAGCGGAAATGTACGGCGAAGGCGAGAGTGAAAAACTGATCGCCGAAGCATTGAAGGATCGCCGTGACGCGCTTTTTATCGTCAGCAAGGTCTATCCGCATAACGGTAGCGAAGCCGGGGTGAAGGCCGCATGCGAACGAAGCCTCAAGCGGCTGCAGACTGACCGCATCGATTTATACCTGCTGCACTGGCGTGGCGGCGAGGATCTTGAAGGGGTGATCGGTGGCTTTGAGGCCTTGAAAACGCAGGGCAAGATCCGCCACTGGGGCGTGAGCAATTTCGACACGGAAGACATGGTCGAACTCTTCGCGCTGGAAAACGGCAACCGGTGCGCGACCAACCAGATCTTGTACAACGTCGCACGGCGCGGTCCCGAATTCGATCTCCTGCCATGGCTGCGCGAACGCAATATGCCTGCAATGGCGTACAGCCCCGTCGATCACGCACGCTTGCCGAAACAAAGCGTACTGAATGACATTGCGAAGGCCCGCGGGTTGTCCCCGATGCAAATCGCGCTCGCCTGGGTCCTGCAACAACCGCAGGTCATGGCGATCCCGAAAGCGGGGAGTGTCGCCCACGTGATCGAGAATGCGGCGGCGCGAGAGGTGAATTTGTCGACGGAAGAACTGAGTCTCATCGACACCCAGTTCAAACCGCCGAAATCAAAACGCTCGCTGGAAATGCTTTAAACCTTCAGGCCGCTGACACGCAGACATGCTGGCCTGATGCGCATGCGCGGACCCAAGCGCTCATTCAGGCTTTTGCAAGCGCCTCAGGTCGGCCACGGGAATGTGGCATCGAATCCGGTGCCCATCGGTGGCGTGCGCGTACGGTGGTTCCTGCTGCTCGCAGATCGCACCGATCTTGCGCGGACATCGGGTATGAAACACGCAGCCGGAGGGTGGATTCGCCGGGCTCGGCAGCTCGCCTGAAAGCCGGATGCGCTCGTGCGCCCGCGGTTCATCGCCGATCGCCGGAATCGATGACAGCAACGCCTCGGTATAGGGATGATGCGGTCCGTCGAACACGTCCGTCGCCCGGCCGATCTCCATCAGCCGGCCGAGATACAGCACGGCGATACGATCGGATAAATAACGCACCACATGCAGGTCGTGCGAGATAAACACGTAACTCACGCCGCGTTCGCGCTGCAAGTCGACGAGCAGGTTCAGGATGGCGGCTTGCACGGAGACGTCGAGAGCGGAGGTGGGCTCGTCGCAGACCACGACTCTCGGATCGCCGGCGAACGCACGCGCAATCGCCACACGCTGTTTCAACCCGCCCGACAATTGCCGCGTGCGCGAACTCAGGTACCGTTCGGGCAAACGCACGGCGGCAGTGAGCGATTGCAGCCGCGCTTCCTTCGCCGCGCCGCGCAACGCGCCGAGTTTCGACAACGACCGTGCGATCAGCCGGCGCACCGAATGCGCCCGGTTCAACGCGGAATCCGGATTCTGGAACACGATCTGCAGCGACTTGACCTGCTCGTCATTGCGGCTTGTCACGCGCGCGGGCAGGGCGGCGCCATCGAGTTCTATGGACCCGCCCGCGTCCGGCGAGAGCAAGCCCAGCAGGAGCTTAGCGAGGGTTGTCTTACCGCTGCCGGATTCACCGACAAGCCCAAGCGTTTCGCCCAGCGCGAGTTCAAGCGATACATCGTGCACCGCTCTCAGCGATTCCCCGCCGACATGAAACGTCTTCGATAAATTCTCCGCGCGCAACGCAACCGGTGCATCCGTCCGATCGATACCCGCGCCAAGGACCTCGGGGGTTGCACGCGGCAATTCGGTCGCGCGTTCGTGATAGTGGCAGCGCGCCATCTGGTCGCCGTGCGCGGCCTTGACACGATACGGCGGCGGCGCGTCACGATGACAACGGTCATCGGCGAGCTTGCAGCGCTGCGCATAGATACACCCCTGCGTCACCGATCCCGGCAGCGGCAGCGACCCGGGGATGGTGTCGAGCCGCCCTGTGTCCTTGCTGCGTCCCGTGGTCGGCAGGCAGCGCAGCAAACCGACCGTGTACGGATGCCGCGGCCGCGCCAATACATCGCGTGTCGTGCCTTCTTCGACCAGTTTGCCGGCATACAACACGCCGATGCGATCACACATCCGTCCGATCACCGCCAGGTTGTGGCTGATAAAAAGCACCGCTGTACCCAGCTCTTTGCGCAGTTGCGCGATCAGGTCGAGCACCTCGGCTTCCACCGTGGCGTCGAGCCCGGTAGTGGGTTCGTCGAGGATCAGCAACTCCGGATTGCACGCGAGCGCCATGGCGATCACCACGCGCTGCTGCATGCCGCCCGATAATTGATGCGGATAACTATCCATCACGCGCTCGGGCGACGCGATCCGCACGCGCCGCAAGATCTCGATGGTGTGTTCCAGCGCTTCAGTCGCCGACGCGCCCGCGAGTTCGAATGCTTCAGACACCTGCCGCGCGATGGTCAGCGACGGATTCAACGCGCGGCCCGGGTCCTGATAAACCATCGATACCGCGTTGGCGCGCATGTGCCGCAAGACGTCGGCGTCCATCGCAGCGATGTCGCGGCCGGCGATCGAAATCTTCCCCGACTTCACGCGGCCGCTGCGCGGCAGATAACGCACTATTGCGAGCGCGGCGGTGGATTTGCCGCAGCCGGATTCGCCGACCAGCCCGTACGCCTCGCCGCGTTTCACCCGCAGCGAGATGTCCTGCAATACTTCGCGGTCGCGGCCGCGCGAGCGGTACGCAACCGTCAGGCCGACAATAGTCAGTGCGTCGGTTTCGGCGCTCTTCGATCCATCGAAGATGGGGAAGGCAGAGGGCGGCGGTCCGTTCATCGATCGAGCACTCCCTGGATGCCGTCGGCGACGAGGTTCACGCCGACAACCAGCGAGGCGATCGCCGCGGCGTCGAACACGACCGTCCACCACGCGCCGCCCGCCATCAGCGTGTAGCACTCCGAGAGTGCGAGGCCCCAGTCCGCGGACGGCGGTTGAATGCCGAAGCCGAGAAACGACAGCGTGGCGACCGCGAAAATGGCATAACCCAGCCGTACGGTGGCTTCCACGATGATCGGCTGCAGCACGTTCGGCAGGATCTCCGCGAACATGATGTAGAACGCGTTTTCGCCGCGCAATTGCGCGGCCAGCACGTAGTCGAGATTGCGTTCGGCGAACACCGCGGCACGCACGGTGCGCGCGGTGATTGGCGTGAAGGTGATGCCGATCACCAGGATCACGGTGAGGTTGCTCGCTCCAACCGCCGCGAGGGCGAGCAATGCAACGATCACCAGCGGCAACGCCAGCACCGCGTCGATCAGCCGGCCGGCCACGTTGTCCACCCATCCATCGAAATAACCGACGATCAAGCCAACCGCCGTCCCCGCCACTGTGCCAAGCAGCGTGGCCAATGGTGCGATGGTGAGAATGTCGCGTGCGCCGACGATCACGCGGGCGAACACATCGCGGCCGAGCTGATCGGTGCCGAACCAGTGCGTGGCGTCGGGCGGCGTGAGCGAGTTCAACGGATCGGATGCATACGGGTCCTGCGGCACGACCCAATGCCCTATCAGTGCGCATGCGACCCAGAACAACAGGATCAGCGCGCCGATCACGAACGTGGGCGAGCGCAGCAGAGCCTTGCTGCGTTCAAAACGCGGTGCCTTGTGCGGCGCGGGGGCGACGGTTGCGGTACTCATTGTGCGTTCCCCACCCGCAAGCGCGGATTCAACACAACATACAACGCATCCGCGATCAGGTTTGCCACCGTGTAGATCACGCCCACAGTCAGCACGCCCGCTTCGAGCATGGGAAAGTCCTTGCCCTTGGCTGCGTTATAAATGAGCGAGCCAATGCCCTGGTAGTGAAACAGCGTCTCCACCACCACCAGGCCGCCGATCATGTAGCCGAGTTGCGTGGCTGCGACGGTGACGGTCGGCAGCAGCGCATTGCGCAGCACGTGCCGCATGATCACCACGCGGCGCGGCAGGCCCTTGAGGATCGCGGTGCGGGTGTAGTCGGCATCGAGCGCTTCAACGGTACCTGCACGCGCCATTCGCGCGATGTAGCCGAAGAACACCAGCACCAGCGGCAGTACCGGCAGGATCAGATGCTGCAACTGGACGAAACCGTTCGACCCTGGCGGATACGTCGCTTCAATCGGCAGCCATTGCAGCCAGATGCCAAAGATCAGGATCAGCACGATGGACGAGACGAACTCCGGCACCACCGTCGCCGATAACCCCGCAATGCTGATGGTCCGGTCAATCCAGCGCCCCTCGTGCAGCGCGGCGTAGACACCGCCGGCAATGCCCAGCGGCACGACCACGATAAACGCCAACGCGCCAAGCTTCGCCGAATTCAGCAACGCCTGGCCTATGAAGGGCGCCACCGGCGCGCGATACGAATACGACTCGCCCATGTCGCCGCGCAGGAAGTGGGTGATCCAGCCGGCATATTGCGTGAACAAGGGCCGGTCGACACCCAGTTGATGATTGAGTGCGGCGACCGCGCGGGCGTCGGCTAGCGGCCCGAGGATGGCGCGGCCGACATCGCCGGGAAGCAACTGGCCGCCGGCGAACACGATCACCGACAACAGCCACAACGTGATGATCGCGAGCAGCAGCCGCACGCCTACGAACCGCGCAATGCGCGCGGCGCTTCCGGCGTTGCTGCGTGAGCTTGTTTTCGACGCGCCCGCCGCGGCGGGAGGAGAGACCGTGTTCATTATCGGAGCGTCCTCGGGTCAGGCTTCATTCAGCAGACTTCAATGAGCGCGAGACTCAAAAAGAACCGCCTACGCGCCGATAGTCGCGCGTTGGAAGTACAACTGCGAAATGGCATTGAAGCGCACGCCGCTCACGTTCGCCCGCGTGACGATCAACTGATCGTAGAAATAGGGAATCACAAGCGGCGTTTCATCGAGCAACAGGGCCTGGATCTGGCCCGACAGTTTTTTCTGCGATGCCACGTCGAGTGCCGCCACGAAATCCGCCACCAGCTTGTCGTATTGCGGATTCTTGAAATGCGCGGCGTTCCAGGTGCCCCCGCTGGTCAATGGTGCGTTGAGAAACACGTTCGGCACGCCACGATGCCCGTAGTCCGTAATGCCAAGCGGCGAGTCGAGCCAGTCCGACTTGCCGTACGTGCCGGCGCCGTAATACAGCTCCTGGCTTTCCACCTTCAGCGTGATGCGGATGCCGACCGCCTTCGCGGCGTTCTGGATCACGACCGCGAGATCGGGAATCTCCATGTACTTCTCGGTCGTGAGCGTGACGTCGAAACCGTTCGGCACGCCTGCCGCCGCGAGCAGCTGTTTTGCCTTCGCGACATCGAGCTTGCGTTGCGGCACGGACAGGTCGCTGGACGGAAACACCGGGGAGAACGGGCTGTCATTGCCCAGCGCCGCGCGGCCCTTGAACAGCCCCTTTACCAACACGTCGCGATTCACCGCCAGCGCCAGCGCCTGACGCACGCGCTTGTCCTTGAACGGACCGGTGTCGGTACGCATATGCATTTGCCTGTGCGCGCTCGACTTCACACCCAGCACCTTGAACTCGGGGTTCGTCATCATGCTGAGCCCGCCCTGCACGGTGAAATCCCCCATCACGTCGGCTTGCCGGCCTTGCAGCGCGAGCAGTTCCGATTGTTCGTCGGCGTAGAACGCGAACGTCACCCGGTCCGGCAGCGCTTTCTCGCCCCAGTAGCCGGGATTGCGCACGAACGCCGCGCCCACTTTAGGTGTGTACGACTCGAACTTGAAAGGCCCGGTGCCCGGAAACGACTTCTCGTATGTGCCGCTGAAATTCGCCGGCAGGATCACGGCGTTGTACGTATCCGATGACACGTAATACGGGAAATTGCCGTTTGGCGCGTCGAGATGGAACTCAACCGTCATGTCGTCAATAACCTTCACCGATCCCTTCGATAACACCCCCTTCAGCACCGACAGCGCGGCTGACCCGCTGGCCGGATCGGCGAGGCGGTTGAAGGTGGCGGCCACGTCCTTGGCTGTCATCGGCTGGCCGTCGTGGAACTTGACGTTCGGGCGCAGCTTGAAGGTCCAGATATCGCCTTTGTCGTTTGGCTTCCACGAGAGCGCGAGGGAAGGTCGGAGCTTGAGCTCCTGACCGTCGTCGTCGATAAGAAATTCGCCGGTCTGGTTGATCAACGCGAGGCCGGCAGGGTCGGTGACGGTGAGCGGATCGACCTGGCCCGACGGTGTCAGATGCGCCACGCGGATCGTGCCGCCGGGTTTCCCCGCGGGCGTCTGCGCACGTGCGTGCGGCATGCCGATCAGGCCGCCGGCGGCGAGCGACAAACCAGCCAAGCTCGCGTGCCGCAGCAACTCGCGCCGCGAAAGCCGGCCGGCCTTGAATTCATCGATCGCGTGGTTGCCGAGTTCTCCCGCCGATCCCCTCGACTGTTCCAGCTCTGCATGGAAGGGGAAACGCGAAGTGAGATCGGGTACGGTCTTTTTCATCGGGCTGTCCGGTTCGGGGGCGGTTGTTGTTTTGACTCGACGACACTGCGTTGGCTGAACCGGGTTCGGATATCCGGTCTTGGCGGCGGCAGTGACGGAATCGGATGCGCTTTCAGTTTAGCGGAGCAAAGACTGTTCCGATTCCCGCCGCGCGCATCGCGGATCAATTAATTGCGCGGCTGTCGGACGAGCGCGACGTTACGGAAAAGCTTGCTGAAAGTGGGCGGACACGGCGTCGGGAGGGCGGTAGGAAATTCCGCGCCGTGGGGCTTGGGTCAGGCCGCTGCTTTCAATGCTGATGCGGATGTTTATGAATCGGATCGACCCAGAACACTTCCTCGGGCTCCTCCACCGCATCGATATTCAGATTCACCACCACCGCCTCGTTGTCGCTGCGCACGAGTACGCATTCCAGCGGTTCGTCGGTGCGCGCATTGATCTCCTGATGCGGCACGTACGGCGGCACGAAGATGAAATCACCCGGCCCGGCTTCAGCGGTAAATTCCAGGTGATTGCCCCACTTCATGCGCGCCTGTCCGCGCACGACGTAGATCACGCTTTCCAGCGCGCCATGATGATGCGCGCCGGTCTTGGCGTTCGGATGGATCGTGACCGTGCCCGCCCAGATCTTCTGCGCGCCGACGCGCGCCGCGTTGATCGCCGCCGCGCGATTCATGCCGGGCGTCTGCGCGGTGTTGGTATCGAGTTGATCGCCCTTGATCACCTTGACGCCGTTCTCGCGCCAGTCGGTGTGCTCATGGTCGTGCTCGTGCTCGTGTTCGTGTTGAGGGTCGTCGCTCATTGTCTTCGTCTCCGCCTATTCATGGAAAGTTGCAGTCAATCTACGCCACAATGGCGCTCGTAAAAAGCAAAAAGTCCGTTGCCGCCGGGAGGCAACAACGGACTTGATTCAATCGTCCAACCTGGCCTGGCGAGCCGGACAGCGTCTACTTGACCTTCGAATTCACGATGGCTTCCGCAACGTTGTTCGGTGTCTCTGCGTAGTGCTTGAACTCCATCGTGTACGTGGCGCGGCCCTGGGTGAGCGAGCGCAACGTGGTCGAGTAGCCGAACATTTCAGCCAGCGGCACCTCGGCGCGCACGATCTTGCCGCCGCCGCCCGCGATGTCCTCCATGCCCTGCACGATCCCGCGGCGTGAGGACAAATCGCCCATCACGTTGCCCATGAAATCCTCAGGCGTTTCGACTTCCACGGCCATCATCGGTTCGAGCAGCACCGGCTTGGCTTTCCTCATGCCGTCCTTGAACGCCATGGATCCAGCCATGCGGAACGCGTTTTCGTTCGAGTCCACGTCGTGGTACGAACCGAAGGTCAGCGTCACCTTCACGTCCACCACCGGATACCCTGCCAGCACGCCGGCTTTCAGCGTTTCCTGAATACCCTTGTCGACCGCCGGAATGTATTCGCGCGGCACGACACCGCCCTTGATGGCATCGACGAATTCGTAACCGCCGCCCGGCTTCTGCGGTTCAAGCTTCAGCACCACGTGACCGTATTGACCGCGCCCGCCCGACTGCTTGACGAACTTGCCTTCAATATCCTCGACCGGAATACGGATCGTCTCGCGATACGCCACCTGCGGCTTGCCGACCGTCGCTTCGACGCCGAACTCACGTCGCATCCGGTCCACCAGAATTTCGAGGTGCAACTCGCCCATGCCCGAAATAATCGTCTGGCCGGATTCCTCGTCGGTCTGCACGCGGAACGACGGATCTTCCTGCGCCAGCCGGTTCAACGCAATACCCATCTTTTCCTGGTCGGGTTTCGTCTTCGGCTCGACAGCCTGGGAGATCACCGGCTCCGGGAAGATCATGCGTTCGAGGATGATCGGATGAGCCGGATCGCAGAGCGTGTCACCGGTGGTCGCTTCCTTCAGGCCCACGGCCGCGGCAATATCGCCGGCGCGCACTTCCTTGATTTCCTGACGCTCGTTCGCGTGCATCTGGAGAATCCGACCAAGCCGCTCCTTCTTTTCCTTGATCGCGTTGTAGACCGTATCGCCGGAATTGACCACGCCCGAATACACCCGGAAGAAGATCAACTGGCCGACAAACGGGTCCGTCATGATCTTGAAGGCGAGCGCGGAGAACGGGTCTTCATCGGTCGGATGACGTTCCGCATGTTTGTCGTACTCGTCCACGCCCATGATCGCGGGCACGTCGGCCGGCGACGGCAGGTAGTCGATCACCGCATCGAGCATGGCCTGCACGCCCTTGTTCTTGAACGCGCTGCCGCAGAACATGGGGACGATCTCGCTCCTGAGCGTGCGCGCGCGGATGGCTGCCCTGATTTCGTCTTCGCTGATTGGTTCACCGCCGATGTACTTGTCCATCAGCGCTTCATTCGCGTCCGCTGCGGCCTCGATCATCTTCTCGCGCCATTCTTCGGCGGTGGCGAGCAGGTTCGCGGGGATTTCCTGGTATTCGAACAGCACGCCCTGGCTGGCTTCGTCCCAGATGATTGCCTTCATCTTGACCAGGTCGATCACACCCTGGAAGTGCTCTTCGGCACCCACGGGAATTTGCATGGGCACGGCGACGCCTTTCAGGCGCTCGCCGATCTGGCGTTGCACGCGGAAAAAGTCGGCGCCCACGCGGTCCATCTTGTTGACGAACGCAATGCGCGGCACTTTGTATTTGTTGGCCTGGCGCCAGACCGTTTCGGATTGCGGCTGAACGCCGCCGACCGAGTCATAGACCATGCAGGCGCCGTCGAGCACGCGCATGGAGCGTTCCACTTCGATGGTGAAGTCGACGTGTCCCGGGGTATCGATGATGTTGATCCGGTGTTCCGGATAATTCCCCGCCATGCCTTTCCAGAAGGCCGTGGTGGCGGCGGAGGTAATCGTGATGCCGCGCTCCTGCTCCTGCTCCATCCAGTCCATCGTGGCCGCGCCGTTGTGAACCTCACCAATTTTGTGATTCACACCGGTGTAGAAAAGAATGCGTTCGGTGGTGGTGGTCTTGCCGGCATCGATATGAGCGCTGATACCAATATTCCGATAGCGGTCGATGGGAGTCTTGCGGGGCACTTGAACCTCCTGTTGATTGGTTGGAGCCTGGTAGCCCGAACCGGGCGCAATGGCCCGGCCGGCAGCTCCGGAGCGAAGCTTTGTCGTGCTGGGTGGCCGCTTCGCTGGTTTATTAGGATAGCGCGTCGACAGGGTCTTTGCAGGATTCTTGCCAGCTCGCCGCAAAAGATGAATCTTTGATGACGCGCGGACCGTATTCCGCGCTTAGTCCCGCGTGGCGTCCTGTGCAGCGTATAAGCAAAACCAAGCAAAAAGCCGGCGCGCGCAAAAAGCGGGCGGCCGGCTTCGGACACGAACGGAACGGCTGGCGCCGGGTGAACGGGGGCGTGAGACGCTAACTATCCCGCTCGGGGCACGCGTTATTGCGGTGCAGGCAAGCCCTTGATCTGCATGCCCGGCTGAATCCCTTTCGACGCAAACCAGCCCTTGCTCATTTCCAGCGCGTACACGCCATTGTTGCGCGGGCAGTGGTTGTTTTCCGTCTCAGCCTGCATTTCGTCGATATCCGTGACCGTTCCGTCCGCGCGCATGAACGCGATCGACAGCGGGATCAGGGTGTTTTTCATCCAGAAACAATGCACGGCCGTTTCATTGAAGACGAACAGCATGCCTTCGTTGGGTTCGAGTTTCGTGCGATACATCAGGCCTTGTTCGCGATCGGCGTCGTTCGCTGCAACGGCGGCGTCGATCACATACATGCCCGCGGTAAGTTTGGTGTGCGGGAAGTCGGCGGGCTTCTTCGCACCCGGCGGCATTTGTCCCGGTTCTGCGGCGAGCGGTTGGGCGTGAGCTGTCAGCGGCGCGACTGCAATGAACGAGACGAGCGGAACGGCGAGTGCAACAAGTGCGCGGCGCACCAGGCGACGAAGATCAAACGATGAAACCGAACGGCGCGAGAGTCCTGAAAGACGCACGGCGAAACTCCTGATGAGATGAAGCCGGTTAGCTGAAGAATCGGTGAAGAACTGGCGCATGTTACTTGAGCGCGCGCACGCCGACAAAAAGCGCGTGGCGGATGCACCCTGCGCAAATAACCAGACTCACGCAGAGACCCAAAGAAAAAGGCAGAAACCGTTGCGGGTGTCTGCCTTTCAATGCCGCTTTCGCGGCAGCACTACTTGGTTGTAGCGTCGCGTTGCCGCGATCTATTACCAACTTACTCCGACGCGGCCGAAGCAGCAGCAGCCGAAGCCGCCTTCTTGTGCATAGCCTTCTTATGCGTCGTCGACTTCTTGTGCGACGCCTTGTGAGCGGTCGAAGCAGCTGCAGGAGCCGATGCTTCCGGGGCCGAAGCTTGTGCGAATGCAGCCGTTGCGAACAGGCCAGCGACGAGAGCAGCGATCAGTTTGTTCATGTTGTGAATCCTCAGCTTTAGTTTGATTTAACCTTGTGACCCGGTCGATGGAGTCATGTCGGTAAACGAGCCATCCACCTTTTGGTTGACAGGGGATCCGAACAAAACTTCGATCCCGCTGCGAGCGCTTGAACCTTACATAAAGCCTTCGCATACAGGCAGTGTGTTGGGGTTCTTCGCTAATGCCGGATGGCGGGTTTAAGGCATCTGCTGCGAATAACGCGGCATGCGGGGAGTCCGTTGACGTGTTTTTTTGCGATCGTGCAGTAGCGATCGTTTGGAAAACGAAATGAATTTGTAATGTTTGAATATCGAAGCGACTTGGCGCGTTTCAGACGATGCCGTTCCATGGCGCGCGTGGCGCCAGATTGATCGATGCACCCGGCTCTAATCCGAGCGTGAAGATATCGAGTGCGCCGATACCTACGCGCACGAGTCGCAGCGTCGGGTACCCGACTGCTGCGGTCATTCGACGCACCTGGCGATTACGACCCTCGGTGATCGACAGTTCGATCCAGGTGGTCGGAATAGCGGCGCGGTACCGGATGGGCGGGTTGCGCGGCCACAGTTGCTCTATCTGTTCCACCGGTTCCACCCGCTTCACACCGCATGGCCGCGTCACGAAATCCCCGAGGTCGACGCCCGCGGCCAGACGCTCGAGAGCGGCTGCATCGGGCGCGCCATCCACTTGTGCCCAATACCGTTTGACCAGCTTGTGATGCGGCTCGGCGATACGTGCCTGAAGCGCGCCGTCGTCAGTGAGCAGCAGCAGGCCTTCGCTGTCTGTGTCCAGGCGACCGGCCGGATAAACGCCGGGCGTCTTCACCCAAACGCCGAGCGAAGGGTGCTTTTCGTGCGGCGAAAATTGACAGATCGTGCCGAACGGTTTGTTAAGAGCAAGCAACGGCATGGTGGGAAAATCGACAGGAAAACGAGGTGGCGCCCAAGAGCCGCGCGGGAATCCGGCTATGGCGGATGGCGCGATATTAATGCATAATCCAAAACATCAAATCCTTAGTCTTATATAAGATATAAGACATTAATCGGGCGAATGCCGATCGCAGCCACGTCACCAGCGGGCCATGTCCGGATCGTGTCCACGGGCATCGTTTTGCTGCAATGCAACGAAGCGGGGGCCGGGCAGGCTCTCCACACGGTGGGCTAGAATAGCCTTCTGGTTGCCTTGGGCGCCGCGCGGGTATTGGCGCTGGCGGCCCTGGCCACCGTTCGCTCGTCCGCCTTTTCGCCGAATTTCCGAACGCATTCTGCGCATTTCTGTAGTTAGCTAGCCCAGCCATCTTTGGAGTCGACCATGCCGTATCAGCACATCAAGGTTCCGACGGGCGGTGACAAGATCACCGTTAATGCGGATTACTCGCTCAACGTTTCCGACCAGCCGATCATCCCTTTTATCGAAGGTGACGGGACGGGTGTGGACATCACGCCGGTGATGATCAAGGTCGTCGACGCAGCGGTGGAAAAAGCCTACGCAGGCAAGAAGAAGATCCACTGGATGGAAATCTTCGCGGGCGAGAAGGCCACCAAGGTCTATGGACCGGACGTGTGGCTGCCGGATGAAACGCTGGACGTGCTGAAGGAATATGTCGTCTCTATCAAAGGGCCGCTCACCACGCCGGTCGGCGGCGGCATCCGTTCGCTGAACGTCGCGCTGCGCCAGCAACTCGACCTCTACGTCTGCCTGCGCCCGGTGCAGTATTTCAAGGGCGTGCCTTCACCGGTGCGCGAGCCGGAAAAGGTCAACATGGTGATCTTCCGCGAGAACTCGGAAGACATCTACGCCGGCATCGAATGGGCGGCCGAGTCGGAAGAGGCGAAGAAGGTCATCAAGTTCCTGCGCGAAGAAATGGGCGTGACGAAGATCCGCTTCCCGGACACGTCGGGTATCGGGATCAAACCGGTGTCGCGTGAAGGCACGGAGCGCCTGGTTCGCAAGGCGATCCAGTACGCCATCGACCACAATCGCAACACCGTCACGCTCGTGCACAAGGGCAACATCATGAAATACACGGAAGGTGCGTTCCGTGATTTCGGCTATGCGCTGGCGCAGAAGGAGTTCGGTGCGGAACTCATCGACGGCGGCCCGTGGATGAAGATCAAGAGCCCGAAGGGCGGCGACATTGTGCTGAAGGACGTTATCGCAGATGCGTTCCTGCAGCAGATCCTGCTACGCCCGGCTGAGTACGACGTGATCGCGACGCTCAACCTGAACGGCGATTATGTGTCGGACGCGCTGGCGGCTCAGGTTGGCGGTATTGGCATTGCGCCGGGCGCGAACATGTCAGATTCGGTGGCCATGTTCGAAGCCACGCACGGCACCGCGCCGAAATATGCGGGCAAGGACTACGTGAATCCGGGTTCGGAAATCCTGTCGGCGGAAATGATGCTGCGCCACCTCGGCTGGACCGAAGCGGCCGACGTCATCATCAAGGCGATGGAAGCGTCGATTCTGAAAAAGCGCGTGACGTATGACTTCGCGCGTTTGATGGAAGGCGCGACGCAGGTTTCATGCTCGGGTTTCGGGCAGGTGCTGATCGAAAATATGTAAGTTCGTATCGCGTAACTTCACGAAGTCCCTGGAGCCCCGGCTGAGTTTGACTCGCCGGGGTTTTTTCTGTGCGCCCTGCATTGGCGCAATCTCGGCGGCGTAAGTCACTCTCGTGATTTGAGCACTGCGAACGAAGCGCAATTGCGTGGGGGCGACGCGCTTGGGATTTGATAAACCTATCTGTTAGGTTTATGATCTTCCCATGCCCGCTATCCTTACGCTGAACGGCCTCAAAGTAGTGATCTACCCGGCGGACCATAGGCCGGCACACGTTCATGTGCAAGGAGCAGGATTCGAGATTGTGTTTGATCTGAATTGCCCTGATGGCCCTCTTGATGTACGCAATATCAAAGGGAATGTTTCGAACGCTAGTATCCGCCGCGTGGCGAAACTGATTGTGCCGTCCTTATCCACCCTGTGCGGAGCCTGGAGAGATATTCATGGCAATTACAAATGAGTCCATCGCTGCGGCTCGAAAGGCGGGGGAGGCGATCGGCCCGTGCGCAGTCGCAGCGCGCTACCGTCGCTCCATCGCCAAAATAGAGGTCGATTTCGACAACGGCGTGACGCTGGCCGTCCCGGTTGCCCTGATCCAGGGCCTCGGCGGCGCGAGCGATGCGGACCTGAAAGTGATCGAGATTTCCCCGACGGGTTGGGGCTTGCATTTTCCTAAGCTCGATGTGGACTTGTACGCGCCTGCGCTGTTCGAGGGCATTTACGGTTCAAAGGTCTGGATGAAGCAGTTGGCGAGCCGCGCCGGTTCGGTCAGGTCGGACGCGAAGGCCGCGTCGTCCCGGGAAAATGGCAAGAAAGGTGGCCGCCCGCGCAAGGTTCGACCGGAACACGAGCACGTGTAACGGGTCCTCTCGGGGCCACGTTCAATTGTTTTCTGCTTTTGATTTTAGGCAGACGGCATTGGGAGAATTGACGCCTCACCAACAAATGACGCATTCGGTCCGCGCAAACGCCAGCAATCACCCACCCGTCAACCCAGCCCGCTTTCAGCAGACCTTTTCTTTCGACAAGTAAGCCGGACTCCTCGGCGGGCTCGCCGATGTTTCTCGCGCGGCGCTAAACAGCTTCAGCCGCGCCTCAATGAAAAACGGCCCGAGCGCGATGCGTTCGGACCGTTGAATCCCGCCGTTCCATTCAACCGCCGGATAGCCAAAACACTTATCTGAACGGCTTTACGGCACGCAGCCGGGTTTCGAGGACAGTGAGCTATCGAACGGTCAGGCAGATTCCTGGATGTTCGATGCCTGTTTGCCCTTGGGTCCCTGGACAATCTCAAAGCTGACCTTCTGGCCTTCCTTGAGTGTCTTGAAACCATTCATCTGTATCGCCGAGAAATGTGCAAACAGATCCTCGCCGCCTTCATCGGGCGTGATGAATCCGTAGCCTTTCGCGTCGTTGAACCATTTGACCGTACCAGTTGACATCACTTCCCCTCTTACTCTCGTCGCTACCACGAGCACGCTCGAAAAGCTTGGCGACCCACAATGTGAAACGCCCCCTCCTCACAAGCTCACCGCGGCCTTTCTTCACCTGAACCACGTCGGAAAAAAGTGCCAAATTGATTGTTTAATCTCTTAAATCAAGTGTCAAGAGAATTTTGAGATGGTGCCGAAGGCGTTGTAAAGAACTCATTTCAAGGGTTTTTCCCGCTTTGCGCGTATCCCGCCGCACAAGCACTCCATCTTGAAAAGTCGCATAATCGACGCACATGAGCAGTACAGGCAACAGGCGGCTGCCACCCATAGCCGCAGCGGGTTGCAGAAGTACGTCGCACGAGTGATTCGAACAACTCGGTCACTCAGTCAGCCGCAGAATCAGCCGCAGCGGCAGAGTGCCCAATTTGGCGCCCAAGGCCGGCCGCGTCCGCATGGACAATTCGTTTTTTTGAGAGCTGTGCGATACTGGATTCAACGATGTTTCAAGAGGGCTGGCCTGTGTCACAAAGGCTGGCGGAATTCAGCAAGCGACAGGTTGCGCGAAGTGTGCGGCGGCCCCGTTCGGTTCTCACGGCGAACGGAGTTTTGGCGAGATGGCGAGCCTGTCCGAGTTGTTTAGAATGGGCGTATGGCGATCAATCCCAACAAGCAGGATGGCACCGTACTGGAGCGGCAGGAGCAAAAGCTGAAACAGCCGTCCATGTACAAAGTGGTGCTGCTGAATGACGACTTCACGCCGATGGAATTCGTCGTGTTCGTCGTGCAGGAACATTTCAATAAAGATCGTGAGACTGCGACGCAAATCATGCTGAAGGTTCATCGCGAAGGCAGGGGAGTTTGTGGGGTCTATACGCGGGACATCGCGTCGACCAAAGTTGAGCAAGTCGTTAGCCACGCGAGGCAAGCGGGTCATCCGCTGCAGTGTGTGATGGAGGAAGCATGATTGCCCAGGAACTGGAAGTCAGTCTGCACATGGCGTTTATGGAAGCACGTCAGGCGCGGCACGAGTTCATTACGGTCGAGCATCTTTTACTGGCCTTGTTGGACAACCCGACCGCGGCTGAAGTGTTGCGCGCATGCGCAGCAAATATTGAAGATTTGCGTCAGAACCTGCGCAATTTCATTCACGACAACACCCCGACCGTGCCCGGCACGGACGACGTCGATACCCAGCCGACGCTTGGTTTTCAGCGCGTGATTCAGCGCGCGATCATGCACGTGCAATCGACATCGAATGGAAAGAAGGAAGTGACCGGCGCGAACGTGCTTGTCGCTATCTTCGGTGAAAAGGATTCACATGCCGTCTACTACCTGCAACAGCAGGGAGTGACGCGCCTGGACGTCGTCAATTTCATCTCGCATGGCATTGCGAAGACGAATACGGGCGACGCCGCGAAGGCCAGCAGCGACGCGAATCCCGAAGCGGAAGACGCGGCTGCGCAAAAGGAAACGCCGCTTGCGCAGTTCACGCAGAACCTGAACCAGCTCGCGAAGGACGGCAAGATCGATCCGCTGATTGGCCGCGAACTGGAAGTCGAGCGTGTGGTGCAGGTGCTGTGCCGTCGCAGAAAGAACAATCCGCTGCTGGTGGGTGAGGCCGGCGTCGGCAAAACCGCTATCGCGGAAGGGCTCGCCTGGCGCATTACGCGTGGCGAAGTGCCGGACATTCTTGCGGACGCCCAGGTGTATTCGCTGGATATGGGCGCCTTGCTGGCCGGTACTAAATACCGTGGCGATTTCGAGCAACGCCTCAAGACGGTGCTGAAGGAGTTGAAGGAACGCCCGCACGCGGTGTTGTTCATCGACGAAATTCACACGCTGATTGGCGCGGGCGCAGCTTCCGGCGGCACGCTGGATGCATCGAATCTGCTGAAGCCGGCGCTGTCGTCGGGTCAGTTGAAGTGCATCGGCGCGACCACGTTCACGGAATATCGCGGGATCTTCGAAAAAGACGCAGCGTTGTCGCGTCGTTTCCAGAAGGTCGACGTTGCCGAACCGACCGTCGAGCAGACCATCGCGATCCTGCGCGGTCTCAAGTCGCGGTTCGAAGAACACCACGGCGTGAAGTATTCGTCGGGTGCGCTGTCCGCGGCGGCTGAGTTGTCGGCACGCTTTATAACGGACCGGCATCTGCCCGACAAGGCTATCGACGTGATCGACGAGGCGGGCGCGGCGCAACGCATCCTGCCGAAATCGAAGCAGAAGAAGACTATTGGCAAGAACGAGATCGAAGAGATTATCTCGAAGATCGCGCGCGTGCCGGCGCAAAGCGTGTCAGTGGACGATCGCAGCAAGCTGCAGACGCTCGATCGCGACCTGAAGAGCGTGGTGTTTGGTCAGGATCAGGCTATTGATGCACTCGCTGCCGCTATCAAGATGGCGCGGGCGGGTCTCGGCAAGACGGACAAGCCAATTGGCGCGTTCCTGTTCTCGGGCCCAACGGGCGTCGGCAAGACGGAAGTGGCCAAGCAACTGGCGTTCACGCTGGGTATCGAATTGCTGCGCTTTGACATGTCCGAGTACATGGAGCGTCACGCGGTCAGCCGGCTCATTGGCGCGCCGCCGGGATATGTTGGATTCGATCAAGGCGGTTTGCTGACAGAAGCCGTCACGAAGAAGCCGCATTGCGTGCTGTTGCTCGACGAAATTGAAAAGGCGCATCCGGATATCTACAACGTGCTGCTGCAGGTGATGGACCACGGCACGCTGACCGACAACAACGGCCGCAAGGCGGATTTCCGCAATGTCATCATTATCATGACGACGAATGCGGGCGCCGAAGCCATGCAGAAGTCGGTGATTGGTTTCACGAATCGTCGGGAAACCGGCGACGAAATGGCCGATATCAAGCGGATGTTCACGCCTGAGTTCCGCAATCGTCTGGACCAGATCATCAGCTTCCGCTCGCTGGACGAAGAAATCATCATGCGGGTGGTCGACAAGTTCCTAATGCAACTGGAAGATCAGTTGCATGAGAAGAAGGTCGACGCGGTCTTCACCGACAGCTTGCGCGCGCATCTGGCGAAGCACGGTTTCGACCCGCTGATGGGCGCACGCCCCATGCAGCGCCTGATCCAGGACACGATCCGTCGTGCTCTGGCGGACGAACTGCTGTTCGGCAAGCTGATGTCGGGCGGACGTGTGACGGTGGATGTGGACGAGAACGACAAGGTGGCGCTCACGTTCGATGAAAGTCCGGTGCCGCGCAATCCGAATCCGGAAGCGGTCGAGGTCGAGTGACAGGGTAGTAGCAATGACCGAAGTCAGGTGACACACGCTTGAGGTGTGTCATGATCGGCGAGGCGGCGCGGGGAAGTTTCCCGCGCCGCCTCGCTTTTTTTGCGTCCGCGTTTGGTGCGGATAATGACTTCAAGAGGTTGATTTGAGCTTTAAACGGGGATCGTTCGAGACCATCGTCGAACGGGAGAAGGGGCTGCACCGGAGTTTGACCGCCGGACAGATGTCGATGATCGCTATCGGCGGGGCGATTGGAACGGGGCTTTTCTTAGGTAGCGGTTTCGCAATCGGTTTCGCTGGACCGAGCGTCCTGGTGAGTTACGCGATCGGCGCGCTGATCGCGTTGTTGCTGATGGGCGCGCTGGCGGAAATGACCGTCGCGCATCCGACCTCCGGGTCGTTCGGCGCGTACGCGGAGTTTTACATCGGGCCGCTGGCGGGATTTCTCGTCCGCTACGCGTACTGGTCGGCCGTCGTATTCGCGGTCGGTACCGAGGTCAGCGCAGTCGCGGTGTTCATGAAGTACTGGTTCGCGAACGTGCCGGGCTGGTATTGGATCGTTGGTTTTTCCGCCGGGCTGATTGGCGTGAACGCCGCGAGCGTCAAGGTGTATGGCGTGATCGAGTACGCGTTCTCGATGCTGAAGATCGTGGCGATTGTCGCGTTTATCTTGCTCGGCGCGGTGTTCGTGTATGGCGCGCCGGTGTCATCCGGCGTCGGGCTGAACAACTTCACGGCGCACGGCGGGTTCTTTCCCCACGGCCTGAAGGGCATGTGGTTCGCGGTCATTGTTTCCATCTTCAGTTACCTGAACATCGAGACAATCGCAGTCGCGGCCGGCGAAGCGCGCGACCCGCAACGTGCCGTGGCGCGAGCGTTTCGCTCGACCGTGTTCCGGCTGGTGCTCTTTTATCTGCTCACGCTGGCGTTGATGCTCGCAATCGTCCCCTGGACGCAGGCAAGCACCGACGAAAGTCCATTCGTCAAAGTGATGGCCGCGACGCACGTGCCGTTTGCTGCGGGCGTGATCAACTTCGTGGTGCTGGTCGCGGCGCTTTCCGCGATGAACAGCCAGCTCTACATCACCACGCGCATGATGTTCAGCCTGTCGCGGGCCGGTTACGCGCCGGCGCGCTTCGGGCGCCTGAGCGCGAATGGCGTGCCCACCGCCGCGCTGTCCTTGTCGACCGGTGGTATCGCCTTGGCCACCATCCTCACCGCGTTCTGGCCGGATATGGCGTTCGGCTTGATGATGTCGATCGCCATCTTCGGCGCGATGTTCGCGTGGCTGATGATCTTCGTCACGCACCTCTTTTTTCGCGCCCGCTATGACGGACCGGCGCCGTCCTTCCGGATGGTGCTGCATCCGCTTGGAAGCTTGGCCGGGGCGGGTTTGATGGCGGCAATCATGATCACGACCGCCTTCACGAACGAATTCCGCATGACGCTCGTCTACGGCCTCGCATTCATGGTCGTTCTCGTCTCCGCGTACGCGCTCTGGTACAGAAAGCGCGGGTAAACACCGACCACAAACTTCTTTGCATGACTTTCGTTTCGAAACTAAAATCTTTCGAAACGAAAGTGCAAAGGTGGTACTGCCTGTGTTGGCCAACAAGAACTCGCTTCATCGGCGTCTGCGTATCGTCGAACTTGTCCGCAAGCGCGGGGAGGTGTCGGTCGACGAGCTCGCTACGGCGTTCGACGTCTCCAGCGTCACGATCCGCTCGGACCTGAACTACCTGGAGCAGCAGCGCTACCTGATCCGGGCGTTCGGCAAGGCGCGGTACGTCGCCCAGCGGCCCGGCGAGAACCCGTTGGCAGGAGAGCCTTCGGGCGCGATGCGGCAGGCTGCGGACATGGCGATTGCGCGAATGGCCGCGGATTTCATCGATGACCATGCGTCGGCGTTCATTGGCGCGGGTCTGATCACGCATAAGCTGCTGCCGCTGCTCGCCGACCGCGCGAACCTCGCGCTGACGCTCAACGACATTTCGATGGTGCCGACCGTCCAGCGTTTCATGCGCTGCGAATTGCGTCTCACGGGTGGTTCGCTGGACGACAATTCCACCGTGCTGCTAGGGCCGGACGCCGAGCGCTCGCTGTTTGCGCTGTCGCTGGATCTGGTGGTGCTGGAGGCCAGCGGTATCGATCGTGAAGGCAATTTGCTGTGCGCCGATCCGCGTCTGGCAGGCGTGTACAAGGCCGCATTGAAGAACGCGAAGCGCAGCGTGGTCGTGGCCTACCAGCCCGCATTGCAAGGCGATGGAGAGGCCTTCTGCCGCGTCAGCCACCTGGGCGGACTGGTGCTCGATGACGCCATTGACCCGCCGACACTCGACCTGATTCTCAAGGCCGGACTGGACGTGCATCGGCGGGAAGAAGGAATTCTTGAGTTTCGTAGTCAGTAACCCTAAACAATAACTGGAGACAATCGCATGTTTCGTCGTTCACTTTTGGCTGTCCTCGTCACCACGTTCGCGGCAACGGCCGCTCACGCCGCGGATGTGAAGATTGGTGCGTCGCTGCTCACGCAACAACATCCGTTCTACGTTGAACTCGCCAACGCGATGAAGGCGGAGGCGGCAAAGGATCACGCGCAGATCGATATTGCGATCGCGAACCAGGACCTGAGCAAGCAGATTGCCGACGTCCAGGATTTCGTGACGAAAAAGGTCGATGTCATCGTGCTTTCGCCCGTGGATTCAAAAGGCGTGAAGGCTGCCGTGCTGACGGCGCAGCGCGCGGGGATTCCCGTGATCACCGTCGATATCAGCGCGCAAGGCGTTGAAGTCGCGTCGCACATTGCCACCGACAACTACGCGGGCGGCCTGCAAGCCGGTGCGCTGATGTGCAAGGTGTTGGGCGGCAAAGGCAAGGTCGGTGTGATTGACTATCCGACGGTTCAATCGGTGATTGACCGCGTGACGGGCTTCAAGAAGGCGCTGGAAGCATGTCCCGATGTGAAGATCGTCGCGGTGCAGCCGGGCATCACACGCGCCGACGCATTGAGCGCGGCGCAAAACATGTTACAGGCGAATCCTGATCTCGCGGGCATCTTCGGCTTTGGCGATGACGCTGCCATGGCCGCAGCGGTGGCGGGAAAATCGGCGGGGAATCACGTGAAAGTGATCGGTTTCGACGGCATGCCGGAAGCACGCGCAGCAGTCGACAAGAACCCGAACTTCGTCGGCGTGATCCGCCAGTACCCGGACAAGATGGGCGCGCTCGCCGTGGATACCGCCGTGAAGGTTGCAGAGAAACAGGCCGTGCCGAAGCTGCAACCGGTGACGCCGGGTCAGTACCTGAATGCTTCAGTGAAATGAATACGGTTTTAAAACCTCGCGACCCCGTGCCGCTCCTCGAGTTGCGCGGTATCGCGAAATCGTTTGGGCAGGTGGAGGCGATCAAGGACGTGTCGCTCTCCATCTTGCCGGGCCGCGTTCATACGCTGCTCGGCGAGAACGGCGCGGGCAAGTCCACGCTGATGAAGATTCTCGCGGGCGTTCACGCGCCCACGCGCGGCGAGATATTCCTGAACGGATCATTGGCCACGTTTGCGAATCCCGGCGAGTCGCAGAAGGCGGGTATCGCGATCATCTATCAGGAACTGAGCCTCGCGAAGAATTTGAGCGTGGCTGAAAACATGTTTGCCGGGCATGAACCGCGAAGGTTTGGCGTCGTCGATTTCAAGCGGTTGTATGTGCAAGCGCAGACGTTGCTTGACAGCCTGGGTATCGATATTGATGCCACCGCGCCCGTGTCGCGTCTCTCCATGGCGCAGCGTCAGCTCGTGGAAATTGGCAAGGCGCTGAGCCGCGATGCATCGCTCGTGATCATGGACGAACCGACGTCCTCGCTGAGTGACCGCGAAGCGGAGATCCTTTTTCATATCGTCACGAAGCTGACGGCGAAGGGCGCGGCGGTCGTCTATATCTCGCACCGGATGGACGAGATCATGCGCATCTCCGACGACATCTCGGTCATGCGAGACGGTCGTTACATCGCGACATTGCAAAAGGACGAAACCACCATTGCCACCTTGATCGCGATGATGGTCGGCCGGGAAATGAGCGATGTGTATCCACGCCGCGAGACGCACTATGTTCGTCCGCCGCAGCCGCTGCTCACGGTCAGTCATCTCACGCTTCCCGGTCAATTCGAAGACATCAGCTTCGAGATTCACGCAGGCGAAATCCTCGGTTTCTTCGGCTTGATCGGAGCGGGTCGTTCGGACGTGATGAAGGCGTTGTTCGGGATCGGGCGGCCAGGTGGCGAGATCACCATGAGCGGCAAGCGCCTTAAGTTGCGCAATCCGGCGCATGCCATCCGCGAGGGCATTGCGTTCGTCACGGAAGACCGCAAGCACGAAGGCCTCGTGCTGATGCATTCGATCGCCCACAACGTGACCATGGCGAGTTTCGAAGAACACGGTTCGCGCTTCGGCATCCTGAACCGCCGCTTCGAACGTGATGAAACCGCGAACGCGATCACGCGCATGAACATCCGTGCGTCCGGGCCGTTTCAGGCGGTCGGAAACCTGAGCGGCGGCAATCAGCAGAAAGTGGTGTTCTCGAAATGGCTGGCGTTGAAACCCAAGGTCCTGATCCTCGATGAACCCACGCGCGGCGTCGACGTAGGCGCGAAGTTCGAGATTTATCGCGTGATCCGCGAGCTGGCTGCGACCGGGACCGCGATCATTCTTGTCTCGTCGGAATTGCCGGAAGCGCTCGCCATGAGCGATCGCCTCGTCGTGATGCGCGAGAAACGCATCGTCCATGAATTTGATGCGCACGGTGAATTGCCGATCACGCAACCCATCACGCAGGAAGAAGTGATGTCGTACGCAACGGGAGCCAAAACAGCATGAACCCGACTCAACTCAGCGGCGCCGCGTCCACGCGCCGCTCTCACGCAAGCGGTGCGCTGCAGCGCGCGGTCCGGCACTACGGCGGGATCGTCGTCGGGCTGATCGTGCTGTGCGGCTTCTTCTGGGCACTGTCGCCCAACTTCATGTCGGTGAACAACCTCGTGAACGTGGTGATGCAGGTGTCCATCATCGCCATTCTCGGTTTTGGCATGACGTACGTGCTTTTGCTCGGCGATATCGACCTGTCGGTCGGCGCGACCATGGCCCTGGTCGGCACCGTCTGCGCGTTCGCACTGGAGCATGGCGCCTCGCCGCTCGCCGCCGTGCTCGCCTCCATGGCCACTGGGCTCGTCCTGGGGGCCGTGAACGGCTCGCTGTCCGCCTTGCTCACAATCCCGTCGTTTATTGTCACGGTCGCCACCATGGGCGTTTTTCGCGGCCTGGCCTACCTGACGTCGAACGGCGTACCCATTTCGATCGACGACGACCGCTTTGCTTTCCTCGGCAACGGCCTCGTGCTGGGCATTCCGCTGCCGATCTGGATTCTCGCCGTTTTGCTGCTGTTGAATCACTTCGTGCTCTCGCGTACCGTATTTGGACGCAAGGCGTATCTGGCGGGCGGAAATCGCGAGGCGGCGCTGTACTCAGGCATCGATGTAAACAGGCTGCGAATCATGATTTTCATGATTTCGGGTTTGCTCGCGAGTATTGGCGGCGTACTGATGACGTCGCGGCTCTATTCCGCGCAGCCGAATGCGGGAATTGGCTATGAGCTCGACGCCATCGCTGCCGCGGTTCTCGGTGGAACGAGTCTCTCGGGCGGCTACGGAACGATCACGGGGACGCTGATCGGCGCGTTGATTATCGGCGTCATCAACAACGGGATGAACCTGCTCAGCGTTCCGTATTTCTATCAACTCATCGTGAAAGGCATCGTGATCCTGGTCGCGGTGTGTATCGATGTTCAAACGAAGAAACGTCATGCCTAATCCAAATGCTGTTACCTCCAGGCCCGGCACCATCGTCGCGATGGGCGAGATCCTGGTCGAGATCATGGCCACGCGCGTAGGCCAGAGCTTTCGTGAACCGGGCACGCTCATTGGGCCGTTCGCGAGCGGCGCGCCGGCCATTTTCATCGATCAGGTCGCGAAGCTCGGCAGCCCATGCGCGATGATCGGCTGCGTGGGCGATGACGATTTTGGCGTGCTCAACGTCGAACGCTTGCGCGGTGACGGCGTGGATGTGTCGGGCATCGCGGTACTGAAAGACGCGACCACGGGCAGCGCGTTCGTCACGTATCGCGAGGATGGTGACCGTGATTTCATCTACAACATTACGAACAGCGCGTCGGCGCAGTTGTCGGTGGCGAACCTGCGTGAGGACCTGCTCGCGAAGTGCGGCAACTTCCATGTGATGGGGTCGTCGCTGTTCTCGTTCAGGATCATCGAGGCGATGAAGCAGGCCATTGAAACGGTGAAGACGCACGGCGGCACGGTGAGCTTCGATCCGAACATCCGCAAGGAAATGCTGCGGATTCCGGAGATGCGCGACGCGCTCGACTTTATCCTCGACTACACGGATGTCTTCCTGCCAAGCGGTCACGAAGTGACCCTGCTCGCCAGCGCGAAGTCGGAGCGGGGGGCAATTGATGAACTGCTGAAGCGCGGCGTAAAGGAAGTGATCGTGAAGCGAGGCGCGCAAGGTTGCAGTTACTTCGATGCCAACGGCGAGACGCATCGGCCCGCTTTCAAGGTGCAGGAACTCGATCCCACTGGCGCGGGCGATTGCTTCGGCGCAACGTATATCAGTTGCCGTGCGCAGGGCAAGGATGTGGACACCGCGTTGAAATATGCGTGCGCAAGCGGCGCGCGCGCGGTCGGCGTGAAAGGTCCGATGGAAGGCACGGCAACGTTCGCCGAGCTCGATACGTTCCTGCAATCAGCCAAGGAGTGACGCCATGAACTCTATCGTCTCGCGTCTGAGCAATGCACACCCGGCGTCGGCATGGCTTGCCGGGATCTATTCGATCTGCTCCGCGCACCCGTGGGTGCTGGAAGCGGCCATGCGGCAAGCGCTGGAAGACCAGACGCCGTTGTTGATCGAATCGACGTCGAATCAGGTCGATCAGTACGGCGGGTATACCGGCATGAAGCCCGCTGATTTTGTGGACTTCGTGCGAGGGATCGCTGAACGCGTCGGCTTCCCGCACGAGCACCTGATTCTCGGCGGCGATCACCTTGGGCCAAACGCGTGGCGCCATCTTCCCGCCGATGAGGCCATGCAACGTGCGGACGCGTTGATCGACGCGTATGCATCGGCGGGATTCACGAAGATTCACCTCGATACCAGCATGTCGTGCGCCGATGATCCCGAGCGTTTGTCGGATGCGGTGGTTGCTGCAAGGGCGGCGCGCCTGTGCGCGGTGGCGGAGGCCGCGGTGAAACGTGCGGGTCTCGGCGTGAGTCCTGTGTACGTGATCGGCACCGAAGTACCCGTGCCGGGCGGGGCGGCGGAAGAGCTGGATATCGTTGAACCGACATCGCGTGAAGCGGCGATTGAAACGGCTTTGGTCCACAGGCAAGCGTGGCAGGAATATGGCGTACAGGACACGTGGCCGCGTGTCATTGCGCTCGTTGTGCAACCCGGCGTGGAGTTCGATCACACGAAGGTGATCGACTATGCCCCGGCACGCGCCGAGTCGTTGAAGAGCGCCCTGGATGACCTGCATGGCATGGTCTTCGAAGCGCATTCCACTGACTACCAAACGCCGGAAGCGCTAAGCGCCTTGGTCCGTGATGGCTTTCGCATTCTCAAGGTCGGTCCCGGCGTGACGTTTGCATTGCGCGAGGCGTTGTACGCTTTGGCGGATATCGAAACGCAGTTGGTCGGTGGGCGTAAACGATCGAACCTGCGCGATGTCGTGGAACGCGTGATGGTGAGCAAACCCGGCTACTGGGAGAGGTATTATCACGGCGATGCAGAACAGCAACGCGTGTTACGCACCTATAGTTACAGCGATCGCGTGCGTTATTACTGGGCAGATCAGGAGATCGGCGCGGCGGCGCAAACGCTGCTGGACAACCTGAGCGCCTTGAAGATTCCGGAGAACCTGCTCAGCCAGTACTTGCCCGAGCAGTATTGGGCGGTGCGGCGCGGACAGTTGAAAAACGAGCCGCTCGCATTGGTGCAAGATCGCGTGCGGCAGGTCATTCGAATATACGCGGCGGCGTGCCGCGCATAAGGCTTTTAGCGGCCCAAACGCTCAGTGCTTGCCCGTGCTGCCGAAACCACCGGTGCCGCGCTCGCTCTGGGCGAAGTCATCGACAATATTGAACGTTGCCTGCACCACCGGCACGATCACCATTTGCGCGAGGCGTTCAAACGGGTTCAGCGTGAACGCGGTCGCGCCGCGATTCCACGTCGAGATCATCAACTGGCCCTGGTAATCCGAGTCGATCAAGCCAACCAGATTCCCCAGCACCACGCCATGCTTATGCCCAAGTCCTGAACGCGGAAGAATCACCGCTGCATAACCCGGATCTTCGATATGAATCGCCAGGCCCGTGGGCACCAGCACGGTCTGGCCGGGCTCGAGCGTAATGGCTTCGTCCAGGCACGCACGCAGGTCGAGTCCGGCGCTGCCGGGCGTGGCGTAGGCGGGCAGATAGTCGCGCATGCGCGCATCGAGGATCTTGATGTCGAGTTTCATGGGGTTTGTTTGTTGAGTTCGAATGCTTCGGCCAGCAGTTCATACGAGCGCATGCGCGCCGGGTAACTTCCCGCAACGGTCAACACGATCAGTTCGTCGGCGTCGAAACGTTGCTGGAGTTCATGCAATTGTTCAGTCACGCGTTCGGGCGTGCCAATGATGCTGCGACTTTTTTCCCGGGCAATAACGCTCAGTTCGCGTTCGCCGAATGCTTGCCCGGCGCCTTGCGCAATCGATGGAATCGGCATGTTGAGTCCGTACGCCATCTGCACGCGGCGCAGGTCGACCGCGCGTTCCAGCGCGGCGGCTTCCGCTTCGGTATCGGCGCAAATCACGAACACGGCCGCTGCGAGATAAGCTTTGGAGTCATTGCGCGACACAAACCGCTCGCGATACGCCTCCGCCACCCGGTGCCCGTACTGCGCGTTGATGAAATGCGCGAACGCGAAACGAATCCCGAGCTGCGCTGCGAGCAGGCCGCCGAAGTCGCTGGAACCGAGCATCCACAACTCGGGGCGCGTGGCAATTTCTGGCTGCAGCAACACGCCATGCGCGAGGTGATCCTCGGGCAGCGTGCCGTCGAACAGGCCGACAAGTTCGCCCACTTGCTGCGGGAAAATATCGCCGCGATTGTAGTCGCCTGCCGCCACCGCTTGCGCGGTACGCATGTCGCCGCCGGGTGCGCGCCCAACCCCCAGGTCCACGCGATTCGGAAACAGCGCTTCGAGCATCAGGAACTGTTCCGCAACCTTGAACGAGCTGTAGTAGGGCAGCATGACGCCGCCCGAGCCGATCCGGATTCGCTGCGTCATGCTGCCGATTCGCGCGAGCATGACTTCAGGACAGGGATTCGATACCCCGCGCAAACCGTGATGCTCGGCGCACCAGTAACGCGTGTAGCCGAGGTCATCGGCAAGTCGCGCGAGATCCAGCGTGGCCGCGATTGCGTCGGCGGTGCTGTGACCGTGAATGACCGGCGTTTGATCGAGTACGGAGAGTTTCGTCGTCATGGTCCGGACAATGGGCTAAAAGAGCAGGCTAAGACAGCAGGGAACCGCCACGCGGCGCCCGTTTCGCAATCTCGGCAATCAGCAACTTCGCGAGCAGCTTTTTATCGGCACGTGGCAGGCGCGTGATGCCCGACGCTTCGAACAGCACGACTTCGTTGTCGTCGAGACCGAAGGTCAGCGGTCCGAGATTGCCGATCAGCAGCGGCACGTTCTTGCGTGCGCGTTTCTCCTCGCCATGCACTTCGAGATCGCCGCTTTCCGCCGCGAAACCAACGCAATACGGCGGGTTCGGCAGATGTGCGACGGTCGCGAGGATGTCGGGATTTTCGACGAACGTGAAGCTTGGCATCGGCTGATTCGCGGTCTTCTTGATCTTGTGCTCGCTCAGGTGATCGACGCGCCAATCCGCGACTGCCGCCACCGCGATAAAGATGTCCGAGTCCGGCGTGGCGTGCAGCACCGCGTCGTGCATTTGCTGCGCGGTCTGCACGTCTTCGCGAACCACCCCCCAGGGCGTTTCCAGCGCGACTGGCCCGGCCACAAGATGTACGTCGGCACCGGCCTGAGCCGCCGCACGTGCGAGCGCGAAGCCCATCTTGCCGGACGAGCGGTTGGTAATGCCGCGTACGGGATCGAGCGGTTCGAAGGTCGGACCGGCCGTAATCAACACGCGATGTCCTTGCAGGATCTTCGGCTGGAAGAACGCGCAGATGGCTTCGTAGGTTGCCGAGGGTTCCAGCATCCGGCCATCGCCCACTTCACCGCACGCTTGCGCGCCGGAGTCGGGCCCAAGCACCTGCACGCCGTCGGCACGCAGTTGCGCGACGTTGCGTTGCGTCGCCGGGTTCTGCCACATCTGGCGGTTCATCGCGGGCACGACGAGCAGCGGACAATCGCGCGCCACGCACAGCGTGGAGAGCAGGTCGTCGCAATTGCCATGCGCGAGCTTGGCGATGAAGTCGGTGGAGGCGGGCGCGATCACGATTGCATCGGCTTCACGCGACAAATCGATATGCGCCATGTTGTTCGCAATCCGCGCATCCCATTGCGACGTGTACACGGGACGGCCCGACAACGCCTGCATGGTGACAGGCGTGATGAATTGCGTGGCGGCCTCGGTCATCACGATCTGCACGGTCGCGCCGGCTTTCACCAGCAGACGCGTGAGTTCGGCGATCTTGTAGCACGCGATACCGCCCGACAGCCCAAGTACGAGATGCTTTCCTGCGAGTTCTGCGTTGTCCAAACCTGGCCTCCGTACACATGACGGCTTACATGCCGAATAACGCCGCCTACTTTGCTCCGCGCACGCGCCGCAACTCATCGAAAACGAGCAGCACCGCGCCGATGGTGATTGCGCTGTCGGCGAGGTTGAACGCCGGCCAGTGCCACGTGTTGACGTGAAAGTCCAGAAAGTCGATCACATGGCCGTACACGATCCGGTCGATCACGTTGCCGATGGCACCGCCCATGATCAGCGCCAGCGCCGTGCAGAACAGCCGTTGCGTGCCGTGCCGTTTCAGCAGGTAGCAGATCACGATAGCCGCGACCACGCCAAGCGCCGTGAAGCCCCAACGCTGCCAGCCGCCGGCGGTGGCGAGAAAGCTGAACGCCGCGCCGCGGTTGTAGATCAGGAACAGGTTGAAGAACGGTGTGAGCGCGTGCGGTTCTCCATACGTGAACACGCGGCTGACGGCGATCTTCGACAACTGGTCGAAGAGGATCACGATCAGCGCCACGCCCAGCCACGGCGCGAGTGAACCACTGCTTTGTTTCGACATCGTTCTTGCCATTATGCTGCGCTCCGCGTTTCGCCGTTGCCGAAGAGATTGGTGATGCAGCGGCCGCACAATCCAGGATGTTCCGCCGATGCCCCCACGTCGTCGCGATAGTGCCAGCAGCGCTCGCATTTCAGGTACGTCGACGCAAGCACGTCGACGCCTTCTTCCGCTTCGCTCGCCACCTTGACCACCCGCGCCGCCGATGTGATCAGCACGAACCTGAGGTCATCGCCGAGACTGGTCAGTGCGTCATACCGCGCGCCGCTCGCCCGTACGTCCACTTCGGCCTGCAGCGACGAACCGATCAGATTGGCTGTCCGCGCTTCTTCCAGCGCCTTCGTGACGTCGCTGCGCGCCGAGCGGATCAGCGTCCACTTGTCGAGCAGTTCGCCGGCCTCGGGCACTTGCGGATAGGTGTGATACACCTCGGTGAAAATGGTGTCGCGCCCAGGTTGCAGCACCTTGTACGCCTCTTCCGCCGTGAACGACAGATACGGTGCGATCAGCCGCAGCAAACCATGCGCGATGTGATGCAGCACCGTCTGCGCCGCGCGGCGTTCGTGCGAATCCGGCTTCATGGTGTAGAGCCGATCCTTCAGCACGTCCAGATAGAAACCGCCGAGGTCTTCCGAGCAGAACGTCGCGAGCTTCGATACAACCGGGTGGAACTCGAATTTCTCGTAGTGCGCGAGCACGTCGTCCTGCAGGTTCTGCGCGAGGGCGACGGCGTATTTATCCATCTCGAGCCAGTCTTCCACCGGACGCGCATGCTGCTCGAAGTCGAAATCGGAGAGGTTGGACAACAGGAAGCGCAACGTATTGCGAATCCGCCGATACGTCTCCGTCACGCGCTTCAGGATCTCTTCCGAGATCGCGAGTTCGCCCGAATAATCCGTCGATGCAATCCACAGGCGGATGATTTCCGCGCCCAGCCGGTTCGACACTTCATGCGGATCGACGCCATTACCCAGCGACTTCGACATCTTGCGGCCTTCGCCATCAACCGTGAAGCCGTGCGTGAGCAGTGCGTTGTACGGCGGGCGGCCATCGAGCATGGAGGCGGTGAGCAGCGACGAATGGAACCATCCGCGATGCTGGTCCGAGCCTTCCAGATACAGGTCCGCCGGGAATTGCAGCGAATCCTTGTGCGAGCCGCGCAGCACGTGCCAATGCGTCGTGCCGGAATCGAACCACACGTCGAGCGTGTCGCGATTCTTCTCGTACATGTTGGCTTCGGTGCCAAGCAGTTCTGCCGGATCGAGCGTTTGCCACGCTTCAATGCCGCTCACTTCCACGCGCTTGGCCACTTCTTCGAGCAATTCCAGCGTACGCGGATGCAGTTCGCCGGTTTCCTTGTGGACGAAGAACGCCATGGGCACGCCCCACTGGCGTTGCCGTGACAGCGTCCAGTCCGGCCGGTTCGCGATCATGCTGTACAGGCGCTGCTTGCCCCACGACGGGAAGAACGCGGTGTTCTCGATCCCTTCCAGCGCGGTTTCGCGCAGCGTGCGCGACGTATCGTTGGGCCTCACGTCCATGCCGGCAAACCACTGCGATGTCGCACGGTAGATGATCGGCGTCTTGTGGCGCCAGCAGTGCATGTAGCTGTGTTTGTAGTGCTCGGTTTTCAGCAGGGACCTGGCGCCGCGCAGCGCTTCCACGATCTGGTCGTTCGCTTCCCAGATCGAGAGTCCGCCGAACAACGGCAACGACTCGATATAACGCCCATCGCCCATGACCGGATTGATGATGTCCGAGTCCGTCATGCCATGCGCCTTGCACGACAAGAAGTCTTCCACGCCATACGCCGGCGATGAATGGACGATCCCCGTGCCGCTTTCAGTCGTCACGTAGTCACCCAGATACACGGGCGCCGTGCGTTTATAGCCGGGGTGGGCCACGCTCAACGGATGATGAAAGCGCAGGCCGCTCAACTTCGCGCCCGTCGTGGTCGCGACGGTCGAACCCGTCAGCTTGTACTGTTTCAGGCATTCTTCCACGCGATCAACGGCTAAGATCAGCAGGCCTTTTTCCGTATCGACGAGGCTATAGACAATCTCCGGATGCACATTGAGCGCCTGGTTCGCGGGGATGGTCCACGGGGTCGTCGTCCAGATCACGATGCCGCCTTCCGGCTTCGGTAGGGCGTTCAGGCCGAACGCCTGCGCGGTCTTTTCCGGCTCGGCGAACGCGAACAGCACGTCGATGGTCGGATCAACCTTGTCCTGATACTCGACTTCGGCTTCGGCCAGTGCCGACCCGCAGTCGAAACACCAGTTCACCGGCTTCAGCCCGCGATACACATAACCCTTCTCGAGGATCTTTCCCAACGCGCGGATTTCGCCCGCTTCGTTGGTGAAATTCATTGTCTTGTACGGATTGTCCCAGTCGCCGAGCACACCGAGACGCCGGAAGCCGAGCTTCTGCTTTTCGATCTGCGCGCTCGCGTAGGTGCGCGCCTTTTCCATGACTTCACGCGCCGGCAGCGACTTGCCGAACTGCTTCTCGATCTGGATTTCGATGGGCATGCCGTGGCAATCCCAGCCGGGGACATAGACCGCGTCGAAGCCCGCGAGATTGCGCGCCTTCACGATCATGTCCTTCAGGATCTTGTTCACCGCGTGGCCGAGGTGAATGTCGCCATTCGCATACGGGGGGCCGTCGTGCAGGATGAACTTCTTGCGGCCCTTGCTGGCGGCGCGGATTTTTTCGTAGATCTTGTTGTCTTGCCATTCCTTCACCCATTGCGGCTCGCGCTTGGGCAAGTCACCCCGCATGGGAAACGGCGTATCCAGCAGATTGACCGGATATTTCGACTGGGGCTTGGCTTCTTTCTTGTTGCTCATGGATGACTCGATATCTGTTCGGTGAAGCGGCGGTGAGGCGGCGGTTCCAAGCGGGCAAGCTCGGGAACGGGCTCGAAGGTGCGTGTCTGGCGAGGCAGCGGGCAGCGCGTCGGGAGCTTGATCGGAAACCTTATCGGAAACTTCCAGCACCCGGCGCCACGCGCTCACCTAATTCGGTCGGTGGCCGAGGTGGCGAAACCGCTGTCGCGGCCACTTGAGTTCACGTCTGCAGCGAAATAGGCGCGGGCGTTGGTTACGTCGCGCGCTATGGCTGCCGTTAGTGTTTCGAGGTCCACGAACTTCTCCTCGTCGCGCAGCTTTTTCAGGAATTCGATACGCACGAGCTTGCCGTACGCGTCGCCATGCCAGTCGAGCACGAAGGTTTCAAGCAGCACGCGGCCGGAATCGTCCACGGTCGGACGCAGTCCGAGGCTCGCCACGCCCGGCAGCGGCGCGGGCGCGAGCCCATGCACACGCACGACGAAGATGCCCGCGAGCGCCGGCCGCTTGTGGGCGATCGGTATGTTGAGCGTGGGGAAACCCAGATCGCGACCCAGTTTTTGCCCGTGGACCACGTGGCCGCTGATGACATAGGGGCGGCCGAGTGCGAGGCGGGCGGCGTCGAGATCGCCTGCTACCAGCGACGCCCGCACGCCCGAACTCGAAATGCGTGCGCCGTTCAGGTCCGCGACCGTTGCCATTTGCTCGACTTCGAAGCCGTGCTTGCGTCCGGCTTCCTGCAGCGATTCGAAATCCCCGGCACGTTTTGCGCCGTAGCGGAAGTCGTCGCCGATCATCACCCAGCGCGCGTGCAGGCCGTTCACGATCACGTTTTCGACGAATGTATCGGGTGGCTGGCTGGCGAAGGTGCGATTGAAATGTTCGACCACGACGCGATCCACGCCGTTCGTGCGCAGCGCTTCAAGCTTGTCGCGCAGCATGGCGATGCGTGGCGGCGCGCCGGCGGGATTGAAGAATTCGCGGGGATGGGGCTCGAAGGTCATTACGCAGACCGGCAGTCCGCGGGCGTCCGCGGCGGCGCGCACGTGGGCGAGCAGCGCCTGATGGCCACGGTGAACACCGTCGAAATTGCCGATGGTCAGCGCACAGGGTGCGCGGCTTTCGGCATTGGGTAGGCCGCGAAAGACTCTCACGATATCGGTTGGGTCGGCGGTTGGCGGTTAAATGGGCGAATGCGGTAACGCAGGGCTAAAGCCGCGCGAGGCTGGCAAAGCCGCAAAGCGTTCGATTATAAACGTTCACGGCACGGGACGGAGGCCGAGCCCACTGCGGGCCGGGCCGATTCGCCGGGTTTTGACGGCATCGAATGATAAAATCCACGGATGAAAAAAATCGTCATCCTGATTTCCGGGCGGGGAAGCAATATGGAAGCCGTCGTGCGGGCTTGCGCGCGCGAAGGCTGGCAGGCGGCGGTGGCCGCTGTCATATCGAATCGCCCGGACGCCGCCGGGCTTGCTTTCGCAGCGGCAAACGGCATTCCGGCAACTGTCATAGATCACCGTGATTTCACCACGCGCGAAGCCTTCGATCAGGCGCTTGCACGCACTATCGACGGCTTCGAGCCGGATCTCGTCATGCTCGCGGGTTTCATGCGCGTACTGACCGACGCTTTCGTCGAGCACTACGCGGGCCGCATGATCAATATTCATCCGTCGCTGCTGCCGTGCTTTCCGGGGCTCAAGACCCACCAGCAAGCGCTCGACGCGGGCGTGCGCGTGCACGGCGCCAGCGTCCATTTTGTCACGCCGACGCTGGATCATGGTCCCATTGTCGCGCAGGCGGCGGTGCCAATCATGGCTGGCGACGACGCCGTGGCGCTCGCTTCGCGGGTGCTGGCGGTCGAACACGTTATTTACCCACGCGCGGTGCGCTGGTTCGTCGAAGGGCGTCTTGCCATCGACGGCGAGCGTGTCGTGCTCACGCCACCAGAGCCGCAATGGCTCTTTGCCGACATTGCCGGGGAGGGCGTATGAGGCTTCATGGATTTTTGATAGGACAGACAGAGACGTTGCTGGCCGACGTTTTACGCTTCAGCGGTCCCGCCGACGCTGCCACCAGCCGCTTTTTCCGCGCGCATCCGAAGCTCGGCCACAACGAGCGCGGTGTGATTGCCGAAGCGGTGTTCGCCGTCCTGCGCCGCAAGATGGAGTTTTCCCATCTCGCCGAAAGCGGCAGCGGCAACCTCGCACGGCGTCTCGCCTTGCTGGGCCTGATGCAGACGGCGGGGTTATCGGCGGTCAAGCCGTTCATTTCCGCCGATGAATACCAGTGGCTCAACCAGGTGTCGAAGATCGATCCGGCCAGCTTGCCGGTGCGCGTGCGGACCAATTTGCCGCAGTGGATCTACGACGCCATGACCAAGCGCTTCGATACCGAAGAGCTCGCCTTGCTGGCCGCCGCGCTGAACTACCCGGCGCCGCTCGACCTGCGCGCGAACCCGATCAAGGCCACGCGCGATGTGGTCATCAAGACGCTGACGGAAGCAGGAATTGATGCAGGCGAAATGCCGTTTGCACCGTTTGGCGTGCGCGTGGACGGCAAGCCGGCGTTGACGCGCCTGCAGCCGTTCCAGGACGGCTGGATCGAGGTGCAGGACGAAGGCAGCCAGCTTTTGTGTTCGCTGGTCGCGCCCCGGCGCGGCGAGATGATCGTCGATTTCTGCGCGGGCGCGGGCGGCAAGACGCTGGCGCTCGGCGCGATGATGCGCTCCTCGGGCCGCCTCTACGCGTTCGACGTGTCGGACCGCCGGCTCGCCAAACTCAAACCGCGCCTGGCTCGCAGTGGTTTGTCGAATGTGAATCCGGTGCTGATCGACAGCGAGCACGACGCCAAGATCAAGCGCCTGGCCGGCAAGATCGACCGTGTTCTGGTCGACGCTCCCTGTTCCGGCCTCGGCACGCTGCGTCGTAATCCGGACCTGAAATGGCGCCAGTCGCCGGAGTCGGTTGCGGAACTGACGCCGAAGCAGTTGTCCATCCTGACCAGCGCGGCGCGGCTGGTGAAAGTGGGTGGCCGTCTCGTCTACGCAACATGCAGCATGCTGGAAGCGGAAAACGAGGGTGTGGTCAATCAGTTCCTCGCCGCGCATCCGGGGTTCAAGCTGGTTCCGGCGCGCGACGTGCTGGCTGAACAACGTATTGACCTCGACACGGGCGACTATCTGCAACTCTGGCCGCACAAGCACGGCACCGACGGTTTCTTCGCCGCCGTGCTTGAGCGGCTGCCGGTTGCCGTGAAGGAAGCCGTGGTTGAGGACGCAGTTGAGGAATAAGTAAATTACGCTCGCTTTGGTCGGGGGAACCGCGTTCAATCCCCGGCCAAAGCTTTCAAAAGCGGGAAATTCGTGTTTACCGCACTAAACAAAGTCCCGGTTTAGCGGTCAAATTTCCTGCTGGCCCTGCGCGAAATCAAAATTTTCCCTAATCGACACAAAGACTTGGAACGCATGAAGTAAAATGCCGTCGAACCACGTGCATGTTCCTTTCATGTGCCAAACAGCCGTCGATCCTGTTTTCGTTCGGCTATTTTTTCCGCCTTTCAGGTAAATTGCCTTGCTGAATTCATCGCTTGAATTTCTCGCCAACGGATTGTTCGACCTCTCGTGGTGGCAGATTTTGCTGTTCACTCTCGTGATGACGCACATCACGATCATCGGCGTGACCGTCTATCTGCATCGTTGCCAGGCGCATCGTGCGCTGGAACTGCATCCGGTCGTCAGCCACTTTTTCCGTTTCTGGCTCTGGATGACCACGGGCATGCTGACCGGCCAATGGGCCGCGATTCACCGTAAGCATCACGCCAAGTGCGAGACCGAAGAAGATCCGCACAGCCCGCAAACGCGCGGCATCTGGAAAGTCCTGCTCGAAGGCGCCGAACTCTACCGTTCGGAAGCCAAGAACGAGGAAACCATGCGCAAGTTCAGTCACGGCACGCCGAACGACTGGATGGAACGCAACGTGTACACGCGCTATCCCATTCTCGGCATCAGCATCATGATGGTGATCGACGTTGCGCTGTTCGGCCTTGTCGGGCTGTCGGTGTGGGCCGTGCAGATGATCTGGATTCCGTTCTGGGCAGCCGGAGTGGTCAACGGACTGGCTCACTGGTGGGGTTACCGGAACTTCAATTCCGCTGACGCCAGCACGAACATCTTCCCGCTCGGCATCCTGATCGGCGGCGAAGAGCTGCACAACAATCACCACACGTATGCCACGTCGGCGAAGCTGTCGAACAAGTGGTACGAATTCGATATTGGCTGGATGTATATCCGCATCATGTCGGCGTTCAAGCTGGCCAAGGTCAAGAAGATCGCACCCACGCCGCGTCTGTCGGCGTCCAAGCCGGTGCTCGATCACGACACGTTGCAAGCCGTGCTGTCGAACCGCTATGAAGTGATGGCGCGTTACGGCAAGACGCTCAAGCGCGCGTACCGGCAGGAACTGTCGAAGCTGAAAGAAGGCGGTTCGGTGGACAAGTATCAACTGATGCGTGGTGCCCGCAAGTGGGCGCACAAGGAAGAGGCGGGTCTGGACGAGCCGCAACGCCAGCAGTTGCCGGCGCTTTTCTCGGACAACCACAAGCTGCGCACGTATATTGAATTGCGTCAGGACCTGTCGGCTATGTGGGACCGCTCCAACGCGTCGCGCGAACAACTGCTCGCGCAGCTGCAGG
Organism: Caballeronia udeis; assembly: GCF_001544555.2. Lineage (GTDB taxonomy): Bacteria > Pseudomonadota > Gammaproteobacteria > Burkholderiales > Burkholderiaceae > Caballeronia > Caballeronia udeis. The sequence goes on along the minus strand of NZ_FCOK02000001.1, from coordinate 164,215 downwards.
ACTGGTGTCATCGGGCGGAGCAAAGCGGCATCAAGGCGCTGCAGGACTTTGCGTTACGCCTGCGACGCTACGCCTGACGGTAGTTAGGCCGCCTACCTTCGTCATCGATATCCGTTAAAATTTGATGACGTCATAAGACCCCGCTCTGGCGGGGTTTTTTCGTTTCAGGACGCAGTCATGCACGGCGTGATCACGACGTATTCACGAGCAATGGAGACGAGGAAGCGATGGACCAGGCGATTAAAAGCGTCGAGTACGACCGGCCGCAGGGACTGACATGCGGCATCGGCCAGGCGTGGGCGAAAGTGCCCGACACCCCAACGCGCGAGGAAAAGCGCGAGTTGAAGGAGCGCATCCGTGCGTTGCTCGTGCGCGAGAAGGCGGTATTGGTTGCGCACTATTATGTCGATGCCGAGTTGCAGGAGCTCGCCGACGAGACGGGCGGTTGCGTGGCGGATTCACTTGAGATGGCGCGTTTCGGGCGCGATCACGCGGCGCAAACGCTGATTGTGGCCGGCGTGCGTTTCATGGGCGAGACCGCAAAAATCCTCAGCCCCGAAAAGCGCGTGCTGATGCCCGATCTCGACGCGACCTGTTCCCTCGACCTGGGTTGTCCCGCCGACGAGTTTTCCGCTTTCTGTGACGCCCATCCCGACCGGACGGTCGTGGTGTACGCCAACACCAGCGCTGCTGTGAAAGCGCGGGCGGACTGGATGGTGACATCGTCGATCGGGTTGGAGATTGTTGCGGACCTGCACGCGCGCGGCGAAAAGATCCTCTGGGCGCCTGACCGGCATCTCGGTGGTTACATCCAGAAGAAAACCGGCGCCGACATGCTGTCGTGGCAAGGCTCGTGTCTTGTCCACGATGAGTTCAAGGGTATCGAACTCGATCTGTTGCGCGCCGAGTATCCCGACGCGAAGATCCTCGTTCATCCGGAGTCGCCGGAAGCGGTGGTCGCGCTCGCCGATGTGGTCGGCTCCACCACGCAATTGATCGATGCCGCGGTGCGGCTCGAGGCGAAGCGGTTTATTGTCGCGACGGATCGCGGGATCCTGCACAAGATGCGGCTTGCCGCGCCGGAAAAGGAGTTCATCGAAGCGCCGACGGCCGGGAACAGCGCGACCTGCAAGAGCTGCGCGCATTGCCCGTGGATGGCAATGAACGGACTGGCGAATCTGGCGGCCGTGCTGGAGCGCGGCCACAACGAAATTTTCGTCGATGCCCGGATCGCGGCGCGTGCACGGTTGCCGATCGACCGCATGCTCGATTTCGCTGCTCGTCACAAGAAGCGCGTCCAGGCGAGCGGGGACCTCGCGAAGGACGTTTCGTTATTTTCAAACGTAGGAGCGGCGTGATGGTGGCAAGTCAGTTGGTTTCTCCCTTACTCGAAGAAATCCGGGTCTTGTACGGCGAGGCATTTGATCAGGCGCTTCAGCGCAACGTCACCGACGCGCTGGCGGAAGACATCGGCGACGGCGACCGGACGGGGCTTCTTGTGCCTGCCAACGTGCAGCGGACGGCTCGCGTGACGGTTCGCGAAGAGGCGGTGTTGTGCGGCGTTCCATGGTTCGAGGCGGTGATGCGCCGGGTGGATGAATCGATTCGCGTGGAATGGCTGTATCGCGAAGGGGCGCGGATGATCGCCAATACGCCCGTGGTTTTGCTGCGAGGGCCAGCGCGCGCGCTGTTGACCGCGGAACGCAACGGGCTGAATTTCCTGCAGATGTTGTCGGGAGTGGCGACCGCTACGCGTCGATATGTGGACGCAATCGAAGGGACGCGGGCGCGGATTCTCGACACGCGCAAGACCTTGCCGGGTTTGCGTCTCGCGCAGAAGTACGCGGTGCGGGTCGGCGGAGGCGCGAACCAGCGGCTGGCGCTCTACGATGGCATCCTGATCAAGGAAAACCATATTGCCGCAGCGGGCGGTGTGGGCGCGGCCATGGATGCCGCGCTTGCCTTGAATGTCGGGGTGCCGATTCAGATTGAAGTGGAGACGCTCGAACAGCTTGAAACGGCGCTGGCTCATCGGGCGGAATCGATCCTGCTCGATAATTTTGCCTTCGATGCCATGCGCGACGCGGTGCGGCTGACTGCCGGCCGAGCGGTGCTGGAAGTGTCAGGCGGCGTGAACTTCGATACCGTGAGGACGATTGCCGAGACGGGTGTGGACCGGATTTCCATCGGCGCACTGACGAAGGACGTGCGGGCCACGGATTATTCGATGCGGCTCGAGTAGGGACGTCACGCCCGGTCGCTGCTTTCAGGCTTCAGGCTTGGTGGTTTGCCTGAAAGCAGTACTCAACCCGTTGCCCCAGAGCACCGCTGACCGAGCAGCAGTCACTCGGTATTTCCTTCCCATCGTGTCTAGACAACTTTAATAAAAATTAAAAAAAGCCGAACGATCGCTCGTCGAGTTCTCCGCATCATTCGTAGTAAAGCCTCCGTAAGCCTTACCCACAAAGACAGTCGGTATTTTCCCTAACTTCTCCCGTTGGGCGCAAAAAAACGTTGCCAGTCATTTTTGTTCACTCCATGCTTGTATATACAAGTTGGCGTTCGCCACTTGATCCAACAACCTTCGTGGAAGAGTGGCTCAACAATGACAGGCAAAATGAAATTGCTCGCCCGGCTGGCTGCATCGGTGGCCGTTGGTGTAATCGCTCTCGGCGCTGTCAGCGCCCAGGCAAAAGACTGGAAATCCGTCACGATCGCCACGGAAGGCGCGTACGAACCGTGGAACCTGACGCTCCCCGGCGGCAAGCTCGGCGGTTTTGAGCCGGAACTGATCGAGAACGTCTGCGCCCGTATCAAGATCCAGTGCAACCTGGTCACGCAAGACTGGGACGGCATGATCGCCGGCCTGCAAGCGGGCAAGTTCGACGTGCTGATGGACGCCATCTCGGTCACGCCTGAACGCGAAAAAATCATCGCTTTCTCGACGCCGTACGCAGCGACCCCGGCTGCTTTCGTGTCCGCCGACCAAAGCGCGGCCTCGCTCGCGAAGCAACCCGGCGCAGGCCAGACCGTCAAGCTGACCGGCGACACCGCCCACGACAAAGCCACGGTCGATGCACTGCGTGTCGCGCTGAAGGGCAAGACCATCGGCATCCAGTCGGGCACGGTCTACACCAAGTTCATCGATACGAACTTCAAGGACGTCGCGACCATCCGCGAATACAAGACAGCGCCGGAGCATGACCTCGATCTGGTCGCCGGCCGCATTGACGTCGCTTTCGACGACAGTACCTATTGGGCTTCGGCATTCACCAAGCCGGAAAACAAGGGCCTTGCGTTCACCGGTCCGAAGATCGCCGGATCGATCTGGGGCCCGGGCGAAGCGCTCGCGTTCCGTCAGTCCGACAAGGACCTGAAGGCGAAATTCGACCAGGGCATCCAGGCGGCACTCGCCGACGGCACGGTCAAGCGCCTCTCGCTGAAGTGGCTGAAGGTAGACGCTACACCTTGATGCGCAGCTGATTCAAGAAGCTCTGGCGAGCGCGTGTCTGTAAGCGGGCGCGCTCGACGATGTGTCACCGTTGGAGATAAAAGATGAGTCTGGTTCAACTACTCGGCTTCGGCGAGCAAGGGTGGGGCGCCACCTTGCTGCTCGCACTGCTCATGACCGTGGTGCTGACGATCGCCGCGCTTGCAGTCGGCGCAGTGTTCGGCGCAATGGTCGCTGCCGCGAAGCTGTCGCGCAGCCGCACGCTAAGAATTATCGGCGATGCCTACACCACGCTCTTTCGCGGCATTCCCGAACTGCTGATCATCTATCTCTTCTACTTCGGCGGCTCGTCGGTGATGACCGCCGTCGGCCACTTTTTCGGCGCCGACGGGTTCATCGGCGTGCCGCCTTTCGTGGTCGGCGCACTCGCCATTGGCCTGATTTCCGGATCGTATCAAGCTGAGGTGTATCGCTCGGCGGTGCTGGCGGTGTCGCGTGGCGAGATCGAGGCGGCGCGGGCCATCGGCATGCCGACGGCAACGTTATGGCGGCGCGTGCTGATTCCGCAAGTCATCCGTTTTGCGTTGCCCGGTATTGGCAACGTGTGGCAATTGAGCCTCAAGGATTCAGCGTTGATCGCAGTGACAGGGCTCGCGGAACTGATGCGTACCAGCCAGGTCGCCGCCGGATCGACACATCAATACTTCACGTTTTATATGGTCGGCGGTGCGCTGTACCTGATCCTCACGAGCCTGTCGAACCGGGTCTTCGAGCGTGCCGAAGCACGTATCGGCCGATCGTTTCGCGGCACGCTCGCGCGGCACTGAGCCACTGAGCCACTGAGCCACTGAGCCACTAATACGTTCCCCTGGTGAATCCGACCATGAATATCGATTTCGAATTTCTCGGCGATACGTTGTCGAAACTATTAGCCGCCGTTCCCACCACGCTCGGGTTGTTCTTCGCCTCGCTGATCGTGGGCGGTTTGCTTTCTCTTGTGATTGTCGCGATGCGGGTGAGCCCGAACTGGGCGCTCAACCGCTTTGCGCGTGGCTACATCCTGGTGTTTCGCGGCTCGCCGCTGCTGATCCAGATGTTCCTTGTCTATTACGGCCTGGGCCAGTTCCCGGCCGTCCGCGAGAGCTTCCTCTGGCCGCTGCTGCGCGTGCCGTACGTGTGCGCGATCGTCTCGCTTGCGCTGTGCACGGCCGGATATACCGCCGAGATCATTCGCGGCGGCCTGCAGTCGGTACCGCACGGGCAGATTGAAGCGGCGCTTGCGTGCGGCATGTCGCGATGGACGGTGTTGCGCCGGATCATCGCACCGATCACGCTGCGTTACGCATTGCCGGCGTACTCGACCGAAGCCGTGCTGCTCGTCAAGTCGACGGCGCTGGCCAGTCTTGTCACGGTGTGGGACGTGACGGGCGTCGCGCAGCAGATCATCCAGCGGACCTACCGCACGATGGAGGTTTTCATCTGCGCGGCCGCTATCTACCTCGTGCTGAATTTCATCATCGTGCGGGCGCTGGGCATGCTCGAAAAGAAGCTTTCGCCGCACCTGCGCGATCGTAACGCCACCGCGCCGAAGAAGCGTCCACAGGCCACGCTCAAAGCGGTGACGGTCCCCGACAGCCAGCACATCGATTCCTGAATCCAAGGGAGAAAACCTCATGAACCCAAGCAGTTCCATTGCGCTGTCCGCGACCAACATCCACAAGTCCTTCGGCGACGCGCACGTGCTCAAGGGCATTTCCCTCGACGCGCACGAAGGCGATGTGATCTCCATTCTCGGCGCGAGCGGGTCCGGCAAAAGCACCTTCCTGCGCTGTATCAACATGCTGGAAACACCCGACGACGGCGAAGTGAAACTCGCGGGCGAAGCGATCGAAATGAAGCGCGGCCGCGATGGACGCCTGCACCCGGGCAACCGCAAGCAGGTTGACCGCATTCGCTCGCAGCTCGGCATGGTGTTCCAGAGTTTCAATCTCTGGTCGCACATGACGGTGATGCAGAACGTGATTGAAGGGCCGTTGCGCGTCCAGAAACGCACGCGTGCGGAGTGCGTTGAAGAGGCGGAGCAGTTGCTGACGAAGGTCGGTCTTTACGAGAAGCGCGATGCCTACCCCGCGCATCTGTCGGGCGGCCAGCAGCAGCGCGTAGCGATTGCCCGTGCGCTGGCCATGCATCCCAAGGTCATGCTCTTCGATGAACCCACGTCCGCGCTCGATCCGGAACTGGTCGGCGAAGTATTGCGCGTGATGCGCGCGCTCGCCGAGGAAGGCCGGACCATGCTGGTCGTCACGCATGAGATGGGTTTCGCGCGGCACGTATCGAATCGCGTGATGCTCCTGCACCAGGGACAGGTCGATGCCGAAGGCGCACCCGACGACCTGTTCAACGGCCGCTGCTCGGAACGTTTCCAGCAGTTCGTGTCGAGTCATCATTCCCGTACTGCTAACTAAATCGACGAGGTTGACGTGCTTGCCAGTTCAGTTTTACCGACGCCATCGATTGGTCCCGTCATCATCGGCTTGGACTTGAATGAGGATTGCGGCAACGAGCGCTCGCGGGCTTCCGTGTGTATTGACCAGCCGCTCGACTGGCGTGGTGTCGCGCAGATCGCGAACGGCGCGAAGCTGGTTTTGTCGCCGGCGGTGCGTTCGCGGATCGACCATGCGCGCGCGCTCGTCGAGAGAATCGTCGAACGCCGGATTCGCGCGTATGGCGTGAACACCGGCGTGGGTGCGCTGTGCGACGTGGTCGTGTCGCCGTCGGAACAGCGCGCGTTGTCGCGCAACATCCTGATGAGTCATTCGGTCGGCGTGGGTGAGCCGCTGCGGCGGGAAGAGACCCGCGCGATCATCGCGGCCGCCGTGAACAACTTCGCGCACGGGCATTCCGGCGTGCGGCTCGAACTGGTGGAACTGCTCGTCACGTTGCTCGACAGCGGGTTGATACCCGAAGTCCCGGCGTTCGGTTCGGTCGGGTACCTGAGCCATATGGCGCACATCGCGCTGGTGCTGATCGGCGAAGGGTTTGTCCGCGACGACACCGGCCGCATGAGCGCCGCCGGCGCGTTGCAGCGCCTCGCGCGCGAACCGCTCGTGCTCGAGGCGAAGGAGGGCCTGAGCGTGGTCAACGGCACGCCTTGCGTGACGGGACTCGCCTCGCTGGCGCTGGCGCGCACCGAGCGGCTGCTCGAATGGGCCGACACCATTTCGGCGATGTCCTTCGAGAACCTGCGCGGCCAGGCGGCCGCCTTCGATGCCGACTCGCTCGCGCTGCGCATATCGCCGGGATTGTCGTTGGTGGGCGCACACCTGCGTGCGCTGCTTGCTGACAGCGGCATCATCGCGGCGTCGTTCGGACGCAAGACGCAGGACCCCTTGAGCTTGAGGACCATTCCCCACGTGCACGGCGCGGCGCGCGACGTATTCGCGACGACGGCGGAAGTGGTGAATCGCGAGCTGGCTTCGGTCACCGATAACCCCGTCGTCGCCGGCACGCTGGCGTCGCCCCGGGTGTTTTCGCAGGCGCATGCGGTGGGCGCGTCGATCGGCCTGGCGATGGATAGCCTGAGCACCGCGGTGGCCGAGGTCGCCGCGATGGCCGAGCGCCGCATCGACCGGCTGGTGAACCCGCTGGTAAGCGGCTTGCCCGCTTTTCTCGCCGATGGCGGCGGCACGTGTTCCGGTTTCATGATCGCGCAGTACACGGCGGCTTCGCTGGTTGCGCACAACCGCCGGCTTGCGATGCCTGCGAGCCTGGATGGGGGCATTACCTCCGGCTTGCAGGAGGACCATCTGTGCCACGCGACGCCGGCTGCGTTGAAGGCGCTGGAAATCATCGCCAATGCCGAGCGGATCCTTGCTATCGAATTGCTGGCTGCGGCTCAGGCCTATGACCTGCAACCCGCCGACCTGTCGCGCGCACCTAAAACCGACGCAATTTATCGAAGCGTCCGGGCTGTGATCTCCCAATACCGCGACGACCGGCCATTGGCAGGCGATATTGCCGCAGCCTGGGCGTTCGTCCACGAGGCAAACCCCGGGTTCTAGTCCACCGGGGTCTTGTATAGACAGATCGGACAACCTCAATGGCCGTCGATTCCGCAGTTTTGACGCGGGGTCGACGCCTGCCGCCCGGTTTATAACGGGGCTTCCCCGCCGTTCAAGTAAACCCCTACCTGAATCGATCTGCACACCGCTTGCGCTCCGATTTGTTTTGATTCAGACTTGTATATACAACTCGCCGACCAAGCTTCTTCACTGGCTGAAACGCCCCGAGGAATTGGCTGCAAGATACCGAATGTTCACCATCCCGTCCGAGGAGTGCTTTGATGAAAAACCACAACCCGCGTCCCCTGCGCGCACCGCGCGGCACCGAGCTTACGTGCAAGAGCTGGCTCACCGAAGCGCCGTATCGGATGCTGCTGAACAACCTCGATCCGGAGGTTGCCGAGAACCCCGACAAGCTGGTGGTCTATGGCGGTATAGGCCGCGCTGCGCGCAACTGGGAATGTCTCGACAAAATCCTTGAAACGCTGCAGCGCCTGGAAAGCGACGAATCGCTGCTGGTTCAGTCCGGCAAGCCGGTCGGCGTGTTCAAGACGCATGCCGACGCGCCGCGCGTGTTGATCGCGAACTCCAACCTCGTGCCGAAATGGGCCACGTGGGAACACTTCAACGAACTCGACCGCAAGGGCCTGTTCATGTACGGCCAGATGACGGCCGGGAGCTGGATCTACATCGGCAGCCAGGGAATCGTGCAGGGCACGTACGAAACCTTCGTCGAAGCCGCGCGGCAGCACTTTAACGGCGACTGGAAGGGCCGCTGGATCCTGACCGCGGGTCTTGGCGGCATGGGCGGCGCGCAGCCGCTGGCGGCGACGCTGGCGGGCGCGGTATCGCTGAACATCGAATGCGACCAGACGCGTATCGACTTCCGTCTGCGTACGCGCTACGTCGACAAGCAAGCGAAGGACATCGACCATGCGCTTGAACTGATCAAGCAACACACGGCTGCCGGCGACGCTGTCTCTATCGCGCTGCTGGGCAACGCGGCCGAAGTTCTGCCGGAACTCGTGCGCCGCGCGAAGGCGGGCGGGATCAAGCCGGACCTGGTCACCGATCAAACCTCGTCGCACGACCTGATCAACGGCTATCTGCCGGCCGGCTGGAGCCTGGAAAAGTGGCGCGCCGCTTCGCAGGATGAGTCCCAGCACGCTGAACTGAAAGCCGCCGCGCAACGCTCGTGCGCCCAGCACGTCCAGGCCATGCTCGATTTCCACGCGATGGGCATTCACGCAGTGGATTACGGCAACAACCTGCGCCAGGTCGCTTTCGACGACGGCGTCAAGAACGCGTTCGATTTCCCCGGCTTCGTTCCGGCGTACATTCGCCCGTTGTTTTGCGAAGGCAAGGGTCCGTTCCGTTGGGTTGCGCTCTCCGGCGACCCGGAAGACATCTACAAGACCGACGCGAAGCTCAAAGAACTGTTCCCGCATAACGCGGGCATGAACCGCTGGCTCGACATGGCGCGCGACCGCATCGCGTTCCAGGGTTTGCCGGCGCGGATCTGCTGGCTGGGCCTGGGCGAGCGTCACGTCGCCGGTCTCGCGTTCAACGAGATGGTGAAGAGCGGCGAGTTGAAAGCGCCGATCGTGATCGGCCGGGATCATCTGGATACGGGTTCGGTCGCCAGCCCGAATCGCGAAACGGAAAGCATGAAGGACGGCACGGACGCCGTGTCGGACTGGCCACTGCTCAATGCACTGTTGAACACCGCGGGCGGCGCGACGTGGGTCAGCCTGCATCACGGCGGCGGGGTCGGCATGGGCTACTCGCAACACGCGGGCATGGTGATCGTCGCTGACGGTACCGATGCAGCCCAGAAGCGCCTTGCGCGCGTGCTGGTGAATGACTGCGCGTCGGGCGTGATGCGTCATGGCGACGCCGGTTATGAGCAGGCCATTGAGTGCGCGAAGAACTTCGGCCTCGATCTGCCGTTCATCACGACCTGATCATGGCAGCGGCCTTCAGCATTATTCGCGCGGCCGATTTGAAGGCCGTGCCGTGGAAGAACGGCGGCGGGGCGACGCGCGAGATCGCCGCGTCGCCGCCGGGAGCCGCCTTCGATGCGTTCGACTGGCGCGTGAGCGTCGCGGATGTATCGGAGGCGGGGGCGTTCTCGGTGTTCGAGGGCATTGACCGCGTGCTGACGTTGATCGAGGGCACGGAGATGGCGCTCATCGATGCAGACGGCCTGCGGCACGTTCTTGCGCGCTGGGACTCGCTCGCGTTCGCGGGCGAAAAAAAGATCACGGCAGAGTTGCCGCACGGTCCGACGCGCGATTTCAACCTGATGTTGAGGCGGGATCGTGTGTCGGGAAGTGTGACGGTGCGGCGTGATGCGGCCGCGTTGAGCGTGGAGAAGGGCAGCGTTGTGCTGGTCTGTGCGCTTGGCGAGTTTGTTGTTGATGGCGAGCGTTTGTCCCCGGGCGATGCGCTTGTTTTCGAGGCTGGGGAGCATGCGTTGCTGAAGGCCGAACCGGTTTCAAAGGGCGCGGTTCTTATCGACGCTCGCATTGTCAAAGGATCGCTGACATGACTGACAACAGCGCTCAAATCTGGCGCAACGCGCGTCTTGCAGCGCGCGCCGATCCCGCGGATGTTCTTGAAAACGCGGCGATCGTCGTACGCGACGGGCGTATCGAATGGTTCGGCGCCGAAGCTGACATACCTTCCGCGTTCGCCGAAGCCGCGAGCCACGATCTGGAAGGGCGGATCGTGACGCCGGGTCTCGTCGATTGCCACACGCACCTGGTCTACTCGGGAAACCGCGCAGAAGAATTCGCGATGCGGCTTGAAGGGGCGAGTTACGAAGACATCGCGAAAAGCGGCGGCGGCATTGTCTCGACCGTGCGCAATACACGCGCCGCGAGCGAAGACGAACTGTTCGCGCAATCGCTGCGCCGCCTGGATGCGTTGCTCGCCGAAGGCGTGACCGCGCTGGAAATCAAATCGGGTTATGGGCTGGACCTTGCGACCGAACGCAAGATGCTGCGCGTTGCACGGCGGCTTGCAGCGGCGCGCCCGGTGACCATTGCCACGACATTCCTCGGCGCGCACGCGTTACCGCCGGAATACGCAGGCCGTGCCGATGACTACATCGCGCATGTCTGCGACGAGATGTTGCCGACGCTCGCGGCAGAAGGCCTGGTCGATGCCGTCGATGTCTTCTGCGAGCGCATTGCGTTCACGCTCGCGCAAGCGGAACGCGTGTTCAACGCGGCATCGAAACTGAATCTGCCCGTGAAAATGCACGCGGAGCAGTTGTCGCTGATGGGCGGCGCAGCGCTCGCGGCGAAGCATCACGCGCTATCCGCCGATCACCTCGAATTCCTCGACGAAGCCGGCGCAATCGCGATGCGCGAAGCCGGCACCGTTGCCGTGTTGTTGCCGGGCGCGTTCTATTTCATCCGCGAAAAACAGTTGCCGCCTGTCGACCTGCTGCGTCGCCACGGCGTACCCATCGCGCTCGCCACCGACAGCAATCCGGGGACATCGCCGAGTACGTCGCTGCTGCTGATGCTCAACATGGGCTGCACGTTGTTTCGTTTGTCGGTGGCTGAAGTGCTCGCGGGTGTGACACGTCACGGCGCAAAAGCGCTAGGTCACGCCGATGTCAGCGGCCAGATCAGCGTTGGTGCGAAGGCGGACTTTGTTGCGTGGGATATCGAAACGCTGGCGGAGCTGGCGTACTGGACCGGCCTCGATCGCTGCGCGCTGGTCGTGCGCCACGGGGTTGTGACCGTAGATAAACGGACTATCCGATGACACGAAATAGCTTGTTTGCCGAGCACGCGCGTTTGCAAGATGGCTGGTCTCGCGACGTGCTGCTGGAATGGGACGATCACGGAACGTTGGTCGCGGTCACGCCGGACAGCGCGCAACCGGCGGGCGTGAATAAAGCGAAAGGTCCGGTGCTCGCCGGCATGCCGAATCTTCACTCGCATGCGTTCCAGCGCGCGATGGCGGGGCTCACCGAATATCGCGCGAATCCTACGGACAGCTTCTGGAGCTGGCGCGACCTGATGTACCGGTTTGCCGCGCGTATTTCGCCGGACAGTATTGGCGATATCGCGCGCTGGCTTTATATCGAAATGTTGAAGGCGGGCTACACGTCGGTCTGCGAATTCCACTACGTGCATCACGCACCGGATGGTAAGCCGTACGCGAATCCTTCCGAAATGGCCGCTCGTGTGGTCGACGCAGCGGCACAAACCGGCATCGGCATGACGATGTTGCCCGTGCTATATCAATACGGCGGTTTCGGCGAACGCGAGCCCACAGCGGGTCAGGCGCGTTTTGTCCACACGCCGGAAAGCCTGCTCGACGCCCTCGTTTCATTGCGCGCGGCGCAGCCCGAAAACGGCAACCTGCGGTATGGCGTTGCACCGCATTCGCTGCGGGCTGTATCGAAGGAATCGCTGGGCCGTTTGCTCAACGGACTCGACAGCGCGTTTCCGGGCGCGCCGGTGCATATCCACATAGCCGAGCAGACGGCTGAAGTCGACGCCTGTCTGGAGACGCTGAAAGCGCGGCCCGTGCGCTGGCTGCTCGATAACTTCGACGTGAACGAACGCTGGTGCCTCGTGCACGCCACGCACGTCGACGACAACGAAGTCCGCGCAATGGCAGCAAGTCGCGCTGTCGCGGGCCTGTGCCTGACAACCGAAGCCAATCTCGGCGATGGCATTTTCCCCGCGTATGCGTACCTGAACGATGGCGGACGGTTTGGACTCGGTTCGGACAGCCACATTGCCGTCGACTGGCGCTCAGAGTTGCGCTTGCTCGAATACGGACAACGGCTGACGCGCCGCGAGCGCAACGTGCTGGCATCGAATGAACAGGCGCACGTGGCGGACCGTCTCTTCGACGCCGCCGTACAAGGCGGAGCCCGTGCCACAGGCCGCGCGGTCGGCGTGCTGGAAGCGGGGCGCCAGGCGGATTTCATCGTGCTCGATCCCGATCATCCGGCTATAGCCGGACACGCGCCGGACGCGTGGTTATCGGGCGTGGTGTTCTGCGAACACGGTGAAACGCCGGTGCTCGATGTGAGCGTCGGCGGGAACATCGTGGTTCAAGCGCGGCGGCATCGCGATGAAGACGCGTCGTTCGGACAGTATCGAAATACGCTGGCCGGATTGCTTAAATAAAGGACGCAGCCTGTGGCCGATCAAGTTTTCACGTTGAAGCGCGGCACTGCGCCGCTGCTGATTTCGATTCCCCATGCCGGCACGCAGATTCCCGCCGACATAGCCGCTTTCATGACGTCGATCGCCCGTGAAGTCGACGACACCGACTGGCATCTGGAACGTCTCTACGCGTTCGCGGTGGAGATGGGCGCGTCGATCCTCGTGCCCGCGAACTCGCGTTATGTGATCGATTTGAACCGTCCGCCCGACGGCGCGAACCTGTATCCGGGACGCGATACAACCGGCCTGTGTCCCGTCGATACGTTCAACAGCGAGGCGCTGTATTCCGCCGGCGCTGCGCCTTCGGAGGCGCAGATCGCCAACCGTCGCGAGAAATATTGGCGGCCGTACCACGCTGCGCTGACCGAAGAGCTGGCGCGTTTGAAAGCTGTGCACGGCAAAGCGCTGCTGTGGGAAGCGCATTCAATCCGTTCACACGTGCCGCGTTTCTTCGACGGCAAGCTTGCCGACTTCAATTTCGGCACGGCGGGCGGGGAAAGCGCGGTTGCGGGTCTCGCGGAAAAGCTCGAAGCAATGGTGCTCAGGCAGGGCGCTTACACGGCTGTCGCGAACGGCCGCTTCAAGGGCGGTTACATCACGCGGCACTACGGGGCGCCGCGGGACGGCATTCACGCAGTGCAGCTGGAGTTGTCGCAGGTGACTTATATGGAGGAGACGCGGCCGTATGCGTATGACGAAGCCCGCGCCGGACAGGTCGCGCCGTTGATGCGGGAACTGGTGCAGTGCGCGCTTGATGCGGTGCGTGCGGCGTGACCGGGCGTTGCGGGAAGGGCGGGACGATCTAACCCCGCTTTCATACGATTCTTCGATGCCGGTTTCTCGCTCGAGGCCGGGCGGGATGCACAGCGAAGCAGAAACGAAAAAGCCATTTCCGCTTGTGCTGGAATGGCTTTTCGCTTTAACCACGCGCTGTTGCCGGAAGCGCCGCATCCAGCACGCCTTCGACTAGTCGTCATGGCGGAACATGCGGCGGTTTTCTCGGCTCAAATCCCGCGCCGCCTCACCGCTGGCGGTGTCAACACAGTAGGCAGCGCCTTCGGCAATGTCTCCGGCCAGTCGCGGCTGAAGTGCAAACCGCGGCTCTCGCGCCGCGAGCACGCGCTTTCCACGATCATCGACGCGACATCAACAAGGTTGCGCAACTCAAGCAGGTCGCGGCTCACCTTGAAGTTCGCGTAGTACTCGTGGATCTCGTCACGAAGCAGCGTTATCCGGTGCTGGGCGCGTGCGAGCCGTTTATCGGTACGCACAATGCCCACGTAATTCCACATCAGCCGCCGCAACTCGTCCCAGTTGTGCGCGACCACAACCTCCTCGTCCGGATCGGAGACGCGGCTTTCATCCCAGGCCGGTAACGGCGCATGGCCGCTCGCCGCGAAGCCATCCTTTTCCATTGCTTGCGCCGCCGCGCGCCCCACCACCAGGCATTCCAGCAGCGAGTTGCTTGCCAGCCGGTTCGCGCCGTGCAGCCCGGTGCACGAGGTTTCACCCACGGCATACAGGCCCGCGCGATCCGTGCGGCCGGCCAGGTCGGTCACCACGCCCCCGCACGTGTAATGCGCCGCCGGCACGACGGGGATGGGTTGCTTCGCCATATCAATACCGAACTCACGGCAGCGCGCGAGGATAGTAGGGAAGTGCTCCTGAAGAAACGCCTCCGGTTGATGGCTGATGTCGAGATACACGCAGTCAATACCGCGCTTCTTGATCTCGAAGTCGATCGCCCGGGCGACGATATCGCGCGGGGCAAGTTCAGCGCGTTCGTCGTGGGCGGGCATGAAACGCGTGCCGTCGGGCAGGCGCAGGATGCCGCCTTCGCCACGTACGGCTTCGGAGATCAGGAATGACTTCGCATATGGATGGAACAGGCAGGTCGGATGGAACTGGATGAACTCCATGTTCGACACGCGGCAGCCGGCGCGCCATGCCATTGCAATGCCGTCGCCGGTCGCCGTATCCGGATTGGTGGTGTACAGATACACCTTGCCGGCGCCGCCGGTCGCAAGCACGGTATGCGGCGCTTCAATGGTAACGGTACGGCCGCTTGCCAGATCGAGCGCATAAAGCCCGTGACAGCGATGCCCGGGCAACCCGAGCCGCTCGGACGTAATCAGGTCGATGGCGTAATGATCTTCGAGGACCGTGATGTTCGGATGATTGCGCACGCGCTCGTTGAGCGTGGTGACCACGGCGTGACCGGTTGCATCGGCGGCATGAATGATTCGCCGATGGCTATGACCCCCTTCACGCGTCAGATGAAAGCCGAGCTCGGCGGACAGATCCCTGGTGAACGGCACGCCTTCGCCGATCAGCCATTCGATCGCAGCGCGCCCGTTTTCCACGATGAACCGCGTAGCCGCTTCGTCGCACAAACCGCCGCCGGCAATCAACGTGTCGCGAACGTGGTTGTCGATACTGTCGGCCGAGTCGAGCACAGCTGCAATACCGCCCTGGGCCCAGTCGCTGGCGCCTTCGCTGACGCTGCGCTTGGCGAGTATGGCAACGCGCCGCGTGTCCGCCAGATTCAGCGCCACGCTCAGGCCCGCCAGACCGCTGCCGATGATTGCCACGTCGAAATTCATCCCGCCACGTCTCCGTTGATTGTTGTCCGCCGCGACTTTCGGGACTCACGCCTATGGCATGGGGAAAGCCTGGGCGGTAAGGATAACGCGTGTAACGTTACGCGATGACTTGGCCGTTTGGCCAGTAGGGCGAACAGGGTGAGCCCGAGCCCGGGCGGACGAGGTGTCAAAAACGACGGTGCCAAGGCCGACGGCGCCAAAGCAAAAAGCCTCGCGTGAGCGAGGCTTTTCGTGATGCTGGAGCGAAAGAAACCGGATCTTATTTGATCTTGGTTTCTTTGTATTCAACGTGCTTGCGGACAACGGGATCAAACTTCTTGATCGCCATCTTTTCCGGCATGTTGCGCTTGTTCTTCGTGGTCGTGTAGAAGTGACCCGTTCCTGCGGTCGATTCCAGCTTGATCTTGTCGCGTGCGCCCTTGGCCATGTTCGTGCTCCTTAGACTTCGCCACGTGCGCGCAGATCTGCGAGCACGGAGTCGATGCCGTTTTTGTCGATCAGGCGAAGGCCGGCGTTCGAGAGACGCAGACGAACCCAGCGGTTTTCGCTTTCAACGAAGAAGCGGCGATTTTGCAGATTGGGCAGGAAACGACGCTTGGTGCGGTTGTTCGCATGGGAAACGTTGTTGCCGCTCATCGGCCCCTTCCCGGTTACTTGGCATACACGTGCCATGAGAGCACTCCTAATACGCTTTAATTCTGAGTTCGAACGCCAGATACATTTGGGACCGCTTCGGGCTACCGAGAGGTTTACCCGAAATGATGACCGCTACGTTTGCTCGGCTCGGAACAGGTTGGTTGAAAGAAGCAAACCGAGATTCTAACCGCAAAAAACCTGCAAAATCAACTCTTTTTGGTGCCGGACGAGGTATCCGGCTGTCCGGTCCGGTGCAGGTTTCATGCGGTTTTCGGCTTGCAAAGGCCCATTAGGCCCGGTTTTCCCGCCTTTTGCCGCAGGCGGACTATTAAATCAGTGAAATCAGCGTTGAGCTGTCACTCCGGCTTCAAGTCATGCCGGCATCCATCCCTGTCGCGAAAAAGAGAAAACCTCGTTCGAGGTCACGACCAGATGATCCAGCAGCCGGACGTCGATCAGCGCGAGCGAATCCTGCAGCACACGCGTCAGCCGGCGGTCGTTTGCGCTCGGCTCCACCCCGCCGGAGGGGTGATTATGCGCGACGATCAGGCTGGCCGCATTTAAAGTGAGTGCCCGCCGTACGATTTCACGCGGATACACGGCAACGCGCGAGATCGAACCCTTCGCCGATTCGTCCACGGTGATCAGGCAATGTTTGATGTCGAGAAAAAGGGTGACGAACACTTCGTTGGGCCGCGTGCCGATCAGCCACTTCAAATAGTCTTCCACCGCTTGCGGGGCATCCAGCAACGGCCGGTCGCGGGTTTTTTCCGCGAGCGAACGCTGGCACAGCTCCGAGACAGCCAGCAGCAGCGCCGCCTTCGCCGGCCCGATACCGTCGAACCCGCGTAATTCCGCCGCAGTCGCGCCCAGTACGCCTCTGATTGATTCGAACCGGACCAGGAGGTCGCGCGCCACGTCGACGGAGGTCATGCCCGGGCGGCCCGTGTTCAGGAACAGCGCGAGCAACTCGGCGTCGGATAACGTCTGCGCACCCAGTTTCAACAGGCGCTCGCGCGGACGATCACGCACGGGCCAGTCGAGGATGCGCATGACGCCAGGCGCGATCCGTGCGGGAGGGTCCGCTGCCAGCAGGGCTCGGGCGGGATAGGGGGCGTTGTTTTGCACCAGTTCGAGCCGGGCGTTCATGTCACGCTCCCGTCGGGGAACACCGGAAGTAATGTCGGAAGCGGTGACTGTCCCGCCCGTGCGTTATCACGCCGGGGCATTGCCCGGACCAAGGCGGGGCGGTCGCACTGTGGCTTACAATACGGGTTTGGCACCACCCCGAGCGAGCGCCCGGCGGTTTGCCCCGCGGAGGCTTCGGCGGCGCAATGCCCGGGGGCGACCCAAGCTTTCGCCATGACTGCGTCCTGTCTGGACGCCCGGCCTTTTATCGGACGGCGGGACCGGCTGAGAAGGTAATTACGGCTTTTACGGCTACCACGATCAAACATGAGCATCATTGATATTTCCGAGGTGAAACCCGGTTCGCACGTCACGCTTCATTACCGGCTTGCGCTTGAGGATGGAGCGGACATTGTCAGCACGTTCGCCGACAAGCCCGCTACGCTATTGTTGGGCGCCGGTCATCTTGCGCCGCCGCTGGAAGACATTCTCCTGGGTCTGAAGGTGGGTCACCACTCGACCTTTCGGCTGATGCCCGGTCAGGCGTTCGGTCCGCGCAATCCGGAAATGCTGCAATGGGTGTCGCTGGCCACGTTGCGCGAGAACGCAATGATCGGCGAGAATTTTTCCCCGGGTGACCTCGTCGAATTCAACGCGCCGGGCGGTGGCCGTTACGCAGGCGTGCTCAAGGAGGTCGGCGAGACCTCCGCGCTGTTCGATTTCAACCATCCGCTTGCCGGCCAGGCGCTGGCGTTCGAAGTGAAAATCATCGGAATTCTGTAGCCATGAGCTCCACTGACACCCTTCTCGATGTCGAAATTCTTCTCGCCCAGCCGCGCGGTTTTTGCGCAGGCGTCGATCGCGCAATCGAAATAGTGGAGCGGGCCATCGCGCTGTTCGGCGCGCCTATCTACGTGCGCCACGAGATCGTGCACAACGCCTACGTGGTCGAGGACCTGCGCAAGAAAGGCGCCGTGTTCATCGAAGACCTGGCGGACGCGCCTGAAGGCAGCACGCTGATTTTCAGCGCGCATGGCGTGTCGAAAGCGGTGCGCTCGGAAGCGGAAACCCGCGGCTTGCGCGTATTCGACGCAACCTGCCCGCTCGTGACCAAAGTGCATATGGAAGTCGCGAAGATGCGCCAGGAAGGCTTCGACATCGTGATGATCGGCCACAAGGGGCATCCGGAAGTCGAGGGCACGATGGGGCAGAGCGGCGAGGGCATGCATCTGGTGGAGGACATCGAGGACGTGGAAGCCCTCGCGCTTGCCGATCCCGACAGGATTGCCTACGTGACGCAAACCACGCTGTCAGTGGACGACGCCTCCGCGATCATCGGCGCGCTGAAGTCGAAATACCCGTCGGTGAAAGAGCCGAAGAAACAGGACATTTGCTACGCCACGCAGAATCGTCAGGACGCCGTGAAGTTTCTCGCGCCGCAATGCGATGTGGTGATCGTGGTGGGCAGCCCGAACAGCTCGAATTCAAGCCGGCTGCGCGAAGTGGCTGAAAAACGCGGCATCCCCGCCTATATGGTGGATTCGCCCACGCAAATCGATCCGAAATGGGTGGAAGGGAAAAAGCGCATCGGCGTGACGGCGGGCGCGTCGGCGCCGGAAGTGCTGGCGCAGGCGGTGATCGCGCGGTTGCGGGAGCTGGGCGTGCGCAACGTGCGTCCGCTCGAAGGGATCGAGGAGAAAGTGTCGTTTCCGCTGCCACGGGGTCTGACGCTGCCGTCGGAATGAAGCACTGTCCGCGGAGCGTCCTCGCGTGTTGAATTAGAGGCTACAGTCGAACGCGCATTGAGAGGCCGCGCCAACTCACGTTGGCGCGGCCTTTTGTTTTGCCGGCCGTGAAAAGAGGTCGCGCCTGCCGTCTCACCTCTACGGCGCTACGAGAACCTCCGGATTGACCCGCTGATTTTGCACTCGCACCATGAAAGTGCGTTTATGAGAATCCACAGCGGCGCCGAAGCCGATGCATGCATCGGTGTTTACCCACAACGCCAACCAATGGTGCAACTCGCGCACCGTGACGGGGCGCAACCGGGTTGCTCCAATGCCTCAGCCAGAGGCCGGAGAGAGGGTTGCAATGGAGGAAAACCCCTGTCGCTGAACAATATTGCACGTCTCAAAAACCGAGTTACAATGCGCGCGTTCCAAGCCGGATGGGCTGGAAACACCAGCTTTTCAAGGCGCCGGAGACTTATTGAATGCGAATGAAGTTTGGCTTTGCCTTGACCATCGCCGCTGCGGTTGCGATGACAACGGCGTGCAGCAAAAAGAGTGATAACGAGCCGCCCGCAGGGGCATCGGCGGTGCCGGAAGCGTCGGCGAGTGCCGGGGCGAGTGCGCCGGGAAGTGCGCCCGCCGTGGCGGCATCGGCTGCATCGGTGGCTGCGGCGTCCGCGCCTGCACCGGCCAGCAGCGCGACGGTCGTCAGGATCGGCCATGTTGCGCCGCTCAGCGGGCCGCTGGCGCATCTCGGGCAGGACAATGAAAACGGCGCACGGCTGGCCATCGAGGAAATCAGCGCGCAGGGACTGACTATCGACGGTCACGCGATTCATCTCGAACTGGACACGCAGGATGACGCGGCCGATCCCAAGAAGGGTATTGCAGCGGCGCAGCAGCTGGTGGCCGATCACGTGGTGGCGGTCGTCGGACATTTGAATTCGGGCGTGTCGATTCCGGCATCGAAGATCTATAGCGACGCTGACGTGGCGCAGATCTCGGGGGCGACGACCAACCCGGCGTTCACGCAGCAGGGGTACAAAACGACGTTTCGTGTAGTGCCGACGGACGCGCGCCAGGGGCCGGTGCTTGCGACCTACGCGCTCAAGACGCTGCACGCGCGGAAAATCGTGGTCGTCGATGACGCCACGCTCTACGGCCGGGGTCTCGCGAACGAGTTTGCAAAAGCCGTGGTCGCAGGCGGCGGCCGCATCACGGGGCACGAAGTGACGAGCGAAAAAGCCCGGGACTTCAAGGCAATACTGAACAAGATCAAGCGTGTCCAGCCGGACGCCGTGATGTTCGGCGGCATGGACGTGACCGGCGGACCGTTTGCCAGGCAGGCGGCGGCAATGGGCATCAAGGCGAAGATTCTTGGCGGTGACGGCGTGTGTTCCGCCGAGATGGCCACGCTCGCGGCCAACGCAGCACCGAACGTGGTGTGCTCGGAACTCGGGGTGGACGTGTCGAAGCTGGACAAGGGCGGCGATTTCGCGCAGCACTACGAAGCCCGATTCCATCTGCCGGTCCAGAGCTATGCGCCGTTCACCTATGACGCCGTGTATGTGATTGTCGATGCAATGAAGCGGGCTAACTCGATTGAAGCGCCCAAGGTGCTCGCCGCGATTGCGTCGACGGATTTCAATGGCCTGACAGGGCACATTGCATTCGATGACAAAGGCGATTTGAAAGGCGGCGGTGCAATCACGCTAATGGATTTCAAGGATAACAAGAAGAACGTCATTGACGTCATTACGCCGTAACCCTGTGCTGCAGCGCCGTGCGGCGAGTGCACACCAGGTTGAGCAATCCCTCGATACGTAGTCACTTTCGGACGTTTTAGAGTTTTTTTTCAAGTACGCGCGGTGCGGGTGCGTTTTTTTCTTCCCTTCGGTTTATCGGCCAGCGATAAAGCGTAAATCTAGTCGCACGGCTAAGGAGCCTTCAATGGATATCTTCATCCAGCAGATTATCAACGGGCTGGTGCTTGGCAGCGTGTACGCCATCATCGCGTTGGGTTACACGATGGTGTACGGGATTCTCGGCATCATCAACTTCGCTCACGGGGACGTGCTGATGGTGGGCGCCATGGTCGCGTTGTCGGCCATCGGCGTTTTGCAGAACCACTTCCCGGGCATGCCGTTAGCGCTGGTGCTGGTCATCGCGCTGCTGGTCGCCGCAGTCGTCTGCGCGCTGGTCGGCTACACCATCGAACGCGTGGCTTACCGGCCTTTGCGCAGAGCGCCGCGTTTGGCTCCGCTGATCACCGCCATCGGCGTATCGATTCTTCTCCAGACGATCGCCATGATGATCTGGGGCCGCAATCCGCTGGCCTTCCCGCAACTGCTGCCCACCGATCCGATCAACGTGATCACGGCCACGGCCGACCGTCCGGGCGCCGTCATTTCAATGACGGAAATCGTGATTATCGTGGTGGCGTTCCTCGTGATGGGCGGGCTGCTGCTGCTCGTGCACAAGACGAAACTCGGCCGCGCAATGCGGGCCATTGCCGAGAACCCGGGTGTCGCGAGCCTGATGGGGGTGAACCCTAACTTCGTGATCTCCGCGACCTTCATGATCGGCTCCGCGCTTGCGGCTCTCGCCGGTGTGATGATCGCCTCCGAATACGGCAACGCGCACTTCTACATGGGCTTCATCCCCGGGTTGAAGGCGTTCACGGCGGCGGTGCTGGGCGGGATCGGCAACCTGGGCGGCGCGATGGTGGGCGGCGTGCTGCTCGGCCTGATCGAACAGCTTGGGGCGGGGTATATCGGCAATCTGACAGGCGGTGTGTTCGGCAGTAACTACCAGGACGTGTTCGCGTTCATCGTGCTGATCATCGTGCTGGTGTTCCGTCCGTCCGGGCTGCTCGGCGAACGTGTCGCAGATCGCGCATAAATAGGGGAGACCAAGCATGACTTCAATTCAACCGATCGAGCCGTCGACCACGCTCATCCCTGAAAAAAAGACCGCGAAGAACTACGCCGTCACGGTGCTGGTTACCGCACTCGTCGTCCTCGCGCCGATGTTGATTGGCGCCGCCGGCGGCAACTACTGGGTCCGCGTGCTCGACTTCGCGATGCTGTACGTGATGTTGGCGCTGGGCCTGAACGTGGTGGTGGGTTTTGCCGGGCTGCTGGACTTGGGCTATATCGCTTTCTATGCGGTGGGCGCTTACGTGGCTGCGTTGCTGTCCTCGCCGCAGTTGACCACGCAGTTCGAGTGGATCGCCCACCTGTTCCCCGGCGGGTTGCATACGCCGATCTGGGTGATCGTGCCTTGTGCAATGGGGCTGGCTGCCACCTTCGGTGTCCTGCTCGGCGCACCAACGCTGCGTCTGCGCGGTGACTACCTCGCTATCGTGACCTTGGGCTTCGGGGAAATCGTCCGGATCTTCATGAACAACCTGGATCGTCCGGTCAACATCACGAACGGGCCGAAGGGGATTACCGGCATCGACCCGGTGTCGTTCCTCGGATTCGATTTGTCGAAGACGCACTCGTTGTTCGGGTTCAGCTTCCCCTCGGTCTACAACTATTACTACCTGTTCGTGCTGTGTTCGCTGTTCGTGATCTTCGTGTGCGTACGCTTGCAGCATTCGCGTATTGGCCGCGCGTGGGCCGCGATCCGCGAAGACGAAATCGCCGCCAAGGCGATGGGCATCAACACCCGTAACGTGAAGCTGCTGGCCTTCGCGATGGGTGCGTCGTTCGGCGGTTTGTCGGGCGCGATGTTCGGTACGTTCCAGGGATTCGTTTCGCCGGAATCGTTCACGTTCTGGGAATCCATCGTGGTGCTGGCCTGCGTGGTGCTCGGCGGCATGGGCCACATTCCGGGCGTGATCCTGGGCGCGGTGCTGCTGGCCGTGTTTCCTGAATTCCTGCGCTCGACCATGGGTCCGCTGCAGAACTTCATCTTCGGTCACCAGATCGTGGACACCGAAGTCATCCGCCAGTTGCTCTACGGTCTCGCGATGGTGCTGATCATGCTGTATCGCTCGGAAGGCCTGTGGCCGTCTCCGAAACACGAAGACAAGATCGCGAAGATTGCGAAGCGCGCTGGCAAGAAGCCGGTGCGCGCCTGAGCCCCCGAGAGAGCGGAGAAAACACAATGAGTGATAAACCCATTCGACTGTCCGTGAAGGGCGTGAACAAGCGCTTCGGCGGCTTGCAGGCACTAGCCGAAGTTGGCCTGGAAATCAGGGAGGGCGAAATCTATGGCCTGATCGGCCCGAACGGCGCCGGCAAGACCACGTTCTTCAACGTGATCACGGGCTTGTACACGCCGGATTCGGGCGCGTTCGTGCTCGACGGCACGCCTTACACGCCGACGGCCGTGCATCAGGTGGCCAAGGCGGGCATTGCGCGTACCTTCCAGAACATTCGTCTGTTCGGCGGCATGACGGCGCTGGAAAACGTGATGGTCGGACGCCACGTGCGCACCAAGCACGGCCTGATCGGCGCGGTGCTGCAGACGCCGTCCGAGCGTCGCGAAGAGAAGGAAATCAAGGAGCGCGCGCTGGAGTTGCTGGAGTACGTGGGCGTGCTGCAATACGCGGACTACACGTCGCGCAACCTGTCGTACGGGCACCAGCGCCGCCTGGAAATTGCACGTGCGCTGGCCACCGATCCGAAGCTGCTCGCGCTCGATGAACCTGCCGCCGGCATGAACGCGACGGAGAAGGTCGAACTCACGCGCCTGCTCGACAAGATTCGCAGCGACGGCCGCACGATCCTCTTGATCGAACACGATGTGAAACTGGTGATGGGATTGTGCAACCGGATGACGGTGCTCGATTACGGCAAGGTGATCGCCGAGGGTCTGCCGCAGGACGTGCAGAAGGATCCGAAGGTGATCGAGGCTTATCTCGGGGCAGGGGTTCACTGATGGCTACGACGAATGGCGCGAACGGCGCAATGTTGAAGATCAAGGGGCTGCAGGTCAGCTATGGCGGCATTCATGCCGTCAAGGGCGTGGACCTGGAAGTCGGCAAGGGCGAACTCGTGACGCTGATCGGCGCGAACGGCGCGGGCAAGACGACCACGATGAAAGCTATCACGGGCCTGAAGGCGTATTCGGCTGGCGATATCGAATATATGGGCGAGTCGATCAAGGGTGTGCCGTCGCATGAATTGCTCAAGCGCGGCCTCGCGATGGTGCCGGAAGGGCGGGGCATTTTTGCGCGCATGTCGATTCTGGAAAACATGCAGATGGGCGCGTACTTGCGTAACGACAAGGACGAAATCGACAAGGACACCGACCGCATGTTCGGCTTCTTCCCGCGGCTGAAGGAGCGGGCGTCGCAGTATGCGGGCACGTTGTCGGGCGGTGAGCAGCAGATGCTGGCCATGGCGCGGGCGCTGTTGTCGCGGCCGAAGCTGCTGTTGCTGGACGAACCGTCGATGGGTCTCTCGCCGATCATGGTCGAGAAGATCTTCGAAGTGGTGCGCGAGATTTCGGGCGAAGGGTTGACAGTGCTGCTGGTTGAGCAGAACGCGCGTCTGGCGTTGCAGGCGGCGAACCGCGGTTACGTGATGGATTCGGGCCTGGTCACCATGTCGGGTGACGCGAAGACCATGCTCGACGATCCGAAGGTGCGGGCTGCTTACTTGGGTGAATGAGTCGGCGAGTGATCGGCGTTGATGAATGACGAAACCGCATGCCTTTGAAGGGCATGCGGCTTTTTTAACGCGTGCTCAAAGCCGCTTGCCGAAGCTGACCACTTCATCCATCTGATAACCGAGCTTCGCGTAAAAGGCCTGCGTTTCAGGCTTGTTCGCCATGATCTGCAGATTGAGCTTCGGACATCCGATAGCGGCGAGAGCGCGTTCCGCGTGCTCGACCAGCGCACGGGCATAACCGTTACCGCGTTGATCCTCGGCGACCGCGAGCGAATACATCCATCCGCGATGCCCGTCGTAACCCGTCATCACCGTGCCGATCAAGCGCTCTTCCAACATGCCGACAAAGAAGAACTCCGGTTGCATGGCAAGCTTGTTTCTAATCGATAAACGCGGATCACGCTGCGGCTTTCCTGGCGTGGCGTATTCCGGAAATGCTTGTGCCCAGAGCGCGAGCACAGCCTGCGTGTCGCGCTCGTCGAAAACCCGGATGATCATAGCGAATCCAGCACGGTCCGAAGCATCGACATCATCTGGTCGATCTCGGCCTTCGTCACGTTCAGCGCCGGCATGAAGCGCAGCAGGTTCGGCCGCGCCGCATTCAGAAGCAAGCCATCCGGTCCCATGTCGCGCGCCATGTCGACAATCTTCGGACCGTTGTCGTTATTGAGCAGCAACGCGCGCAGCAAACCTTCGCCACGTTCGCCGTTAAAACCCCGCTCTTCGGAGAGCTGCAGCAACTGCGCCTTCAGGTACTCACCGCGTTCACGCACGCCTTCGAGAAAACCAGGCGCGGTCAGTTGGGAAATCACCGAAAAACCCGCGGCCGTCATCAGCGGATTACCGTTGTACGTGCCGCCCTGGTCGCCGGGTTCAAAGCACGCCACTTCCTTGGTCGCGAGCAACGCAGCCAGCGGCACGCCGCCGCCAATGCCCTTGCCGAGCGTCATGACGTCCGGCTCCACGCCCGACAATTCATACGCGAACAAGGTGCCGGCGCGGCCGCAACCGCTTTGCACTTCATCGACGATCATCAGCAGGTTGTGTTTCTTCGTCAGCGCGCGCAAAGCCTGCATGAACTCGCGCGTGGCCGGGATCACGCCGCCTTCGCCCTGGATAGGCTCGAGCATCACGCCGACGGTTTTATCGGTGATGAGCTTTTCCACCGACGCGATGTCGTTCAGGTCAGCCTTCGGGAAGCCCGGCACTTGCGGTGCATAGATGGTGTCCCAGCCCGGCTTGCCGCTGGCCGACATGGTCGCCAACGTCCGGCCGTGGAAGCTGTGGTCGAACGTGATGATCTCGTACGCGCCGCCCTTGAACTTCTTGCCCCACTTGCGCGCGAGCTTGATCGCGCCTTCGTTGGCTTCGGCGCCGCTGTTGGCGAAGAACACCTTGTCGAAGCAGCTGTTCGCGGTCAGGAGGCCGGCGAGCTGGGCCATCGGCGCGTTGTAGAAAGCCGGCGACGGGTTGATCAGCGTGCGAGCCTGCTTGTCCATGGCTTCGATCATGCCGTCGTTGCAATGACCCAGACTATTCACCGCCCAGCCCTGGATGAAGTCGAGGTATCGCTTCTCGTTGTTGTCGTAGAGCCAGGAACCCTTGCCGTGCGTGAACACGATTTCAGGACGGTTCGTGATGAACATCAGCGATTCGACGGGGTACTCTTGGAAATTCATGACGGCGGGCTCCACGAAAACAGCAAGGAAAAAAGGTGGCGGGGAAAAATACCGAACCAACAATGCAAAAAGCCACGGAATTCCGTGGCTTCATGGTGGCGAAGTGTGCGCTGGTCCGAAAACTCAAGCGCCAATCCGTGACGAGCCAGCGGCATCCCTAGGGGAGCAGCGAGCGGCGACGTCGAAGAGTGGCGTAAATTTTGAGCATTCGCGAAGAATACGATACGAAGTTCCTGCGTGTAAACCATGGCGGCCCGATTTTTTTTCGAGCCGCCACACTCGCCGGCTTTGGTGCGGCTAACTTGCGCTCAAACCGGATTGGCGAGATCCGCCGCGCTGGTAAACGAATCGGCGTAGAACTCGTCCTCCGGCAAACGGTGGTGACTCGTGAAATCGCGCTGCGCGGATTCCACCATGACCGGTGCGCCGCACGCGTACACCTGATACGCGCTCAAGTCTGGCAGATCTTCAATGACAGCACGATGAACAAAGCCCGTACGGCCAGTCCATGCGTCGTTTGCATCGGGTTCCGACAGCACCGGCACGAACGAGAAGTTGGGCACGTCCTTCGCCCATTGTTCGGCCATGTCCATCATGTACAGGTCCTGCTTGCGGCGGCCGCCCCAATAGAGCGTCATGGGCCGGTTCAGGTTCTTGAACACGGCATGTTCAATGATCGCCTTGATGGGTGCGAAGCCCGTGCCGGAAGCGAGCAGCACGATGGGTTTCTCTGAATCCTCACGCAGGAAGAACGTGCCGAGCGGGCCTTCGAAGCGCAGGATGTCGCGCTCTTTCATGGTGCCGAACACGTGGTCCGTGAAGGTGCCGCCGGGCATGTGGCGCACGTGCAGTTCGATCGGGCCTTCGTGGTGCGGGGGGCTCGCCATCGAATAGCTGCGGCGCTTGCCGTCCTTCAATATGAATTCGATGTACTGGCCGGCCAGGTATTGCAGACGTTCGTTGGCCGGCAATTGCAGCTTCAGTTCAATGACGTCGCCCGCCTTGCGCTCCAGCGCGTTCACGCGGCAGGGCAGCTTCTTGACCTGGATGTCGCCTACGCCTGCGACCTCGCGTATGTCGACTGTCAGGTCGCCCTTGGCGGTCGCGCAGCAGAGAAGGGCCATGCCGCGGGTCTTCTCGTCGTTGGATAATGCCGACGACGAATGCGGCGCCTGCTCGACTTCGCCGGACACGACCGTGCCCTTGCATGAACCGCAGGCTCCGTTCTTGCAGCCGTAGGGAAGTCCAATGCCCTGACGCAGCGCGGCAAGCAGCACCGCTTCGTCTGGTTCTACCTGAAACTGCCGGCCGCTTTGCCGGAGCGTAACGTTGAAAGCCATAGATCCTGAATGAGTTGGGTGAAACAAATGCAAAAGCCGCCGCGGCTACAATCGACAGCATGATCGCCACTCGAAAACTACGCCGCGCGTGCGTGCTGATTGCCGGTTGCGGCGATGTCGGCCTGCGGTGCGTGCCGCTTCTCGCCCGCCGTGCCGCCGCGCCTCGCGTGATCGCACTTTCAAGTCAACCCGCGCGTGCCGCCGAACTGCGCGCAGCCGGCACAACACCGTTGATCGGCAATCTGGACGAGCGCCGCAGCCTGCGGCGCCTGGCCGGTCTTGCGTCCACGGTGTTGCATCTCGCGCCGCCCCAGAAAGACGGCGACGACGACAGCAGGACCCGCGCGCTGATTGCCGCGCTGAGTGCGCGGCGACGGTCCGTTGCGCGCGTGGCGACCAGCGCGGTGGCGCGCCAGAGGGCGTGGCGCGAATGGTTTCGCGCGACCTTCAAAAGCAGCATGCAAGCGGGCGTCAAAACGCACGCCAAAGCCATAAAAAGACCGTCTATTGTACCCGACCGGGTTTCCAGCACCGCTGCGCGCCCGCGGCAAATCCGCCTGATTTATGCGAGCACGTCGGGGGTTTATGGCGATTGCGGCGGGGCGTGGATTGATGAAACGCGCCCGGTCAGGCCGGACAACGCGCGTGCGAAACGGCGGGTATCGGCGGAAGCGCAATTGCGGGGCGCCACGCGGCGCGGTCTGCTGAGTGCATCGATTGTGCGGATTCCCGGTATTTACGCCGGCAACCGCCTGCCGCTGGCACGGCTGCAGAAGGGGACGCCGGCGCTCGCGCCCGGCGACGACGTCTACACCAACCACATCCATGCCGACGATCTCGCCGCCATTCTCGTACTCGCAATCCGGCGGGCACGTCCGCAGCGTGTGGTGCATGCATCGGACGATAGCGACTTGCGCATGGGGGACTATTTCGACCTGGTGGCCGATGCGTTCGGCTTGCCGCGCGCTCCCCGTGTTTCGCGCGAGCAGGCAGAGACGCAACTCGAGCCGATGATGCTCTCGTTCATGCGTGAATCGCGACGTCTGCAGAACACCCGGCTGCGAGACGAAATGCGTTACACGTTGCGTTATCCGAGCATTCACGACTTCCTGCGCGACTTCCGGAACGAGGCGAATGCTCAGTTCACCATCACATCAGTACCGGTAGCGTCTCCAGCAGAATGAAGCACAGCAAAGCCCCGATCAGCGCACCAATCAGGTTGGGTTGATAGCGATGGCGCAGGTGCATCGTCACCAGCAATCCGACGATGAACAACACGCTGAAAGCCACGAACGCAATCATTGCAATGGTCATGTGAGCGGCCATGATGGCCCTCCTGCTTCTTTTAATAGTCGTGTAAGGAGTATAGATTTACGTCGTAAGAAAGGCATGCTGCAACGCGGCACCAGCGCGTTGTGTTAACACCTATTGAATCGCGACGGTCCGGGTCACAGTCCGCTCATCGCGAATCAATGAACGCCGATACATCCGCGAGCACCGTCGAGCGTCCCCGCAACGGCAACGCCAGCGCCGAAACAATGCGGATATGGCCAAAGCCGTCGTAGTGTTTTACCTCCACCGAATCGCCATGTTTGCGCAGCATGGCCGCCAGGCGATCGGTGTTGCCGGGATCGACAACGGTGTCGTCCGTGCCGGCTGCGAGGAACATTGGCGGCTCGTGGCCAGTGACGAAATTGATCGGCTGGCTCTCGGCACGCGTGCCTGCCGGAAATACGTCGAGTAGCGTGGGGTCCTTGATCGGCAGGAAGTCGTAAGGTCCAGCCAGGCCGATCACCCCGCGCAAGTCGGCTTTCGACATTGATTGCGAAGCGAGATAACGCGGATCCGTCGCGATCAGCGCGGCGAGATGAGCGCCTGCCGAATGACCCATGACGAACAGCCGCGACGGATCGCCGCCGAATTCATGCGCGTGGTCGCGGGTCCAGCGAGCGCTGGCTGCCGCATCATTAACGAAACCGGGAAACGCCGTTTCCGGATACGTACGGTAGTCGGGCAGCACGGCTACGTAACCGCGTGAGGTCAGTGCCTGTGCTACGAACAGGTAGTTGGCACGGTCGCCGTTTTGCCAGCTTCCGCCGTAGAAGAAGACGACAACCGGGCGCGGCGCGGCACCTGCCGCGACGGGCACATAGACGTCGAGTACCTGACGCGGATCGCTTCCGTACGCAATGCCTGATGTTTTCCTGTAACCACCCGACGGGATGGCGGCGTTCAAGAGTCTGACGGGACTACAGGCGGCGAGTGCCGCAGCGGCAAGACTCGCAAGCCCGAATGTCACGATGCGGCGTTTTTCTTGTGCGGGCATAAATGTCGAAAAGCAGAGGGATGCCACGTTCTACGCTCGAAGCGCGCGGATGGATGCAGCGCACCGGCTCGGGTCTCATCGTGACGTTAAACCCGCCGCGATCGTGACTCAGCGCGCTATCGCACGAACATGACGCACGCCGGGCGTATCAGCTTTGCCTGAGCATGGTGAGGTCTGCATCGTCCAGCCAGCGCCATTGGCCTTCGGCCAGGTCATCAGGCAAACCAAAGCCGCCAATACGCTCCCGATGCAATTTCTCCACGCGGTTCCCCGCCGCCGCGACCATCCGCTTCACCTGGTGGTACTTGCCTTCGAGCACCGACAGTTCGAGCTCTCGCTCGTCACGTTGTTTTGCGCTGACTGCCGCTATTGGCTGCGATTCGCCGTGCAGCAGGACGCCATTGCGCAGTGCGCAGAGCTGAGCATCGTCCAATGGATGGCGAGTGGTCGCGAGATACATCTTCGCCACCTTGCGTTTCGGTGATGTGAACGCATGCACGAACGCACCATCGTCAGAGAGAAGCAGGAGCCCGGTCGTGTCCTGATCCAGACGTCCCACACATTGCACGCCGCGCTCCGTCAATGGCAGCGGCAACAGGTGAAAGATGCTCAGGTGGTGTTGCGGATCGCGTGAACACTCGTATCCCGGCGGCTTGTTAAGTACCAGATACGCTTTTTCCCGATACCGCCATGTCGCGCCATCGACCTGAAACTCGAATGACGCGAGCGCGTCAGACGCGATGTCGATCGCGGCATCGGTACAAAGCGAACCCGCGATGGATACGCGGCCATCAGCTACGAGCGCGCGGCATTGGCGGCGCGAGCCAAAGCCCTGCGTGAAGAGAATGCGTTCGAGATCCATCAGGGCGGTTCTTGGCTCAGGCAGAAAGGAGGGACGGACATTCTAGCAACCGGTGCGCTTCGATCCCGCGTGGCGGCTGCGTGAACGAGGACGGCGCGCGGTCATTCGACCATCGCCCGACCCCGTCGTCGGCCATTCGTAAAGCAGGCCGATTAAGGTTTTTCATAGTTGATCCCCTGCGTGACGTCTATGCTTTTCACTTTGAGCCCGTTTTGAGCTGTCGTTTTGAGCTGTCGTTTTGACCTGTCTCACGCGTATGACGAAAGGACGCTGACAAGCCGGCATCCTTTCCACCACTCCGATCCCTCTTTTCATGCAAGGAGCAGGACATGGCAAGAAACACGGTTGCGGAATTTTTGGCCAGGACGCTGGCGGCGGCAGGCGTCGAGCGTATCTGGGGCGTTACCGGCGACAGCCTGAACGGGCTCGCCTACAGCCTCGATCAGGTCGGCTCCATCCGCTGGATGCATACGCGCCACGAGGAAGTGGCCGCGTTCGCGGCAGGCGCCGACGCGGCATCGACGGGCAAGCTTGCCGTGTGCGCCGGCAGTTGCGGCCCGGGCAACCTGCACCTGATCAATGGCTTGTACGACTGCCACCGTAACCAGCAGCCGGTGCTGGCTATTGCCGCGCATATTCCATCGACGGAAATCGGGTTGGGCTACTTTCAGGAGACCCATCCGACCGCGCTGTTCAAGGAATGCAGCCACTATGTCGAGCTGGTGTCGAGCGCAGCGCAATTCCCGCGCGTGCTCGCCCGCGCGATGCGCACGGCGATCGAAGAGCGTGGCGTAGCGGTGATCGTGCTGCCCGGCGATGTCGCGTTGAGCGACGCGCCAACGGAAAAACCCGGCTGGTCCGCCACGGGGCCGTCGACCATCCTGCCATCGGACGTCGATATCGACCGGCTGGCGGCCATGCTGAACGAGTCGGAAGCGGTGACGCTCATGTGCGGCAGCGGCACCGCGGGCGCGCACGACGAAGTGGTCGCGCTCGCGGACATGCTGGGCGCACCGGTTGTCCACGCGATGCGCGGCAAGCAGTTCATTGAATGGGACAACCCGTACGACGTCGGCATGACGGGGTTGATCGGTTTCAGCTCCGGCTACCACGCGATGATGTCGTGCGACACGCTGCTGCTGCTCGGCTGCGATTTCCCCTACCGGCCGTTCTATCCGGCCGACGCCAAGATCATCCAGGTCGACTGGCGCGGCTCGAAGCTCGGCTCGCGTGCGCCGCTTGCACTAGGGCTGGTCGGCACGGTCAAGGAGACGGTCGCGGCGGTCCTGCCGAAGCTCTCGCGCAAGCCGGACCGCAATTTCATCGATACCGCCCGCAAGCACTACGCAACGGCGCGAAAGGGGCTCGACGAACTGGCTACGCCGTCAGGCCCGGGCAAGCCGATCCATCCCCAATATCTGACGAAACTCATCAACGAAGCCGCTGCGGAAGACGCCATTTTCACCGCCGATGTCGGCACGCCGACCGTCTGGGCCGCGCGTTACCTCACGATGAACGGCAAACGCCAGCTTCACGGCTCGTTCAACCACGGTTCCATGGCCAACGCGATGCCCCAGGCGCTTGGCGCGCAGGGTGCGAACCCGGGGCGGCAGGTGATCTCGCTCTCGGGTGACGGCGGGTTGTCGATGCTGCTGGGCGACCTGCTCAGCGCCCGCCAGCTCGATCTGCCCATCAAAGTGGTGGTTTATAACAACAGTCTGCTCGGCTTCGTTTCCATGGAGCTCAAGGCCGCCGGCTACCTGGATACCAACGTCGATCTGGCCAGGACCGACTTCGCCGCCATCGCCCAGGGCGCGGGTATTTTCAGCATCCGGGTGGAGGAGTCGGAGGACATTGCGGAGGCTCTGCAGAAGGCTTTCGCTTATCCCGGGCCGGCGCTCGTGGACGTGGTGACGTCCAGACACGAGCTGGCCATGCCGCCAAAAGTGGAACTGGCGCAGGCGAAGGGATTCAGCCTCTATATGCTGCGCGCAATTTTGAACGGGCGCGGGGACGAAATCGTTGAGTTGGCCAAAACCAACTTTCGATAGGAATGCGCTGAATTCGTTGAAATTCTCTGTATTTCGAACAACAATGCGGTGCTGCAATCGATTTATAACTCCAGGGAGATTGGCAATGAAGAAGTTCTCGCAAATTGCAATGGTTGGTGCGCTCGCATTCGCGTTCGCAGGCACGGCAATGGCTCAATCGGGTGGTGGCGGTTCGAAGACGGACGAAAGCAAGCCTGCTGTCAGTCCTAAAGAACCCAAACCGCACCTGCCGCACTTCAAGCATAAGAAAGCAGCATCCGGCGTCCACGGTACGACGTTGCATCAGGAAGACAAGGCGTCGCACCTGAAGGGTGCATCGGCCGCCGCAGCTGCTTCGGCCATGGGTACCAATGACAAGGGCCAACCGCAGTAAGCGGCAAGGCCAGGAGCCCGGCGCTCGGGACAGTATGTCTAAGGCTGTTTCAAGCGCTACATACGGCGGCACGTGCAAACGTGCCGCCGTATTGTTTTTGGGGCGGCGCAAGCAGTCCCGGTATTTTCATATCATTAGCCGCGCACGCACAGCAGCGCGCAGTCCATCAGGCTGCGAATCAGGCGGTCACGTACTGACCCCCGTTTCCAGAGCACACCGAAGCGGCGAGGTTCTGACTCCATCGGCAAGCTGATCCGCGCGATGCGCAGGGTGCCGGTTATTGGTGTCGCGACATCCGGTGCAAGGGACACCCCGAGTCCACGGTCCACCATCATCGCGATGGCTGCGAGCGAGCTGAGTTCGAAGCGCTCGGTCGGCACGATGCCCGCACGCCTCAGATAGCGCTCGGCCTCCTTGCCGCCCGCCCGCGAGCGGTCGTAGCGGATCAGCGGCTCGTGCGCGAGCAGGTCATGCGCATCGCGTTTCGCCAGGCTCTGCGGCGCGATCACCACCAGCGGTTCCTCACGCAGCAGCTCCCACACGAAGGTTTTCGGCATGGCGAATGCAGGATGCGTGCAGACGGCTGCATCGACGTCGCCTTGCCGCAATGCTTCATACAATTCGTTCGAGGATCCCGACTGGATGAACACCTTCACATGCGGATGTGCGCTGACAAAATGCGCCAGGATGTCCGGCAGCAGGCTATGCAGCGCCGTATTGATCGTGCCGAGCCTGAGCTCGCCAGTCGCGTGTTCGTCGTTGGCGAGGACCTTCAGGTCGGCGAGTTCACGCAGCAAACCCCGCGACTGCGCGACTATCCGGCTGCCTGCAGGCGTGACCGATACCGTCCGGCCGGCACGCGCGAGGAGCGGCGCGCCGAATTCGCGCTCGAGCGTGCGGATCTGCTGCGCCACCGCAGCGGGCGTCAGGTCGAGGCGGCGCGCGGCTTCGGCCATTGAGCCGGTATCGACGACCAGCAGGAAACTGGTCAGGAACGAGGTCTCCATAAAGATACTTTTAGTTGATTTTGAAGGCACATTCTATCGCTTTATCTTCATTGTGCCGGTGGCTAGACTGGCAGGATGAAAAGCAAATTATTTGTTCCGGGCTCAAGGCCCGAACTGTTCGCCAAAGCGCTGGCGAGCCAGGCAGACGCCCTTTCTTTCGATCTCGAAGACTCCGTGTCGGAGGCGCGCAAGCCCGAAGCCCGGGCGCATCTGCGCGATCTTCTGCTGAGTTCTCCTCCCGGTTCGAACTGTTCTTCCTCGGACCGGTTCGGTGGAAAGACGATGATCGTGCGGGTGAACGCCATCGATTCACCCCATTTCGAAGCCGATCTCGCCGCCGTCGTGCAGGCGGGCGTCAATTTGATCAACCTGCCGAAACCGCGCCATGCCGACGACGTGCGGGCAGCCGCGAACGCGCTCGATGCAGCCGAACGCGCAAACAGCGTGACGGAGCCGATTGGCTTGCTGCTGAATATCGAATCGCCCGGGGCATTGCGGCGCGCGTTTGAACTGGCCAGCGCGCATCCTCGCGTGAAAGGCCTGCAGCTCGGGCTGGGCGACTTGTTCGAGCCGCTGGGCATCGCGCGGCGGGAAATCGCGGCGATCCAGCAGGCCATGTTTGCGTTGAGCATGGCGGCGGGCGAGGCGGGCGTGTTCGCCTACGACTCGGCGTTCGCCGATATCCGCGATCAGGCCGGTTTCCAGGCCGAAGCGCGGCTTGCGCGCAGTCTCGGTTTTATCGGCAAGAGCTGCATTCATCCGAGCCAGGTGGCGCTCGCCAACGAAGTATTCCAGCCGACGCCCGATGAGATCGCCCACGCGCAACGGGTGGTCGAGGCGGCAGCAGAAGCCGATGCGGCAGGCCGGGGCGCGTACGTGGTCGACGGCAAGATGATCGACGGCCCATTCGTCGCTCGGGCGCGCGCGATCGTGGCACAGGCGGCTTTGAATGCGGCTTCGGGCGCGGTTTCAAAGCAAGATCGGGAGTCACAGGCATGAGCAAGCCATCCCGCAGACCTGATGGCGCACGCGGGCCGCTGAGCGGCATCCGCGTGCTTGACCTGAGCGCGTATATCGCCGGGCCGTATGGGTGCAGCCTGCTTGCCGACCAGGGCGCCGAAGTCATCAAGATCGAGCCGCCTGCGGGCGACAACCTGCGCAAATATCCCTCGACGCTCGAGAGCGAAAGCCGAGCGTTTCTTGGCGTGAACC
The DNA here is from genome assembly GCF_001544555.2 of Caballeronia udeis. Taxonomy (GTDB): domain Bacteria; phylum Pseudomonadota; class Gammaproteobacteria; order Burkholderiales; family Burkholderiaceae; genus Caballeronia; species Caballeronia udeis. The sequence goes on along the minus strand of NZ_FCOK02000001.1, from coordinate 128,931 downwards.
GGAGCAAGCTTGGCCTCGCGCTCGACCTGAAGCAACCTGAAGGGCTGGCTGCGCTCAAGGCGCTGGTGGCCAGTGCCGACGTGCTCGTGCACAACTTCCGGCCGAGCGTGCCGGCGCGTCTCGGTATTGATTACGAGCAGTTGAAGGTCCTCAATCCCCGACTCATTTACTGCGCCGTGACCGGTTATGGCGAAACCGGGCCGCTCAAGGACAAGGCCGGCTACGACCAGGTGCTGCAGACCATGACCGGCATGTGCACGATGCAAGGCAAGAGCGGCGGCCCGCCTGAGGTGCTCTACGGATCGGTGGTGGATTACTACGCGGCCGCGCTGGTAGCCGGGGGCGTGGCGTCGGCCTTGTTCGAGCGTGAGCGCAGCGGCGAGGGACAGTACGTGGGCGTGTCGCTGTTGCGCAGCGCGCTCGCCATGCAGTCGGCGCGTCTGGTCTGGGCCGACAGCGAGCCTCGCGAAGTCGGCCGGGACATGCGTTCAGGCGGCATCACCGGCATTCATCCGACGCGCGAGGGATACCTCTACATCTCCGCCAATACGCCGCATTTCTGGCAGGCGCTGTGCCGCAAGACGGGCCTCGATGCACTCGCCGCCGATCCGCGTTTCGATACCGTCAGGAAGCGCGCACTCCACGTGGATGAAATCGTGCCGCAGCTTCACGCCGCCTTGGCAGGGAAGAGCGCGCTGGAATGGGAAGCGCTGTTCGGCGAAGACGTGCCTTGTGCCGCGGCGCGTACGGTCGAAGACATGTTCGACGACCCGCAAGTGCTGGCCGAAGACATGATTGCGACGTATGAGCATCCGGTGGTGGGGCGATATCGCGGGCTCAAGCGTTCGATCCGGTTCGGCCGGACGCCCGGTCCCGAACCGTTTGCCGCGCCCACGTTTGGACAGGATTCAGAGCAGGTGCTGAGCGAGCAAGGCCTGTCGGGTGAGGACATTGAAGCGCTCCGGGCGAAGCGCGTGATTGAATAAACGCGAATAAAAGCGAATAAAACAAGCAAAAGAAGGAGACACGTCATGCCCGCAAACACCCCGGCGCCACCGCTTGCCTGCGATGCGCATATGCATGTCTACGACGCCCGCTATCCGCACAGCGGCACGCTGGTGAACGGCGCTACCGCCGATGATTATCGCCGTGAGATTCAGGCACGCATTGGCACTACACGCACGGTGGTGGTGACGCCACGTATCTATGGCGTCGACAACCGCGTGACACTCGACGCGATCCGGCAACTGGGTGCAGACCGTACGCGCGGCGTGGCGGTGCTGCGCCCCGACGTGAGCGATGCGGACCTCGTCACGCTGCATGAAGGCGGTATCCGCGGGATTCGCTTCACGCTGTACACGCCGGTGCAGGCAGTGGTCGGCTTCGACATGGTGGAGTCGTTGTCGCGCCGGGTGCATGAGCTTGGCTGGCATGTCCAGTTGCATTGGACCGCGGCTCAGGTCGTGGACCATGAGGCTTTGCTAAGACGCCTGCCGTCGAAGATCGTCTTCGATCACCTCGCGCGTTTGCCCTTGCCTGAAGGTATTGATCATCCCGCGTTCGGCATTGTTCGTTCGCTGCTGGATGGAGGGCGTGCGTGGCTGAAACTGTCGGGCCCGTACCTCGATTCGCGCGTGGGCGAAGCGCAACGCTACAGCGACATGGACCGCGCGGCGCATGCCTGGGTCAATGCGGCGCCTGAGCGGTTGGTGTGGGGCAGCGACTGGCCGCACACGACCGAGCCTGCAAAGCCTGACGACGCCGCGCTGTTCGACCTGCTTTCGCACTGGGTGGACAACCCCGCGCAACGCCGCGCCATTCTCGTCGATAACCCCGCCAGGCTATATGACTTCTGAAATGACTTCCGACACGGCCCGACACTAAAACATCCAACAACAATCACAAGGAGACTGACATGAAACCGGCGAGCGCTTCACCTTCGGGCGGCAGCGGTAAAACGCGCTTCACCAACGCGACCATTGACCTCTTCGAGCGAGTTATCCCCGACCCGTTCGTCCTTGCCATCATGATCACGGCGTTCGTCGCGGTCGTGTCGGCGTTATTCGCGCCGCACGCCTCGTTTATGGGAATTGTCGGCGGCTGGTACAAGGGTTTCTTCGATATCCTGACGTTCGCGTTCCAGATCACACTGATCCTCGTCACCGGTCACGCGTTCGCGCACGCGCCCCCTGTGCAGCGGCTTTTCCGTGCGGTTGTTTCTCTCGCGCGCACGCCGGTCCAGGCTGCCACGCTCACCTTTGTGTCGGTAGCGGTGGCATCGTTTTTCAACTGGGGTTTCGGGCTCGTGGTTGCAGCGCTGCTCGCGCGTGAAGTTGCCAAGCGCATGCGCGTGGACTTTGCGTGGATAGTCGCGGCCGGGTTCTCCGGCTGGGTCGTGTGGGCGAGCGGTATTTCGAGTTCGATCGCACTCGCGCAGGCGACGCACGGCAGCTCCATGAACGTCGTCGAAAAGCTGACGGGACAGGTGCTGCCGTTCAGCAGCACGGTGTTCACCGCGTTCAACCTGGTGCCGACGATCGTGATGCTGGTCGCCACGCCGATCGCGCTGGCCTTTCTCAAGCCGGCAGATGAAGACATCGTCGTGCTCGATCTCGACAAGAATCCCGATCCACCCGCCAAGACCCGCCCCGCAGGCAAGCTCACGCCGGCGAAGTGGCTCGAATATTCGTGGGTGGGCAGCGCGTTTATCGGCGCGGCGGGGGTGTCGTTCCTCGCGATTGCATGGACGCACAAGACGGGCTTCAGTGGCGTGAACGCGGTGATCTTCGTGATGTTCATCGCGGGCGTGGTGCTGCACGGCTACCCCCTCGCTTACGCCGACGCCATCAAGAATGCCGCGCGCCAGACCGGCTCGATGATGCTGCAATACCCGCTCTACGGCGGAATCATGGGGATCATGGAAGCGACCGGTTTGCCCGACGTGCTGTCGCACTTTTTCATCGCTATTTCGAACGCGCACACGCTGCCTTTCTGGAGCTACGTGTGTTCGCTGATCGTGACCTTCCTCGTGCCGTCCGGTGGCGGCCACTGGGCGGTGCAGGGTCCGTTCGTGGTGCCGGCGGCGGTGGCGCTGCATGCATCGGTACCCGGCACCACGATGGCGGTCGCCATGGGCGAACAGGTGTCCAACATGCTGCAGCCGTTCTGGGCTGCGCCGGTGGTCGCCATGGCGGGTGTCGGCGTGCAGCGCGTGCTTGGCTTCACCGTGATGACCTTCCTGCTCGGCGCCGTGGTGTATGGCGCGGCCTTGCTGTTGCTGATCTAGGCGTTCGCGCCGTTCGCGCTCGTTCGCGCTATTCGTGTGCTGGCAAAACGAAGTGATGGAGACTTGAATGGAGACGTCTGAAACACGCAATCCCCACGCTGCGGCGCCATCGGGCGTAACGGTATGGAGAGATCGCTGGTGGGTGATATTCGATGTCCGTATCGGCGTGTTGCCCCTGCCGGTGTATATCGTGCTGCTGCTCGTGCTCGCCGCCATGGCCGCCGGCGGCAAACTCGATGCCGATCTGCCGACCGGCATCGCGCTGGTCGCCGTCGGCGGTTTTAGCTGCGCTGAACTCGCGCGGCGCATTCCGTGGATCCGCCACATTGGCGCAACGTCGATCTTCGCGGCCTTCCTGCCGTCGGCGCTGATCTATTACCACCTGATGCCGGTGAGCGTCGCGAAGTCGGTGACGTCGTTCACGAAGAGCACCAATTTTCTCTATCTCTTCATCGCTGCGATTATCGTGGGCAGCGTGCTGAGCATGGACCGGCAGACGCTGATCAAGGGCTTTATCAAGATCTTCGTGCCGGTCTGCGCCGGTTCGCTGGCAGCGGCGCTGGTGGGTACCGGCGTGGGCGCATTGCTTGGGCTTGGCGCGAAACACACGCTCTTCTTTGTGGTCGTACCGATCATGGCAGGCGGCGTGGGTGAGGGCGCGTTGCCGTTGTCGATGGGGTACGCGCAGACGCTGGGTGTCGATCAAGGCCCGCTGTTCGCGCAGGTGTTGTCGGCGGTCATGCTCGGCAACATTGCGGCTATCTGTTGTGCGGGTTTCCTGAACTACGTGGGTACGAAGAAGCCGGCGTGGACCGGCAACGGCCAACTGACGCGTAACACCGATTCCTCGCAAGCGGACACATCGGCGGCGGCGCCTGTGGCGTTCGAATTCGATGTCAGCTCGGTTGCCGCAGCGGGCGCCACCGCCATCGCGTTGTATCTGGTCGGGCAGTTGAGTCATCAATGGTTCGGCTGGCCTGCGCCTGTGGTGATGCTGCTGCTGGTGGTCGCGGCGCAATTGCTGCAAGCGGTTTCTCCCCGCGTGCGCGGCGGTGCCCGCTTCATGTATTCGTTCTTTTCCACCGCCGTCACGTATCCGCTGATGTTCGCCATCAGCGTCGCCATGACACCGTGGGGCGAGATCGTAACGGCATTTCATTGGGCGAATATCGTGACGGCCGTGGTGACCGTGCTGACGCTGGTGGTGACGGGCTTCGGCGTGGGCCGGTTGATGGGTATGCATCCGGTGGAAGCCGCGATGGTCAACGCAACCCACAGCGGTCTGGGCGGCACGGGCGACGTCGCTATCCTGACGGCAGGTAACCGCATGGAACTGATGCCGTTCGCGCAGATCGCAACGCGCATTGGCGGTGCGATCACGGTAATGGCCGCACTGGCGGTGTTCGCTTACATGCGTTGAATCTACGATGAGTCTGCGTTGAGTCGATAGCGGCGCGTTACTCTCCACGCTGTCGGAGTCCCTTCACGATCACGCCGACAAATGCCTCCGTCACGGGCGGTAGCGTACGTCCGCGCTTCTTCACGAGCGCGATGGGGCGCACGAAACCCGGCTCATCGATAACCCGCGTCACCAGTGACGGCTCGGCGCGCACTTCGCGCGCTGAGCGCGGCAGGATGGTCACGCCGAGCCCTGCCCGAACCATGGCCACCGCCGTCATCATGTAGGTCGGCTCGCAGGTGGGTACGGGCGCGTAGTCGGCGCGTTCGAACGCCGCGTCCACCACTGCCCGCACGCTCGTTCCCGCCGCTGTCAGTACCAGCGGATAGCGGACGATCTCCTCCAGGCCGATTCGCTTGCCCGCCGTCAACGGATGCCCGTCCGGACACACGACGCACAGCCTGTCCTCACCCGCGTGCAGCACTTCCAGCGAGGCGTCGGTGACATCGCCGCCGGTCAGTCCCACGTCCACATCCTCGTTACGTACCAGCGTATTGACGACGCTCGCGACGACATCGCGGATTTGAAACGACACGTGTGGCAACTCGCGTCTGAAATCCTGGATCAGATCGGGCAGCAAGCTTGCGGCGAATGACGGCAGGCACGCCAGCCTCACCGTGCCGGCGGAGCCGTCGCTGAGTGCGCGGGCGTCGTGGAGAACCTGTTCCATGTCGCCCAGCGACTTTTGCAGGACCGGCCGCAGATCTCGCCCAACCGGCGTCAATGCAACGCTGCGGCTATTGCGGTCGAACAGCCGCGCGCCGATCGTTTCTTCAAGACGGCGAATCTGTACGGTCAACGCGGGCTGCGACAGATGCAGCCGCACGGCGGCGCGCGTGAAACTGCCTGCCTGGGCCACGGCGATGAACGCGCGGATATCGCGGAGATTCAGGTCCATGATTCTCGACTCTTATTTCGTCTATTACAGAACATGATTGCTGCCATCAAATCATTTCAATTGTTTTATCGACGGGCTGAAGAGCCTTGCGCCTGTCGTCGGCATGTTCGTCTTCGCGATCCTGTACTTCGGCACGATCACCGACGCCGGCACGCTCGATCCGATCATCGACCGCATCTTGCGCACGGTTGGCACGCGGCCGACGCGCATTGTGATGGGCACGACGCTGCTCGCGCTGCTGATTCACCTCGACGGTTCGGGCGCAGTTTGTTTTCTCGTGACCATTCCCGCGATGCTGCCGCTTTACGACCGTCTCAAGATGGATCGGCGCGTGCTGGCTGCGGCGGCATCGATGGCGGCGGGGATCAATTTCCTGCCGTGGACCGGGCCGATGATCCGCGCGTCGGCGTCGCTGCATCTGCCTATATCGGCGTTATTCAATCCGCTGATTCCGGTGCAGATCGTAGGCCTCGTGTTCGTATTTGGCGTGTCCTGGTGGCTCGGCCGGCGCGAAGAGAAACGGCTCGGATACACCGGCGCCGATGGCGCAATCCCGATGCCGAAGCGCGAACTCACCGACGAACAGAAAGCGCTGCGCCGGCCGAAGAATTTCTGGTTCAACATTGTGCTGACGCTGGTGGTGCTCGGCACGATGGTGGTGATGGGCGAGAAGATTCCTCCGGCGATCATGTTCATGGTCGGGCTGTGCGTCGCGTTGCTCGTCAACTATCCGAATGTGGACATGCAGCGCCAGCGTATTGATGCCCACGCACGCGCCGCGCTGATGATGGCCGGCATCCTGCTCGCAGCGGGCGTGTTCACGGGCGTGATGCAAGGCAGCGGCATGCTCAAGGCCATGGCGCAAGCCGCGGTTGGTTTCGTGCCGCCTTCCATGGCAACGCACATTCCCGTTGCGCTCGGTTTCCTGTCGATGCCGCTCAGCATGCTCTTCGATCCCGACTCGTTTTACTTCGGTGTGCTGCCGGTGATCGCGGAAGTGGCTGGGCAGCTTGGCGTGCCGGCTGTGCATGTCGGCCAGGCGGCATTGCTGGGACAGATGACGACGGGGTTCCCGGTCAGCCCGCTCACGCCCGCCACGTTCCTGGTCGTCGGGCTGACCGGCATCGATCTCGCCGACCATCAGAAATTCACGTTTCCGCTGTTGTTCGGCGCATCGATCGTGATGACGATCGCGTGCGTCGTGCTGGGCATCTTTCCTCTTTGAGCGTGTTCTTCAACGCAAGGAATGGGTATGACTGTTGCATCCAACGCTAAGACCCAAGCTGCCCGCGTGCGGATAGGCGCGGGCGCGGGTTACTCGGGCGATCGCATCGAGCCCGCGGTCGAACTGGCCGAACATGGAGCGCTCGACTATCTCGTGTTCGAGTGTTTGGCAGAGCGAACCATTGCGCTTGCTCAACAGGCGCGGCGAGCGAATCCCGAGCTGGGTTATGACCCGTTGCTTGAAGCCCGGATGCGCGCGGTGTTACCGGCCGCCGTGCGTAACGGCGTGCGGATCGTCTCGAACATGGGCGCGGCGAACCCGTTGGCGGCGGCACGCAAGACGGCATCTATTGCGCATGAGCTAGTGTTGGGTGGTTTGAAAATCGCTGCGATCAGCGGTGACGATGTACTCGATGTCGTGAGGCAAGGGACGTATGTGTTCGAGGAGTCGGGCGACAGCGTTGCCGACTATGACAGCAGGCTTGTTTCGGCGAATGCGTATCTGGGCGCGGAGCCGATTGTGGACGCGTTAAAGGCTGGCGCCGATATCGTGCTCACCGGTCGCGCGGCTGATCCGTCGTTATTCACGGCGCCGCTGATTCACGCATTCGGCTGGGCAATGGACGATTGGGACATGCTTGGTCAGGCGACGGTGGTGGGGCATCTGCTCGAATGCGCCGGACAGATCACGGGCGGTTATTTCGCCGATCCCGGTTTCAAGGATGTGCCAATGCTTGCGCGCCTCGGCTTTCCGATAGGCGAAGTCGAAGTCGATGGCGCCGTCACGATCACCAAGGTCGCGCACGCCGGCGGCCGTGTGACGGAGGCCACGTGCAAGGAGCAATTGCTGTACGAGATCCACGATCCCCGCCGGTATCTGCAGCCCGATGTAGTCGCCGACTTCACGCAGGTTCGCGTGGCGGAGGAAGCACCGGATCGCGTGCGCGTAAGCGGAGGACGCGGGACACCGCGTACAGGAACGTTAAAAGTGACCGTGGCTTACGTGGATGGGTTTATCGGTGAGGGGCAGATTTCGTACGGTGGTCCGGGCGCGGTCGCGCGGGCCAAGCTGGCACTTGAGATCGTGCGTGAACGGCTCGAGATAACGGGCGTCGCGACCAGCGAACTGCGCTTCGATCTGATCGGTGTCAACTCGTTGCACGGCGCGACGCTGGGTGAGCGTAATGCGGAACCGTATGAGGTCCGCGTGCGTATCGCTGGCCGCACTGATTCGATGGAGCAGGCGGTTCGTATCGGCAATGAAGTCGAGACGCTTTATACCAATGGTCCGGCCGGCGGCGGCGGGGTGACAAAGACGGCGCGCGAAGTGATCGCAGTGCAGTCGGTGTTGTTGCCGCGAGAACTCGTGCGACCATCGTTTGAAATGGTGGGGGCCTGAGATGAAATTACGCCTGCTTGCTCACTCGCGAACCGGCGACAAGGGCAATACGCTGAATGTATCGGTGATCTGTTACGACGCGCGGCACTACGATCATCTGCTCGCGCATGTCACGCCGGAGCGTGTGAAAGCGCATCTGAGCGATGTGGTGAAGAGCGATGTGACGCGCTTCGAATTGCCGGGAATAGCGGCGGTGAATTTCGTGCTCGGGCGCGCGCTGGGTGGTGGCGTGACACGATCACTCGCGCTCGATGCGCACGGGAAATCGCTGAGTTCGGCGTTGATGGATCTGGAGATTCCGGAGCCTTGAGGCGTTGCGTTGTCGAGTTGAGCACAGCAGCGTATGAAGACGGCTGTGGAGAGCCCGGCGTTTTATTTCGGCTCTCCACTCCTGGCAGTCGCCAACGCGTTCCAGTCGTTTAACCGCAAGCAATTTTCCATAAGCCGTCATCGCCATGACAACGAAGTCACGGCGATGACGCGTTTTCAAACGTTCACTCTTCGCTCGTTGCGGCCGCTGTCTTTCGCGGACGCCGGCTAGCCGGCGCCGTTTTACGTGGCGTCCTTTTTGCGGCCGTTTTCTTCGCAGCGGTTTTCCTTGCAGCAGACTCGTCCGTGCTGTCGGCGGTGTCGGCTGCAGCGGCAATCTCAACCGGCGCTTCCGGCTGCGTCTTTGCCACGACTTTCTTCGCTGCTGCCTGACGTCCACGCCGCGCTACGCCGCGTTTGGGTGACGGCGTTTCACTGACTTCGCCAGGTTGCGCAAGCGTTTCTTCCGTGCGTTCCACGAACACGAATTCTTCCTTAGCCTTCGGCGGTAGCGTGAAGAACGGTCGCTCGTCGGCGGCTTCAGCGTGAGCTTCGGGTGGCGGTTCCTGTGCTACATCGAACAGCGGTTCGTGAACCTGCGGCCTTGGGTTCCGATTGTTTCGGCGATTGCGGTCGCGGCCCTGCTTGGGTCGCGCTTCGGCTTGGGTCTCAGGTTGTGCGCTTTGGGGCTCGTCGATAAGCGGTTCCATAACCTCCGGTCGTGAGTTCGGGCCGCCGCTTGACTCGGAGCGCGGTTCATCGAAGAGGGGTTCGGAAACTTGCGGACGCGGGTTGCGGCCCTTCCTCCGGTTCCGGTCGTTACCCGTATTCCCCGTTTGCCGATTTTCCTTCGGCGCGACGGGCGCCTCGATGTCCCTTACCGGTTCCGTTGCGGCCACTGATTGCGCGCGAAACACAAATGATCCCGACTTTTCGTCCCGTCCGACTTCGAGCAAGCCGCGCAACTGGGCTTCCTCAAGGAGATTGCCGAACGCGCGGAAACCGTAGTACGACTCGTTGAAATCGGGCTTGCGCCGCTTGATCGCGCTTTTGAGGACCGAGGCCCAGATCTTGCCGCTTTCGCCGCGCTCGGAGGCGAGGTCATCGAACGTTTCCACCGCGATCGCAATGGCCTTGGCCTTGCGTGCTTCGAGTTCCTGCTTGGGCTGGCGGTCGTCGTCGGGTGAGCGTTTGGCCGAGGAAGCCGCCGCGTTCGCATCCCGTGCGTCGCGTGCTTCACGGGCCTCGCGCGCTTCACGCTTGGCGATCGCGCGTTGCTGCTCGCGCACGAGGTCATCGTAGAAAATGAATTCATCGCAGTTCGCGACGAGCAGGTCGGAAGTCGAGTTTTTCACGCCCACGCCGATCACTTTCTTCGCGTTCTCACGCAATTTCGACACGAGCGGCGAGAAGTCCGAATCGCCGCTGATGATGACGAAGGTATCTACATGGGACTTCGTGTAGCAGAGATCGAGTGCGTCGACGACGAGGCGGATGTCCGCTGAATTCTTGCCGGACTGACGCACGTGCGGAATTTCGATCAACTCGAAACTCGCTTCGTGCATGGCGGCTTTAAAACCTTTGTAGCGATCCCAGTCGCAATAAGCCTTCTTCACCACGATGCTGCCTTTGAGCAGCAGGCGTTCGAGCACCGGCATGATGTCGAACTTGTCGTATTTCGCGTCGCGTACGCCGAGGGCGACGTTTTCGAAGTCGCAAAACAACGCCATGCTGACGCTATCAGGGGATGAGGCCATAGAAACTCCAGCAGGAATGCCGGGTGTGCACGGCAGTATTAACGAGCGCACATGATATCTGTTTGTGCGCGGGGGTTTGAGGAGAGAGAAACAATCGTGACGGGGAAGGGCTGTCAGAGCTTCGCGGTCGCGATGCTAGTCCACGAGAATATCGGGGATGGACGCGTTCTGATCGGAGGAATGTTCGGGTTGGCACGTGGCTTCTCGGGGTGATTGATCGAACCCTGATCTAACCCAGCCCCAGATGCGAAAAAGCCGTCTCTGCATACGCAGAAACGGCTTTTCGGAAATGGTGCCCGGGGCCGGAATCGAACCGGCACGCCTTGCGGCGGGGGATTTTGAGTCCCCTGCGTCTACCAATTTCACCACCCGGGCAAACAGCATTTGAACCAGCCGACTGAGGGCGGAAGAAATCCGACGCCAACCGGCAAGTCAGCGATTATGCCGAAAATCGTTTCCGCGGGCAAGCCCTCGGACACCCGCGGGAGATAACGGCATGCGCTCGACCAGATGGACCACTCACTGGCTCAAATACGTGAACTGGCCATTCTTGATGATGCCCATCACGCTTGCCCGCTGATCCAACCCGACGTGATCGGTGGCACTGGTGTTGACCACGCCGTTCGGCACAACCAGTTCATGCGCGTGTTCCAGTTCCGAGCGCAATGCCACCCGAAACGCCACCGTACCGGGCTGCCCGGCCTTCAGCGCCCGTCCGACCGCGTCCTGCAGCCGTGGATAGACCCCAGCCGCATCGCCGGCAAACTGCGTGACCGTGCCCTTGCCGTACTTCGCTTCGTAGGCGTCAACAAAAACCAGCGCCGCCTTCTTCGACGGATGATCCGCCGGCAAGGTCCGCGCGACCACGACCGGCTGCGTCGGGAACAGCGTGCCTTCCACATCCTTGCCGCCGAGCTTGATGAACTCCGGCGTCGCAATGCCGTGCGTCTGATAGATCGCGCCCTTGTAGCCGCGCTCGATCAGCGTGCGTTCCGGCAGCACCGTCGGCGTACCCGCGCCCGCAATCAGCACCGCATCCGGTTTCGCGGCCATCAGCTTGAGAATCTGCCCGGTCACGCTCGCGTCGGTGCGATTAAAACGCTCGCTCGCGACCACCTTGATATGCCGCAATTCGGCAAACTTCGAGAATTCGTTGAACCAGCTATCGCCGTAACTATCGGCGAAACCGATGAACCCAACCGTCTTCACGTTCCGGCTGACCATCGTGCGCGTCATGACGTCGGCCATGGCGCTGTCGGTCTGGGCCATCTTGAACGCCCACACCTTCTTGCCTTCCTGCGGTTCAACCACCGACGCCGAGCCGATCAGCGTGATCATCGGCGTCTGGTATTCGGCCACCGGATCGAGCGCCGCGAGCGCTGCCGGCGTGATGTTCGGTCCAACGATCACATCGACCTTGTCTTCTGTAATCAGTTTGCGGATATTGCGCACGGCCGCGCCCGGGTCGGAGCCGTCGTCGAGAATGATGTATTCCGCCTGCTGACCCGCAATAGTCTTCGGCCACATCAGCATGGCGTTCTTGCTCGTGATGCCGATGGTGGCCGCCGGCCCCGTGCTCGACAGATCGATACCGACTTTCAGTTGCGCACTGGCCGTTGCGCTGAAAAACGCGAGTGCGCTGAACATCAGCGCCGGGCGCATGAACTTCGACAACTTCATTGGAAGGTCTCCGCGAAGAGGTGTGGTTTAAAAATGCTGAAGTGTGGGGCTGACAAAAATCGCGCGGCGCGATCGCGCGGCACGAGTTTCGACGCGAGCGCGGCCCGCGTCGTACTCGAACCCGGTCAATCAAAGCTCGTAGCTTTCGTGCTCGCCCGAGAGCGCCTGCTCGATCAGCTTGCGGTTCATGGAAGGCGAAAGCAGTTCGACCAGCGTGTACACATAGCTGCGTAAATACGCGCCTTGTTTCAAAGCGAGCCGCGTGACGTTGGTGCCGAACAGATGGCCAACGGGCATCGCGCGGAGATGCTTATCGCGTTCGGGGTTGAACGCGATATCCGCGAGAATGCCCACGCCCAGGCCCAGCTCGACGTAAGTCTTGATCACGTCGGCATCAATGGCTTCCAGGACGATATCGGGCGTCAGGTTGCGCAGCGCGAAAGCCTGGTTGATTTTCGAGCGGCCGGCGAACGCGTTGTCGTAGGTGATGATCGGGTATTGCGCCAGGTCGTCGAGCGTCAGCAGCTTGCGCTCGAGCAGCGGATGATCCGGCTGCACGACCGCGACGTGGTGCCACTGGAAACACGGCAACGACACCAGTTCCTTATAGTTGGCGATCGCTTCCGTGGCGATGGCGATGTCGGCCTGATCGTGGATGACCATTTCGGCCACCTGCGTCGGACTGCCTTGCAGAATCGAAAGGTGCACCTTCGGGAAACGCTTCTTGAATTCCGCGATGGCGTTCGGCAGGGAATAACGCGCCTGCGTATGCGTGGCCGCGATCACCAGGTTGCCCTGATCCTGCGCCGCGTAATCTTTACCGACACGCTTCAGGCTTTCCACTTCCTGCAGGATTTTTTCCACCGATGCCAGGATAATTCGCCCCGGCTCCGTCAGCGAACGAACCCGTTTGCCGTGACGCGTGAAGATCTCGACCCCGAGTTCATCCTCCAGCTCGATGATCGCCTTCGATACCCCTGGCTGCGACGTGAACAGCGCTTTAGCGGCTTCGGTGAGGTTGTAGTTCTGCCGGACGGCTTCGCGCACGAAGCGGAACTGGTGCAGATTCATATATAACCCATCCGCATATCAAAGTAATTTATCAGTCGTTTGCAATATATAGGAAGTTTATTACCATCGAGCCAATTTTTCCAATATCGATATCTGTATTTGTCATAAGCAAATGAACGCACTGTCCGAACGGCGTTCCAGGCAATGACTCTACTCATGGCGATGTGCGGCGTGGCTAGGACGCCGTACTGGTGGAACTACTAAAAACTGGGGCCCCCGAATGTATCAATACGATCAGATCGACCAGAAAATCGTCGACGAACGCGTCGCTCAATACAGCGACCAAGTGCGCCGCCGCTTGTCCGGCGAGTTGAGCGAAGAAGAATTCCGGCCGCTGCGCCTGCAGAACGGTCTCTATATGCAGCGGCACGCGTACATGCACCGTATCGCGATTCCGTACGGCAATTTGCGCAGCGACCAGATGCGCATGCTTGGCACGATCGCGCGTGAGCACGACCGCGGTTACGGCCACTTTTCAACGCGGACCAACATCCAGTTCAACTGGATCAAGCTCGAAGAGACGCCGGAGATCCTGCGCAAGCTGGCGTCGGTGCAAATGCACGGCATTCAAACGTCAGGCAATTGCATCCGCAACATCACCGCCGATCAATTTGCCGGCGTGGCGCCCGATGAATTCGTCGATCCGCGTCCCTGGGCGGAAATCCTGCGCCAATGGTCGACTTTTCACCCCGAATTCGCCTGGCTGCCGCGCAAGTTCAAGATCGCGATCAACGGCTCGGTGGAAGATCGCGCGGCCGTGCAAGTGCACGATCTGGGCGTTTATCTGAAGAAGAACGCAGCCGGTGAAGTGGTCGCAAGCATTCTTGCGGGCGGTGGCCTGGGTCGCACGCCGATTGTTGGCGCGATCATCAAGGAAGATCTGCCCTGGCAGCATCTGCTGACGTACTGCGAAGCCGTATTGCGTGTGTATAACCGCTACGGCCGTCGTGACAATATGTACAAGGCGCGGATCAAGATTCTCGTGAAGGCGTTGAGCCCCGCGAAATTCGCGCAGCAAGTGGAAGAAGAGTGGGTCCATTTGAAGGACGGTCCTTCCACGCTCACGCAGGAAGAACTCGACCGCGTGTCGCAGTTCTTCGCACCGCCCGCGTATGAAAAGCTGCCGGATACGGATGCGTCGTATGAAAAGCATCTGATCGAAAGCAAGGCGTTCGCGCGCTGGATCGAACGCAACGTGCGTCCGCACAAGGTGCCGGGTTACGCGTCGGTGACGTTGTCGCTGAAGCCCACGGGCATTGCCCCGGGCGACGCAACGGACAAGCAGATGGAAGCCGTCGCCGATCTCGCCGACGAATTCTCGTTCGGTGAAATCCGCGTCTCGCACGAGCAGAACCTGATCCTCGCGAACGTGAAGAAGCGCGACTTGTACACGGTGTGGGAACGCGCGAAGGCGCTGGGTTTCGCGACATCGAATATTGGTTTGCTGACCGACATCATTGCGTGCCCGGGCGGCGATTTCTGCTCGCTCGCGAACGCGAAGTCGATCCCGATCGCGCAAGCCATTCAAGAGCGTTTCAGCGATCTTGACTATGTGTATGACCTGGGCGACCTGACGCTCAACATCTCGGGTTGTATCAACGCGTGCGGTCATCATCACATCGGCAACATCGGTGTGCTGGGTGTCGATAAGGACGGCTCGGAGTGGTATCAGGTCACGCTCGGCGGCGAGCAAAGCTCGGGCGTAACGGGCGCGCATCTCGGCCGCGTGATCGGCCCGTCGTTCTCGGCGGAAGAGATGCCCGACGTGGTGTCGCAAGTGATCGATACGTTCGTCGAGAACCGCATTGAAGGCGAGCGTTTCATCGAGACGTACGGCCGTATCGGCATCGCGCCGTTCAAGGAACGCGTGTACGCGTCGCGCCAACCGGCGCATGCTTGATCTGCTACGTTGAGTCGCTCAAGGAAAAAAGCACATGGCTTTGATAATCAAGAATCGCGAAGTGGTTGAAGACGACTGGACCGTGGTGCGTGCCGCTGAAGATGGCACGCTGCCCGCAGTCGATGCATTGTTGCCGGCCAGGGGAATCGTGCCGTTCACGTGGTGGAAAGAGCACAAGAACGCGCTGACCGCGGCGCAGAAGAAAGAGCTGATCGGCGTGTGGCTCGCCCCCGACGATGAACCCGCGGAACTGGTCGAGGATTTCGACAAGATCGCGCTGATCGCCGTTGATTTCCCGAAGTTCAGCGATGGCCGCGGTTTCAGCATCGGCCGTTTGCTGCGCGAACGTTATCAGTGGAAGGGTGAGTTGCGGGCCATCGGCGACGTACTGCGCGACCAGTTGCGCTTTCACGCACGTTGCGGTTTCGACGCCTTCGCCGTTCGCGCCGACAAAGACATTCACGACGCGCTGAATGCGTTCGCTGAATTGAGCATTCCGTATCAGGGTGCAGTGGACAATCCGGAACCGCTGTTTCGCCGTCGTGGCGCAGCGGAACGTAGCTCAGTCGCCGGAGCGTCGGCATGAATGCCGAACTGCAAGCCAAGGTCGAACGTCTGGACTCCCTGCTCGATTCCATCGCGCAACGTCATGCGAACGTCAAGCTAGCCAGCAGTCTCGCGGCCGAAGATATGCTGCTTACGCATGCCATTCTTTCACGCGGTGTAAAGATCGGCATCTTTTCGCTGAACACGGGCCGTCTGCATGCTGAAACGCTGGGCATGATCGACCGTGTGAAAGAGCGTTATGGCTATGATATCGAGCAGTTTCATCCGCAGCCGCAAGCGGTTGAGGAGTATGTTCGGGATCACGGTCTGAACGCGTTCTATGAAAGCGTCGACCTGCGTAAAAGCTGCTGCGGGATTCGTAAGGTCGAACCGCTGAATCGTGCGCTGAAAGACGTGAGCGCGTGGGTTACGGGACAGCGCCGCGAGCAATCGGTGACTCGCGTAGAGTTACACGAAGAAGAGCACGACGCGCCGCGTGGCATCGCCAAATTCAATCCGCTCGCGGACTGGACTGAAGCCGATGTCTGGGCCTATTTGAAAGCTTTCGATGTCCCCGTCAACCCGCTGCATGCGCGCGGTTATCCGAGCATTGGCTGTGAGCCGTGCACGCGCGCCATCCGTCCGGGCGAAGACAGCCGGGCAGGACGCTGGTGGTGGGAGTCGCGGGACACGAAGGAATGCGGATTGCACGTGACGAATATAAAGATCGTGGAAGACCGCAGCGCAGCGCCAAGTTCGGCGCTCTGAACGCATTGATATTGACGCATGACGCTCGCTCAAGCCTGGTGTCATGCAAAGTAACCAAGGAACGACGCATATGAGCACCACGCTCGATTCAACAGTCAACGCCCCGGTGGCGAACCGCGGTAACCGGATGGACCACCTCGACTGGCTCGAAGCCGAGTCCATTCACATCCTGCGCGAACTCGTGGCCGAGTGCAGCAAGCCTGCGTTGCTGTTCTCCGGCGGTAAGGATTCGGTCGTTGTGCTGCATCTCGCGTTGAAGGCATTTGGGCTGGGCTCGGGCCGCAAGACCGTGCTGCCGTTCCCGCTGGTTCATATCGATACCGGTCATAATTTTGACGAAGTCATCGACTTCCGCGATCGCCGCGCTGCTGAGATTGGTGCCGAACTCGTGGTCGGTCATGTCGAAGATTCGATCAGGAAAGGCACCGTGCGCCTGCGTCGCGAAACGGATTCGCGCAACGCCGCGCAAGCGGTGACGTTGCTCGAAACCATCGAAGAGTACGGTTATACGGCGTTGATCGGCGGAGCGCGCCGCGATGAAGAAAAGGCCCGTGCGAAAGAGCGCATCTTCTCTTTCCGCGATGAATTCGGCCAGTGGGACCCGAAAGCGCAACGCCCGGAACTGTGGAGCATCTATAACGCGCGCCTGCATAACGGCGAGCATCTGCGCGTGTTCCCGATCTCGAACTGGACCGAGCTGGATATCTGGCAATACATCGGCCGCGAGAAGCTTGAACTGCCGTCCATTTACTATGCGCACGATCGCGAGATCATCCGCCGCAATGGCCTGCTCGTCCCGCTGACGCCACTGACTCCGTTGCAGGAAGGCGAAGTCTCGGAAGTAGCGCTTGTGCGTTTCCGGACGGTGGGCGACATCAGTTGCACGTGCCCCGTTGCGAGCGATGCCGACGATGTCGAGAAGATCATCGCCGAGACGGCGGTGACGGAAATCACGGAACGCGGCGCGACGCGCATGGACGATCAAGCGTCCGAAGCCGCGATGGAAACCCGCAAGAAACAAGGTTATTTCTAAGCATCACGCCGTAACAAGGAACAGGGAAACATCATGAGCATTCATCAACCCGAAGACCTCGGCGTGTTGCGTTTCATCACGGCAGGCAGCGTTGACGACGGCAAGAGCACGTTGATCGGCCGTCTGCTTTTCGATAGCAAGGCGGTGTTGTCGGACCAGCTGTCGGCGTTGTCGCGAGCGAAGAATAAGCGCACCGTTGGCGATGAAATCGATTTGTCGCTGCTGACGGATGGTCTTGAAGCCGAGCGTGAGCAGGGCATTACGATCGACGTTGCATACCGCTATTTCGCTACCGCGAAGCGCAAGTTCATCATTGCCGATACCCCCGGCCACGAGCAGTACACCCGCAACATGGTGACGGGCGCTTCGACGGCGCATGCCGCGATCATTCTCGTTGACGCCACACGGGTCACGTTGAAGGACGGCGTGGCGCAATTGCTGCCGCAGACCGTGCGCCATAGCGCGATCGTCAAGTTGCTTGGGCTGCAGCATGTGATCGTTGCGATCAACAAGATGGACCTGATCGACTTCAGCGAGTCGCGCTTCAACGAGATCCGCGACGCGTATGTTGAACTTGCGCGCCGGCTTGGAATTGCCGATGTGCGCTTCGTACCGGTGTCGGCGTTGAAGGGCGACAACATCGTGAGCGCCAGCGAGCGTATGCCCTGGTACGCGGGCGAACCGCTGCTCGATCTGCTCGAAGCGCTGCCGGTCGCGCAGCCCGTTGATCAGGCGCTGCGTTTTCCGGTGCAATGGGTCGCACGCCAGGACGGCAATCAGGCCGACGATTTCCGCGGCTACATGGGCCGGGTCGAGTCGGGCGAGGTGAAGCTGGGCGACACGATCACCGTGCTGCCGGCGAACCGCGATGCAACCGTGGCCGAGATCATCGCGCCGGTTCCGGGCGGCGTGGCGCAGGTGGATCGTGCGTTCGCGGGGCAGACGGTTACCATTCGCCTGGCGGAACATGTCGATGTGTCGCGCGGCGATACGTTCGTGCCGCGCAACACCAGCGGCACGAAGATCGAGCCGGCGAAGAAGCTGGACGCGGACCTCTGCTGGTTCGATGAAGAGCCGCTCTCGCAGCAGCGCAAGTACCTGCTGAAGCAGACCACGAACACGGTGTTCGCACGGATTGGCGCGATCAAGGAAGTGCTCGACGTGCATACGCTGCTGCACTCGGTGGACCGCCATAACCTGACGATGAACGACATTGGCCGCGTGGCGCTGACGCTTCAAAAGCCGATCGTCTGCGATGCCTACGACACGCATCAGGGTACCGGTGCGTTTGTTCTTATCGATGAAGCGACGCATCACACGGTTGCGGCCGGGATGATTCGCGCGTATTCAGCCTGAGTATTGATTATGGGTAAGGTGTATTTGATCGGTGCGGGGCCGGGTGCTGCGGACCTGATTACGGTTCGCGGCGCCCGGTTGCTGAGCCAGGCGCAAGTCGTTCTGCACGATGCGCTGATCGAGCCGGCCATGCTCGACCACGCGCCGGACGCGCGCAAGATCGCGGTGGGCAAGCGCTGTGGGCAGCGTTCGACCGCCCAGCATTTCATCAACAAGCAGATCGTCGATGCCGCCCGCGAGCATGAGATCGTCGTGCGCCTGAAGGGCGGAGACCCCATGCTGTTCGGTCGCGCGGACGAAGAAATGCGCGCGCTGGAAGCCGCGGGTATTGAGTACGAAGTGGTGCCGGGGATTACGGCCGCGCTGGCGAGCGCCGCGACGTTGAAGCGCTCGCTGACCTTGCGCGGGGTATCGCGGAGTGTGGCGTTGGCGACCTACAGCCGTGCGCCTGATACCGATGAAATCCGCGAGCAGGCAAGCGCGGATTCGCTCGTGTTCTACATGGGCCGCGACAGCGCGCCGGAGATTGCGCAGCAGCTTATCGATGCAGGGCGGCCGGCGTCGACGCCGGTTGCTATCGTCGAGGCTTGCAGTACGGAACGTGAGCGGTCGTTGACGCTGACGTTGGGCGAAATGGCAGTTGGCGAGGCTCAGGACTGGCTCGATGCATCGCAGCCGAGTTTGCTGATGATCGGTGAGGCGTTTGCGGAGCGGTCGTTGGGGGTATCGGTCCAAGGCGTGGAAGCGGCAATGCAAGCCGCAGCCTGATCCAGGTCGAAGGCCATTGCGGAGAAAACTCGCTGCAGCGTGCGGGATCTCTGCTTGATGCAGCTTGCCGTTCATTTCGTCTGAAAGCCCTCGTTGGTCAATGACCCGCGAGGGCTTTTTCACATGCATGCGGGATAGCTGACGCTTGCCTCAATTGCGTTTTCAACGCTCTGTTCCGCGGCCTTTGAAGAACTACGCTTTCTGCACCGCTTTTTCCACTTCCCGCAGACCAATGGCCTGCGGCTTCCGGAACGCCGTGGTTATCTTGTCGCACTCTGCCTTGGGAACGCCGAATTCCTCGAAGTAGGTCCGCCACTCCCTCACAACCGCCGATAGTTGCTGGATGATTTCGACGGCCGCGTGCTTGAGCAGGCCGAATCGCCCGGCCGCGGAGAGGGCATTGTCGAGCGTCGCCAGCCGGCCCATTGCCGGGCCAACTCCCAGGACGAGGAAGCGCTCGGAGCCCACCTGCGGCTTCGGCACGACGTCGTAAAGGTCGCTCAGACGCCAGCCCTTGTTCGCTCCGTCCCACACAAACGCGTGATTGCGCAGATGGTCGTCGTCGTTCGTCACGAGGATGTTGAACACCATGCGCTTGAACAACTCGACCTTGTCGGCCGCCACAAAGCCCGTTGCGCCGCGCTCACCGAGCAGGTCGGCCAGGTCGGTGTAATTGGCCGATGCGGTATCGCTCTCATGCATCTTGAGCATGGTCAGCGCGCTCACGACGTGCCGTTTGCCGAACGCGCCTCCGGGCAGCGGCACGCGGTCAAACCGCTCGATCAGCATGACGTCACGCCCGTCAGGCAGGTGCACGGGCTTGGTCACGGGAACGCGCATCCCGCACTTGCGGGCGAGTTCAAGCGTTGCGCGCTCGACCACAGGAACGTTGAAACCGTCCCGGGCGACGGGGAATTTGGCAACCCATTGCCGTCCATTGTCCAGCAGCACGGCTTTGGGTCTTGCACCACCGAACGTTGCACCGACGCTAAAGAGCAATTGCAGCTTTTTCGGAACCGGCTTGCCGTCCTGGATCATGGCTGCGGCGTCGAGCAGATAGGACAGCTCTTTGGCATCCGGCAACTTGCCGGGTTCCGCAGGGGCGGTGGGGGAGTCCCTGAAATCCAGTGCGCCGGTCCGGTGTGGGCCGGCATGAGCCAGATATTCGGTCTCGGGCAAGCCGTCGGGCGCAGCCCTCAACATATTCTCGATAACGCGCCTTCCCCAGGAGTCCGGGGCTGCATCACGAATGGCGCCAAACAGCGCCAGTCCGGCAGGTGGCTGGAATACCATTTCTTTGGACTGCTTTGCTTTGTCCAAAGGCATGCTGACCGGGTCCACAGCAGCGGCGTTTGCGCGTTGCAGATACTTGTTGCCGTAGACGAAGGTCGATCCGGCAGGCTTGATGCCTTCTTCGAATAGCTCGAGCTTACCGGCAGGAACCGACTCGGCCGCGCCTTCGAGGGCGATGAAGACGTATTTGCTCCATGTCGTAGTATTAAAAATCATACTCGCCTGTCTTTGAAGCGGTCTTGCGTGGGCGCACACGGGATTCCGTTTTACGCCGCGCTTCACCGATCACGTCGTTTTGCGGATTCGCGAGCGGCTGGAGCAATCCGAGCAGGCCGGCCCGTTCAAATGCATGCAGCCACGATGAGAAACTGACCGAAACATCGCCGTTTTCAATGCGTACCAGTGTGCTCGGGCTGATGTTGGCTCGTTCGGAAAAATCCTTTCGGGTCATGTTACGTGCGATCCGGGCGGCGGCGATGGCACGTCCCAGCCCCTCGGCCTCGCGGCTGAGTTCCGGAGAAGAAAATTCCCTGTTGTTGCGCTTCATTTTGTCGTATCTGACATATAAACCTACTTAATTGGTCAGTATAGACAAAAACTGAAGAGTGTCAATGTTATGGAGTGGTGAATTTATCCATATCTGACCAAATAAGACGCTTAATTAATCAGATATGACTATTTATAACAACCTAAGAGATGCTTGATTGATGAAGCGAACGCGGCGGGAATGTGCGGAAACTCACCCCGCAGTCGATGTCGGAGCATCGGTGCAGATGCGCGGGCGGGAAAATTCTTCGGACAAGAAAATGCCCCGAAAGTCCGTGACTTGCGGGGCATCGTGGAAAACGGTCGTGCTTTCGTGAGCACTTATCAGCGCGTTAGCGAGGGGAAGAAAACCCTATTCAATCTGCCGAACGCAATATTGCGCAACCGCATTCAGCACGGACTCGTCTTCACCAACGGCTGTCGCACAGTGAAGTGTCAGCGACGGAAACATCACGCGGCATCGATCGAGCAATTCGGGCAGATCACGCCGTATGTGGCCGCCCTGACCGAAAAACACGGGCACGACGGTGACTGCATCGCACCCGTGCGCTACCAGCTGTTCGATAGCCGTGGGCAAATCAGGCGTCATCAGTTCGAGAAACGCGAGCGACACCGGCTCAGGACGCAGCGCCCGCAGTTTCGTGGCGAGCCGTTCGAAAGGTTCGGCCCAGCGCGGATCCCGTGCACCGTGGCCGAACAAGATCAAACCGTGCTTGCTCATGGCGTTCTCCACAGTCTTGAAGCACTAATACCCTAATGCCGGTCCACCCATCGCAACCCGATCAGGCCGATGACCAGATACGCCAGCGCCGGTGCTGCGGCCGTCAATGGCGCGGGCCAGGTGTTCAGCGTACCAATGTGCGAGAACAGCGTGTTGATGAGCTGGAAGCTCATGCCGATCATGATGCCGCCGAATACTTTCACACCGACCACGCCGGCGCGCGTATGCAGGTACGCGAACGGCAGCGACAGCACCAGCATCACGAGCACCGCGAGCGGATACAGGATCTTGCGCCAGAACGCGATCTGATAACGCTGCGTGTCCTGATGATTTTCCGTCAAATGCTGGATGTAGCGGAACAGGCTGAACATCGACATCCTGTCCGGCGACACCAGCAGCACCGACAAAATCTGCGGCGTGAGTTCGGAGCGCAGCGAATACTCGGGCAGGGTGATCTGTTTCGCGCGATACACCGGGTTGAGCGCGTCACCTGGATTCACGGCTTGCGGCGGTGCGTCGATGAGTTCGGTGTCCGTTACGTCGGTGAGTTTCCAGTGGCCCGGCGGCTGGAACACGCCGCTTTTGGCAATCCGCACGTTCGTCAGCCGGAACAGCGAATCGAATTCGTAGATACGGACGTCGGCAATGGTCGTATCCGGATTCAGCGTGCCCACGTTCACAAAGCGCGTGACCTGTTCGCCGTCCGCTCGCGCGGTCAGCGTGTCTTTCACCCAGACGCCTGATTCGAAGTTCATCGACACCGACGACCCCAGCGCTTCGAGCCGCACTTTCTCCGAGAGCTGGTCGGAGTAGGGGCCAACCACTTCGCCGATCACGTACGTGAGCAGCACCATCGGTATGCCAATCTTGAGCAGCGAGCGCAGCGCCTTGCCGGTGGACAATCCTGACACACGGAAAATGGTGAACTCGGACGCGGCGGCCATTTGTGCGAACACGTATATGGCCGCAATCAGTGCGGCAACCGGGATGATTTCGTAGAAGCGCGAGGGCGTCTGCAATGCTACCCGCAGCACGGCCAGCCCGAACTTGTAATTGCCGTGCCCGACCGTGTTCAGCTCATTGATCAGGTCAAAGAAGAAGAACAGGCCCGAGAATGCAAACAGGATGAAGATGAACGCGAGATAGATCTGACGCGCGAAATACCGTTCGTAAATGCGCATTGCGTCAGGCCCCTTTCGAGCGGGTGAACGCCGACAGCTTGAAGAGCGGGCGATTGCGTATGCGCATCCAGAAGATGAACGCAACCATGACTGAGACGATTATGTGCAGCGCCACCAGCCCGACCACAAACGATACCCGGCCTTGCTCGATCCACGACTGCACCACGTTCAGCAGGTTGGAATACGTCAGATAGATCAGCACGGCCATCACGAGATTGATTGTGCGACTGCGTCGGGGGTTCTGGTAAGAGAGCGGAATGGCGAGCAGCATCAGGTTGATCGCGATCAGCGGCAGACCCGCGCGCCACGCGATTTCGGCAAGGTTGTCACGGGTGGGATTGGCCAGCAGCTCGCTCGTATACATGCCGGTCGTGGTCGGCGTGTTCACGAATTGCTGGCTTTGGATTTTCACGCCGTAGCGCTCGAATTCCATGATCCGGAAGTTTGGCTGCCCTGGAATGCCGTCGTAGCGGCGGCCGTTTTCCAGCACCACGAAACGATCGCCATTGGCGTGCGTTTCGGTATGGCCGTTCTTCGATACCACCACGTTGACCTTGCCGCCTTCCGTGCTCGTCACGAACACGTTCTGCACGTGACCCTGGTCCGGCGACATCTTCTCGATGAAAAACACCCGGTGGCTGGTTTGCGATTCGCGGAACTGGCCGGGTGCGAGCAGCGAGACTTCGTCGCGTTGCTGGAACCGCGCCTTGATCAGCTTGCTTTGCAAATTCGACCAGGGCCACACGACGAACGCGAAAAATACAATGGCGATGATGATGGGCGTGGAGAAGAGCGCGATCGGTTTGATCAGCGCCGTCTGACTGATGCCTGACGCGAGCCACACAACCATTTCCGAGTCGCGATACCAGCGCGTCAGCACGAACAGGATGGAGACGAACAGGGTCACGATCATGATCACGGCAAGATAGCCGATAACGGTCAGGCCGATCAGCACGACGACGTCGCGCGGGTCGACTTGCCCCGATGCTGCAAAGCCGACGATGCGAATCATCATCGTGGTCAGCATGATCGTGAGCAGCACCATGAATACGGCGCCAGCCGTATACGCGAGTTCACGCTGAAGGGAGCGTTCGAAGATCATTGATTGTCAGGTGGAAACCGGCGGCGACCAGGCGGTTGGATTATGTGCGGTCCGCGTTTGCGCCACACGCCATGACAAACGTGCCGATTGAACGGGTCATGAGAACGGGTCATGAGCGAGACATTCAATCAGGGTATCGCTGCCTGCGACCGCCTCGGAAAAAATAGCGGATAATTGCGGCTTTCATCCTTCAGCCCAGATTTTATCCGAGGATAAGCGCGATGGACTTTAGCATAAAAGCCTGTGATTGGAGCAAAGGCTCGGCAAATGGTTTCCTTAACGGGAAGGCCGATGTAGTGGTGCTCGGAGTGTTCGAAGCGCAGACGTTGACGGGCGCAGCCCGCGAGATGGATTTGGTGACCAAGGGTCTGCTCACGCGCACGGTAAAAGCCGGCGACATGAGCGGCAAGGCAGGTTCCACGCTGATGCTGACCGAAGTGACGGGGATTGGCGCGTCACGGATTTTGCTGGTCGGGCTCGGCAAGCAGGACGCTTTCAATCAGAAGGCTTACACGGAAGCCGCGCGCGCCGCCTGGCGAGCACTGCTTGCCACGAAGATCGCGAACGTGGCCTTCACGCTCGCCCAGCTGCCGGTGCCCGAACGCACTGGCGACTGGGGTGTGCGCTGCGCCATCCTCGCGCTGCGCGAGTTGACCTACAAGTTCACGCAGATGAAAAGCAAACCGGAAAACGGCGATCGGGCGCTGAAGAAAGTGGTGTTCAGCATCGACGCCGCCGACGAAAAAGCCGCGAAGCTCGCCGTGAAACACGCCACGGCGCTCGCCAACGGCATGGATCTCACGCGCGATCTCGGCAACTTGCCGCCGAACGTCTGCACGCCCACGTATCTCGGCCATACCGCGAAAAAGCTGGGCAAGGAGTTCAAGCTGAAGGTGGAAGTACTCGGCCAGAAGCAGATCGAAGCGCTGGGCATGGGTTCGTTCCTGTCGGTCGCGAAAGGCTCGGTAGAACCGCCTGCGTTCATCGTGATGCATCACCAGGGCGCGGGCGCGAAGGCTGCTCCGGTCGTGTTGGTCGGCAAGGGCATCACGTTCGACACCGGCGGCATCTCCATCAAGCCGGGCGAAGGCATGGACGAGATGAAGTACGACATGCTCGGCGCCGGATCCGTGTTCGGCACCATGCGCGCCATCGCGGAAATGGGGCTGAAACTCAACGTGATCGGCGTGGTGCCGACCTGCGAGAACATGCCGGCCGGCAACGCGGTGAAGCCGGGTGACATTGTCACGTCCATGTCGGGCACAACTATCGAAGTGCTGAATACGGACGCGGAAGGCCGCCTGATTCTCTGCGACGCGCTGACCTACGTGGAACGTTTCAAGCCCGCTGCCGTGATCGATATCGCCACGCTCACGGGCGCGTGCGTGGTCGCGCTTGGCCATCACAACACGGGCCTGTTCTCAAAGGACGACGCGTTGGCGGGCGAGTTGCTGGATGCATCGAAAGAAGCTATTGACCCGACCTGGCGCATGCCGCTCGACGACGAATACCAGGACCTGCTGAAGTCGAATTTCGCCGATGTCGCGAACATTGGCGGCCGGCCGGGCGGCGCGATTACCGCGGCGTGTTTCCTGTCGCGTTTCGCGCAGAACTACCCGTGGGCTCACCTCGACATCGCGGGTACGGCGTGGAAAAGTGGCGCCGCAAAGGGCGCAACCGGACGTCCCGTGCCGCTGCTCACGCAGTTCCTGGTCGATCGTGCGGGCGAATGAGCGTGGTTGAAGCAAGCGTGAGCGTGGAGGGGCCGGCATGACGCGAATCGATTTCCATTCGAATGTGGGGGATTCGATCGCGTACGCCTGCCGTCTCGTGCGCAAGGCGTACCTGAGCGGCCAGCCGTTGATCGTGCTGGCGGAACCCGAGCGGTTGAAACGGTTCGACGAGCAATTGTGGACGTTCAAGCCGCTCGAGTTCGTGCCGCATTGCATGGCGGACAGCGCGCTGGCGGCTGAAACGCCGGTGTGGCTGACTGCGTCGCTGGAGTCGCTGGTGCAGAGTCCGTTGCACCAGATCCTGCTGAACCTCGGCGCAACGGTACCGCCGCAGTTCGCGCGGTTTGAGCGCCTGCTGGAAGTGGTCGGCAACGAGGAGCACGAACTCGTGGCCGGGCGCGACCGGTACAGGTTCTATCGCGATCGGGGCTATGTGCTCAACAACTACAAGCAGGGCGGCTGAGCACCCCGCTCAGTCGCAGGGCGCGGCGGCCACGCGGTATGATCGTAAAAAACGCCCGCCGTTAGCCTGAAGTCTGCCTGCCATCATCAGCCTGCCATCAAGAGACGGAGTCCACCGTGCCCACCACCACCTCGCCCGATACGGCTGAAACACCCGAAAACTTCGATTCTTCCATTCCCGTCCTGACCAATGTCATCGTGCCGGGCCGGCCTGACCGTGCCCGTGTTGCACCGCGTGCGCCGGAGCCGGTGCTGTCGCCGGCGGCGGCGCCCTCGCGCGAGGAGCTTGCGCACGGCGCGGATCGCGACGCCGATATGATCGCGGACAGGCTGCGCGGGCGGTTTACGCACTTTTTGACAGGCGATGGCCGGGCGCTGATCGAGGAGCGTTGCAGGGAGTCGTTGCAGGAGCATTCGAACTGGCTGGTCAGCCAGATCACGCGGGAGGTTGCGTTGGCGCTGGAAACCGAGTTGACGCAATGGGTGCGCGAGGCGGTGGCGGACGAACTGGAGCGGCGAGGGCGCCAGTAGAAGGGGTTTTCAGGGCGGTTGCGGTTCCCGCTGGAGCCGAACCCGGCCTAGTGCAGCATTTATCTTCGCCGGCACCGGCAGAACCTGAAACGGTCCGCCGGCGCCAAGCGAAAAAACAGCCCGCGATCAGCCCTCAATCAGCCCGTTACCGCGCCCTTGTTCGCCGGCAACGCGAGTGCAGCATACTTGGCCAGCACGCCACGTGTATATCGCGGCGCAGGCTGCTTCCACTCCCCGCGACGGCGCTCGATCTCGGCGTCGTCCACGTTCAGTTGCAACAGCAGCTTGTGCGCGTCGATGGTGATCGAGTCCCCTTCCTTGATGAACGCGATCGTGCCGCCCGCATACGCTTCGGGCGCAACGTGACCCACGACCATGCCCCACGTTCCGCCGGAGAAGCGTCCATCGGTAATCAGGCCCACCGATTCACCCAGCCCCTGGCCGATGATTGCTGAAGTTGGCGCCAGCATTTCCGGCATGCCCGGACCGCCCTTCGGGCCGAGATAACGCAACACCACGATATCGCCCGCCTTGATCTGCCCGGCGACAATCGCGGTCATCGCGCTTTGCTCGTCCTCGAACACGCGCGCCGGGCCTGTGATGACCGGGTTCTTCAGGCCGGTGATCTTCGCCACGGCGCCGTCCGGCGCCAGGTTGCCCTTCAGGATTGCCAGGTGGCCTTCGTCGTAGAGCGCCTTGTCGATCGGGAAAATCACGTCCTGGTCAGCGCGCGGCTTCGACGGCACGTCCTTCAGTTCTTCCGCAATGGTCTTGCCCGTGATCGTGATGCAATCGCCGTGCAGCATGCCCGCGTCGAGCAAGATCTTCAGCACCTGCGGAATACCGCCGGCCTTGTGCAGATCGGTCGCCACGTACTGACCCGACGGCTTCAGGTTGCAGATCACCGGCACTTTCTTGCGCATGCGCTCGAAGTCGTCGATGCTCCATTCCACTTCCGCCGCATGGGCGATAGCCAGGTAGTGCAGCACGGCATTGGTCGAGCCGCCCGTCGCCATGATCAGCGCGACAGCGTTTTCAATCGATTTCTTCGTGATGATGTCGCGCGGCTTGAGGTCGGCCTTGACCGCTTCGACCAGCACACGCGCCGATTCCGCTGCGGACGTGACCTTTTCTTCGTCGGGGTTCGCCATGGTCGATGAATACATCAGCGACATGCCGAGCGCCTCGAACGACGAGCTCATGGTGTTGGCCGTGTACATGCCGCCGCACGAACCGCTCGACGGGCAGGCGTTTTTCTCGATGCCGTCGAAATCTTCCTTCGACATACGCCCGGCCGAGAATTCACCCACCGCTTCGAACGACGAGACGATGGTCAGGTCCACGCCCTTCCAGTTGCCCGGGCGGATCGTGCCGCCATACACGTAGATGCCCGGCACGTTCATGCGCGCGAGGCCGATCATGCCGCCGGGCATGTTCTTGTCGCAGCCGCCGATCACGACCACGCCGTCCATCCACTGGCCTTGCACGGCCGTTTCAATACAGTCGGCGATCACTTCGCGCGACACGAGCGAGTACTTCATGCCTTCGGTGCCCATCGACATGCCGTCCGAGATGGTCGGCGTGCCAAAAACCTGCGGATTCGCGTCCGACTTACGGATCGATTCGATCGCGGCATCGGCGAGCTTTTGCAGCCCCGAGTTGCACGGCGTGATGGTGGAATGACCGTTGGCGATGCCGATCATCGGCTTGTCGAAGTCTTCTTCCTTGTAGCCAAGGGCGTAATACATCGAGCGGTTCGGGGAACGCGCGATGCCCTGCGTGATGTTTTTCGAGCGGCGATTGAAGGCCATGTGGGGGCTCCTTGAGAATTTTATTGTTCGATCGCGAAAGGATGAAGCTTGTGCGAACGCGTGTCCAATATATTATTCAGGGTCTATTAGGTCGCAGAAAATATTGATGGAAGCGCGGAACATCGAACTCAGATTGTTGCGGTATT
Source organism: Caballeronia udeis (assembly GCF_001544555.2). Classification (GTDB taxonomy): domain Bacteria; phylum Pseudomonadota; class Gammaproteobacteria; order Burkholderiales; family Burkholderiaceae; genus Caballeronia; species Caballeronia udeis. Next base: position 99,951 of record NZ_FCOK02000001.1, on the reverse strand, counting down.
TTGTGACGGTTGCCGAAGAAATGCACTTCGGACGGGCCGCGGGGCGCCTTGCGATGACGCAGCCGCCCTTGTCGCAGGCCATCCGGGCGCTGGAAGACATGCTCGGCGTGGCGCTGTTCGTGCGTACGAAGCGTTCCGTCGAACTGACGCCCGTGGGCAAGGATCTGCTGCCGGAGGTGCGTCGGCTGCTCGCGGCCGCTGACAGCCTGCGTCCGCTTGCCCAGTCGCTTGCGCGGGGTGAGGCGGGGGTTCTGTCCCTCGCGTTCGTTTCCACCGCCGATTACGGCCTCCTGCCGCTGCTGCTGCGCGATTTCGGCGCCCGCTACCCTGGTGTCCGGCTGCAACTCGTGGAAGCGACCAGCGACGTGCAGGTCGAAGAACTGGTGGCGGGTCGCATAGACGCCGGGCTCGTCATTCCCCCGCTGCCGCCGCGCCACGCCGCTGCGCTTTCGTATTTGCCGATCGCGCGCGAGCCATTGGTCATCGCCATGTCGGACAACGCGGCGGCCGAACTCGGGCAGGGCGCCGAAGAGTGGTCGGAGACCCCGGTCAGCCTGCATCAACTCGCCGATGCGCCACTCGTCGTCTTTCCGCGGCGTCTCGCGCCCGGTTTCTATGACATGATTATGGGTTGCTACGGCGCGGCTGGCCTGATGCCGCGTGTCGGGCAGGAGGCCATCCAGATGCAGACCATCGTCAGCCTGGTATCGGCCGGCATGGGTGTCGCTCTCGTGCCGCAATCGCTGCGTCATCTGCGCAGGACCGGAGTGGTGTATCGTCCGTTGCTCGAATCCGGACCGGTTGTCGAGACCGGACTCGTGTGGCGCGCGGCGGAGGTCAGCCCGGTGCTCGCCGGTTTTATCGATATAGTGCGCACTCATGCGGCTACCCTGCCAGCGTTGCCGTGACCTCAAAACGTAAATAGAAACATGCTCATTCACCCCAATTTCGATCCCATCGCGCTTCATCTCGGGCCGCTCGCCGTGCGCTGGTATGGCCTCATGTATCTGCTGGCGTTCATCCAGTGCATCGTCATCGGCCGCTTCCGGCTGCGCTTGCCGTACGTTGCGGCGCAAGGGTGGACGACGAAGGATATCGACGACATCCTGTTTTACGGGGTGCTAGGCACCATCCTGGGCGGCCGGATTGGCTATGTCGTGTTCTACAAGTCGAGTTTCTACCTGGCGAATCCGCTCGATATCTTCAAGGTGTGGGAAGGCGGCATGTCCTTCCACGGCGGCATGCTCGGCGTGATAACCGCAATGATCGTGTTCGCGTGGCAACGCAAGCGGACCTGGCTGCAGGTCACCGATTTCGTCGCGCCGCTGGTTCCGCTCGGGCTCGCGGCCGGACGCTTCGGCAACTTCATCAACGGCGAGTTGTGGGGCCGTGTGACCAATCCGAACGCGCCGTGGGCCATGTTGTTCCAGAACGCATCCCCCGATGACGCCATCTGGCTGCGCACCCATCCGCAGCAAGCGGCGCAGTGGCATTTGAATGAGATCTTCGAGCGTTACCAGATGCTGCCGCGTCATCCGTCGCAGTTGTACGAGATCGCGCTGGAAGGGTTCGCACTGTTTATCGTGATGTGGCTGATGTCGCGCAAGCAGCGGCCGGTGGGCGCAATTTCGGCGGTATTTCTGATTGGCTACGGCCTCGCGCGCTTCACGGTTGAATTCGCGCGTGAACCGGATGATTATCTCGGTCTGCTGGCCATGAATCTGTCCATGGGCCAGTGGCTTTCGCTGCCCATGATCATTGCCGGGATTGGCCTGCTCATATGGTCGTACCGACGTGCGCGCGCAGTGCCTTCAGAGTCCGCGAAGCTCTCCTGAACGAGCGTTCAGCCTTTGCAAAAGCAATGAAAAAGCCTCGCACGCAGCGAGGCTTTTTCATATTGCGAGACTTGAACGCCTAGCGGTTCATCTGTACCGAGCCCGAGACATTCACGGTCACCGTCGAGGTTCCCGCTTCCAGCGCCATGGGCGCCGACATCTTTGCATCTGCGCTCATGCTGCGTGCGGCCATCATCATGACCGGACGCGGTGATGACCCGTTATGGCCAATGTTCACCTCGCGGATCGCATAACCGCTGTAGCCGAACGCCTGCGCCGAACTCTGTGCCTGCTGCTTGAACGAAGCAATGGCCTGCGTCGACAGCTTCTGCTCCGCCGCGCGCTGCGCTTCCGGCGACAGCGAGAACGTTACGCTGCCCACCTGCATTGACTCGCTCATCTTGCCTGCGAGCTTGGATGCTGCCGTGAAGTCCTTCGACTCCAGCACGACTTCCGTGCGGCCGCGCCATGCGGAGATGCGGCCATCGCGATCCGTCGACGGGTAGACGGTGAACGAACCACTGTGCGCGGTGACGTTATCGACACCCCTGGCTTGACGCAGCGCTGCCTCGGCGCGTTGATTGAGTACCGTTGTCAGCGAGGCCGGGTCTTGCGCTTCCTGCTCATAGAACAGCGTGATGTCGACCACGTCCTGCGGCACGTCTGCGGTGGCCTGTGCTGCCAGCGACAACACGCCCGACGGCTGGGCCTGAACGACGCTTTGCGCAAAAGCGCTCTGTGCCATGGCAGCGCCTGCAAGCAGCACAACGGCTGCCAGTGTGGAAGTGGTGTTTTTCTTTGTCATCGTCTAACTCCGTAAGCATGAGTGCGCGTCATGTGACGCGAAGCTTAGGCGCCTCTCATGCACGCGAAGTTCCCTTCAACGGGGTTACACGAGGTGCTCGGTGATAAAGCGCCATTGCGCTTCGGTGACCGGTGTGATTGACAACCGATTGCCCCGGGCGAGCACTTGCATGTCGGCAAGTTCCGCATGATCGCGTAGCGTGGCGAGGGCAATGAGCGGCGTCTTCTTCACGAAGCGGACGTCGACGAGCAACCAGCGCGGCTTTTCCGGCGATGACTTGGGGTCGTAGTAGTGGCTGGTGGAATCGAATTGGGTCGGGTCGGGATAAGCAGCCGATGACACCTTCGCGATGCCGACGATTCCCGGCTGCGGACAACTCGAGTGATAGAACAGCACGCCGTCGCCAATCTGCATGCCGTCTCGCATGAAGTTGCGTGCCTGGTAATTACGCACGCCGGTCCAGGGCAGCGTTTTTTTCGGAGCGTGAGCGAGATGGTCGATGCTCGCTTCGTTCGGTTCCGACTTCATCAGCCAGTAGTGCATGAATGTCTTCCATGGAGAAAGTTGCCGTGCAAAGAAGCATGCACGATGCAGGATTCACGATGCAAAAGAAAACGGCGCCGGAGAAACTCCAGCGCCGTTAGTCCATTCAGTCAACTCAACTCAACTGCTCTTTAACCGCTTCTCAACTGTTCGCGATCACGCGCAAAACAAATACGCATGCTGCTTAAAAAGGGTCCCCGCCCAAGCCGCTAGGCCGGCATCCTGAACCTGGGTTCAAGATTGGTCGCAGTAAGCAGCACCTTGGGCTCATCAGACAGAGTGACGCGCTCGCCAGTGCTACAAGGTCCCACAACCGTGCACAATGGCATTGGTTCAAGGAATATATGACCTTGGCAAACCAGGCAGGGAGCGACCACTTTACACCAATCGACGAGGCGATGCACCAACGATCCAGGAAAACTTTATGGTGACCGGTGAATTTGTTAAATGCACCATGACGTAGAGACAAACCGTGGAATCGTGCCAGGACTCCGGCAACAAAATAACGTTCGGATATTGGCTTGCACGTCAAGCATTTAAAGCAAATTCCGGCCGCTACACACTGACTATCGCGGCAACCATTGCAGCAACTACCGCAGCAACTATTGCGCTTCGGATTGTGAAATCACGACGTTCAGTTGCTCGTTCATTTGATGCATGGTGCGGCGAATTTCTTCGGCCGGGAACGCTTCGCCGTGACGCACGCTGTTTTGCAGCTTGAGCAATTCCGACGCCAGCGACAACGCCGCCATTACCGCGATCCGATCCGTGCCGCGCACGCTGCTGGCGTTTCGCACTTTCGACATTTCCGCATCTACGCGCGCTACCGCTTCACGCAATGCGCCTTCGGTCTCCGGCGAACACGCGAGCCGATACGGCGCGCCGAGAATGGATACCTCGATCTGTTTCGACGTCATGCCTTTTCTCCGTGATGGTGTGATTCTTCGTGCAACGCACCGTGCGCCGAGTCGGCGGTGTCCGGTTCGATGCCGCCATCGGGAGGCAAAAGGGCAAGCTGGTTATCCGGCTCCGGTGCAGCTTTCGCACGCGGCAATTTTTCGAGAATCGCATTGAGGCGAATCTGCGCGTCGTCGATCTTGGCCGACAGCGAGTCCCGCTCCGCCACCAGTGCGTCGCGTTCTGCGCGCACGGCGGCAAGTTCGCCCTGCATGTTGGCATAGTCGGCGCGCAACTGTTCGAGTTGCTGGGCCAACGCGTTCTTCGCTTGATGATGGCGTTCGCTGATCTTGATCAGCCGGCCGATATTCTGTGACAGTGATTCGAGTTCGTTGAGCATGTGCTGCGTCCTCTTAAGACCTCGCATTTTAGCGCGCTTCTCCGGCGCTTCAGAAATTTGGTTCGTTTCCAGACGTAACAGCAGTCAGTCTTCAAAGCATGGGCGCGGCCCTTTATTTGTAGGGGGAAACGTTTTATAGGGATTCATTCTCCCATTCATTCAGGCGCGCGAGCGTTTGTCGAAATATCACGCGAGAGCCCTTGAAACAAGGGTAAATCGAATAATCGAACCACGGCGATGACAGTCCCCACGCCTGCATTGTCCTGCTTTCTTGACGAGCCATTGTGCCGCTCTTAAACTCCCGCCACCCTGGCGCTCGTGCGTGCCAGGGCTGCGTGCAGTTAGCCGGAAAGCCGCGAGCGGAGTCTGCCCGGACGAGCCAACCTGCGCCGCCCCCGCAACGGTAAGCGACTACAACGCAAGTTGCAAGTCGGTCCCGGCGCACGTTGTCCGGCCCATTTCACCACTCGAAACGGCGTCCGGTAGCCGGAATACGGGCCTTGGGAGCACATCGCCTCGTGGCTGGGTTCCGTTCTGTACATTCAGCATGGATCTGCGGGGGCGAGTCGCCCGTGCTTCATCCGGACCGGTCTCCCTATTGTCCGCGTAAAGCTGATATCTGGCGGGATTGTCCTTGCGCGGCGCACCGTCAGCCCGCTCGCCAGTGCGGATCCCTGCTGCGAGGGCGAAATCGACGGGACGTGGTGCAGCGCAACGCTTGCAACGGATGATCGAACACGTGTCAGCGGTGAACAGCAATGCGTCGGCGGCGTGTGGCTCGAAGCCGGTTGGCGGCGTGTGCAGGTCTTCACCGGTGGCGGTGGCGATCACATCCGCCGTGCTTCAACCGTCGTCGGTCTGTACTATCCGTTCAGCGGCAATCCGTCGATCGTCCCAAGTGCGGCCATTCCGTGGAGCGGTCCGCTTGTCGGCAACCTCGATGATCTCTTCAACAAGGACTACCAGCTTGCGCACTCGTACAACATGCCGCGTCGCGGCGCCTCTGTCACGCCCGGCCGGCAGCCGCGGTGAACGTTAAACGCATGAATGCCCGGCGTGCTTTCATGATCTGGACTGTGCTCGGCCTGGCCGCGCTCGCTGTGTTCGTGGTCTCGCTGGCGCTGGGGAGTATCGCTGTCTCGCCGCTGCGGGTGATGCAGGCGCTCGCGTCGCAGTCGACCGACGTGACCGATGAAATCGTGCTCAGCCTGCGCCTGCCGCGCGCGCTCGGCGGCTTTGCTGCGGGCGCCTTGCTTGGCATGGCCGGCGCGCTGCTGCAGGTCCTGCTGCGCAATCCGCTGGCTGAACCCTATGTGCTTGGTGTATCGGGCGGGGCCGCCGCGTTCGCGCTCGCCGCGATGTTGTTCTCCCTGTCGTGGTGGAGCGTCGACGTTGCCGCTTTTGCGGGTGCGTTCTTATCGATACTGCTGGTGCTCGGCCTCGCCCGGCGGGAATTGTGGCGCGGCGAGCCGCAGGACACATCGCCCCGGTTGCTGCTTACCGGGGCGGTGATCGCGGCGGGGTGGGGTGCGTTGATCACGCTCATGCTCGCGGTCGCGCCCGAGAACCGCTTGCGCGGCATGGTGTTCTGGCTGACCGGTGACCTGAACGGCGTTGCGATGCCGTGGACCGCCTTGATCGCGCTCGCGATTGCGCTGGTCGCGATCGTGCCGGCTGCGCCCCAGCTCAACGTCCTGCTGCGTGGCGACGTAGCGGCCGAGGCGCTTGGCGTGCGGGTCGTGCAACTGAGGCTGCGCGTGTATCTCGTTGCGTCACTGGCGGCAGCCGCTGCGGTCACAACCGCCGGGACCATCGGGTTTATCGGGCTCGTCGTGCCACATGTGTTGCGGCTCGCGTTCGGTAACGATCAGCGCATGCTGCTGCCTGCATCAGCGCTTGCGGGCGGCCTGGCTGTGATGGGTGCGGACCTGATCGCGCGCACGGTGATCGCGCCGGCGCAGTTGCCGGTGGGTGTCATCACCGCGCTGATCGGCGTGCCGGTGTTCTTGTGGATGCTCCTCAGGCGCGCGCCATGAACGGACTTCAGGTCACGCATCTCGCGTTGCGCGCAGGGAGTCGCGTATTGATCGCGGATCTCACACAGACCTTCGCGCCCGGCGAAATGTGGTGCGTCGCCGGTCCGAACGGCGCGGGCAAGACGACATTGATCGCGGCGATGGCGGGGGTATCGAAGACGGCATCGAATGCGATTTCCCTCGATGGAAATGCGTTGAGCGCCTGGGGTGCGAGCGAACTCGCCCGCCGTCGCGCGTTGATGCCGCAAGCCTCGCATGATGCATTCAGCGCCACCGTTCTCGATACCGTCATGCTCAACCGCTTCCCTCATCTCGCGGGCTGGGGTTGGGAAAGCGAAGCGGACCGCGCGGCTGTGCACGCGGCGCTGGATATGCTCGGCCTTGCCGGGTTCGCCTCACGCGATGTCCTGTCGCTCTCCGGCGGCGAACGTCAGCGCGTGGCACTGGCGGCGACCTTGTGCCAGGACGCGCCGCTATTGTTGCTTGACGAACCGCTGGCGCATCTCGACGTGCATCATCAAATTGATTGTCTCGAAGCGTTGAGCGGGTGGGTCAGGTCAAAACAACGCAGCGTGATTTTCTCGTGTCACGATCTGAACCTTGCCCGGCGTTTCGCCACGCACGCTTTGTTGCTCGATGGCGCCGGCCATGCATATGGCGGCCTCGTTCGCGACGTCCTCACGCCCGAGCGTGCCGGTGCTGCGTTCGGCTATCCGCTTACCTTGATCCAGCAGGACGGTCACGAGGCGCTCGTGCCCGTGATGCGTTCAACCTCACCTTACACATCACTATGAACGACACACTTCCCCGTCCTGAACCGCTCGCTCGATCCATGGCGGCCGAGCTGCAACACGTGATCGATACGAAGACAAAACCACTCGGCAGTCTTGGGCGGCTCGAATCGCTCGGTCTCCAGATCGGGCTGATCCAGCGGACTTCAAAGCCACGTATCGAGCGGCCGGCGATCATTGTTTTTGCCGGCGATCACGGCATTGCTGCCGAAGGCGTGAGCCCGTTCCCGCAGGAAGTCACCGTGCAGATGGTCGCGAATTTCATCGCGGGCGGGGCGGCGATCAATGCGTTGTCGAAGGCGGCGGGCATGACGCTCGAAGTGGTGGACGCAGGTGTGGCGAGTTCGTCGCCGGCGGCGGCAGGGTTCGTCGATGCAGCGATCCGGCGCGGCGGTACGCGCAACTTCGCAAACGAACCGGCCATGACGCGCGACGAAGTCTTGCAAGCCATTGCACGCGGGGCCGAGCGCGTGCGTTTTCACGCGGCGCTCGGGACCAACGTGATTGGCTTCGGCGAGATGGGGATTGCGAACACATCGGCAGCGGCGTGCCTGATGAGCAGGATCTGCAACGTCGAGATCGATGCTTGCGTAGGACGCGGCACGGGACTCGACAACGCCGGCTTGAACCACAAGCGCGATGTGCTTGCCGCGGCGTTGGCGAAACACGCCGCCTCCACCGATCCGGTCGAGACGTTGGCCACTTTCGGCGGCTTTGAAATTGCGATGATCGTGGGAGCGTTTCTCGCGGCGGCTGAAGCGCGCATGACGATTCTGGTCGATGGTTTTATCGTTACGTCGGCGTTGCTTGTCGCTCATGCGCTTAACCCGGCCGTCCTTGATTACTGCGTGTTCGCGCATGCATCGGATGAAACGGGCCACCGGCGCATGCTGCAACATTTCGACGCCGAGCCGTTGTTGCAACTTGGCTTGCGCCTGGGCGAAGGCACCGGCGCCGCACTCGCGTTGCCGCTGTTGCGCGCGGCGGTGGCGTTCATCAATGAAATGGCGAGCTTCGAATCGGCCGGCGTATCCGACAAGGCCGTGTGATCCCCTCATGAACCGGCCATCGCAGGAACTCCGCTACTTCTTCACCGCGCTCGGGTATTTCACCCGCGTGCCGGTACCGCGTTGGGTTGGTTTCCAAGCGCATTATCTGAATGCGGCGGCGCGTTATTTCCCGTTGATCGGCGCGCTGGTCGGCGGGGTCGGGGCGGTCGTTTATCTCGCCGCGCTGCAGGTGTTTCCGGCGGGCGTGGCGGTGTTGTTGTCGATGGCGGCAACGCTGCTTGTCACCGGGGCGTTCCACGAAGACGGCCTTGCCGATTGCGCCGACGCCTTCGGCGGTGCATACACCCGCGAGGACGTGTTGCGCATCATGCACGACTCGCGGATCGGCGCATTCGGTGCGATTGCGTTGATCGTCGTGCTTGCGCTCAAGTGGCAGGCATTGGCCACCATGCTGCCGTTGCGTACGGCGTGGATGATTGTTGCGGCGCATGCGGCAAGCCGTACGTTTGCGATCAGCTATCTTTGCACGCTCGACTATGTACGTGCTGAAGGCCGAGCGAAACCGGTCGCCCAGAAGATGAGCGCGAGCGCGTTTGTTTTAGCTGCGCTATTCGGATTGCCCTGGCTTTTCTGGCCCGACTGGCGGCTTGGTTGCGCGATGATCGTGGCGCTTGGTGTATTGCGCTTTGCGATGGGACGCTACTTCGTCAAGCGTATCGGCGGTTATACCGGCGACTGCCTCGGCTTCGCGCAGCAAATTTTTGAACTCGCTATCTACCTGATCGGACTCGGATGGATCTCATCCTGATTCGCCATCCCGCGGTTGGCATAGACACCGGGATTTGTTATGGCAGCACTGATGTCCCGCTTCTCGGCGACGCGGCCGATTCTGCGCGCGTGCTGGGCGACCGGTTGCGGCTGCTGAACGTGCCGCCGGTTGAAGGTGTCTGGCACACGAGTCCGTTAAGCCGATGCCGCTTGCTGGCCGAAGCACTCGGTCCCATTCAAGCCGATGCGCGTTTGCAGGAGCTCGATTTCGGCACATGGGAAGGGCAGCGCTGGGACGGCCTTGATCGCGCGACGCTCGATGCCTGGGCGGAGGATCTTGAACACGCCCGCGAGCACGGCGGGGAGAGTGTCGCGCAGTTCGCCGAGCGCGTGGTGGGTTGGGCCGATTCCGTTTGTACCGCCAGCACTACCGGTTCCGTTCACGCGGTGACGCATGCCGGCGTCATACGTGTACTGACCGCTCATTTACTCGGCGTCCCGCGCGCGAACGCGATTCAATGGCCGCTGGATTTCGGTGCGATCGTCTGGTTGAAACGCGTGCGCAATGAATGGCTGCTGGTCCGCTGGAACGCCTGAATCTTTACAGCGGACGGCGCGCTCTCGCTACTTCAAGGTCTTCACACAACGTAGCCGCCCCGAGCGCGAGACGTGGGGTCGGCCGGTTGATCAGGTCACCGTCGATACCGAACAGGTTGTTGCGCGCGACCGCTTTCATCGTTGGCCATTTTCGCCACGCATCCAGCGATGGCAACGTATGTTCCGAACTCGTCGCGCCCGGCGTGGCCGTCACGATCGCTTCAGGATTGGCTGCCAGCGCGGCTTCGGTCGAGATGGTGGGCACCAGCGGTTTAAGGTCGGTGAACACGTTGTGGCCGCCGCATAGATCTATCACTTCGCTGATGATGTGCGTCCCGTTGAGCGTCATCAGCGGATCGTCCCAGACCTGGTAAAACACGCTCACCGGCGGCCGGTTCGAATAACGCGTCCGCAAGCCGGCGATGTCGTGACGGAAGGCGTCCGACGCCTTGTTCGCCTGAGCCGATGTCCCGAGCAGGACGCCGAGTTTATCGATGGTGACAGGGATATCGTTCAGCCTGCGCGGCTCGCTGAAAAACAGCGGCACGTGCAGTTCGCGCAGCCTGTCGATCTGCCGCATTGCATTGCCGTGGCGCCAGACGACGATCAGGTCGGGTTTCATCGCGACGATGCGTTCGAGGTCCAGCGATTTGTTATCGCCAACACGCGGGATGGATTTGGCTTGCGGCGGGTAGTCGCTATAGCTGACCGCACCAACGACGCGTGTGCCGCCGCCCGCCGCGAACAGGAGTTCGGTGACATGGGGCGCCAAGCTCACGACGCGCTTTGCCGGGGCGGCGAGGGTGACGGTGGCGCCGGTGTCGTCGGTGACGGTGAGGGCTTCGGCGCGCGCTTGGGCCGATGAAAAAATCGCAGCGATGAAACTCAGTGCGAGGACGTGGCGCAAGGTCATGAGGTGCGTGAGGACGGGTGTGTCATGCGTGGCGGGGGGTGTGATCGAAGCATGTCATTGTTCAGCGGATCGCTGTCACGGCTGCATCGAACGCCTCCGCAAATCTCGCCCATTCCTCTTCCGATCCCGTCAAACCGATCCGCAAACTGGGCAACGCGCCATGCTCGAAGAGCCGTGTCCAGATTCCGCGCGTGGCCAGAGCATGCTGCAGCATCGCCGCTTTGCCGGTCTCGAACCAGACAAAAAGGGGCGTCGCGCGGGGATCGAAACCTTGACTGCGGATCAACGCTGCCAACCTTGCGCTATCGCGAGCCAGCGTGGCGCGAGTCTGCGCCTGCCAGGAAAGATCATTGAACGCGGCCTGGACCGCGTGCCGTGCCGGACCGCTTACCGTCCACGCACCGAGCGCTTCTGAAAGCGCATTGAGTAGCGGCGCTGCCGCGAGTACAAACCCGGCGCGAATCCCAGCCAGTCCATAAAACTTGCCCACGGAGCGCAGCGCGACCAGCCCCTCTCGTCCGCTCTCCGATGCCAGTGATATGGACGCATCGCCGTAAGCATCGGCGAACGCTTCGTCGACGACCAGCGTGCCGCCGCGTGCCGCCAATTGCTCATGCCACCCGAGCAGCACATCACGTCCGATACGTTCGGTGGTGGGATTGTTAGGATTCGCAACGATCACATGATCGATGCCGTCCGCCAACGCAGCAGACGCGACATCGAGCGTCACGATCCGATGCCCGGCGCGCTCAAACGCGGGCGCGTATTCGCCATAGGTCAAGGGCGCAACGGCCGCGACGCCGGGTTTCAACAAGCCCGGCAACGCACGAATCGCGGCCTGACTGCCGGCAACCGGGAGCGCCCCTGGCGCGCCATAGTGACGCGCTGCAAGCTCGGCCAGACCATCGGCGTCTTCGGGCAAGCGGCGCCACGCGTCCATTGGCACCGCTGGCACCGGATACGCACGCGGATTGATTCCCGTCGATAAATCCAGCCAGTCGTCCAGTGCGATCCCGTATCGACGCGCGGCTTCCCGAAGATTCCCGCCATGCCGGATGGGCTCAGCCATGGAACCCCACGCCCGTGAAAGCCAGCACCAGCAGGATGGCGAGCCACAGCAGTATCGTGCGGTCGACCAGCCGCAGCGCCGCCACCACATGCCGCGGCGAGGCGGTCATTCCGAAACCGAGCACCGGCCGTGTTTCCAGCGTGCCGTGATAGATCGCCGGGCCGCCGAGCAGCACGTTCAGGCTTCCGGCGCCCGCTGCCATCACCGGCCCCGCGTTCGGGCTGTCCCACAGCGGCGCCTGCGTGCGCCAGCAGCGCCACGCCGTGCGGGTGTCTCCGAGCAGCGCGTAACTGGCCGCGGTCAGACGAGCGGGCACGAAGTTGAGGACATCGTCGAAACGGGCCGCTGCCCAGCCGAAACGGAGATAACGCGGTGTCCGGTAGCCCCACATTGCGTCGAGGGTATTGGCAAGGCGGAACATCAGCGCGCCCGGGCCGCCCGCAATCACGAACCAGAACAGCGCGCCGAAAATTGCGTCGTTGCCGTTTTCCAGCGCGGATTCCACGGCTGCGCGGGACAGCGCGGGTTCGTCGGCATTGGCGGTGTCGCGCGAGACGATCCGCGCCGTCAGCTTTCGCGCGGCGTCCAGATCGCCGAGCCCGAGCGCGCGGGCGATCGGCGCAATGTGATCGCGCAGGCTTTTGGCGCCGAGCGAGAACCACAGCAGCGCGATGTGCACCACGCACGCGGCGGCGAACGGCAGCACGCTCACGAGAATCCAGCTCACGGCCACCGGCGGCACGACGGCCAGCAGCCACGCCAGGATGCCCGCCGGCCGCGCGCGGAACCCGGTATTCATTTTTGCTTCGATGCGCGTGGCAAGCCGCCCGAACGCGACCAGCGGATGCCGCGTGGCCGGCTCACCGAAGATCCGGTCGATCACGACGCCGGCAATGGCGAGCATCGCCGTGACGTAGAAAGAGAGCAGCAGCATGTCAGCCTTTCAGTACGAGCGGCAGGCCGGCGACCATCATGGTCACGTGCGTGCTCGCAGCGGCGACGCGCTGGTTGAGCCGGCCGAGTTCATCGACGTAAAGGCGCGTCACCGATCCCATTGGCACCACGCCCAGCCCGATCTCGTTGCTCACCACGATCACCTTGCCCCGCACATTTGAAAGCGCAGCGTCGAAGTCGCTGAAGGCCTGCAGCGGCGGCCCGTCGGGCGTGCTGCCATCCGCGGGGAAGAGCAGGTTGGCGAGCCATAACGTCAGGCAGTCGATCAGCACCACATGACCTTCGTGATCCAGTTCGCGCAGCACGCCGCCCAGATCGAGCGGTGCTTCGACCAGCGCCCAATGCGCCGGCCGGCGTTCGCGATGCTGCTCCACGCGCGCGGCGAATTCGGCGTCGCCAATACGCGCCGTCGCCACGTAGGTGACGGGCAAACCGCTGCCGGCGGCCAGCCGTTCGGCGTAAGCGCTCTTGCCCGAGCGGGCGCCGCCCAGGATGAAGGTGAGGTCGGGTGAAGTCATCGCAATATTGTACCGGCGGGCGCTACCATAACGGCTTCCCGCAGAACCGACGCCAACGATGGAACCGATGACCACGGAAACACCCATGCAATTTGCGCCGCGCGGCACGCTGATGATCCAGGGCACGACCTCCGACGCCGGCAAGAGCACGCTGGTCGCGGGCCTGTGCCGGCTCGCGCGGCGTGGCGGCATGCGGGTAGCGCCGTTCAAGCCGCAGAACATGGCGCTGAACAGCGCGGTGACCGTGGACGGCGGCGAGATCGGCCGCGCTCAGGCGCTGCAGGCTATCGCGGCGGGCGTGGAAGCGGAGATCGACTTCAATCCCGTACTGCTCAAGCCGACCAGCGACCGCGGCGCGCAAGTGATCATCCACGGCCACGCGCACGCCAATCTGGATGCCCGCGCGTATCACGCGTATAAAACCGTTGCCTTTGACGCCGTTCTCGCCTCGTACGCCCGGCTTCAGCAGCGTTTCGACGCGATTATCGTGGAAGGGGCGGGAAGCCCGGCCGAGGTGAACCTGCGGGACCGCGATATCGCCAACATGGGGTTTGCCGAGCGAGTGGATTGCCCGGTGGTGCTGGTGGCGGATATTGACCGTGGCGGTGTGTTCGCGCATTTGCTGGGGACGCTGGCCTGTTTATCGGAGACCGAAAGGGCGCGGATTCGCGGCTTCGTGATCAACCGTTTTCGTGGCGATATCAGCCTGCTGCAGCCCGGCCTCGACTGGCTGGAGGCGCAAACCGGCAAGCCGGTGCTGGGCGTGGTGCCCTATCTGCATGGCCTGACGCTGGATGCCGAGGACATGTTGCCAGGCCAGTTGCACACGCGTGGCGAAGCCCCTGGCGAGGTGCTGAAGGTGATCGTGCCGGCGTTGCCGCGCATCAGCAACCATACGGATTTCGATGCGTTGCGTGCCCACGCGCAGGTCGATTTCTCCTATGTGCGTGCAGGGACAACGCCGCCACCGGCCGATCTGATCGTGTTGCCGGGGTCGAAAAGCGTGCAGCGCGACCTGGCGTGGCTGCGCGAAAACGGCTGGGATCGCGCGATCGAGCGCCATCTCCGGTATGGCGGCAAGGTGCTGGGCATTTGCGGCGGCATGCAGATGCTGGGCCGCACGGTGGATGATCCGCAGGGGTTCGAAGGGCCTGCCGGCTGCGTGAACGGCCTGGGCCTGCTCGATCTCGACACCACGCTGACGGCGGACAAGCTGCTCGACAACGTGACCGGCCGGCTGACCTTAAGTCCTGAACGCTCCGAGCGGGCTCCCGTGCGAGGCTACGAGATCCACATGGGCCGCACGACGGGCGCAGCACTCGCCCGGCCGGCGGTGATGCTCGACGGCGAGCGTCCTGACGGCGCGATTTCCGCCGATAACCAGATCGCCGCCACCTATCTGCACGGCATCTTCGATACTCCCGAAGCCTGCGCGGCGCTACTGGAATGGGCGGGTCTGCGCGATGCCGCCGCGCTTGATTACCCGGCGCTGCGGGAGGCTTCGCTTGACCGCCTCGCCGATACGCTCGGGCAGGCGCTGGATCTTGACGCCATCGGTTCGATGTTTGCCTGAACGAAGCGCCCGATTCCCGCGCGCGTTCAATACAAGATCATCTGCGTGCATCGAAACAACGCGATGGTCTTACCCTCTCCGTTCGTCACGATCGCGTCCCACACTTGCGTGCTGCGGCCCAGGTGGACGGCTGTCGCCTTGGCCGTGATGACGCCCTCGCGCGCCGTGCCCACGTGGTTGCTCTTCGTTTCGATGGTCGTAAAATTCTTCGCACCCTCAGGCAAGTGGGCGATGCAGGCGTAGCCGCAACAGGTGTCGGCGAGACCGATCACGGTCGCCGCATGCAGGAAGCCGTTTGGTGCGAGCACTTCGGGCCGCACCGTCAGCTTGCCGGTGAGCGTGCCGCTTTCCAGCGATACGACTTCCACGCCGAGCAGCTCCGGCAGGCGGCCGCGCTGGCGTTCCCGCAAGGAGTCGAGGGTGATTTCCGGGCGCAGTGTGGCCATGTTGCGGAGTCCTTGAAGTTGAGCGGCGTTGTTGACGCGCATGGATTGAAATAGGCAAATCCGATAGTATCAACGGCTCGAACTTTTCACTTAATGCAGCGCTTACAGCACGCCGGGGGTGTCAGGGCGTCGGGCGCGGCCGACAACGCGTGGATTGAATCTATGACGGTGATCGTGGTAGCGAATCCGAAGGGCGGCGTGGGCAAGAGCACGCTGTCTACGAATCTGGCTGGTTATTTTGCGGCAAACGGCGAGTGGGTCGCGCTCGCGGACCTGGACAAGCAGCAGTCGGCCCACGGCTGGCTGGGCTTGCGCCCGGACACGCTGCCGAAGATAGAAGAGTGGAAGACAAACGTCGACGCGCCGTCCAAGCCGCCCAGAGGCCTGGAAAAGGCCGTTGTCGACACGCCTGCCGGGATTCACGGCACCCGTCTCGCGCTGGCGCTGGATCTGGCGGACAAGGTGATCGTGCCGCTGCAGCCGTCCATGTTCGATATTCTCGCCACCCAGGAATTTCTCGTCCGGCTGCAGAAGGAAAAGGCGGTACGCAAGGGAACCATCGAGGTTGGCGTGGTGGGTATGCGGGTGGATGCCCGGACGAAATCAGCGGATCAACTGCATCGGTTCGTGGAAGGGCTTGACCTGCCGGTGCTGGGTTTTATCCGCGATACGCAGAACTACGTGCAGGTCGCGGCGCACGGGCTCACCATCTGGGACGTCGCCAAAAGCCGGGTGGAGAAGGATATCGAGCAGTGGCAACCGATTATTGAATGGGTGTCGAAGAAGTAGGAGAGGACGTAGACGACCGCTCCGGCCATAAAAAACGCCGGTTGGCTTCAATTCCATGAAAGCCAACCGGCGTTTTTGCGTTTTCTCACCAGACCAGATTCAGGTCCAGTTCTGCGTCGGCACGTGGTCGCGGTTTCCCTTGATACGGTTTTTTTCGTCGACGAACACGAGATCCGGCTTCCAGCCCGCCTTCAGTTCGGCCTCATCGACCAGCGCGAACGCCGCGATGATCACCAGGTCGCCCAGTTGCGCCCGGCGCGCTGCCGATCCATTCAGCGAAATCATGCCGCTGCCGCGCTCGCCCTTGATGGCATAGGTCGTCAGGCGCTCGCCGTTGTTCACGTTCCAGATATCGATCTGCTCGTTTTCAACCAGATTCGCGGCTTCCAGCAAATCCTCGTCGATAGCGCACGAACCTTCGTAATGCAGTTCGCAATGCGTGACCGTGGCGCGGTGAATCTTCGATTTCAAAAGCGTTCGCTGCATGCGTCTCTCGCTCAAATTTCGCTCAAATTTCCAGGTTGTCGATCAAGCGGGTCGTGCCCAGCTTGGCGGCGGCCAGCACCACGAGCGGGGTCGCGGTGTCGGCCGGGCCGGGAGGCAGCAGGTCCACGCGCTTTCTCACCGCAATGTAATCGGGCTGCCAGCCACGCTGCGCGAGCGACTCCACGGCTTCTTTTTCTATCGATGCAAAGTCGCGATTGCCCGCCAGCACCGCGTCGCGTACGCGATTCAGCGTTTTTGCCAGAACCGGCGCCTCGGCGCGCTCGGCCGCTTGCAGAAAGCGATTGCGCGAGCTGAGCGCCAGGCCGTCGGCGTCGCGCACGGTTTCAGCCGCGATGATTTCCGTGGGCAGAGCAAACTGATGGCACATCTGCCGCACGATCATCAGTTGCTGATAATCCTTCTTGCCGAAGACGGCCACGCGCGGCTGCACGCAGGACATCAGCTTCATCACGACCGTACACACGCCCTGGAAGAAACCCGGCCGGAATTCGCCTTCCAGGATGTCGCCCAGGTTGGTCGGTGGATGAACGCGATACTGCTGCGGTTCCGGATACAGGTCGGCTTCGGTCGGCGCGAACAGCACGTACACGTTCTCGGACTGCAGCTTTTCGATGTCGTCCTGCAGCGTGCGCGGATATTTATCGAAATCTTCGTTCGGTCCGAACTGCAGCCGGTTCACGAAGATACTGGCGACTACCGGGTCCCCATGCTGGCGCGCCAGCCGCATGAGCGACAGGTGGCCTTCGTGCAGGTTACCCATGGTCGGGACGAAGGCGGTTCGGTTCTGGCCGCGCAACTGGTCGCGCAGTTCATGGATCGAGCTGATGACTTTCATCTAGCAGGTGTCTCCTGGCGGGCAGCTTTGAAAACACTGCTCCAAGGGGAAGGAAAGGGGAAGGGCCTACGCTACTTTTGCGCCACGGAAGGCTTAAGCCGGCGAATACGCGAGTCTCACGTAGATGGGCGCATACGGCTCGGCCTGGGTAATTTCAATCAGCGCTTCACGCGACAGTTCCAGCATCGCGATGAAATTCACCACCACGACCGGAACGCCACGCGACGAGTCGAAAAGATCGCCGAATTCCATGAAGCGGGCATTCTGCAGGCGCCGCAGGATCACGCTCATATGCTCACGCACCGACAATTCCTCGCGCGAGATCTTGTGATGCTCGACCAGCCGGGCGCGTTTGATGACGTCGGCCCAGGCGGCGCGAAGATCGTTTGCATCGACGTCGGGGAAGCGTTGCGCCGAACTCTGCTCGACGTACACCTCTGCCCGCAGGAAGTCTCGGCCCAGTTGCGGCAGATGATCCAGGCGCTGCGCCGCGAGCTTCATCTGCTCGTATTCCAGCAGGCGCCGCACGAGTTCGGCGCGCGGATCTTCCGCTTCCTCGCCCGTATCCGCCTTTTTCACCGGCAGCAGCATGCGCGACTTGATCTCGATCAGCATGGCCGCCATCAACAGATATTCCGCCGCGAGTTCCAGGTTGGATTCGCGAATCTGGTCGACGTAGCCCAGGTACTGGCGCGTCACGTCGGCCATCGGGATGTCGAGGACGTTGAAATTCTGCTTGCGGATCAGGTACAGCAGCAAGTCGAGCGGGCCCTCGAACGCTTCGAGGAAGATCTCGAGCGCGTCCGGCGGGATATACAGGTCGGTGGGCAGCTTCCAGAGCGGCTCGCCATACAGATGCGCGAACGCCACGCCGTCAATGGTATTCGGCGTGGAATCGTTCGCGGGCGCGGCAAGCGCCGCGGCGCGATCATCCTTGCCCGAACGCCCAGGGTGTCCCGAACGCTCCGGAGCCGGCTGCGCCTCGCGGGCGGCACTCACGTTCAGAAGTTCTGGTAATAGACGTAGGGCGTTTGTTCGACTCGCGACGTCTTGATCTCCGAGCGCTCGTCGAGGTCGATAGGCTTTTTGTCCCACAACAGCGCACGGCCCTGGCGCTGCTCTGCTTCGAGCGACGGTTTCTGCTCTTTCATCTGATTGATGAACTGGGTGATGTCCGACAGGTACATGATTCGACTTCCGTTGGCTCAGAGCGATTCGAAAACGGGCGCGGCGCAGGTTCAAGCGAGACGCCGCCGTGATTGGCTGCAATTTTACCGCAAGCATCAGGGAGCGGAGCGGTTAACAACGTCCCAACACGTTCCAAGATGTCCCAAGCCTGCCCGAAGGCCGCGGATAAGCGGAGACATTCGCCATCCGGTCTGGCGGAACCGCCCCGGGAGCAATGGTAAAACCCTGTCAATTATTGAAACAGCCAAGGAACAAGCGCGGTAGAGAGCCGTCCAAGGCGCACCTCCGGCGTTTTCCGGGGCCGGTGAGTCGAAGCGGGCAACGGTCGGGTTGAACGTTGTCCGATCGGCCAACCCGGCGTTTTTTGGGACAGCCCGCCGCGCCAGTGTGGTGAAATAGCGCCTGCTGGAACGACGCCCGGCGTTTAGCTGGCACCGCGCCGGTACCGCGCAGCGGTCGTCCCGTGTCACGTCGCCCACGCAATCCCACTCAATTCAACCCCGGAGGTCACGTTTGGCGGGGCGCCTGTTTGATCCGCTGCGCTTCAAGCGCGGGCAAGCCGATAACCGGCGGCTCCAGCCGCCGGTTATCGCGTCGTCGAAGGCGCCTTCCCGAGCGTGGTCGTGGTCATTCGTGCGCCGTGCCGTCTGGTTGCTCCACGCGCTGGCGTTGTTTGCCATCGCACAGCCCGCGCAGGCGAAATACGACGTCGATATCGACGCACCGCGCAGTGTCCGGTCGCTGTTGAAAGACCACCTGGATTTATCGCGTTTCAAGAAACGCGACGACATCAGCGACGAACAATTCGACTTTCTGGTCACCGCCACGCCGCAGGAAGTCCGCGATCTGGTCGCGACCGACGGTTATTTCACGCCGATCGTACGGACCGACGTGAAACATGACGGCAACAAAAAGTCCGTCACCATCAGCGTCGATCCCGGTCCGCAGACGAAGGTCGCCTCGGTTTCGCTGACATTCAAGGGCGCGATCACGACCGAAGACCCGGCGCAGGAGAACACCGCGCGTCTCGCATTTTCGATCAAGGAAGGCGATCCGTTCTCGCAGAGCGCCTGGGACCACGCGAAGAATGCCGCGCTCAAAGCCTTGCAGGCCCGCCGGTATCTTGGCGCGAAAATCTCGCAATCCAAGGCGCGTGTGAATCCGCGGACGCACATAGCGGATTTGTCGGTGACCTTCGATAGCGGTCCGACCTTCACGTTCGGCCAGCTCGACATCAGCGGCGTCCGGCGTTACCCGGAAAAGATCATCCACAATGTGAACCGGATTCACCCGGGAGACACCTACGACGTCGCGCGGGTGAACGAGTTGCAGCGGCAGTTGCAGAACACGCCGTATTACGCGTCGGTCGCCATTGACGCGGACAACGACGTAACCAAGCCAAACGAAACGCCGATGCACCTGAAGGTCAGCGAGTATCCGTACAACAGCGTGCGCTACGGCGTAGGTTATGCGACCGATACCGGTCCGCACATCCAGGGCGCGTACAGCTATCTCGATACCTTCGGCAAGGCTTATCCGTTCACGGTATCCGGCCGTCTGGACCAGACCCAGCAGTACGGCCAGGTGCAGCTCGCGATGCCGCCGGACGGCCGCACCTGGGTGAACAGCGTGCTGGCTTCGTACACGAACACGAACGTATCCGACACGCGCATCTACAGCGCACGCGCGGGCGTGCAGCGTACGCGCTCGCTGCAGAACATCGACACCACGTTTTCGCTGCTGTTCTATGCGGACCGGCTGACGCAGAATCTTGGGCCGCCGACCACCAGCCGCGCGCTTGTGCCGTCCTGGCAATGGGTGCGCCGAAATGTGGACGATCCGCTGTTTCCGCGCTCGGGCAACCTGATTCGCGCCGAAGTGGACGTCGCGGTGAAGGGTTTGCTGACTGATCAAACCTTTGGCCGCGTTTATACGAACCTGCTGCAGTACTTGCCGCTGGGCAAGCGCGACCTGTTCGTGTTCCGCGCGGAGTTTGGCGGGGTGTTCACGGCGGGCAGTTCGAGCGGTGTCCCCGCGTCGCTGCTGTTCCGCGCGGGCGGTGCGAATTCGGTGCGCGGTTATGGGTATCAGAGCATCGGTAATGATGTCGATGGCTCCGTATTGCCGACCAAGTACCTGATGACCGGCAGCTCGGAGTACCAGCACTGGTTTTCGCACGATTGGGGCGGCGCGGTGTTCTTCGACATAGGTACCGCCACCGATACCTGGAAAGAGCGCGTATTCGAGCCGGGCACGGGGGTGGGCGTGCGCTGGCGCAGTCCGGTCGGGCCGGTGAACGTGGACATTGCGTATGGCTTCAAGAACCGCGATATCCGCCCGTACCTGACGCTTGGGATCGCCTTTTGATGAATTTGCCTGGATTATTCCGATTGTTCCTTCAAGCATGAGCGACCAGAACGGCCAATCTCCCCGAGACCCGCCGGCCCCTTCAGAGGACCGGGGGAACGGCGCGTCTGAAAATGGAGCGCCTGCACCGAAGCCACGGAGCGGGGGCTGGCGCCGCTTGGCCAAATGGCTCGGCGGCGTGGTTCTGGTGCTGGTGCTCTGCTTCGCGCTCGGTGTGGCGATGATCCTGTACGCGCTCAACAGCGAGCGTGGGACACGCTACGTGTGGCAGGCGGCGACGTCGCTGCTTGGCGGCCGGCTGAGCGGCACGTTGGACGGCGGCGCGATTGCAACCGGCTTGCAATTGCGCAACGTGCACTGGAAGAGTCTCGATGGTAAAGGAACGGATATTGCCGTGGACAGCGCTTCCGGCCGATGGGAGCTGACGCGTGCGCCGTTGCGTTTCACCATCGACTATTTGCATGTCGGAACGGTCGACGCACGCATCGCGCCTTCGCCGAAAGACAACAGCAAAGTCGAGTTGCCGACGGATTTGCGTTTGCCGATCCAGCTTGCCGTCAGCGACGTCACGCTCGACAAGCTGCGTCTCCATGAGGGCGCGACGACCACCGAATTCTCGCGGCTCGCGTTGGACGGCCATAGCGACGGCCGCCATCACGAGGCGCGCATCCAGCGTCTCGATACGCCGTTCGGCGCGGTCACGGCCGCGTTGAAACTCGATGGCGGTGCGCGCCCGTTCGCGCTGACCGGCGACGCCGGTTATTCGGGCGAGGTCAGCGGCGAGGCCGTGCAGGTCGCCGCCCATCTGACGGGGTCGCTGGAAAACCTGGCCGCCGATATCAACGCAAGCGGCCTGAAGCTCAAGGGCCAGGCGCACGTTGAGGCAGCGCCGTTCGGCGACGTGCCGCTCAAGCGCGCGCTGGTGACTATCGATCACGTCAATCCGCAGGCGTTCAGCCCGAGCGCACCGTTCGCGGATCTCGCGGTGCGGGCCGAGCTTACGCCCGACCCGGCTACGCCGAATGCGCTGGTGGTGACCGGGCCGGTATCGATCGTGAACGCAAAGCCGGGTTCGGTCGACAAGCAGCTGCTTCCCCTGATCGATGCCCACGCGAACGTGAAACTCGATGCATCGGAGCAAGCCATTTCGGACTTGAGCGTGCGGCTGCTGCGGGACGCAACCGTCACGGGCGGCGGAACGCTCAAGGGCGGGTCGGGCCAGTTCGACCTGAAGGTCGCGAAACTCGACCTGAACGCGATCGAATCGACCATCCGGCCGACACAGTTTGCCGGCCCGATCGGCATCCATCTCGCCGGCGATACGCAGACGATCACGCTGGATCTCAGCGACCCGAAAGCGGCGTTGCACGCGCAGGGCAAGGTCACGCTCGACGCGAAACAAACCGCGTTCGATGGCGTGAAACTGGGCGTGGGCAAGGGGCGCATAGAGTTGAGCGGCGCGCTTCAGAAGGACACGCATTCGAGCTACGATCTGAAGGCGAAGCTCATCGACTTTAATCCGCTGCTGCTGACCGACGAACTGGTCGCGAAGCCCCCGGCGAAAGGCTCTTCCAAAGCGAAACCGGCGGCGAAGTCCGGGCCAATTGAGGCGCGCGTGAACGGCACGCTGACCGCCGCGGGAGTACTCGCCCCAACGCTTACGACCAAGGCACAGTTCAAGCTCGGCGACAGCGTCTACGACAATCTTCCGCTCACGGGCGCGGGCACGATCCAGGTCGCGGGGACGCGCATCCTGCCGAGCACGGCCACGCTTTCGATTGCTGGCAACGACGTCGATCTCAACGGCAGTTTCGGCGCGCCGGGCGATCGCTTGCGTTTTCGTATTGATGCGCCTCAGCTCGAGCGGCTGGGTTTCGGATTGGCAGGGCTCGTCAAAGCAGACGGCGATGTCACCGGTTCGTTCGCACATCCAAACCTGGCGGCGAACTATCAGGCCGACAGCGTGGTGTTCGGCGCGAACCGCGTTGGCCATGCGGAAGGCCGGGCCGAAGCGCGCGACGGCGCGAACGGCGCGCTGGTATTCACCCTTCAGGCCCGCGATGTCAGCGCGGAAGGCGTGGATCTTTCGAGTCTCGACGCGAACCTCAACGGCACGCGCGCCAACCATACGCTCAACGCGTCCGCGGTCGGGAAGGTGCGCGGCAACGCGGTCAACCTGACCGTGGCCGCGAACGGCCGCCTGACCGACGCCCGCGACGGCGCGCATTGGGACGGTACGGTAACGCGCCTGTCCAACAAGGGCACGCCGAACGTCAATCTCGACGCGCCGCTGACCGTGAGCTACGCGCCGAACCACGTCGTGCTGGGCGCGACGCGCGTATCGGCGGAAGGCGCCGTGCTCGACTTGAAGTCGTTCGCGCTCGATGGCGGGCGCATCAGTTCGGCCGGCCAGTTGACGAATCTCTCGGTGGCGCGGCTGCTTGAAATCCGCCAGGAACTGGAGGGCGGGCCGCCACCCGCCAAGACTGATCTGGTCTTCGATGGCGACTGGAATTTCGCACTCGGCGCCACCGCGACGGGTTACGTGCAACTGAAGCGGCGCTCGGGTGACGTCTCCATCGATGCGGCTCGCGGCGTCGCGGCGCTCGGCATCACGGACATCACCGCCCGCGCGGACTTTACCGGCGGCAACCGGCTCAACGCGACGCTGCACGCGCAGGCGACGCGGATCGGCGTGATCGATGCGAACGTCCACACGACCCTGGTGGCACGCGACGGCGTGCTTACAGTCGCCGACGAAGCGCCGCTGAGCGGCGCGATCGACGCCAATGTTCCGACGCTGCGCACGACCGGCGGGTTGTTCGGCCCGACGTATCTGCTCGATGGCCATCTCGGGTTGAAGCTGACTATCGCGGGGGTCGTTGCGAAACCGACGCTGTCCGGCATGCTCACCGGCGACGGGCTGTCGGTCACGGTCATCGACCAGGGCGTGCAGTTGAAGGACGGCGTGATCCGGATTGCGTTGTCGGAGAATCTTGTCGATCTGCAGCAGGTCGAGTTTCACGGCGCGAGCGGCACGTTGCGCGCAACCGGCAAGGTGCGGCTGGATCAGCAGCAGCCGGACCTGACGGCCAGCATCATTGCAGACAAGCTGGAGCTGTTTGCATCGCCTGACCGGCAGTTGCAGTTGTCGGGCAGTGCATCGGTGGCGAATGCGGGTCTGCAGGGTGGCATGGCGATCGACGGCAAATTCACTGTCGATCACGCGCTCTTCGACCTGCCCGAGCAATCGGCGCCGTCACTTGGCGACGACGTCGTGATCGAGCGTCCTGACGGTACGGTGAAGGGCGAGAACCAGCACGTTGTAGAGACGGGCGAGAAGCCTGTGGGCGCGTTTGCGCCGCGTGCGAATATCGATATCAATCTCGGCCAGAAATTCCGCTTTCGCGGCGCGGGTGCGGATCTTGGCCTGGCCGGGACCATCACGGCCATGAGCGCGCCGAACATGCCGCTGCGGGCGGTCGGCAATGTGCGCGTGACACCGGGGTCCACCTATACGGCGTTCGGGCGGAAGCTGGGCATTGAGAACGGCTTTTTCACGTTCAATGGACCGGTTGCGAATCCCGGCATCAATATTCTGGCAATGCGGCGTAATCAGGAAATCGAGGCGGGCGTGCAGGTGACGGGCACGGTGCAGTCGCCAATCGCGAAGCTGATTTCAGAGCCGAACGTGCCGGATAACGAGAAGTTATCGTGGCTGCTGTTCGGGCATGGTACCGATCAGGGCAACAACGTCGGCCAGCAGAGCGCGATGACGAACGCGCTCGCGTTGCTGGGGAGCTCGCAGGGCAAGAGGATTGCGCAGACGTTCGGTCTGGATGAGTTTTCTATTGGAACGAGTGAGGTTGGGTTGACCGATCCGCAAGTCGTGATGTTGTCGAAGGCCATCAATGAGCGGCTCGTGCTCGGCTACGAGCAGGGTTTGCAGTCGGCAAGCAATGCGATCAAGGCGACGCTGAGCCTGTCGCGATTCTGGTCAATATCGGCGTACGGCGGCACGTTCCAGGGTCTCGATCTGCTTTATACGCGGCGCTTCGATTCGTGGTCGCGAAGGAACGGGCCGTCGGAGGGGAAGTAGCTTACGCACCGCATGAATGCACCGCCTGAACGTTAAAAGGGCCGTTTCCAACTCACGTTGGAAACGGCCCTTTGGTCTTCAGTCCGGGCGCGGCGATCAATCAGTGATCAATCGGCAATCGGCCGCCCGATACGTTTACTTCACGCGCATGCCCGGCTTCGCGCCGCTATGCGGTTCGAGAATGTACAAGCCCGGTTCGGCTTTCTCGTCGTCGGCGGACGCGGCCAGCACCATGCCTTCCGACAGCCCGAACTTCATCTTGCGCGGGGCGAGGTTCGCGACCATGACCGTGAACTTCCCGATCAGGTCCTGAGGCTGATACGCCGATTTGATCCCGGAGAACACGTTGCGGGTTTTTTCCTCGCCAACATCCAGCGTCAGTTGCAGCAGCTTGTCCGAGCCTTCCACCGCCGTGCAATTCACAATCTTCGCGATTCGCAGGTCGACCTTGGCGAAGTCGTCGATGGAAATCACGCCTTCCGCTTCCGGCTCTTTCACCTTTGCCGCTTTCTTCGACACTGCAGCAGATGCAGAACCAGAGGCGGCCGCAGGCGCGGCAGCCACCGCTTGCCCCGGCGCGACCGATTCCAGGTTCGCAGCGATCAGCGCTGCGATCTGTTTCGGGTCGACGCGGGTCATCAAATGCTTGTACGTGTTGATTGGCTGCGCAGAGCTGAGAGGTGTGGAAACATCGGCCCAGACCAGCGGCGCGATGCCGAGGAACCCTTCCACCGATTCCGCCAGCACCGGCAACACCGGCTTCAACGCCAGCGACAGCAAGCGGAACGCCTCCAGGCTCACGCTGCACGTTTCATGCAGGGCTGCCGGGTTGGCTTCGTCCTTGGCCTGATCCCAGGGCTTCGCGGTATCGACAAACGCGTTGACGGCATCGGCGAGATCCATGGTCGTGCGCAGCGCCCGCCCGTATTCACGCGCCTCGTAGAGCGCGGCAATTTGCGGCACGGCGGCGCGCAATTGCAGCAGCAACGGATGATTCATCGCGCCGTCCAGCACGCGGCCATCGAAGCGCTTGATCAGGAACCCTGCCGCCCGGCTCGCGATATTCACGTATTTGCCGACCAGATCGCTGTTCACGCGCGCCTGGAAATCTTCGAGGTTCAGGTCGATGTCTTCCATCGTGTGGTTCAGCTTCGCCGCGAAGTAGTAGCGCAGCCACTCGGGATTGATCCCGGTATCGATCACGCTTTTCGCCGTGATGAACGTGCCGCGCGACTTGGACATCTTCGCGCCGTCGACGGTGAGAAAACCGTGGGCGAACACGTTCGTCGGCGTGCGATGGCCGGAAAACTCCAGCATTGCAGGCCAGAACAGCGTATGGAAATACAGGATGTCCTTGCCGATGAAGTGATACTGCTCCGTCTTCGATCCCGGCCGGATCCACTCCTCGAAGTCGATGCCGCGCGCGTCCGCCAGATTCTTGAAGCTGGCGTAATAACCGACTGGCGCGTCCACCCAGACGTAGAAATACTTGCCCGGCGCACCGGGGATTTCGAAACCGAAATACGGCGAGTCGCGCGAGATATCCCAGTCGGCAAGCTTCGCGTCGCCCTTGTCGCCGAGCCATTCGCGCATCTTGTTCGTGGCTTCGGGCTGCGCGAGTCCGCTGACCCAGCCGCGCAGGAAATCTTCGCAGCGCGGGTCGGAGAGGCGGAAGAAATAATGCGTCGAGGTTTTGCGCACCGGCGTTGCGCCCGACACCACCGAATACGGGTTGATGAGATCGAGCGGCTGGTACGTGGATCCGCAGACTTCGCAGTTGTCGCCGTACTGGTCCTTCGCGCCGCACTTCGGGCATTCGCCCTTGATGAAGCGATCGGGCAGGAACATTTCCTTGACCGGGTCGTAGGCTTGCTCAATATCGCGCGCCTCGATCAGCCCGGCCGCCTTCAGCGACTCGTAGATGGATTCGCACAGCACGCGGTTTTCTTCGGCGTCGGTGGAATAGTAGTTGTCGAACGAGATGCCGAAGCTGTCGAAATCGCGCTTGTGCTCTTTCCCCACGCGCTCGATCAACTGCTTCGGCGTGATGCCTTCCAGCTCGGCGCGCAGCATGATGGGGGTGCCGTGCGTGTCGTCAGCGCCGACGTAATAAACCTCGTGACCGTGCATTCGCAGCGAACGCACCCAGATATCCGTCTGGATGTATTCGACCATATGGCCAATATGAATCTGACCGTTCGCGTAAGGGAGCGCGGACGTGACGAGAATCCGGCGCTGGCCAGGGGTGGCTGACGCCGCTGCGGGTACGGATGTAGACGAGGTGGGTGCTGACGGTGCTGACGGTGCGGACATAAGGCGGCTGGCCTGCGGTTAAAGAATTCAGTGATGGCGTGAAAAAGCGAATGAAGATTCTACCAGCCAAGGGTCGCCCGTTCTTACTCGGGCAGGGGCGGGGATGGGGAGGTGGGAAAGACGGCCGTGAGACGGCCATGGTTGGAGGGTCTGCCCCTCCAAATTTCAGACGAAAAAAAACCGGGGCGATTAGCGGCCCCGGAGCAACAACGACAAGAGGAGAATGGCACGTGGCGGCAAAGCCAGCCACCTACCGATAAGACAGACACGGACTGCAGGGGCAAAGTTTCAAATATTTTTCATGTTCGCGATGGATCTGCTGCGTGTCTGCTGTTCCGCCGCGAAACGAATTGAATCCCTGACCTGATTACCGCGTCATTCCCCTTGTAAATCAACCGTATTACTGAACCTGACCCGGCTGAGCGGTAGCGCGCAGGTAGATTTCCACGCGACGATTCTGCGCACGGCCGGCTTCGGTGCTGTTGTCGGCAATAGGTTGCGTCTGCCCCATGCCCTGTGCCGACAGACGCTGCGCCGCGACGCCGTGGCCAGCCAGATACGAAGCCACGCTTTGTGCACGGTTTTGCGACAACGTCTGGTTGTAAGCCGGCTGGCCGGTGCTGTCGGTATGTCCAACCACTTGCGCAATCAGCTCAGGATGCTGCGTCAACGTTTGCGTAACCTGGTCGAGCACGGGTGCGAAACCCGGCTTGATAGCGTAGCTGTTGGTGTCGAACGAGATCGAGTTCGGGATGTTGACCTTCAGCGATCCGTCCGGCTGTTCCGTCACCTGCGTGCCCGTGCCCTTCGTTGCGCCGGTCAGCTTGCCCTTGATGGCCTGCCAGTTGTAGCCGGTAATACCGCCAGCCGCCGCGCCTACGCCCGCGCCGATGGCCGCACCCTTGCCGCCGCCGAAGATTGCGCCAAGCGCCGCGCCCGACGCCGCGCCAATGCCCGTGCCAACGGCGGCGTTATTGCCTTGCTGGGTGGCGCAACCGGCGACCAGCGCACCGGCTACGGCGATTACGGTCAAGCGGGTCATCATTTTCGAGTTCATTATTAATTCTCCAGGGTACCAATTCAGACAAAGCCTGCTGCGACAGCCCGGAACGGTCCCCGTAGGGTCTTCCGGCGCGTCGTAACGGCTGCCACTACAATACGGCCAAGGATTCAAGCGATTATAACGATGCGTCCCCGAATCATGGCAGCGTCGGATAGTGCATCGCCCTGTGCTGCAGCGCAACGTGGTGCAACAATTCCTTTCAATTTCATAGCTTGCGTGCGGAACATTCGATCCGCCACCGCAAAAAGCGTTCCCCTGGAGTTTCGATGAGTCTTGATCGCGCCCAGATCGATACCGCGCTCAGCGGCTTGATCGATCCCAATACCAATCGCACTTTCGCGGACACGAAAAGCATCCGCGGCGTCACCGTGGACGGCGCCAATGTCACTGTGAACGTGGTCCTGGGTTATCCGGCCAGGAGCCAGTTCGACGCCATCCGCGCGCTCGTGGCCAACGCGGTCGCCGGCGTGCCGGGCGTGGGCGGGGTACAGGTGACGGTGTCGTCCCAAGTGGTTGCGCACGCGGTCCAGCGCGGCGTGAAGCTGCTGCCGAACGTGAAGAACATCATTGCGGTGGCATCTGGCAAGGGCGGGGTCGGCAAGAGCACGACCGCGGTGAACCTGGCGCTGGCGCTGGCAGCGGAAGGCGCGTCGGTCGGCATGCTGGACGCCGATATCTACGGTCCGTCGCTGCCCATGATGCTTGGCATCAGCGGCCGTCCGGAATCGCCCGACAACCAGTCGATGAACCCGCTCACCGGCCACGGCATCCAGGCCAACTCGATCGGTTTCCTGATCGAGCAGGACAACCCCATGGTGTGGCGCGGCCCCATGGTCACGTCCGCGCTCGAACAATTGCTGCGCCAGACCAACTGGAAAGACCTCGACTACCTGGTGGTCGACATGCCGCCCGGCACCGGCGACATCCAGCTCACGCTCTCGCAGAAAGTGCCCGTAACGGGTGCGGTGATCGTCACCACGCCGCAGGACATCGCGTTGCTCGACGCCAAGAAGGGCTTGAAGATGTTCGAGAAAGTGGGCATTCCGATCCTGGGGATCGTGGAGAACATGAGCACGCATATCTGCTCGAACTGCGGCCACGAAGAACATATCTTCGGCGCGGGCGGGGGCGAGCGGATGTCGAAGGAATATGGCGTGCCGGTGCTCGGCCATTTGCCGCTCGATATTGCGATCCGCGAGAAGACCGATGCGGGCCAGCCGACGGTGATCTCGGAACCGGACAGCAAGATTGCCGAGGCGTATCGATCGATCGCGCGCAAGGTCGCTATTTCGATTGCCGAACGCCAGCGCGACATGACGTCGATGTTCCCCAGCATCGTAGTGCAAAACACTTAGGCGGCTTGAGGAACGCGCACGATTTTGGCGGCGCGTGTCGCGGTATCATGTCGCCTTGATTGGCGCGGCCAGGTGAACACACGGGGTGGTCGCGGGTCGCCATGAGGATCGCATGAAACAAAGATTCGACGGGCCTGAATCGCGCAGACTCCCTGCCGCGAGACACCCGGTTCCGAGCCTGGTGCCGAGTTTGAGCACGACTGTCAGCGCATTGGTCAGCGTCTTGCTGCTCGGCGGCTGCGGCCTTCTGTTCCAGAACCACGAAAAACGTGCCGACGCCACGTTGCAGCCGACCGGCGGCAATACGGCGACCGGCACGGTCACGTTCATCGAGCGTGCAGACGGCGTTCAGGTGTCTTACAACTTGTCGGGCATGCCGCCGAACAGCGAGCATGCGCTGCAGATCCATGAGCGTGGCGACTGCATCATCACGGCCTCGTCCGACGGCGGCCCCGTATTCGCACCCGCGTCCGAGCGCAGCGACTCCGGCTCCAAGGTGGAAGGCGACCTCGCCAGCATTCGCGCCGACGCGAACGGCACGGCGACGGGTTTCATCGTCGCGCCGGATGTGTCGCTCGACGGCGTGCGTTCGGTGTTGTCGCGGGCCATCGTGCTGCATCGCGACGGCGCGGACACCTACGCCATCGTGCCGCACGGCGCCGGTCCCGCGCTGGCGTGCGGTGTGATCAAGCAGTGATCTTTCAATGAAATCAGGCTGTTGGGGCGCGCGACCCGGCCTGTTGGCATAGCCGCGTCGCGAGAGCCGGCGCATCAAGTAAAATACGCGCTTCTCGTCTGGTCTGGCTGGCTTCGGCGTGCTTCTGCATCCATCCCGAGTCTCCGGCCATGCCCTGTTTCAAGCCCGGCGGCACTTCTGAGGCCGCCTCTTTCGTTGGGTAGCGTTCCCTATGAGCATCAAGTCCGACAAGTGGATCCGGCGCATGGCCGAAGAGCACAACATGATCGAGCCGTTCGTGCGCGATCAGGTGCGGGTGTCTGAAGATGGCCGCAAGATCGTGAGCTATGGTACGTCCAGCTACGGTTATGACATTCGTGTGGCAGACGAATTCAAGATTTTCACCAACATCAATTCCACGATTGTCGACCCGAAGAATTTCGACGAGAAATCGTTTGTCGACTTCAAGGGTGATGTCTGCATCATCCCGCCGAACTCCTTCGCGCTTGCGCGCACGGTCGAATATTTCCGGATTCCGCGCTCGTGCCTGACGGTTTGCCTCGGCAAATCCACGTACGCCCGCTGCGGGATCATTGTGAACGTGACGCCGTTCGAGCCGGAATGGGAGGGATATGTGACGCTCGAATTCTCGAATACGACACCTTTGCCTGCCAAAATCTACGCGAACGAAGGCGTGGCGCAGGTTCTCTTCTTTGAAAGCGATGAGATTTGCGAGACCTCGTACGCCGATCGTGGGGGCAAGTATCAAGGGCAAATCGGCGTAACACTGCCGAAGACCTGACGTTTCTCAATTATTCGAAACGTCATTGCAACGCTTTTTGAAAGACCGCTGGAATCGAGTACGCATTACTCGGCCAGCGGTCGTTCCATTTGGAGATTCGCCGCATGAAGTTCCGTTTTCCCGTCGTCATCATCGACGAAGATTTTCGCTCCGAGAACATTTCGGGTTCCGGCATCCGCGCCCTTGCCGAAGCGATCGAGCGCGAAGGCGTCGAGGTGCTCGGGCTGACGAGTTACGGCGACCTGACGTCGTTCGCGCAGCAATCGAGCCGCGCGTCGTGCTTCATCCTGTCGATCGACGACGACGAATTGCTGCCGTACGTGGACAACGTCGTGGTGGCTGAAGGCGACACGCCGGAACTGGCCTCCGCGATTGTCGCGTTGCGCGCGTTCGTGCAAGCGGTGCGCAGGCGCAATGCCGACATCCCCATTTTCCTGTACGGGGAAACGCGCACGTCGCGGCACTTGCCCAACGACATCCTGCGCGAACTGCACGGCTTCATCCACATGTTCGAGGACACGCCGGAGTTCGTCGCGCGGCACATTATTCGTGAGGCGAAGGTCTACCTCGACGCGCTCGCGCCGCCGTTCTTCAAGGAACTCGTGCAGTACGCGGAAGAAGGTTCGTACTCGTGGCATTGCCCGGGGCATTCGGGCGGAGTGGCGTTCCTGAAGAATCCGCTTGGGCAGATGTTCCACCAGTTCTTCGGCGAGAACATGTTGCGGGCGGACGTCTGCAATGCCGTCGACGAACTCGGGCAGTTGCTCGATCACACCGGGCCGATCGCGGCATCCGAGCGCAATGCGGCGCGCATTTTCAGCGCGGATCATTTGTTCTTCGTGACCAATGGCACGTCGACATCGAACAAGATCGTCTGGCACGCGACCGTTGCGCCCGGCGATATCGTGCTGGTCGACCGCAATTGTCACAAATCGATCCTGCACGCGATCACCATGACGGGCGCGATTCCCGTCTTCCTGACGCCGACGCGCAATCACTTCGGCATTATCGGACCGATTCCGCGCGACGAATTCAAGCCGGAAAACATCCGCAAGAAGATTGAGGCGAATCCGTTCGCGCGCGAAGCGCTGGCGAAGAATCCGAAAGCGAAGCCGCGCATCCTGACCATCACGCAAAGTACCTATGACGGCGTGATCTACAACGTCGAGATGATCAAGGACCTGCTTGGCGACCTGCTCGACACGCTTCACTTCGACGAAGCCTGGTTGCCGCACGCCGAGTTCCACGACTTCTACCAGGACATGCATGCGATCGGCGCGGGGCGTCCGCGTACGGGTGCGCTGGTGTTCGCCACGCACTCCACGCACAAGCTGCTTGCGGGGATTTCGCAGGCGTCGCAGATCGTCGTTCAGGACTCCGAGAACAGCACCTTCGACAAGCACCGCTTCAACGAGGCGTACCTGATGCACACGTCCACGAGCCCGCAATACGCGATCATCGCGTCCTGCGATGTGGCCGCGGCCATGATGGAGCCGCCGGGCGGCACGGCGCTGGTAGAGGAGTCGATTGCGGAAGCGCTCGATTTCCGCCGTGCCATGCGCAAGGTCGACGACGAATACGGCGACGAATGGTTCTTCAAGGTGTGGGGACCGGAAGCGCTCGCGGAAGAGGGCATTGGCGATCGTGAAGAATGGGTGTTGAAGCCGAACGACCGCTGGCACGGTTTCGGGCCGCTTGCCGAAGGCTTCAACATGCTCGATCCGATCAAGGCGACCATCATCACGCCTGGACTGGACGTGGACGGCGAGTTCGGCGAGACCGGGATTCCGGCCGCGATCGTGACGAAATATCTGGCGGAGCACGGCATTATCGTGGAGAAGACCGGGCTGTATTCGTTCTTCATCATGTTCACGATCGGCATTACGAAGGGCCGCTGGAATTCGATGGTCACCGAGTTGCAGCAGTTTAAAGACGACTACGACAATAACCAGCCGCTGTGGCGTGTATTGCCGGACTTTATTGCGCAGCATCCGTCGTATGAGCGCATAGGATTAAGGGATCTGTGTGAGCAGATTCATAGCGTCTATCGGGCCAACAATATTGCCCGACTGACCACCGAGATGTATCTCTCGAGCATGGAGCCGGCCATGAAGCCGTCCGAAGCCTATGCGAAGCTGGTGCATCGGGAGATCGATCGCGTGCCTATCGACGAACTCGAAGGGCGTGTGACCAGCATCCTGTTGACGCCGTATCCACCGGGCATTCCGTTGCTGATTCCGGGCGAGCGGTTTAACAAGACGATCGTGGACTACCTGCGTTTTGCGCGCGAGTTCAACGAACGCTTCCCGGGCTTCCATACGGATATCCACGGGTTGGTTGGTGAGATGATCAACGGGCGTATCGAGTATTTTGTCGATTGCGTGGCGCTCGAGCGCTGATGTGACAGCGTGAGAGCGTAGGAATGACAATGGCCCGCGAATGCGGGCCATTGTCATTGGTGGTCGGACTGCTCCAGCACTTGGCCTCTTTCTTGGCCGCTTACGTAACGATAAACCAGCGCTCGGTCACGCCCGGTTCCGGCAATGCCTTGGGTGGTCGCGCGAAAGCTGGATCGGCGGCCATATCGTGGAGTGCGGTTTCCAGCGAGTCGCATAGCGCGGTCAACGCCAGGTCGTTTTCTTCGAGACCGAACGGATCTTCGATCTGCGCCGCGATCGCCTCCAGCGACATGAACGCGTACGCGACCAGCAGCGCGAACAGGGGCGTGAGAAAACCTGCACCATCGACAAGCCCGAACGGCAACATCACGCAGAACAGATACACGGTCCGGTGGATCATCACCGAATACGAGAACGGCAGAGGTGTCGACGCCAGCCTTTCGCAGCCGCCAATCACGGCCGACAACTCGTTCAGGTTTTGCTCGAATGCGAGCACGCCGTAGCCGTCGAGTGCACCTTCGCGAGCGCGCGTGCTCGACCATTCGCCGAGCCATCGCAGGATCAGTGACGAGCGATATTGCGCTTGAACGACCCGCTGATAAAGCGTTGACGGAAGGTGCGTAGCGAGGTCGGGGAGTGGGTCGGTGCGACGCATTTCGTGGCGCAGCGCGTGACCAAGTGCACCAATTCCCGCGATGAACTCGCGCGTGTCTTCGCTTTTTACGCCGCGCGGCAATGTCAGCGCCTGCCGCGCGAGCGAGCGGCCGTGGATCAGCAACGAACCCCACAGCTTGCGGCCCTCCCACCAGCGCTCATAGCTTGCGCTATTGCGAAAGCCCAGGAACACGGCGAGCGCGATGCCAACCAGTGCGAACGGTGGCGTACCGAGTCCGACCGGATAACTTCGCACATGGTCGTGCATCACGATCGCAGCGACGGACAACACGAAGATCAACGCGAGGCGCGGCAGTAGTTGCGGCAGCACGGACCCGCGCCAGACGAACAGCATGCGAAACCAGTTGAGTTTGGGACGGGTGATCATGGGCGCGGATTTCGGATGGACGGAGAATTATCCGGGAAATGCTTCGTTCGCTGTCGGGGTGTGTCGATCAGTCGCCGCCTATGCGTCGTCAACGAAGGCGACGCCTATGTCCATTGCCGTCGACGAAAGGCCTACGCAAGTTCCGGCCGATTAGCGGTCAACCACGTCCGGACATCGTCGAGAAGCGCTGTTGCGCTCGACATGCATTCACGAACGGCCGCGTCGGTGACGAGATCGCCAGAATAGTCGGAAAGGTTGCGTTGTTTCCGCAGGGCGTCTAGCACGATCATCCGATCTGTCGACAAGCCGATAGTGAGCGTCAACGATTGAATCGCGGTCTGGTGATGTCCTGGCCGGCTGGTCAGCGTCCGGAATCCGTTGGCGTTGAGCGCCAGCATGGACAACTGCATGATGGCTTTATACGCAGCGTCGAAGCGATTTTCCTGGCTCAGTCCGTCGAGCCGTGCGTCCATCAAATTGCGCTGTGCGGCCGTGAGCAGGCGCGCTATGGTTTCCCGATTCGGAGCGATCGAATCAAGGGAGATTCCCAATAAGTTTTGCAAGGTCATGCTCGTTGCCCACCACGTAGAACTTCGGCTTGTCCATCAAATCCAGCGCGAACCCATCCTTGCGTTCAATACTGGCACGCCACTCATTCGCCGACATCACTACGGGATTGATCTCACGTCCCAGCGTGGCTTGTGCCGGATACAACTGCCTGACGACGTCGGCGAAACGGGTCTCGCCGATAATCATCACGTCGATATCGCTGTGAGCCGTTTCCTGTGCTCGTGCTACCGATCCGAACACGAACGCGACGTCGATCGATGCAGCACAAGACGCGAGTGCGTTGGCGATAACGTCAGTCAGTCCGGAGGTTTTCCGCATGATGCTGGCTAGCTCATCGTAAATCGGCGACGCGCGATTAGCCATATAGACCAATTGGTTAGCGCGCCGCTCGGCGACGAGAATGCCGGCCTCGGCGAGCTTGCTCAGTTCTTTATGAAGCGTGCCGGCGGAGGTGCCGGTCAGACGAGCAATCTCGCGGACGTGGAAGGACTCGTCCGGCCGAAGCAGCAGGAGTCCAAGAACACGCCGACGATAGCTGTTGAAGAGCGTTTCGGATGGAGAACGTAGCATGATTGGCTACGATCGTAGCCGATTCAGCTACGATATTCAAGCAAACGCATGAACTTCTTGATTACCCCAACGCCGCCCGAGCCGCCTTCGCCGCCGCCCGAACCTGTTCCGGCGCTGTTCCGCCGGCATGATTCCGGCTCGCGACCGAGCCTTCCAGCGTCAGGTATTCGAACACGTCCTCACCAATCAAACGCGCCACGTTCGGCAGTTCCGCGCGCATTTCGTCGAGCGTCAGGTCGGCCAGATCGCAGCCGCGGTCCACGCAGATCCGCACGGCCAGCGCTACCGCTTCGTGCGCATCGCGGAATGGCAGGCCGCGTTTCACCAGATAGTCCGCGAGATCGGTTGCCGTCGAAAAACCTTGCAACGCGGCTGCGCGCATGGCGTCCGGCTTGACCGTGATGCCCGCTGCCATTTCGGCGAAGATACGCAGGGTATCCGAGACGGTATCGACGGTATCGAACAGCGGTTCCTTGTCTTCCTGATTGTCCTTGTTGTACGCGAGCGGCTGGCCCTTCATCAGCGTCAGCAAAGCAATCAGATGTCCGTTCACGCGACCCGTCTTGCCACGCGCCAGTTCGGGCACGTCCGGGTTCTTCTTCTGCGGCATGATCGACGAGCCGGTGCAGAAGCGGTCAGCCAGGTCGATGAAACCGACCCGCGGACTCATCCACAACACGAGTTCTTCCGAGAAGCGCGATACGTGCGTCATGATCAGCGCGGCGGCCGCGGTGAATTCGATGGCGAAGTCGCGGTCCGACACGGCGTCGAGCGAGTTTGCGCAGATGCCGTCGAAGCCCAGGGTCTTCGCCACAGCGTGACGATCAATCGGATAGCTCGTGCCGGCGAGCGCCGCAGCGCCAAGCGGCAGGCGGTTCACGCGCTTGCGGCAATCGAGCAGGCGTTCGCTGTCGCGGCTGAACATTTCGACGTAAGCCAACAGGTGGTGGCCGAACGTCACGGGCTGAGCGACTTGCAGGTGAGTGAAGCCGGGCATGATGGTTTCGGCGTTTTGCTCGGCAATATCAATCAGCGCGCGGCGCAGCTCGACCAGCAATTCACCAATCCGGTCAATTTCGCCACGCAGCCACAGGCGGATGTCGGTCGCGACCTGGTCGTTACGCGAGCGGCCGGTATGCAGGCGTTTGCCGGCATCGCCGATAAGCGCCGTCAACCGCGCTTCGATGTTCAGGTGGACGTCTTCCAGATCGAGTTTCCACTCGAATTCGCCGCGTTCGATCTCGCCGCGAATCTGCGTCATGCCTTGCTGGATGGCCTGGAAATCCGCATCGCCGATGATCTTTTGCGCGGCCAGCATGGCGGCGTGCGCGAGCGACCCCTCGATATCGACGAGCGCGAGGCGCTTGTCGAAGAACACCGATGACGTGTAACGCTTTACCAGATCGGACATTGGTTCGTTGAAGCGAGCCGACCAGGCTTCGCCTTTTTTGTGCAGTTGGGACGTCATAGTGATGTTCGTAAGAGGACGGAAAGTCGATGGCAGGCGGCCGGGCATAGCGCAATCCGGATAGAAACCCGCGGAACTGGCGATTTTACAGGCAATGAGAACGGGCAACCATCGAACGGGCAGAAGGGGCGCCAAGTGGCGCCCCTTCTGCCCAGGATGAAACGACAACCGTCAAGCTGCGGGAATGACCTTACCCGTATAGACGACCGGGCCGGTAGGCCCATTTGGATTCGGCGATCCGCCGATTGGCTCCACCGACACCGCCAATACCGGATACGCATTCACAGAAGCCGCTTTGAAGCGCGCGGTTCCCCCGACGGGCAGCACCCCGAGCGACACCGGGTGCCCTTCCTTGGGCAGGCCCCAGAGCTGCATGGATTTATCGGAGGGATCCGACGAGCCGCTCAAGCGTCGAACGGTGACTTCGGAGGTCCGGTCGTCCCACGTCACCAGCATTCTCGCGTTCGATTTGTCATCGGCAAGCGTTGCCACATAACCAATCCGCGGTTCCTGGGCGACTTGCGGTGCGGGCGCCGGTGCAGGAACGGGCGCGACCGTCGACAGTTCCCGAATGGACACGACCAGCGCAATCGCTGCAATGGCTGTGGCGGCGATCGACCAGCCGCGCCAGAACGAGAGATTCTCGAACCAGCCCGGCTTCGGTCGGGTAACCGGAGCAGCAGGCGGAACCGGCCGGACCGCAGCCGCATCGCGCCGGGCATTCACCAGGTTCAAGCGCCGCTCGATAGCCGGCCAGATCTCAGGCGGCGGCGCGACCGCCGGCCCAATCTCGGTCATTGCCGCCAGCCGCAAACGCCAGGCTTCAACGGCCAGGCGGATCGCCGGATCGTGCTGCGAAATAGCTTCAAACCGTCTGCGCGACCGCCCGCGCAACACGCCGAGCGTGTACTCGGCAGCAAGTTGGTCTACCAGGCCTGCGTAGCGATGCAAATCCATCACAGACCTCCCAGGCACGTTTTGAGTTTTTCGAGGCCGCGCCGAATCCACGACTTCACCGTGCCAAGCGGTACTTTCAAGACGTCGGCCACTTCGCTGTGGCTCTGATCACGCAGATAGGCCAGCGCCACGGCCTGTCGCTGATTGGCTTCGAGCCGTTCCATGCAGATAGCGAGTTGCCGCGCTTCCTGGCTCATCAACATCTGCTCGGAGGGATCTGCCTCATTTGCCGGCAAGGTATCGTCCAACGCATCGCTCCACTCTGTTTCGGCGCTTGCCCCGTTGGCTTTTTGCCGCCGCAAATAATCGAGGGCCCGGTTGCGGACAATCGCCGCCATCCAGGTCATCGGCGCGGAGAGGCCTGCTTTGTAGTCGCCCGCGTATCGCCAGATATTGACGAACGCGTCCTGCAAAACTTCTTCAGCCCACTCACGCTTCACTAATATACGAAGCGCAAGGCCAAACAGTTTCGACGAAGTCAGGTCGTAGAGCGTGCGCAACGCGGCGGCGTCTTCACTCGCGACGCGATCGAGCAATTGCACGAGGGTGTCGGCGGTCGGATCATGGGGGAGTGTTGTCGTCATGGAACCGGTCGGGTAGGCGGCGCGATTAATCTTACAGAAATAATCGATATGAACCGCGCTGCTTTTTTTTGCATCCGGATGCATCCGTTTCGCGTTTGTCTGCGTATCACGGATACGGGCCCGCTTTCGGCGCGCGAAATTCGCGGCGCAACCTTGCGCAGCTCACCCTGTGTCCCCGTTCTCCTCCGGCCCTGCCGGGGAGATACGGATTTGCCCGACCGTAAAGGCCGGGCATTTTTTTCGGCTATCGCTATCGCTTTCGGTCAAGCAGCGCGCCGACAGCCTTGGTTCCTGTGCCTCAAACCATTTGCGGCGGCGTTTGGCGGTGGTCATCGTTTCTGGCCGGCCCGCAGAGTCCAAGCGTCGCCGAGCTATTCGCGGGGGCGTTCTGCCACGTCAGCACCTACCAGGATCACCAGCTTCAAATCCTCCCGATGCGCCGGCTTGAACGTAATCTGGTCGAACACCAGGCGCCCGCGCGTCGGATGATTGAATTCGCGCGCACCGCCTTCCCGTTCACCGACGTCCTGTGACGCCCAAAAACGCGCGAACGCATCGCTTGCGGCACTGAGCGAATCGATCAGCGCTCGCGTGGGGGCATCGTTCAGATGGCGGATCGAATCCGCCCGGAACTCCGCTACGAGCCGTCGCGCGCGCGTCTCCCAATCCACGATCAGGCTCTGCGCGCCGGGCGCTGTGAACGTGAAGCCAAGCAGATTACGGTCCTGAGCACCGTCCAGCCAACCGGTGAACAACGCCGCCGCTTGCGCGTTCCAGCGCAACGCATTCCACTGCCGGTCGAGCACGTAGGCGGGTGCATCGATCAATTCCACCGATTTCAACAGCGCTGCCGGCGCGTCCTGCGCCGCCGGATCGGGCTCGGCGGGATCGCGCTGGGCGGCCAGTTCGAACAGATAAGCCCGCTCGGCCCGCGATAACTGCAATGCCACGGCAATGCGCGCCAGCGCATCGGCGGACGCGGACACGGGTCGTCCCTGTTCTATCCACGTGTACCAGGTCGGACTGACGCCGCACAACTGGGCGACTTCTTCCCGCCGCAACCCGGGCGTGCGGCGGCGCGGGCCGGGCGGCAAGCCGACGGCCATTGGCGACAGCCGCTCCCGATGCGCGCGAATGAAGTCGCCAAGCGCATGAGCCGGGGTGGCGTCGAGTGGTGGCGGGGCGTTGGTGGTGCTGGTGGTAGTGGGTGACAAGGGCATGAGGCTCAATACGCGCTTTGGAAAATCTGACAGCGGCTCAGGGTGTTTAGATACCAGAATAACCGCTCAACTTGTACCGGTACAAGGCGGTCCTTATTGTAGCGTCGCGGCCGGCGAGTAAATACTGACGAAAACCTGTAGCGATGGATGAGACGCGGCGAGCAAACTGCCGACACGGTCGGCTCCCTTACTGCGGAAGCACACGGCATATCAAGTCAAGTGCCCCAGGAGCCCGGTGATTCACCCGGCCGCGAAGCAATGAAAAAGCCGGCTGTGCAGTGCACGAGCCGGCTTTTTCGATCAAGCAATCACGTTGCTACCTGGTGAATCACCCCGTATTACGCAACCCCGCCGCAATCCCATTGATCGTCAGGTGAATCCCGCGCCCGAGCCGCACGTTGTCATCCCCCGCACGATGGCGTTTCAGCAACTCCACCTGCAAGTGATTCAGCGGATCGAGATACGGGAAGCGGTTTTTAATCGACCTTGCGAGCAGCGGATTATTCGCCAGCCTCTCGTTGTTCCCGGTGATCTCCGACAGCACGCTCGACGTCCGCTCCCATTCCGCCACGATCCGGCCGAACACATGCTTGCGGAGTTTCTTATCGGTAACGAGCTGCGCATACCGCGATGCCACTGCAATATCCGTTTTCGCCAGCACCATGTCCATGTTCGACAGCAGGTTCGCGAAGAACGGCCAGGTCTTGTGCATCTTCTTGAGCGTATCGAGACGACGGGTGCGCTCGGCGGCGTCCGCTGACGCATCGAGGAAATCGGTCACCGCGCTGCCGAAGCCGTACCAGCCCGTGAGAAGCAGGCGGCATTGGCCCCACGAGAAACCCCATGGAATAGCCCGCAGGTCTTCAATCTTGCGTTGCTTCGGGTCCTGCAGTTTCCGCGATGCCGGCCGGCTGCCGATGTTCAACTCGGCGATCTCCGAGATCGGCGTCGATTCGAAGAAATACTCCTTGAAGCCCGGCGTTTCATAAACCAGCGCGCGATACGCAGCCATCGCCGAATCCGACAAGGTCTGCATGGTGGCTTCGAACAGCGGCAACTGCGGCGGGGTGTTCTCGTGCGGCAGAAGCGATGCTTCCAGCGTGGCCGCAACCACGAGTTCGAGATTGCGCCGCCCGATCTCCGCATTGCCGAACTTGCTCGCGATCACTTCGCCTTGCTCGGTCGTGCGGATCTGGCCGTCCACAGTGCCCGGCGGCTGCGACAAGATTGCCTGGTACGTCGGACCGCCCCCGCGGCCGACCGTGCCTCCACGGCCGTGAAAGAGCCGCAGCGTGGTCTTGTGCTGCTTGAACAAGGCGACCAGCGCCAGTTCGGCGCGATACAGCTCCCAGTTCGACGTGAGAAAACCGCCGTCCTTGTTGCTGTCGGAGTAACCGAGCATCACTTCCTGCTCGCCGCCTTGCAGCTCGACCAGCTTGTCCACGCCCGGCAGCGCGAAAAAATCGCCCATGATGTGCGGCGCATTGCGCAGGTCGGCGATGGTTTCGAACAGCGGAATCACCATCAGGCCATCGTGCGCGGGGTCTTTGGCATGCCCCAGACGCCCTTGCAGCAGGCCCGTCTCCTTCTGCAGCAGCATGACTTCGAGCAAGTCGCTGACCGTTTCCGTGTGCGAAATGATGTAGTTGCGCACCGAGCGCGTGCCGAACTTCTCACGCGTCACGCGCGCCGTTTCGAGCACGCCGAGTTCGCTCTTCGCGAGGTCGGAGTAATCGAAATAGGGGAGCCGCAGCGGCCTTGGCTGGGCAAGTTCGTTCAGCAGCAGCTTGACCTTATCGGCTTCCGGCAGGGCGGTGTAATCGTCCTGAACGCCCGCACGTGCAAGCAGTTCCGCGACTACCGCTTCGTGGATATCCGAGCTTTGACGCAAGTCGATGCTCGCCAGATGGAAGCCGAACACTTCAGCCGCGCGTGCCAGCGGCGACAAGCGCGGTGCGGACAAATACTCGCCGTGATGTGCGGCGAGCGATTCGATCAGCACGTTCAGGTCAGCGCCAAATTCCGCTGCCGATGCGTACGGTTTCGCCGGATGACGGCTGCGCGCCGGGACCACGCCTTGACCGAGCCGCGCGTCGGCGGACGCCACCAGCCGCGCATACACGCCGATCAGCGCGCGCCGGTAGGGTTCATCGGTACGATGCGGCGACGAATCCGGCGATGCATCCGCGAGCGTCTTCAGCGCGTCGCTTGCACCTGCCAGCAAATGCGACACCGACAACTCCGCGCCGAGCTTGTGTACCTGATCGAGATAATGTTCGAAGATCACCGTGGCCTGGCGCGTGATGGCGTGCACGAGCGTGGGCGCGGTGACGTTCGGATTCCCGTCGCGATCTCCCCCAATCCAGCTACCCATCTGCAGGAACGGCGGCAGACGCGCCGGCAGGCCGTGTTCGGTCAGCGCGGCCTCAATATCGGCGTATAGCGCGGGAATCTCTTCCAGAAACGTCGCGTGGTAATACGAGAGCGCGTTTTCGATTTCATCGGCGACGGTCAGGCGGGCGTCGCGCAGCATCCGCGTTTGCCACAGCGACGTGACGCGTGAACGCAGCATGGCTTCGTTGTGCGCCCGTTCGCGCTCGGTCAGTTCCTGATCACGCTCGGCCAGCAGCCGCGCGACTTCGTGCTGCGCGTCCAGAATGCTCTTGCGCGAGACTTCGGTCGGGTGAGCGGTGAGGACGGGCACGATGAGCGCGTTATCGAAAAACTTTTGCAGCGTAGCTTTCGCCGACTTCGCATTCGGGCTCGCCTTCAGCCGCTCGATGGCATAAGCCATCGTGCCGGGCTGCGGGGCGGAACCGGCGAGCGCGTGAATCCGCCGGCGCCGGTTGTGATGCCGGTCCTCGGCGATATTCGCGAGATGCGAGAAATAGCTGAACGCGCGCACGACGCTCACCGTCTGCTCGGGCGAGAGCGATTTCAAGCGCTTTTCCAGCGTCTGCGACGCCTCGTTGTCTTCCTCGCGACGAAATTTCACTGCCGTCTGACGAATCGTTTCGACAACATCGAACACTTTGTCGCCTTCCTGCTCGCGCACCACGTCGCCCAGCAGGCGGCCCAGATAGCGGATGTCTTCAAAGAGCGGCTGGTCCTTGTCGTCGCGCGTGCGGGACGAGGCTTTGGGCGCTTTGCCGTTCTTCACGGTTTCCGCGGGCGCGGGGTTGGCGGCAGCACGGCCGTTCGTCACGCGTTTGCTAGTCCCGGCCGCTGCCGTTTTCACGGGGACGGCGGTCTTGGACGCCTTGCTGACGGTGGTCGCGCGGCTACGAACGGCGGGCGTTGCAGCGGGTGCGGCGGAAGAAGCATCCTTCGATACAGCGTTGCGGCGGGGGCGGGCGTTGCGCGCCGATCCGGGAGACGTCACGTTGAATTCCTCTTGAAAGCCAGAGACAGGATACCGGCGCGGCCCGGCGCCAGAAACGATGAAAGGGCGCGAGACCGCCGGCCGGTGCGACGTTCGACTGCTTTGCCATGCTTCATTACTACGCAGCGGATGGAACGCGAGATGGCGAAGGTTTCCTACCGTGGCGGCGCGATAAAATGCGAGCCCCGGCGATGCCGTGCGATGCGGCACAACCTTGCTGTCTCCGTCCTGCCGCCTCGCTCGAAGCCCGTGCTGCGGCGCTCGGGCGCGGGGTCCGACTGTAATTGGGCAATGGCGTGCGTGCTACCATTGTTTGTTATCCATCCCGTCATTCGATTGACTTTGCAATGAACTCCGAGATGCCTTCCACGCCACCGCCCGACACTCTGGTCATTGCCTCGCGGGAAAGCCGTCTAGCCATGTGGCAGGCCGAGCATGTGCGGTTTGCGCTGCACAAATTATATCCATCTTGCGACGTCAAAATCCTTGGAATGACGACACGCGGCGATCAGATTCTCGACCGGACCTTATCGAAGGTCGGCGGCAAGGGCTTGTTCGTCAAGGAACTGGAAGCTGCGCTCGCCGACGGCCGCGCCGACCTGGCAGTGCATTCGCTGAAGGACGTGCCCATGGAACTGCCGGAGGGCTTCACGCTGAGCACGATCCTCGAACGCGAGGATCCGCGCGACGCCTTCGTCTCGCCGCACTATGCGTCGCTCGAGGAACTGCCTGAAGGCAGCATTGTGGGGACGTCGAGCCTGCGCCGCGAAGCCATGCTGCGCATGCAGTTCCCTCATCTCGATGTCCGTCCGTTGCGCGGCAATCTCGATACCCGGCTCGCCAAGCTCGATCGCGGTGATTACGCGGCCATCATTCTCGCCGCCGCCGGCTTGAAACGCCTTGGCCTCGAGTCACGGATTCGTGCCAGCCTGCC
The DNA here is from genome assembly GCF_001544555.2 of Caballeronia udeis. GTDB lineage: Bacteria > Pseudomonadota > Gammaproteobacteria > Burkholderiales > Burkholderiaceae > Caballeronia > Caballeronia udeis. Next base: position 55,676 of record NZ_FCOK02000001.1, on the reverse strand, counting down.
CGTCGAAACCAGCCTGCCGGCCGCGGGACAGGGCGCCTTGGGCATTGAAATCCGTGCCGGCCGCGACAATCTCGCGGCCTGGCTTGCACCCTTGCATCATGAAGCGACGGCCGCCGCCGTCGAAGCCGAGCGGATGGTGTCGCGCTCGCTCGGCGGCAGTTGCGAAGTGCCGCTCGCCGCGTATGCGGACTGGCGCGACGGCGTGCTGCATCTGCGTGGTTGTGTATCGACTGTCGACGGCACGCGGGTCCTGCGCGCCGAAGGTTCCGCACAGGATGCTGACGTGCAGGCCGCACTGGATCTCGGCCGCCGTGTCTCGGCCGAACTCGAAGCACAGGGCGCAATGGACATCGTCCGTGAGTTGAGTACCGCGAGCGGCGCGGGTATTCCTCCCGCTGCCTCGCCTGCCGACTGATGGCGAGCGCTCGGGGATCTGCTTATTCATCGGGACGGCCGGCGCAGCGACCGGCTGTTGTCGTCACGCGTCCTTCGGGCCAGTCGGCCGCGTTGCTGGCACTGCTTGCGCGCGCCGGTTTCGAGCCAATCGAGTTTCCGCTCATCGATATTGGTCCGGTAGCCGACGTCGCGCCGCTGCGTGCGGCGCTCGACGAGCTCTATGCGCCCGTTGAGCTTGGGTTTGCATTGGTCGTGTTCGTGTCGCCGAATGCCATCGATCACGCGTTTACCGCGCTCAGTTCCGCGTGGCCTTCGCACGTCGCGATTGGCGTGGTCGGACCCGGCAGCGTGGCTGCGCTCGCGCGGCAAGGCGTGGCGCCACCGGCCTATACCATCGTCAGCCCGGCGGCCGGCGCAACGGTGACCGAAACACCCACGGACCCCCGTTACGATTCCGAAGCGCTGTATGCCGCTATCGAAGCGCATTTCGGCCCCGACGGTCTCAAGGACAAACGCGTATTGATCGTGCGCGGTGACGGCGGCCGCGAGTGGCTGGCGGACGCGTTGAGCGCAGCGGGGGCGAAGGTCGAGAAAGTGGCGGCGTACCGGCGGATCGTGCCGGAACCGTCCATGCGTGACTGGGAGCGCATCCACGCCCTGCTCGCGGGCGTTCCGCACGCGTGGCTGCTGACAAGCTCGGAAGGCGTACGCAATCTTGAAGAGCTTGCCCGGGAACATCTCACTGTCGATGAAACCCTGACGCTCAAAGCTGCACCGCTCGTGAGCCCGCATCCGCGTATTGCCGAAGCCGCGCGGCAAGCGGGTTTTGATAGGATTACGGTGTCCGGCGCCGGCGACGAGCGTATCGTGCAGGCACTCACCGGCATCTTCGCCGCGGCAACGGAAGCAACGGAAGCAACGGAAGACACAGCGAAACAACAAGAACCGGACGCGCAGGTTGCAAAAGCGCAAGAACATGGATACAAGGCCTCGACGGCAGCGCCGTTCAGCCAATCCAGTCAAACCAACCAGGAGTCCGCGCCGACGGGTTCCAGGCCGGCCTCAACGCCGGCTCACCAACCGGCTCAATCACGCATGACTGATTCGATCGATTCGAGTAAAACCGCCCCGCAGTCCACCACGTCGACACCGCCCCCGGCGTCGATCCCGCCGAACACGCCGTTCACGCCCTACGAGTCGCAGCCGAAACAGCGTGGCGGCGGCGCGGGCACTGCACTGCTGTGGCTGGTGCTGTTGATCGTCGTGGTGGTCGCGGGTGTGGGCGGTTTCATGCTCAACCGCAAATTCGATCAGCGCGACGCGCAATTCGCGCAACGTCTGCAGGCGAACGACACGCAAACGGACGCCTTGCGCGCCCAGGCCGATCAGGCCGCCAGTTCCGTGCAGGCGCTCAATACGCAGATCATCCAGTTCCAGGGCAAACTCACCGACGCGCAGGCGCAAAGCCAGGCGCTGCAACAGCAATACCAGGATCTGGCGAGCAATCGCGACGACTGGACGCTGGCTGAAGTCGAACAGATCCTCTCGAGTGCAAGCCAGCAGTTGCAGCTCACCGGTAACGTCCAGCTTGCGTTGTTCGCACTGCAAAGCGCGGATACGCGCTTGGCCGCGACTACGGGTCCGCAGATCGTGACGATCCGCAAGGCCATCGCGCAGGACATGGAGAAGCTGCGCGCAACCCCGTCCACCGATCTCACCGGCCTTGCCATCAAGCTGGATACCGCAATCGATCAGATCGACTCCCTGCCGCTGGCGGGCGAAGCGCCGATCGCGCAGCCAACGGCCCATGCCGATACCCCGCGCGACACCGCGTCCATTGCAGCCGCGACCGGCCAGCCGTATTGGAAAGTATGGCTGCAGCAGCTTGCCAGCGGTATTGGGCAGCAGTTGTCGAGCCTGGTGACGGTGCGTCGTATCGATAACGCCGACGCCATGCTTGCATCGCCGGATCAGGGTTATTTCGTGCGCGAAAACGTGAAGCTGCGTTTGTTGTCGGCGCGCTTGTCGCTGTTGTCGCGCAGCGAACCCTCGCTCAAGTCGGATCTTCATGCCGCCGACACCGCGCTTGGCCGGTATTTCGATCAGTCGTCGGGCAAGGTCAAGGCGGTTCGTACGCTCCTGCAGCAAGTCGACCAGGCGTCGCTTGCGGTTACCGTACCTGATCTGAATGCGAGTCTCGCGGCGGTCCACCAGTTCAAGCGAGGCGGATGATGACGATGCGCGGACTCATCTGGTTTGTGCTGCTGTTCGCGGCAGCCGCGGGCCTGGCGCTCGTCGGCGTCTTCGACGGTGGACAGGTGCTGCTGGTCATGCCGCCTTATCGGGTGGATATATCGCTGAATCTGTTCGTGGTGGCGCTGGTCGTGTCGTTCATCGTGATCTACACCGTGCTTCGCGCCATTCGCAGCGTGCTGAAAATGCCGCAACGGGTGTCGGCGTACCGGACCCGCTCGCGGCTCGCGAAGGCGAATGCCGCGTTGCGCGATGCTATCGGCCATTTGTATGCGGGACGTTTTTCGAAAGCGGAGAAATCGGCACGCGATTCCTTGAGCGTCGATGAAAACGCCGGTGCCGCCGGGCTGATCGGTGCGAAGGCGGCGCACGAGATGCACGAATACGCGCGTCGCGACGAATGGCTCGCCAAGGTGCAGGACAGCGACTGGCAGGACGCGCGTTTGATGGCCACCGCCGACATGCGTGCCGATGGCCGCGACGCGGACGGCGCGCTGGTCGCGTTGACCGAGATGCAGGCGCAAGGCGGGCGGCGTCTGCATGCGCAGCAGATTGCGTTGCGCGCGCAGCAGCAGTTGAAGAACTGGGGCGAAGTGCTGAAGCTGGTCAAGACGCTGGAGAAACGCGAGGCGCTGCATCCGGCGGTCGCGGTGCGTTTGCGTCAGGTCGCATCGGAAAATCTGCTGCGTGACCGGCGTCATAACCCGGACGCGTTGCTGGAGTTCTGGCAGTCGTTATCGGCGACCGAACGGCAGTCGCCGCGGCTGGCCGATCTTGCCGCCGAATTGCTGATTGCGCTGGACAGAAGGAACGACGCACGCAAGATTGTTGAAGAAGCGTTGAATCACAACTGGGACGCGCGGCTGCTGCGGCGGTATCCGGATTGCGCATCGCCGGGCGACGCATTGCCGTTGATCCAGCGCGCCGAGGCATGGCAGAAGGAGCGCACCGAAGACGCGGACCTGATGTTCACGCTTGGGCGGTTGTGCTTGCATCAGCAGTTGTGGGGCAAGGCGCAGGCGTTCCTGGAATCGGCATTGAAGCTTGCGGACAACGAACCGTTGAAGATTCGCACGCATCGGGCGCTGGCGCGTTTGCATGAGCAACTCGGCGATAGCGAAAAGGCAAGCCTGCACTATCGAGAGAGCGCACTGGCTATGAACGTGGTTTGATTTTTTTTTTGCGGGCTTTGGATAAACCGCGGGCTTCTTTCTGATGCGAAAGAAGCCCGCGGTTTTTTATTGCGGCATCGACCGGCGGCCAACTGCATTGGTTTTACGTGCCGCGGCGCCAGGATACGGCACGCTTGGCACCACGGGTAAAGCGGTCAGCGCGGTATCGTCGGCAGGCGAGAGCAGCATGTTGAGCGAGAGCACGTCGCTGTCGGTCAGGCTGGCCGTGGATGCCTTCAGCTTCAGCGAATTGATCAACGTGTCATAGCGGGCCTTCGCGAGATCGCGCCGTGCCGAAAAGAGCTGATCCTGCGCGGTGAGTACGTCGATGTTGATCCGCACACCAACCTGATACCCCAGCAGATTCGATTCAAGCGACGTCCGCGCCGATTGTTCAGCGGTTTCGAGCGCGCGGACCTGTGCAAGTCCACTCGATACCCCCAAGAACGCCTGTCGCGCCGATAACGCCGCCGAACGCCGCGCTGCGTCCAGATCCGCTTGCGCCTTGTCTTCCAGCGCCAGTGTCTGGCGCACGCGGCTTTGCGTCGCGCCGCCTTCGTATAGCGGAATGGTGAGCTGTACGCCGACGGTCGCATTGGTGTAATACGCGCCGTAATTGCCCAGTTCGGCCGCAGCGGCCGGCACGCCCGGTACAAGCGTGTTTGTGCCACTGCCAAAACCGCCGCCGAAATTCCCGCCGAAGTTGCCAGCGCCTGCTGCGCCCAGACTGCTCTTCGCGTAACTCGCGACCAGATCGAGCGTCGGATAATGACCGGCCTTCGCTTTCAATGTCTCGCGCTGCGAATTCGCAACCGCCAGTTGCTTGAGCACGACCTGATAGTTCGCGTCGCGCGCCAGATCGACCCATTGCTGCATGTCGGCGGGAACAGGCGGCGGCAGCGTCACGCCGCGCGCGAGGCCATCCACCCGCGTCACCGGATGCCCGACGATCTGCTCCAGCGCCGCCAGCTTCACCTCGAGATCGTTCTGCGCCGCAATTTCCTGCGAGATCGCAGAATCGTATTTGGCCTGGGCTTCGTTGGTATCGGTGATGGTCGACTGGCCGACATCGAATGAGCGTTTCGCCGATTCAAGCTGCTCGGCAATCGATGCCTTTTGCGAGCGCACGATCGCGACGCTATCCTGCGCCGAAAGAGCGTCGAAGTACGCCTGTCCGAGCCGCACGATCAGGTCCTGACGGGCCGCCGCGAATTGCGCCTGAGCGGATGTCAGGGCGATCTGGCCTTGTTGATAACCTTGCCAGCTCGCGACGTTGATGAGGGGTTGCGTCAGCGAAACGGTGTAACCGTTGCTGTTTCCGGACGACGCGGGGAAACCGCCGCCGAGTTCCGTTCGCTGCTCGGTGGCGGTCACCGAGGCCGAGAGCTACGGCAACAGTTTCGCGCGCGCTTGAGGCAGTTGCTCGCTGTCGGCGGTGAGACCGGAACGCGCGCTCTGGAGCTGCGCGTCGGTTTCAAGCGCTTCGTCGTAGAGCTGATCGAGACTCACCGCCGAGGCGGGCGAGCATGCAAACCCGGCACCTATGCTGCATAGCGCGAGTGTGTACATCGGGTGCATGGGATTCGTCCAGGACCGGCAGAGTGCGGGCAAAACGGGAATGCGAACGCGGACGGATCAGTACGTGGGCACGGCCGGATCGACCTGACGCGACCATGCGTCAATACCGCCGAACAGGTTGAACACGTGCGTAAAGCCGCGGGACTCCAGGAACATGCCGACTTGCGCGCTACGGGCGCCGTGGTGGCAGATGCAGACGATCTGCGCTTCGTCGTCCAGTTCTTCACTGCGCGCCGGGATATCGCGCATCGGGATGGCGACAATGTTGGCGAGCTTGGCGGTTTCGATTTCCCACGGTTCGCGGACGTCGAGCAGGACAGGGGCGGGACGCGATGTATCGGCGAGCCATTCGGCCAGTTCGGGTGCGGACAGATTTTGCATGGGATTCCGGTGAAAGTGGTTAGCGACAGCGAGCAGGTGGCCCGCTGGTGCTACCCGCACAAACAAACGTGCAGCTTGCAACGTGATGAAACCTGATGAAGCATGCGGCTTCGGACTCACTGCTAAAAAGGAGCGCGAGTCCGAACCTGAAACCAGGGTCGCGTCAGAATTTGAAGCGCGACGGCTGCACGGCGTTCTTGAGCGGCGGGATCAGCGTTTCGAAAATATCGGCGACGCGGAATTGCTTTTCATCCACGCGCGTAATGATCTGCGCTTTCATGACCGGCGCATTGCCAACAAACGCCGCCAGCCGGCCGCCGATCTTCAACTGATCGAGGAATTCCTGGGGCATGACCGGCAGGCCGCCCGAGACGCAGATCACGTCGTAGGGTTCGCTTTCTTTCCAGCCGAGTGCGCCGTCACCGAGCACGACCTGCGCGTTCGACACGCCGTTCGCCGCCAGGTTTTCTTCGGCCAGCTTCGCGAGTTCGGGCTCGATTTCCACGCTGGTGACCGAACGGCCGCGTGCGGCGAGCAACGCCGCCATGTAACCCGAGCCGGCGCCGATCTCGAGCACGACTTCGTGCTTTTTCACGGCCAGCTCCTGCAGCACCCGCGCTTCGACTCGCGGAAACAGCATGTGTTGGCCGGCGGGCAGCGGAATTTCGAGATCCGCGAACGCGATGTTGCGATACGCGGCCGGAACGAAGTTTTCACGCTTGACGATCGACAGCAGGTTCAGGACGTCCTGGTCCAGCACATCCCAGGGGCGGATCTGCTGTTCGATCATGTTGAAACGCGCTTGCTCGATGTTCATGTTCAGTCTGCGGGTCGATCGACCGTTGGGGTGGAGTTGACGTAACGAGTTGACGTAAATGCAATGCCGGAAATAAGGCGAAAATCGAGGAGAGATTGTAGCAAATAGCCGGCGGCTTTCGCTGGCGCGTGTTGGCGAGGCCGTGGCCGCGCTCCCGCCCGATCCCGCGGCGAGCACGGATCAGTGCGGCAAGCGGACGTTCAGCTTGAGCGTGACCAGCCGTGCGATCAAGACAAATGCGGTCGATATCAGCACGTTGTACACCCCTTGCAGCCCCAGCCAGTCGAGTCCGAGATACAGCCAGCAACCCGCGAACGCGCATACCGCGTAGGGGCGCGAATCGCGCAGGATCAACGGCACCTCGTTGCACAGCACGTCGCGCATGATGCCGCCGAACACCCCCGTCACCACGCCCATCATGGCCGCCGTGAACGCGGGCATGTCCGCATCAAGCGCAATCGAGGTCCCGGAAATGCTGAAAAGGCCCAGTCCGATGGCGTCGGCAATCAGCAGCGCGCGCTGGTCGAACAGGCGCGTGGTCGTGCGCAGCAGGAACGGCGCAAAAATCGCCATGATGAAGATGACGATCACGTAGTCCTGATGCAGGACCCAGTAAAACGGCCGGCGCGACAGCAGCACATCGCGCATCGTGCCGCCGCCAAAAGCGGTGGCGAGCGCCACCAGGAAGGCTCCCACGGCATCCAGCCGGCGCTTTCTCGCTTCGATCAACCCGGAGATCGCATACGCGAAGATCGCGAACGCCTCCATGATGGAGATGGCCAGCGTGAGCCTGGGATGCACGGTTACGACCCCTTTCGCTGGTCGCGCCGGTGGTCCGAATCTTGATCGCCATGGGGCCGGGGACCCCGGTCCTGCGGATGACCGTGATACTGCGGCGAACTGCCCGGCTGCAGCAGCACGAGCACGGCGCCCGCGCCGCCGTCATGCGGCCGTGCCTGACAGAACGCGATCACTTCCTCTTTCTGCACAAGCCACGCGCGCACCTTGCCCTTGAGCACCGGTTCGCGTCCGATCGACCCCAGTCCCTTGCCATGGATCACGCGCAGGCAGCGCAGCCCGCGTTTCACCGATTCGCGGATAAATTCCGACAGCGCCTCGCGTGCTTCCTCGCGCCGCATGCCGTGCAGATCGAGTTGCGCCTGTACGATCCACGCGCCGCGCCGGAGCTTGCGGACCACTTCCTGACGCACGCCGTGGCGGCAATAGGAGAGGGTGTCGTCGGTATCGAGCAGGCTTTCGGGGTCGTATTCGTCGGAGAGCGCTTCGTGCAGCACGGCTTCTTCGTCGAGGCGCGTCTGTAGCGGCAGCGGCGATGGCGGCACGCGCGGCAGCGGCATGCGGGGCGGGACTTTCAGCGGTTCCACCTCACCGATGGAACGACGGAACACATCCGCGTCCGCCACGGCTTCGCGCTCGGCCATCACGGCGGCGGCACGTTGTATTTTGCGTTTGACCGCAGCGGTCTCGAGTGAGCTGCGCAACACACCGAGCCCGGCAAGACCGTCGCGTTTCAAGGCCGCCGACACGTCCTCCGCCGTTGGCGCTGCGACCTTTGGCGCGGCGGCAGCGGTATTCGACGCCGACGCGGCGTCGCGCTGGCGTTTCAGCTTGGGTTCGTTCGGATGGGGCAGGTTCTTTGGCATTGCACGGCAGAAGAAGATGCACGGCGGCGACATACGAGTTACGCCGCTCCGGAAACCCTTTTTAACATGGGAAGAGGAAAAATCGGCGCCGAGGATATTTTCGTAGCCGTTTTCGCCCGCCCTCAAAACGAAAACGCCGGCCGATCCAGAGGATCGCGGCCGGCGTTTCTTTGTCCCCGTGAACTGAGGCGTATTCAGCAGGCGCGGAACTTCGTGTCGTTGTGTCGACCCGGCCGCGCCGCGCGTCCAGCCGCTTACCGTTCCGCTTCGGCGCTCATCGAGCGCACGGCGGGGTTTTCGTTGATGCTTTCAAGATAACGCTGGGCATCGAGTGCGGCCATGCAGCCCGTGCCAGCGCTGGTCACAGCCTGGCGATAGATGTGATCCTGCACGTCGCCGGCGGCGAACACGCCCGGAATACTCGTGCCGGTTGCGTTGCCTTGCAGGCCGCCGTTCGTGATGATGTAGCCGTTTTTCATCTCGAGCTGGCCAACGAACAGGTCCGTATTCGGCTTGTGGCCGATCGCGACAAACACGCCTTGCAGCGGCACGTCGCTGGTCGTGCCTGTTTCGGTGCATTTGATGCGCAAGCCGGTCACGCCGGAAGCGTCACCCGTGACTTCGTCCAGCACGTGGTTCCACTTGATGTCGACCAGGCCTTCCTTTTCCTTCGCGAGCAAGCGGTCGATCAGGATCGGCTCCGCGCGGAACTTGTCGCGCCGATGAACCACGGTCACCTTCTTGGCGATACCCGCCAGGTACAGCGCCTCTTCCACGGCCGTGTTGCCGCCGCCGATCACCGCAACTTCGCCGTTCTTGTAGAAGAATCCGTCGCACGTGGCGCAAGCGGACACGCCTTTGCCCATGAACGCTTCTTCCGAAGGCACACCCAGATATTGCGCCGATGCACCCGTCGCAATGACCAGCGAGTCGCAGGTGTACTCGCCCGAATCGCCGATCAGGCGGATAGGCCGTTCGGTCAGCTTGGCGGTGTGGATGTGATCGAAGACAACTTCAGTGTTGAAGCGCTCGGCATGCTCCAGCAAGCGCTGCATCAGCTCGGGACCTTGTACGCCCAATGGGTCGCCGGGCCAGTTTTCGACGTCGGTGGTGGTCATGAGTTGACCGCCCTGCGCCAGCCCGGTGATTAGCAACGGCGACAGGTTGGCACGCGCCGCGTAGACAGCGGCGGTGTAGCCGGCGGGGCCGGAACCGAGAATCAGCACTTTTGCGTGTTTGGGCGAAGACATGAGAGCAATCCGTTGTGGTTAGGGCCGAACCGTTGATCCGCTTTGATCCGCTTTGATCTGCTTTGATCTGTTAACGATTCATATCGGCTTGAGCGCGCGGACGGGTGAAAGTCGCTTGTGGCGGCGAACCGCATGCCACGCACTGCTGCCGGTGACCTGTAGTTAGGTGCGAGTTCGCCATTATAAAGGCCGTGAAGAAGGCTCGCCGAGTGATCCTTTCAATGGCCGCCATAGCACGCTCCGGGGCCTGCACCCTGTAACACGAGTGTTACAGGGTGAAACCGCAGACCAATTTTGCCCGATCATCGCAACGCAGCGTTTACAATGCGTCATTAAACCTGTTGACCCGGCGCACCCCATGTGGCGGGTCAGAAAGCCTTACGGATCAATGGCAAAAGCTACCTATTCTCCAAGCGCGCAGGCATTGCCGCACCGCATGTCGCGCCTTTTTACCGAGATTCGATGGATCTTGCAGGTCGCGCTCGGCGTGTTCCTGCTCATGGCGCTGGTGAGCTACAGCCGCCACGACCCAAGCTGGACCCACGCCGCGCAAGTCGACCAGATCGCCAACTGGGCGGGCCGCGTGGGCGCGTGGACAGCAGACATCCTGTTGCTTTTGTTCGGGCTCTCGGCTTATTGGTGGGTCGTGCTGCTGGTGCGGCAGATCATCGCGAACTATCGACGTATTACGAATCATGAGGCGGCTGACTCTGACGAGGCGCCGTCGAAAGACCGCACCTGGCTCGCCGAGGCGTTCGCGTTCGTGCTGGTGCTGGCCGCGAGCGACGGTCTCGAGGCGTTGCGCATGTGGTCGCTCAAGGTGCAGATGCCGCGTCAATATGCATCGGGCGGCGTGGTTGGCGAGGCGGTCGCGCACGGGGTGTCCCACGCGCTCGGTTTCACCGGCGCGACGCTGTTCCTGCTGGTTGCGCTGGCGATCGGTTTGTCGCTGTATTTCAATTTCTCCTGGCTGTCGGTCTGCGAAAAAACCGGCGACGCCATCATGGCCACCATCACCGGCGCGAGAATGCGCCGTGAGGCCGGCCGTGACCGCAAGCTGGGTGAAGCCGCGGCGGAGAAGCGCGAAGGCAAGGTGGTGCGCGGGCGCGTGAAGATCGAGGAGCAGGAGCCGGTCATGATCGTGCCGCCGGTCGCGCCGGCCAAATCGGCTCGTGTGGAGAAGGAAAAGCAGGTGCCGCTTTTCACCGATCTCCCCGGCGATTCCACGCTGCCGCCGCTGGCTTTGCTCGACGCCGCACCGGAAGTGAAGGAAACCATTTCCGCCGATACGCTCGAATACACGTCTCGTCTGATCGAGAAAAAGCTGAAGGACTTCGGCGTGGAAGTGGCGGTGGTGGCCGCGTATCCCGGGCCGGTCGTGACGCGCTACGAAATCGAGCCGGCCACGGGTGTGAAGGGCTCGCAGATTGTCGGGCTGGCGAAGGATCTGGCGCGCTCGCTGTCGCTGGTCTCCATTCGTGTGGTCGAGACCATTCCGGGCAAGAATTACATGGCGCTGGAGTTGCCCAACCAGCGCCGCCAGACGGTGCGTCTGTCCGAGATCCTCGGTTCGCAGGTTTATGCCGATGCCGCTTCGCCCCTGACCATGGGTCTCGGCAAGGATATTGGCGGTAAGCCCATATGCGCCGATCTCGCGAAGATGCCCCACTTGCTGGTGGCGGGCACCACGGGCTCGGGCAAGTCGGTGGGTATCAACGCGATGATCCTGTCGCTGTTGTACAAAGCCACCGCCGACGAAGTCCGCATGATCCTCATCGACCCGAAGATGCTCGAAATGAGTGTCTACGAAGGCATTCCGCATCTGCTCTGTCCGGTCGTCACCGACATGCGGCAGGCCGGCAACGCGCTCAACTGGGCGGTGGCCGAGATGGAACGCCGCTACAAGCTCATGAGCAAGATGGGCGTGCGTAATCTTGCGGGCTTCAACAACAAGATTGACGAAGCCACCAAGCGCGACGAGAAGATCCCCAATCCGTTCAGCCTGACGCCGGACGAACCGGAACCGCTCAACCGCTTGCCGACCATCGTGGTCGTGATCGACGAACTCGCCGACCTGATGATGGTGGTCGGCAAGAAGGTTGAAGAGCTGATCGCGCGGATTGCGCAGAAAGCGCGTGCGGCCGGCATTCACCTGATTCTTGCCACGCAGCGGCCGTCGGTGGACGTGATCACCGGTCTGATCAAGGCCAACGTGCCCACGCGGATGGCGTTCCAGGTGTCGTCGAAGATCGATTCGCGGACCATCCTCGACCAGCAAGGCGCGGAATCGCTGCTGGGCATGGGTGACATGCTTTATCTGCCGCCGGGCTCAGGGTTGCCCGTGCGCGTGCATGGCGCCTTTGTCTCGGATGAAGAAGTGCACCGCGTGGTGGCCAAGCTGAAGGAGCACGGCGAGCCGAACTACATTGAAGGCATTCTTGAAGGCGGCGTGCTGGGCGATGGTGAGGACGGCGCGCCAGGTGGTGCAGGTGCGGGCGGTGGAGAAGGCGAAGCCGATCCGCTCTACGACCAGGCTGTCGAAATCGTTATCAAGAACCGGCGCGCGTCGATCTCGCTTGTGCAGCGGCATCTGCGGATCGGTTATAACCGGGCAGCACGGCTGCTCGAACAAATGGAAAATTCGGGGCTCGTTTCGGCGATGTCATCGAACGGCAATCGCGAAATCCTCACGCCGGCGCGTGAAGCTGAATAAGGTTATCTGGAGAGTTTTTTATATGCAGTCAGTTTTGAGGTCGGCGTTGAGAGCAACGTTGAGGTCGGGTAACCACACAGTGCGCAGCGTTAAAGCCGTCGTTTTCGGCGCTTCCTTGTTGTTGGCATCGCAGGTTTTCGCGAGCGGCACCGAGCAGTTGAAGGCGTTTATTGCGCAGGTTCACTCAGCGCATGGCGACTTCGTCCAGCGTGAGGTGAAGGCGCCGAGCAAGGCGGCATCGGCTACGCAGGGCATGGCCGCGCGGCTTGGCGGCACGTCGAGCGGCACGTTTACGTTCGCGCGGCCGGGCAAGTTCATCTGGTCGTACGACAAACCCTATTCGCAGGTATTGCAGGCAGACGGCGACAAGCTCTACGTCTACGACAAAGACCTGAACCAGGTCACCATCCGGCCGTTGGGCAACGCGCTGGGCGCGAGTCCGGCCGCGATCCTCTTCGGCAGCAACGACCTCGACAAGAATTTCACGTCGCGCGACGCGGGCGTGAAGGATGGCATCGACTGGCTGGAACTGACGCCGAAAGCGCAGGACACGCAATTCCAGCAGGTCGGTATCGGCTTCAAGAACGGCAATCTCGAAGCGATGGAATTGCATGACGTATTCGGCAACGTCACCTTGCTGACGTTCTCGAATATCGAGAAGAATCCGCCGCTGAAACCCGATCAGTTCAAGTTCATCGTGCCGAAGGGCGCGGATGTCATCAACGGCTGACGCAGTACCGACTGCTGATGCAGGCGTGAGGATCTGACGGCCCTCACGCCCAGACGCTCGCTCGAGCGCCGCTTAAGTCGCCGACGACTGTCTCTGCTCCCGGCGACCCCCGACTAACGCGAGATAAGCCAGCGCGCCCACCACGAGCGCCGGCAGCGTTGCACCCAGATTCGGCAGCCACTGATTGATCGCGTGATACGCCGCGATTCCCAACGCCCACGCAATAAACCCGCTCACGTGCCAACCGCCCGAGAAGCTGTACGGACCGCGCGGATCGGTGAGCGCGGAGATTTCAACACGGCGTTTTCTCACGATAAAGTGATCCACCAGCACCACGCCAAATAGCGGCGCGAACACAGAGCCGATCAGCAGCAGGAAGTTCTGGTACTTGCCCATCTGCACGAGCAGCGCGACCAGCGTGCATAACGCGCCGAATGCCGCCGACAGCAACGGCACGCTCGCGCGTGCCCAGAACGTACCGGTGGAAACGGCGGCGGAATGGATATCGGCGAAAGCGTTGTCGATCTCATCCATGAGAATGAGCAGCAGCGCAATCCCGCCCGCCGCCTGAGCCAGTGCAACGGTCAGCAGCGCATCGCCGCCGCCGGCCGCCAGGCCGTAGAACGCACCCAGCGCATAAAACCAGATATTTGCGATTCCGTAGCCCAACAGCGTGCCGCGGAACGTACCGCCCGCGCTGCGGCCGAAACGCGTGTAATCCGCGATCAGCGGCAACCACGAGAGCGGCATGGCAACCACGAGGTCGATACCCGCGCCGAACGGCATGTCGCCCGTGCCGGGCCGGTTCATCAGCGCGCCAAAGTCTTGTTTCGCCAGCAGGTTCCAGGTCAGCCAGCCCGCGCCGCCGAGCAGAAGCCAGATTCCCCACGTACGCAAGAAGCGCCGGACGAAGGACAAGGGGCCGGTGATTGCGAGCGTGGTTGCCAGCACGCCGAAGATCAGGGTCCAGATCAGCGGCATGGAGAGGCCGAATGACTGTTTGGCGAGGGCATCGGCGGAATCGCGCATCACGATGATTTCGAACGAACCCCAGCCGACCAGCTGCACCGCGTTGATCACAGCGGGCACGGACGCGCCGCGCAACCCGAGTGTGGGGCGCAGCGACGACATGGCCGCCAGGCCGGTGTCCGTGCCGACCACGCCCGCGAGCGCCAGCAAGACCACACCGATCACCGTGCCGATCACGATGGCCGCGAGTGCATGCGGCAGCGACATGCCCGGTACGAGCAGCGCGCCGGCCTGCGCCACCAGCAAGCCGATGCCGAGTGAAAACCACAATGCGAAGGCGTCCGACGTGCCGAACGCACGGCGCGCGGCGGGGACCGGCAGGAGCGGCGCATAGGTCGATGCGCCGGTTTCGCCGGCCGTGCCCGCAGTATTCTCCGGAGTGTTCCCCGCTGTGTTCCCTTGTCCCATTCGCGTTTCGTCCTTATCTGTAGGGCTTGGCCCGGTTCATGCACGCTTCTTCGAGTGTGCCGCGGCTGTCATAATCACCCATTGCGTCTAGTGCTACGGCTCGATCTGCGTTTTGTCGAAGCGAAACGTCGATTTTGAAGCAGTGACGGCGTCTGTCTCGAAAAGCGCACGATTATCGCCGTCTTGGCTCTTGCTGCGCACTATCCAGTTTTACCCAGACTTATTCGGAAACCCTCCAGAGCGCCATGTTCGAAGAAAACCGTGCCAATGTTCCGCTTGCCGAGCGTCTGCGTCCTCGCACTATCGACGAGGTTATCGGCCAGAAACACCTGCTTGGCGCCAGCAAGCCGCTGCGTGTCGCGTTCGAGTCCGGCGAAGCGCATTCCATGATCCTCTGGGGGCCGCCGGGCGTGGGCAAGACCACGCTCGCGCGGCTGATGGCGGCGGCGTTTCACGCTGAATTCATCTCGTTGTCAGCGGTGCTGTCGGGCGTGAAGGACATTCGCGAGGCGGTCGAACTGGCGCAGATTCATCGGGCGAACGGGCATCAGACGCTGGTGTTTGTCGACGAAGTGCATCGCTTCAACAAAAGCCAGCAAGACGCGTTCTTGCCGCACGTGGAGTCGGGCTTGTTCGTATTCGTGGGCGCGACGACCGAGAATCCATCGTTCGAGGTGAACAGCGCGTTGCTGTCGCGGGCGGCCGTTTATGTGCTGAAAAGCCTCGACGCAAGCGAACTCACCGAGTTGCTGGACCGGGCGCAGGGCGAACTGGGCGGCCTGACTTTTACCGACGATGCCCGTGATGCGCTGATCGGTTCCGCCGACGGTGACGGCCGCAAGCTGCTCAACAATCTCGAGATCGTTGCGCGGGCGGCGGCGCAGCAGAAGTCGACGAATATCGACGGGCCGTTGCTGGGCAGCGCGCTCGCCGAGAATTTACGTCGCTTCGATAAGGGCGGCGACGCGTTCTACGATCAGATCAGCGCTTTGCACAAGTCGGTCCGCGGCAGTAATCCGGACGCGACGCTTTACTGGTTTTGTCGAATGCTGGACGGCGGTGCTGATCCACGCTATCTGGCCCGGCGCATCGTGCGGATGGCATGGGAAGACATCGGTCTTGCCGATCCGCGCGCCGGGCGCATTGCGCTCGACGCCGCTGAAACCTATGAACGGCTGGGTACGCCGGAGGGCGAACTGGCGCTGGCGCAGGCGCTGATTTACCTGGCGGTCGCGCCGAAATCGAATGCGGGATATAGGGCCTACAACGAGGCACGGCAGTTTGTCGGCAAGGATCAGTCGCGCGGAGTGCCCGTGCATTTGCGCAACGCGCCGACGAAGCTGATGAAGGAGTTGGGCTACGGGCATGAATACCGTTACGCCCACGATGAACCCGACGCGTACGCGGCGGGCGAAACGTACCTGCCGGACGGCATGCGCGATCCGCACTGGTACGAGCCGACGCCGCGCGGGTTGGAAGGCAAGATCGGCGAGAAGATGGCGAGGCTGGCCGAGATGGACGCGCAATGGCGGCGCGAAAACAAAGGCGCGAAGAAGTGATCGCGGCCGCGTATAGCGGCATCGTTGATGAATGGAGTGGCGACTAATTTCAAGACAGGGTTTTCTGTAACGGAAAACGCCCCGAACGTCAGTCCGAACGGCTAACGCGGCCACCGCGCGCCAATAACCCTCCGGTGCTGAGCTAAAATCGCGGATTCGCACCTACTAAGAACCGGCCCTGCCATGCTCGATATTCAACTTCTGCGCAAAGACCCCGACGCTGTTGCCCAGCGCCTGGCCCAACGCGGCTACACCCTCGACGTCGCTGCGTTTGCGGCACTGGAAACAGAACGTCGCGAGATCCAGACGCGGACCGAAGAACTGCAGATGCGGCGCAATACGTTGTCGAAGCAGATCGGTGCAATGAAAGGCCGCGGCGAAGACACCGCTGCCGTGATGGCGGAAGTGGGCGGTATTGGCGACACCATGAAGGCGTCGTCGGCACAGCTCGACGACATCCAGAAGCGCCTCGCCGACCTGATGCTCGGCGTGCCGAACCTGCCGCACGAAAGCGTGCCGGTTGGCCGCGACGAGACGGAAAACGTGGAGTTGCGCCGCTGGGGCACGCCGCGTTCGTTCGATTTCGAAGTAAAGGATCACGTCGACGTTGGCGCGCCGCTCGGCCTCGACTTCGAGACCGGCGCCAAGCTTTCCGGTGCGCGTTTCACCCTGCTGCGCGGTCAGATCGCGCGGCTGCACCGCGCGCTTGCCCAGTTCATGATCGACACCCACACCGAGCAGCACGGCTACACGGAAGCGTACACGCCGTATATCGTGAATCCGGAGATTCTGGTCGGCACGGGGCAGCTACCCAAATTCGCGGACGACATGTTTCGGGTGGAGAAGGGCGGTGAAGAAAACACGGTCACGCAATACCTGATTTCAACGTCTGAGATCTCGCTGACGAACACGGTCCGGGAAAGCATTCTCGAAGCCGCTGCGCTGCCGGTGAAGCTCACTGCGCATTCACCCTGCTTCCGCTCGGAAGCAGGCTCGTATGGCCGCGATACACGTGGCCTGATCCGCCAGCATCAGTTCGATAAAGTGGAAATGGTGCAGGTCGTGTCGCCGGAGAAATCCTACGACACGCTCGACGAAATGGTCGGACACGCCGAAGCAATCCTGCAAAAGCTTGAACTGCCGTATCGCGTGATTACGCTGTGCACGGGCGACATGGGGTTTTCGGCGTCGAAGACATTCGATCTTGAAGTCTGGCTGCCGGCGCAGAACACCTATCGCGAGATCTCGAGCTGTTCGAACACGGAAGCGTTCCAGGCTCGCCGGATGCAGGCGCGGTTCCGCAATGCGCAGGGCAAGCCCGAATTTGTTCATACGTTGAACGGGTCGGGGCTGGCGGTCGGGCGCACGCTCGTTGCGGTGCTCGAAAACTTCCAGAACGCGGATGGATCGGTGACGGTACCAGCGGTATTGCGGCCGTACATGCGTGGTGTAGAAAAACTGGAAGTACGGGAATCGGAGTAAGCGGCGGATTGAGTCGCTGTGTTGTAACAGGCTCACGAAAAGGGGTTGGAAATCGATTCCGAGTCGTCTATAATCTTTCTCTTCGCTGAGCACCGACCCGCTCAGCGAAGGCCGCAAAGAGCTGGTTACAAGCAGCAAAGCGGTTGCAGTAAATGGAAAGGTGGCAGAGTGGTCGAATGCGCTGGACTCGAAATCCAGTGTACCTTTAGGGGTACCGTGAGTTCGAATCTCACCCTTTCCGCCAAATACAAAAACCCCCGCTGATCGGAAGATCAGCGGGGGTTTTGCCGTTCTGGCGCAGACTGGAAAGTCTCTCAAGGTCTGCGGCTTAGGCGCCACGCTCATGTACAGCGCCGCACGCGTTCCCATCTCAGCACTTCGGCAGCAAACGCTCTATGTCGAAGGTCGACTTGCCGTCCGGATTCCTGCCGGCTGAACTTCGCGCCAGATTGTTCGATGTCCGGCAGGCCCAGTTGTCCGGCTTCTCAATACTCGGTGTCTGCCGGCTCGACCAGTCATCGGCACCGGATGCGGGCTTCGGGTCGGACGCCGGCTGCGACGTCCCGATAACAGAGGGCGGCCGATACACATGGACAGGCGCCACGGACAGCGAGACCGGCTTGTCCGCGGGCGGAGGGGTGGCCGGGTCAGCAGCGTGTGCTTCTACCATGAAGTAAAGCGATCCAGAGGCCACGGCTGTCGCCAGCAAGCTTCCGCGGGCATTGAGAGCGAGGCGGTTCATGCATGTACTTCCGTTGTGAGAACCCGATGGCGGGCGCGACGTGAACGTCCAGGCAAACGCGAAGCGTTCCGTGAAACGAAAATGCGATTTCACTTATTGATCCTTGCGCTGTTCGCCGTTATATCAATATGCGATTCAAATCGTTAATTCGTTGCATTTCATTAAATTAACCACGCAGACATGTCATTAATCGTTGTTGCAAATAAATAACAAAAACATCGAAGCATTCTTGCTTTTGAGCTGTTTTGAAGAAAAGCTTATAAATAATACCGCCAAAAAGGTAATTAGGAGCGCTCCGATTGGTGTTGCGCATCCTTGTAATTTAATCTTTCGCATCGTTGCGAGATTCAGATCGATGAAAGAATTCGTGAAGTCATATTCACGATGAATGTGCACGACTGTGGCAATTAACGTTGCTTCTTGATTTAATTTTACGTATCAATTCCCATGTCCAACTTAAAGAAATTTTTTGCCGCACTGGTCATCGTCCTGACCGGCATTTCGTGTTCTCAAGCAAGCGAGTTCGCAGGCCCCTACGCCGGCGTCAAGGTGGGAGAGAACTGGTCTGACGCGTCCGGCGTCGTCAATGTCAAGTCCCACGCCACGGCTTTCCCGGGTCTGACTGCGGGCTACGGGTTCGATGTAAAGCAGTTCATGATCGGCGCAGAAGTGTTCGCCGACTTCCACCACGGTTCGACCACCTACAAGGACGGCGGCGTGGACCTCAAGGTCGGCATGCCATTCAATATGATCATGCCCTACGCACGTTTAGGCATGACGGGAACCTGGCCTAATGCGCGGCTTCATGGCGGTTTGGGCGTTGAATATAAATTCCTGAAGCAATTCAGCGTCGCAGCCGAATGGACCGCTGATTCAAGCAGCCATGACGGAACCAAACGCCGCAATGACAGCATGACAGTCGGTGTTCACTACTACTTTTGATAGTTTTATAAATTCAGAGTCAATTTTAAAAATCCCCGGAAGATTATTTATCTTTCGGGGATTTTATTTGGTTGATGTGAATCGAATTCAAGTCGTGCAGCGCGCTATATCGAAGCGCATTTCGGGTTCGGACAATCCGCCGTAATCTTCCGAAGACTTTTGCACCTTCACCGTTGACCCATATTGCGATGGTGTGAGCGTAACCAGCCACGCGTTCGGCCCAACCAGCAATTCCGAGGCGCTGCCCAGCTTCGACGTGGATACCGAGGGCAGTTTGTCCTCAAGGCAATTCAGCACGTCAGGGGGCTGGCGGTGCGACGACACGTAGATCACCGGACTCGAAGCGCGAAGTTCAGGGACACTCGCTGAACTGCATGCGGCAAGGGCAAGTACAGACCCGGCCAAGGACACGAGCAAGGAGGTGAACGGGACAACTCGGCGAGGAAGCATAAGCAATGGGCGTCAGTAGAAGTCAGCAGAAACCAGGTAACGAAAGAAGAGAAACAGGCCGCAAATCAGGGGCCAAAACGCCCCGCGCGTGCAAACCGAATCAACCTGGATCAAGCCTAAAGCATGACGTCGCATGGCCGCAAGGCAATCGAACCAGGCATCGGAAAAAGACCGAAAAAAGAGGAGAAAAGCGCGCGATGCTATCATCGCCGGCATCCTGAATTAATGCGCCAGCGAACTATCGACATCGCGCGCCGACACACCTACGCTCCATGGCCATCACACTCAAGTCGCCTGCCGACATCGAAAAACTGCGTATTTCCGGGCGTTTGGCCGCAGAAGTGCTCAAGATGATCGGCGAGCATGTGCAGCCCGGCATCACCACGGAAGAGTTGGACACCATCTGCAACCGCTTCATTGTCGAAGAGCTGAAGGCGATTCCGGCGAACGTGGGCTACATGGGTTTCACCAAGACCATTTGCACGTCGGTGAATCACGTGGTCTGTCACGGGATTCCGAGCCCTCGGGCGCTGAAGGACGGCGACATCGTCAACATTGACGTCGCGGTCATCAAGGACGGTTATTTCGGCGATACCAGCCGCATGTACTACGCGGGCACTCCGAGCCGCGAAGCCCGGCGGCTGTGCGACACGACGTATGAAGCCATGGTCGCCGGCATTCGCGCAGTGCGTCCGGGCGCGACGCTCGGTGATGTCGGTTATGCGATCCAGAACGTGGCGAATCGTGAAGGCTATTCGATCGTGCGCGAGTATTGCGGGCATGGCATTGGGCGGGTGTATCACGAGGATCCGCAAGTGCTGCATTACGGGCAACCGGGAGCCGGATTGCGTTTGAAGCCCGGGCTGGTTTTCACGATCGAACCCATGGTCAATGCGGGTCGCGCTGCAACGCAGCAATCGCGTGACGGCTGGACCGTGACGACGAAGGACCGGTCACTGTCCGCGCAATGGGAACACATGGTCGTGGTGACCGACAACGGCTTTGAATTGCTCACGCCCTGGCCGGAAGGCACGGGCGAATACGAGGCACCATAAAGCTGCATGGGGAGGTGCTGAAGCACCATGAGACCCAAGCGAGGTGGTGGGCTGAGAGACCCACGGGAAGGGCACTTCGCGCATCGACTGCAATAATGATTTGACTCGTTCGCCTGTTCGGTTGAAGCTATTAAACAGACCAAGCCGGCTTAAGAAAGCTTAAGAAGCTTGTGAAAGCTTGAGAGAAAAACACCCGCATGAGTCCTTCACTAACTGTTCGCAGGATCACCGCGCATCAAGGTGCAGTCCTGCGCGAGCTTCGCACGGCCTCATTGCGCGAGGCGCCTTATGCGTTTGGTGAGACGCTGGAGGAGGCCTTGTCCGCCGATGTCGCGAGCTTCGACGAAACGGCCGACCGCCACGCGAATTCTCCGGCCACCGCGTCGTTTATCCTCTATACCGAAGGTCATCCAGCGGGCTTGGTTGGCGCGTTTATCGATGAAGCGCCGGCACCGCGCGCATTCGTCTATGCGTTGTGGGTCGCGCCGGCAGTGCGGCATCTGCGCGGCGGCGAGCTGCTCGTGAATGCCGCCACGCAGTGGCTCGCGGAGCGGCGTGTGCACGACGTCTTCGCCTGGGTCGCTGACGAAAACCGCAACGCCATGCGTTTCTACGAGCGTCTGGGCTTCGGCCCGACCGGTGAACGCCGCCGGATTCCGGCACATCCCGAAGAATATGAAACGCTGCTCGTGCGCCGCGTGAGTGATCACGTGACCTGAGCGTATGACCTGAGCATCCGATCCGCCAGCTTTCGTCGCGGCTGGATTGGTCACGGCTCGCGTGGCTTGTCCGTCCCGGCTCATCTTGCCGTTCCCTGTCTCGCCTATCTCGTGTCACATCATGCTGCCCGCGTTCGGGCGGCAATCTGAAATATTCCGTTTGCTTGCCTCACGCCTGTAAAATACGCAAACTTTTTGGCTTTACCTATGTCGCTCAAAAAAACGCCCTTTTTCGAATTGCGCAGCGGCTCTGTCGACACGCTTCTGTTTGTCGTCAAGACTACCGACCTCGACGCGCTGCGTACGGAACTCACGCGGCGCTTCGAAGCGACTCCCGAGTTTTTCGCGAACGATACCGTCGCCATCGACGTGCGCCGTATGGCTGCCGACGAGCGTATATCGATTGGCGAGCTCGCGGCGTTGCTCGACAGCGTACGCATGCGCCCGATCGGTGTAGTCGCGTCGGCGGACCAGGCATGGGCGTCCGAAGGCGGGGGGCTGCCCTTGCTCGAGGCGCGCGACCGGCGCGGTGCGCCAAAGCCGTCGGTGGATGCGGGCGTCGAGAACACCGAGGCGGCTGCCGTGATCGAAGCGGCCGTGGCGCAAACGCCTGCGCCCAGCGCGCCGGTGCCGAAGACGACCATCATCGACCGGCCGTTGCGTTCGGGCCAGCAGGTCTATGCGAAGGGCGATCTGGTCGTGCTGGGGCTCGTGAGCTACGGCGCGGAAGTGATCGCGGAAGGCAACATTCATATCTATGCGCCGTTGCGCGGCCGGGCGCTCGCGGGCGTGCACGGCAACCTCGACGCGCGCATTTTCTGCACGTGTCTGGAGCCGGAACTGATCTCTATTGCCGGCATCTACAGGACGATGGAAACACCGCTCGCCCCCGATGTCCTGGGCAAGTCGGTGCAGATCTGGCTCGACGAAGAAAAACTGATGATCGAACCGCTGCGGCTGACCTGAGAGGCCTGAGACGAATCAGCCAGGCGCGCCTGATGGGGACGGCGCGCTCTCGGACAGGACGCAAGCGGATTTAATTGACGAACACAAGGTACAGGAATGGCAAAAATCATTGTGGTGACTTCGGGCAAGGGCGGCGTCGGCAAGACGACCACCAGCGCGAGCTTCGCATCGGCCCTCGCGTTGCGCGGGCATAAAACGGCTGTTATCGACTTCGATGTCGGCCTGCGCAATCTCGATCTCATCATGGGCTGCGAACGCCGCGTGGTGTACGACCTCATCAACGTGATCCAGGGTGAAGCGAACCTCAACCAGGCGCTGATCAAGGACAAGAAGTGCGAGAACCTGTTCATCCTGCCGGCCTCGCAGACGCGCGATAAAGACGCGCTCACGCAAGACGGCGTTGAGAAGATCATCAACGACCTGATTGCGATGGACTTCGAATACATCGTCTGCGACTCGCCGGCGGGGATTGAATCGGGCGCGTTGCTGGCCATGCATTTCGCCGACGAAGCGCTGATCGTGACGAACCCGGAAGTGTCGTCCGTGCGCGATTCGGACCGCATTCTCGGCATTCTTTCGTCGAAGACGAAGCGGGCTATAGAAGGTAAAGAGCCTATCAAGGAACATCTGCTGATCACGCGCTACAACCCGAAGCGTGTGAGCGAAGGCGAGATGCTGTCGCTGACCGACATCCAGGAGATCCTGCGGATCGAACTGATCGGCGTGATCCCTGAATCGGAAGCCGTGCTGCATGCGTCCAATCAAGGTCTGCCGGCCGTGCACCTCGATGGCACTGATGTGGCTGAAGCCTACAAGGACATCGTTTCGCGCTTTCTCGGCGAAGAAAAGTCCCTGCGCTTCACCGACTATCAGAAGCCAGGTCTGTTGCAACGCATCTTCGGCAACAAGTAAGGGGACGCAATGTCGATTCTTTCGTTTTTGCTGGGCGAGAAAAAGAAGTCCGCTTCGGTCGCGAAGGAACGCTTGCAGTTGATCATCGCGCACGAGCGAGCGGGCGGACATGCACCCGCCGATTATCTGCCGGCGTTGCAACGAGAACTCGTTGCCGTGATTTCCAAGTACGTGAAGATTTCCAGTGACGATATCCGGGTTAGCCTCGAACGTCAGGACGATCTCGAAGTACTCGAAGTGAAGATCGAAATTCCATCGGTTTGACGGTGGATGACGGTTTGAACCAGCGCTGAGGTATTGCCCTGGCGCGCAGCATCCGAAGGCCGGAATCATTCGATTCCGGCTTTTTCATTTCCACAAGTGCGTTCGCACCTTTAAGCCGCACAAGCGACTTACATCAATATTCCGTTGCAGATTAGCCATCGCCGTTACACGGGCGCTGTCGGCTGATCCGTGTCCTCGCGCATTGATTGGGTATCGCCGATACGAGGCGACCAACTCAAGAGGCCGATCATGAAAATACGTTTGTTCATTGCCCAGGCGGCTATTGTTGTGGCCGGCATCGCGGCTGTCGCAGGAAGTGCGTCGGCTGAGGTCATCATCGTGGCGCCGAATGCGCCGCCGCCCGTACGCGTGGAATCCGTTCCGCCGGCTCGTGTCGGTTATGTGTGGGATCGCGGTCACTGGCGCTGGGAACACGGTCAATACATGTGGAATCCGGGGCACTGGGAAGTCGAACGCGTGGGGTATCACTGGGTACCGGGGCACTGGATCGCACGCGAAGGTGCATGGCGCTGGATGCCCGGACACTGGGCCTGACGCCTGACGCCTGACCCGCCCGCACTCCGCGCTTGATAGCTGCGACACCCCGTTAGCTTCACGGGCGGCCGCTTAAGCGCCGCCCGAAACCGATGAACCCGTTGCCGGAGTTCCACATGAAAACCAAACTGTTGATTATCGGCTTGCTCGCAAGCTTGCTGGGTGGCTGTATCGTCGTGCCGGCGCATCCGTATGCTTATCATCCGGTGCCGCGCGTCTACGTTTATTAAGGCCGGCCGGAGCTCTATTTGGTGACAGGCTCTCTGGCCTCGGCATCCTCGGTAGGCGTCTCCGGCACTTCCGGCGATGCCCGGGGCACAGGCAAGGGCAGTGGCGTCATATAGCGCTCAGCCAACGCTTCGTACAGCGGCGGTGAGAAGAAGCGCGACACGCGGCTCGCAATCAGGGCGGTTGCCATGAGCGAAATCACGAGCGCATGGCCGTTGATCATTTCCATCACGATCACGAACGACATGATCGGCGACTGCGTGACAGCCGCAAGATAACCGACCATGCCGAGCGCAATCAGCATCGACAACTGCATGTGGCTGAAGACCATGTGCA
This sequence comes from Caballeronia udeis, assembly GCF_001544555.2. Lineage (GTDB taxonomy): Bacteria > Pseudomonadota > Gammaproteobacteria > Burkholderiales > Burkholderiaceae > Caballeronia > Caballeronia udeis. The sequence continues at coordinate 31,075 of NZ_FCOK02000001.1, read as the reverse complement.
GCACGTTGCCGAACCCGGCGCCGATCGACAGCGACGGTGCGAAGATCCCGCCCGGGATGCCCGGCAGATACGAGCCGATCATCGAGGCCATCTTGAGCAGCGGATAGAACAGCGAGAGCTGCTCATGGCCTTCGAGCAGGCCGCGCGCTTCTGCATAACCGCTGCCGAAGGTCGTCCCGCCCGACACGAGCCCGACCACGGCGATGATCAATCCGCAGAGCGTGGCGAATGCAACGGGGCGAGTCGCGTGCATCTCGCGCAAACGTGCCGGAATCCATTTGGATGTATTGAGCAGCAACCAGCAGAACACGCCCCCCGCGATACCCGTCACGATAGCCGTGAGCAGCACCGCGACCGCCAACAGGTCAGGGAAATGCGCACCGATCTCGATGGTGCCGAAATAGGTGTAGTTGCCGTTAAGCCCGAGCGCGACGATACCGGCGAGGATGATGGCCGTGATCAGCACGCCGCTCGTGCGCGCTTCAAAGCTGCGCGTCAGTTCTTCGATCGCGAACACAATACCGGCAAGCGGTGTGTTGAACGCCGCCGATAACCCCGCCGCCGCACCCGCGAGCACAAGCTGCCGTTCAATGCGGGCGTTCGAGCGCGGGAACAGCCGCCGCAGGTTGTACATCAGCGCCGCGCCGACCTGCACGGTAGGACCTTCACGGCCAATCGTGAAACCTCCGAGGATCGCAATAAACGAGATCCCCATCTTGGCGATCAGGATGGCTGGCGACAGCAGCCGGGTCCCCAGTCCCGGCGGACTGTGCAATACGGCGATGACCTGTGGAATGCCGCTGCCTTCCGAGCCGCGAAAGAACTTTCGCGTGAGCCAGACGGATAACGCAGCCACCGCCGGCGTCAGGATCAGCGGCAACCAGACATGCTCGTGCTGAACCGCGCGAAACGCGTTATAGCCCCAGTCGATGAGCTTCGCGTACAGCACCGCAACCAGCCCGACGGCGACTGCGCCGACCCAGAAGATGCCGTAGCGGTACCAGAGGCTGCGCGCACGTCGAAAAGTAAATCGGGGGAGAGAGCGTAACGCGCGAATCATGTGCGGTGAGCCATGCGACCGGCTGTCGGCAAAGCGGTGATTATACCGATCTGTCTCAATAATCGAGCCGATTGGTGCCGGGTAATGCATTTTGAAAAAGAAAACGGGGCGCAGCTATGAGCCGGCGCCCCGAAAACACTCTCGTCGGGGTGGCGAGAGCGGAGAGAAGGACGTAATTAACAAGTAATATTTTGTTCAGGTTTTTGAATGACGCGCAAACGTTTCAGCGAGGGTCCAGGGGAATTGAAAGTTTTATCAATTACTGTATTAGTCGGGACGTGAAGCGCTTACTGAAGATCAGGTTGTCATTACTTCGAAAGCAACCACGGCGGCAATGGCGCCGGCATTTGCAATCAGCGCCTGCAGCACGATTCCGCGCCAGCTGGTGGTCCGGAAACGCACGGCCAGCATGAGTGCGGTAAAAAGTGCGATGGCGATTATCGCAACAACATCAGCACTTTGGAGATGAATGCGCATGACGCCGGCCTCACGAATGTTCAGTCTGTGCTGAGTGTTTGTTGAGTATAGACAGCACGTGCCGGTACGCAATTTGCACAAAAATACGCAAAGGCCCGGTCGTTGCATTTATCTAATGATCTGATGGGAATTTTCCGGGCGCTGTCCGTACTAACCCGAATTGGTGTTTTCCCGTGCAGGGCAAGCTTTATCCACGGAGCCGCATTTATGAATTCCCCGAATCGCCGTTCTCTGGAAGTGGATTTCTTCCGGGGAGTCGTGCTGCTGGTGATTGCCGTCGATCATATTTCGGGAAGCGTCTTATCCAGATTTACACTCCATAGTTACGCGTTCTGCGATTCCGCAGAGGTTTTCGTGTTCCTGGGTGGGTATGCATCGGCGGCCGCTTATACAACGCTCGCAGCGAACCGCAGTCCCGGGGCCGCGTGCCGGCGCTTCCTGAAGCGCAGCTGGGAGATCTATCGCGCATATCTCTTCACGGCGGTGATGATGCTGCTGGGCGGGGCGCTGCTGATGTGGCTGCGAATCGACACCCCGATGATGCAGATCACCGAATGGCCGTCGTTCCTGGCCCGGCCGCTGGGGCTGACGTTTGATGTCGCGACGTTGCGGCATCAGCCGTATTTGTCGGCGGTGTTGCCCATGTACGCCATGTACGCGCTCGCCGTACCGTTCGTGGTGCCTTTGGCCGAACGTAAGCCGGTTGTCGTGTTGTTCGGCAGTCTCGGCGTATGGCTTTTCGCGTCGTCGCTCGCGCAGTGGCTGCCGTCGGCTTATGCGGAAGGGTGGTCGTTCAACCCGTTCGCGTGGCAACTGATGTTTGCGCTCGGCATCCTCGCGCGCGTGCAGCCCATCCCCGCCGAATTCCACGATTCGAAAACAGCGCGCTGGATGACGCGCGCGGCGATTGTCGTGTTCCTGACCTTCGCGTTCGCGAAGCTGTTCCTGGAGACCCAGGCGCCGCCCGGATATATGAAGCAGAACCTGGCCAGCCTGCGCATTGTGAGTTTTGTGGTGATCGCGTGGCTGTTTGCTCAGGCGGTGCATGCCGGATGGATCAAGGCGCTGGCGAAGAGCTTGCCGAGCGTGGTCAACATTGGCAAGCAGGGGCTGGTGTGTTTCATTGCGGGCGCTTGCATGTCGCTGGTCATCGATACCGCCTTGCGGCTCATATCGCTCGGGCAATACCAGTGGATGGCGGGGCTGACCGGCGACGCCATCGCGATCGGCAGCCTGATCGGGCTCGCGGCGTTCTGGCGCGACCGCAAGGAAGCGCAGCGGGCGCGGCTGCCGAAACGCCAGGGAGTGCCGGCGCATGCAACCAACCGGCGCGACAGATGAGAGCGTGAGTTTGAACAACCCGTTTGAACAACCCGTAAGCAACGCGTGCAGGCGATCTCCTGAGACCTCGCCCGCACGCAATAGCTCTACGCGCTTTACGAAAGCTTGATGTCCCGCGTTTCCCGCATGCACAGCACGCCAAGCAGGCTGATTGCCGCGGCGACCGACACGTACGCGCCGACCCACGCCAAACCGCCGCGATTCGCCAGCAATTGGGCGATGTACGGCGCCACTGACGCCCCCAGAATGCCACCCACGTTATATGCGACACCCGCACCGGTATAGCGGACGTTGGTCGGGAACAATTCGGGCAACAGCGCGCCCATCGGGGCGAAAGTCACACCCATCAGGAACAGTTCGATGGTGAGAAACAGCGCGACCGCGTACGTGTTGCCGCTGCCGAGCAGCGGGGCCATGGTGAAGCCGGACAGGATAGCCGCGATACAACCCACGATCAGCACCGGCCGGCGGCCGAATTTATCGCTGGCCAATGCGGAAATCGGTGTCGCGATAGCCATGAAAAGCACCGCGAAGCACAGCAGGCCGAGGAATTTCTCGCGCGTGAAATGCAGCGTCGAGACGCCGTAAGAGAGTGAGAAGACTGTCGAGATATAGAACAGCGTGTAGCAGACGATCATCGCGATCGCGCCGAGCAGCGTGGGTTTCAGGTATTGGCCGAACAGCGTCGCGATAGGCACGCGCACGCGTTCTTTTTTCTCGATAGCCTCTCGGAACGCCGGCGTTTCCGCGATTTTCAGGCGCACATAAAGTCCGAGCGCCACCAGCACCGCGCTGACGATGAACGGGACACGCCAGCCCCAACTGCGGAATTGTTCGTCGGTGAGCGAGAGCGCCAGCCCGAAGAACAATCCATTCGATGCCAGGAACCCCACCGACGGCCCGAGTTGCGGGAACATGCCGAACCAGCCGCGCTTGTTTTGCGGCGCGTATTCGGTCGCGAGGAGCGCTGCGCCGCCCCATTCGCCGCCAAGCCCGATGCCCTGGCCGAAGCGCAGGATGCAGAGCAGCACCGGCGCGAGGCTGCCGATGGACGCGTAGCCGGGAACGAAGCCGATCAGCGTGGTCGACACGCCCATGACGAGCAGCGACGCAACGAGCGTCGATTTCCGCCCGATACGGTCGCCGAAATGGCCGAAGATGAACGAGCCGATCGGCCGCGCGATGAACGCGATGCCAAACGTGACGAACGCCGACAACGCTTGCGCGGCGGGCGAACTGTGCGGGAAAAAGACCGGGCCGATGACCAGCGCTGCGGCCGTGGCATAGACATAGAAATCGTAGAACTCGATCGCCGTGCCGATAAAACTCGCGAAGATGACGCGGGAACTGCTCATCTTCGCGTCGCTTGCGGACGATGCGGGCAACGAACCCAACGGTGAGCCCGATGGTGAGGCTGATGACATGGTGTCTCCGGTTCGCCCCTTGAACGCGTCCGGGAACGCGCGTCGGGACACTTTGTATTGAATGCGCAACGTGCAACGGGCGTCGGGCGCTCGAGGCGGAGTACGGCGGTAAAAACGAACGGCGTTGGACTGCGCGATTGTGTCGCGGAGTCGACCGGTCAGGTTCCGGCTCAAGCGCTGGATGGGCGACGGCGACGGCTTTGCCGGCATGGCCGGCGCCGGGTATCGAAAATTATAACGACCGTGCGCCGCGGCCGGCAAGGAAACCGTATTGACGAATGCGCCGAAGGTTCCATTTAATCGATAGTCGTCGCCTGCGGCGAATGGACGCTGCGGAGCTGGAACTGGCCGTTGTCGTTGAAGAGCCAGTCTTCGAACAGATCGAGCTGGCCGTTGCCGTCGAGCAGGCGCGCGGGCGGTATGGGTAATGGTGACGCGCGTCGCAGCGACGCGAGGGCGGTGGCTTCGGCTTCGTCGTCGCCATTGGTCCGGTAGACAGACGACCGGATCACACGGCCGTTGCGGTCCACGGTGAACGCGACCACGACGAGCGAGCGCAGCATGGCTTGCGGCGTGCCTTTGAGCACCTGCGATGGATTGCGCTCGAAGATATGTTGCGCCACGCGCACCTTGTACTGATCGAGCGTCGCGCCGCTCACGGCCGCGGCCGGCTTTGATTCGAGCGCGCTGGGCGGCGGGGTGATCGTGCAGGCGGCGATGGTTGTCGCGATCGATAAGGTCAGCGCAAGACGTGCGATTTTCAGACAGGAGGTCATGACGGGCGAGGCTCCACGAATTCGTTGCACTCATGCTTAACAATACGCGGCGGGCCCGGGTCTTGCTGACCCTTTTTGCATATCCACTGCATTTTGATGCGCAAGGAGAAGACCATGACCAACGATTCCACTGACCTGAAGAAACCGAAGCCCGTTGAGCATAGCGACAACGAGGCAAGCAAGATGCCCGAGCGCGCCGACGAGGACCGCAAGCAGGCCCCAAGCGATAAACCGGGAAAGAAACCGGGAGAGGGTGAGCCTGACGTGGGGTGAGGGTGCAATTGCGGGCGTGACGCACCTCTCTTCGATCTTTGTATATACAAAAAGCCTGGCCCCGAGTCAATTTTGTATATACAATCTGATCGATGCAAGTCTCCTTCGATGTGAATAAAAGCGCCCGCAACATCGCTGAACGAAGTTTGTCGTTCGAACGGGCCGCAGAATTCAATTTCGAGACAGCGTTGAGCGGCTCTGATGATCGGCGTTTTTACAGCGAAGTAAGTTTTTACAGCGAAGTAAGGTACGTCGCGCTGGGGTATCTCGACGAACGCTTGCATGTTCTCTGCTTCACTGAAACCCATGATGGAATTCGCGTGATCAGTTTTCGTAAAGCTAATCCGAGAGAGGTGAATCGCTATGGCAGCACGTAAGCCCATGATTGACGAGAGCGGCGAAGTACGCGAGCTGACGGCTGCGGACGTCAAGACGTTCAAGCGCGGTGCCGCTGCGCTACCCGCATCGTTGCGGGCGAAGACGGGCGTTCGCGGTCCTCAGAAAGCGCCGACGAAGATTCCGCTGTCGCTTCGGCTTTCGCCGCAGGTCGTGGAGGCGTTTCGCGCGTCGGGCGAGGGATGGCAGACGCGAATTGACGTGGTTCTGGCCGATTGGCTGAAAACCCACTCGCCGGACGAACTGGCTGTGTGAACTATTTGCGTGGCGGGGAATTTGAACAGAGGGTTGCAGACAAGCAGGGGTGCTGTTTTTGGCGGAAGCGGTGTCCGCCATTTTTCGATATCACTCAATATCATGAAGAATCACAGAATCCTTTGTTTAAAGGGATCAACAAAGATTGTTGTGTTACGCGAGTTCAACCAATATCATCTAATTGCAATAGAGATGGCGGGTACGATGATGGGTTCACTCGATTGAGGCTGGTATGCCAAAGGTGGCGAAGGAATTGGGAGCGCTGGCAGTCTCGCGGTTGACACAAGTCGGTATGCACCCCGTCGGCAAGGTGGCCGGGCTGTACCTGCAGGTGGCCGGTGAGAAGTCCCGCTCGTGGATCTTGCGCGTTAAAGTCGGCGACCACCGGCGCGAGATCGGGCTCGGCGCCTTCCCAGCAATATCTCTTGCCGATGCGCGCATAAAAGCTCAACTTGAGCGCGACAAGATCCGAAGTGGCGTCGACCCTATCCTTGAGCGCCGTGAAGCTGCGAGTCGTCTTAAAGCAAGCCAGGATCTGGAACTGACGTTCGAGGCTGCCGCCAAGAAGTTCATGGAGGTCAAGTCTTCGGAATGGAAAAATCCGAAGCACGGCGACCAATGGCGCAATACGCTGGAAACCTACGCATACCCGTTCATCGGACGTCTCTACGTGCGCCACATCGGCCGCGATCATGTGATGCAGATCCTCGACCCGATCTGGCTTACGAAGAACGAAACGGCTTCTCGCCTGCGTGGGCGCATCGAGGCGATCCTTAACTGGAGCAAGGTGAAAGGCTATCGTTCGGGAGAGAATCCGGCGGCCTGGCGCGGCAATCTTGAGACCCTCCTTGCCACGCCATCCAAGGTGCAGAAGGTCCGTAACCATCCTGCGCTGCCGTTCACTGAGATGGGAACTTTCATGACGGATCTTCGAAAGATCGATGCCGTGGGTGCCCGTTGCCTGGAGTTTGCGATTCTCACGGTAGCTCGGTCTGGGGAGGCGCGTGGCGCGCGTTTCAATGAAATTGATCGGGAAACCAAGGTGTGGCGTGTACCAGGCGAGCGCATGAAAGCGAAAAAAGAACATCGCGTGCCGCTGTCCCAAGCAGCGTTTTCTTTGATCGAACGGATGCCTTGTAACGACGATAACGACCTGATATTTCCTAGCCCACGGGGCAAGATGTTGTCGGATATGACCTTACTGATGCTCGTCCGTCGTATGGACGTGGACGCCGTTCCTCATGGCTTCCGAAGTACCTTCCGAGACTGGGCCGGTGAGGTCACGAACTATCCGCGCGAGTTGGCTGAAGTCGCACTTGCGCACGTTAAAGCGGACTCTACCGAGGCTGCTTATTGGCGCAGCGACGTCCTGGAGCGCCGGCGGCGACTTATGACCGACTGGGCGAAATTCATTGCCAAGCCGCTTCCCAAAGGTTCGATCACCACGCTACTACGAAAGGCATAATTAGTGTGCCGCGCCTAGCCCGACGGGGCGAAACCGGGTTCCCTGACCCGTTGGCACGGCTCCCGTTCAGGGCCCACGTACAGGGGCGTCGAGCACATGGGCGAGAGTGAGAAGCCTAACTTCACAGTCATCGGTGACACGGTATATACGTTGCCGCCGGATCGGCTAGCCGAGTTTCTGGAGCGCCAGCTCGAAGTGTCTCGCGACGCCTCTATAGTCATTGAACAATGGTTCCGACGAGATCTATGGGCGCCCGAGGAAGCATTCATGTTGCTTCTAAATATTGATCCGGAAGAGTCGTCGGTCGGCGAATCGACGCGCTTTGTGGGCGGGTTGAAACCGTTGTTGGAGTTCGCCAGGATCAAATATCTTGATGGGCGCTGCATTCACGCCGAGATCTGGACCAGTCTGATCGAGAGGGGCTTTGCTCCGCGCGATTTGGCACGCAAGGTTCGCATGGTGGTCCGGGATACCAGCCAGCGATATCGGGAAATGATGTCGCTCTGGCAGAGCGGCGAGCATCCAGGCCGCAACCCGCCTTCGTACTACGCTCAGTGGGCGCGCTCGAAAGACTTCGCGGTGCCTTGGCCTGATACCTCCAAGCCTCATGCAGAAGCTGTGAAGACAGGGTCAGCCGACGCGGACGCTGATCTCATGAACCGCCGAATCAAAGCGATTGTCAATGCGGCATCCGCTCTCGGATTCGATCTGAAGTCGATAGAGCGCGGCGGAAAGAAGAAGGTCGAAAGCGCGTGTCTAGAAATGAAAGACGCGGAACTGGGATTTACGCAATCCACGTTTAAAAAGGCATGGGTTGAGGCCAGCAAGAGCGACTCGATCTCGGTAGAAGACAAGGAAAAGTACAAGAAAAGATAAGCCTTCGCGCGATCTCAACAGGTGTCCCGCAACGGGGCACCTCTACGGGACACCTCCCCGCAAAGCCTTGCCCATCGGAGTTCTCGCCGTATCTCAAAAATAGAGCACGTGGACACGTTGCGGGACACCCACCCTGCCAAATTATTCTCAATCGGAATCAACGCGCATCAAGCCGTCCCGGTGCGGTGCAGCTCCCTCAAGGGAATTTCGATATGAAGAACGACGGTTCTGCCATGGCCTCCGCTGGCATTCAACCCACCATACCCAAGGCACTTGCTGCTTTTGACTCTATGCCAGCGTCGGCGCTCGTCGACGTCAAGGTGGTGGCCGGACTCTACGGCTGCAGCGTGCCAACCATTTGGAGACGCGCCGCCTCCGGACTGCTCCCAAAACCCGAAAAGCACGGCGGTACAACCAGATGGCGAGTTGGCGATCTTCGCCAAGCGTTGTCTTCCGCCGCGTGAGGTGTCGCATGACGTTACAGCACATCTCCGAACCAGACATTCAGCGGCGTATCGACCATATTAAAAGGGAGATCGCCCAATGATCCACTTCACTTTGACCGCAACTGACGATTCTGAGGTGCTCGCACTGCGTTCATGTGCACCAGGCGGCGACGCAGATTCGAAGCCTCCTTTCCTGATTCGCGTCGCAGATCTGACGGCCACACTTCTCATCCTGCTGCGTGCCGCGCAGATGGGAGTGCGCAATGTATGAGCAACTCCAAGCGACGGTTCAAGGGCGCCAAGGACAAGCGACCGTCCGGGCGGTTCTATACGCTGCCGGCGGTCGTCTTGCAAAGCGCCGCGTTCATATCGCTGTCCGCGCACGCGATCAAGTTGATGCTGGATCTGCTCGAACAGTATCGAGGGGACGACAACGGCCGGATGCTTTGCACGTGGGCGCATATGCACGAAAAGCGCGGTTGGAAGTCTCGCGATACCCTGGACAAGGCGCGGGCCGAACTGATGACGGCCGGCTTCTTGTTCGAGACTGTGAAGGGGCGCCGGCCGAACCGTGCGAGCTGGTACGCGCTAACTTTTTTTGCGATCGATCCGCACGACGACTTCGATGTGTCGCTGCAATCGTTCCCGTATCTCGCGTTTGCCGATCGGCCGAAACTGCTGCTAAAAAACGCATCGCTTATCACGCCGGGCGTGTCACTAGCCGCCTGATTGACACGCCGGCCGTGTTAGAGACCCTATCCGTTGACACGCCGATCGTGTCAATAGGGGCTATTTTCGACGGTCTCTCTAACACGCCGGGCGTGTACCCTCTAGATATACCATCTCCACAGGTGTTCGCATCGCCTTTGACGGCACGCGCTCCACGAGAAAATGTGGAGGTGAGCAATGCCTTATAAGCTTCTGAAACTTGCCCAGATCAACGCAGACTCCGCGCTGCAGTCTCGCGTTCGAATTGACGAAACGATCGTCGCGGAATACGCCCAGGCCTTGAGTGAAGGGGCAAAACTACCGGCGCTCACCGTTTTTTTTGACACGGCCACCTATTGGCTCGCGGACGGTTTCCACAGACTTGCGGCGGCGCGCTTGGCCGGTGGCTTCGAGGTTGAGGTCGATGTCCGATCTGGCTCGCGGCGGGAAGCATTGCTGCACAGCCTGGGCGCCAATGCAGCACATGGGTTACGGCGCACGAACGAGGACAAACGGAAGGCCATCAATGGGATGCTTGCCGATTTCTCCGATTGGAGCGACAAGCGCATCGCGAAGCACGTCGGCGTCAGCGACAAGACGGTCGCAACGCGCCGCGCCGCTATCTTCGGAATTTCCGAAGATGCGTCCCCCGCAAGGACTGTCGAGCGGGGCGGCAGGGCCTACCTGCAGGACACGACGAACATCGGGAAGCGTCCTGCAATTCAGCCCGCGCCGCCCTCCGTGGAGTCGGACGCCACTACCCAGGTCGTAGAGCAGCGCGTCAAATCCGAAAATGCGGGCGTGGGCTCTCATTCCACTCAGGTTGAGATCGACTCAGGTGCTGCCTACGCGAATTCGCGGGTCAGTAGAGATGAGTACTCCTCAGCGGCTGCCAGCGAGGATACGCAAAGCGACGATGACGTCTGGACCGAGAATGCGAGTCTGCGCGACCGGGTTAGCGCGTTGAATCGACAGATCGATTCGTTGAAGGAAACCGACCGGGGCGCGGAAATCCATCGGCTCTCGCAGCTCGTGCTCAACCTTGAGAATCGCGACCATGCCGCATCGGAAAAACTGAAGCAGCAGGAGAAGCAACTTAAGTGGTTCGGCAGCCGGTTCGCGGATCTACGCAAGCTGCTGAACGTGAAGTACGACCGTGACGTCGTGACGGCGGTTAACCAGCTCAAGGTGGCGAAATGAGGGACGCCACGCAGGAGGAACAGGCCGCGTTCGACTACTTCAAGTTGCGGACCTACCAGAGCAACGCGGTGCTGCGCGTGCGCGAACTCTTTGAGGAGGGTAAGCACAACGTGCTGCTCTGCGCGCCGACGGCCGCGGGGAAGACTCGAATCGCCGCATGTCTCTTGCACCTGGAGAGATCGGCGGGCCGGCGCTCACACTTCGTTGTCGATCGCGACCCATTGACGAAACAGACCAGTGAACGATTCGATGAGTTTCGGTTAGATCACGGGATCGTCAAGCAGAAGCACTGGCGCTTTCGCCCGTACGAGCGCGTCCAGATCCTGAGCGTTCAGACGCTCATGCGCCGCGGCTGGCCGTGCGACCCGGAGCCCGACCTAATTGTCGTTGACGAGTGCCATACCAGCTACCAGATCACCAAGCAGCGGCTCGAACGACGCGATACGCGTGGTCTTGGATTGACGGCGACACCGTTCGCGAAGGGCCTCGGGCAGACCTACGACGCGTTGATAAACGTCGAGACAACGAACCGACTGATCGAGCAGGGCGCGCTCGTGCCATATCGCATTTTCTCTCCGTCGCAGCCTGACATGAAAGGCGTGAAGGTGACGGGAGGGGAATGGAACGGGGAGGAAGCGACGAGTCGAGCGCTCCAGCTTGTTGGCGACTGCGTTGCTGAGTATTTGAAGCACGGCGAAGGTAAGAAATTTATCTGCAGCGCCATCACGATCAATCACGCCAAAGAACTGCATCGCCAATTCACCGCTGCTGGAGTGCAGTGTGAAGTTTTCACATTGGCGGAAGAGGCTGTGGAGTGCGAGGACATCGTCACGGAGTTCAGGAAGCCGGATTCATACATCCGCGGCCTGATCACGGTCAGCAAGGCATCGAAAGGTTTTGACGTCAGTGATGTAGGCGTGGTCATCATGGCTCGGCCGCTGCGCAAATCATTGTCGGACCACCTCCAGTTGCTCGGCCGCGGGCTGCGCACAAGCCCTGAGACGGGTAAGACAGAGTGCATCGTACTGGACCACTCCGGCAATTGTGAGCGGTTTTGGGACGAGATGAACGAGTTTTTCGAAACCGGTGCAACCGAACTCGACGACGGCACAAAGAAGCCCAAAGCTGCGAAGAAGAAGCCCAAGGCCGAAGACGTGATGGTGAAGTGCCCGAGTTGCAAAACGCTCCATAAGGCAACGCCGTCTTGCCCGAGCTGCGGGTTTGAATATCCGCGCCGGGCGACCGTCGAGCATATCCCCGGGACGCTCCAGGAAATGCTTGCCAGTGGCAACCAACGAAAACTGGTAGCCGACGTCTGGCCGCAGGTCTGCTGCTATGCGCGATCCTTGAATCCGAATGACCCGAATCGCGCTCGGGGCAAGGCGTATGCGATGTACAAGCAACTCACCGGCGTGATGGCAAAGGCTGACTTCTGGTCGACCGAGACGAAACCGGTGTCGCCCGAACTGCGCAAGCGACTCGAGAACCTGGATAAGCAGTACTGGATCAAGCGCCGCGCGCAGCAGAGGAAGACGGCATGACGTTCGAGCGCGCACTAATCGATCACGGACTGTTGCCCAGGCGCATTGAGGCAGACGGCAAGTGGTATCGCTGCCCGACCGCGGATAAGCCGAAGAAGCGCAATGGGGCCTATTTGCTTTGGATTGGCGGCCAACGGGGTTTCTTCAAGAACTTTGCTACTGATGGCGAATATTGCGAGTGGCGATCAGACATGCCGGTCAGTCTCTCTGACCAGCGCCAGATGGATGAGCGCATCCGTGCACTGAGGGCTAAGGAAGCTCAGGATCGCATCCGGGCCATTGCCACCATGCGCGCCCATTGGGCATCGCTTACGCCGCTCTATGACTGGCATCCCTATTTGGAGCGCAAAGGACTCTCGCTCGTTGGGTGCAATGGTTTGCGAGTCGACGGTGACGACATGGTGATTCCAATGTATCGCGCCGGCGGCTTGGTGAGCCTCCAGCACATCACGATGGAAGGTGACAAAAAATATCGTCGGGGGTGTCCGGTAAGCGGAGCAACGTTCGTCATGTCCAGGAACAAAAGCGCGATCACCTGTTTCGTGGAGGGCTTCGCAACCGGCCTTGCGGTGTTCCAAGCTGTTCCGACTGCATCGGTGGTGGTGTGTTTCGATGCGAACAACCTGGTCGCCGTTGCGAAGGAAGCGAAAGTCCGCGGACTCGCCGTGGTCTGCGCTGACAACGATTGGGAAACGCAACGGGCGGGCGGTGTGAACAAAGGCATTGAGTGCGGTAAGCGCGCGGCGGATCAGATGCGCTGCGGTCTCGCCTATCCGGATGGGATAACTGGGTCGGATTGGGCCGACGCGCTCCACGAGTGGGGCGATCGCGGGCTGGTGCGTGTGCGGATGCAGATTATGAAGGGCGCGAAGTTGGTTGTTTAGGGTTGTCGCGAAGACCCAAATGCCGAAGCTGGCTGCAGTGCATACCTTTGTGCCGTCCCGGTTTCAATCCTCCGGTCGATGCTACAGAGCGAGCTGTCGTAGGTTGTCGCGGCGAGGCCCCGCGGAGCGACATCATGGCTCGTTTACGGGATAGCCGTGTTTCTCCAAATACCAAAAGGAAGTGCTGTGAAAGCAAAACGAAACAATGTCCCACTCGTGCAGGGCCTGTCGGCACGTCTTGAATTCGATATGGTCGCATTCACTGAAAGGGCACGCGAGGGCACGATGGAAAAGAATCAAGCCCAAGCGATTCTGAAATACTTTTGCTTGACGGTGCGCGGCGGTAAACAAATTAGTCAGGATGTCTTGGACTATCTTGCGGGTGTGTTCGAGGTCTACCTTGATGGAACACAAAGCGAGATTGAGAAGGCCCTTGGGCTGAAGCGAAAGAAGGCAGGCAATCCGGGCAGCGTTTCGGGAAAGCGGAGATTGACGTCAAGTGGGCGAATAGAACTCGCGCGTCGAATTTCCGATCTCATGGACAGCGGCGCGAGTCATGAGGATGCGGTCGACCAGGCTCGTGCGGAAGCTGGGGTCTCCCGAAATACGGCGGCCCAATGCTACAGAGAGCTTCGCGAAAAGGTCGCCGGTTATATGGAGACCGTGTCCAAATGGGGGGGCGACGACGTCGAGGCAATAAATAGGGCGTCGGAATTCTTGAGCGTCTCGGAGGCGTTCGTCATTCGCGCCGCCGCAAGAAACCGTTAGCGCGGCGCGCCGGCAGCTTCCATTCAAGGCATCGGCCGGTGCCAACGAATTCTAGAATTAGTTGGGAGTGCTTGTTTTGGAAATGAATCGGATGATCGTGCCATATTGATAGCGCTTAGCAGCGCTCTGGAGAAAACATGGCAGAAGTCCAGCGTCGCTTGCTGCGCTTGCCGGAGGTCACCGCAATCGTCGGCCGCGCCGGTTCAACCATCCGCAAGGACGTAGCAAAAGGCCTGTTTCCGAAGCCGGTCCACGTCGGCCGGTCTATTGCGTGGCCGTCCGAGCTCGTTCAGAGTTGGATCGACGAACGCATCGCCGCATCTCGTAATGGGAGGCCTTGCGAATGACGACGATGGTCAACATCAGCCCGACACCCATGCAGCGGTTCGTCGATTCCAATGGGAATGCGCTTGTCGGCGGCCTGCTTTTTACGTACCAAGCTGGGACGACAACCAAGTTCGCGACATATACAGATAGCACGGGCGATACTCAAAACACCAACCCGATCGTCTTGAACCAACGCGGCGAAGCTTCTATTTGGCTGATCCCAACGCAGTCGTACAAGTTTGTTCTAGCGCCATCGACTGATACCGATCCCCCGTCAGCCGCGATCTGGACCCAGGACAACATCCAAGCTGCTTCGTCGGTCACGGTCGGCAACATGTCCAACCAGACATTCTCAGCCGGTGTTGACTTCACGCCTGGGACGACAACATCGCTGACGCTGACGAATCCCTACGGGACCGCGGCGAATTTGTGGGTCGACTTCGACGGCATTGAACAACACGATTTCACACTGAGTGGGTTCACCCTCACATTCATCTCACCCATCCCTGTCGGCATCGGCAAGGTCTATGTAAAAGGTGGAACGTCTTTGACTCTTGGCACGCCTGCGAATGATTCTGTGGGCGATGCTCAACTTTCTTGGGGCAATGCTCTCGTTCGCTGCGTCGACTCCGTGTCCGCATTGGCAGCGCTAGATCCGTCTATCTACACCCGTGCTTTTTCGACGGGCGATACAACGGTGAACGATGGCTTCGGAGGCTTCTACTACTACAGCGCATCCACCCCACAAAGCCAAGCCAACGGCGCGTCGATCATCGCCGCGGCTGGTGGAGTCGGGTGTTGGATAAATTTGACCATCTCTTTGCCACAGACGGTCACCAGGGTCGCATTGACCGGTCAGACCGCGCAAATACCCGCCACTACACCGCTTATTGCTCCCCTTATAGCCGGAATGTTCCGCATCAACTTCTACCTGACCATTACCACGGCCGGGACGGGAGGAACTTTCACACCCAACTTCAGCTTCAACGACGGCAGCGGACCAAAAACCGTCTCGGGTGGTGCTGCGAACGCGACCGCTGGTGGGTACTCCGAAGGAAGCATCGTTTTCTATACCGGAAACGTGACGTTCGATTTCGGAGTCGCTGCATCTGGGATAACAGGTTCACCAGTCTTCAGCCTTTATATGACCGTCGAGCGAATCAGTTAACCGACGACCACTCCGACATCTCAGTAACCACTTCCTAGTTAGGAAAACAAAATGAAACGTCTGTTCGTCGGTGTCGTTGCCGCGCTATTGTCTGTCGCTGCCTTGGCGACAACTCTCAATCCGATCCAGTTGCTTAACCCGGTTGGCTCACTGCCAGGAGATTCGATCATATCGACTGGCGCGTCCACGGCTCCAGCTTGGTCGAGCGGCCTTGGCTTGCCGCAATACTCGGTCATGGCGTATGGCGCTAAGTGCGACGGTACGACAAATGATTCGACGGCAATCCAGAGCGCTATAACCGCAGCACAAACAGCAGGTGGCGGCGTCATCAATTTGCCGACTGGCAAGACGTGCGCTATCTCGTCGACACTTGCTGTGACCGCAAGCAACGTTGGCTTTTACTGCCCCGGTGGTGGGCTGAATGTATATGTCATAAATCCTAGCGTGCAGCCGACTACCGGTTGTTGGTTGAAGTGGACCGGTGCATCTGCTGGCACGATGATGAGCTTCATTGCGCCGAGCGGATCTACATCAAACATGCCTCTGCAGGGGGTTTTCCTGAAAGGCGTTGATTTTAACGGTAACGGGGGCCTGGCCGCGAACGGCGTCGTAATCAACTCGGTGTGGGGTTCGACGTTTAGCGATGACGGTTTTTGGGGATTCTCGAGCGGCTATATTTTCGACATCAGCACCGTCCACTATAACGGTAGTAATTTCGCCTCTGGCGGCGCGGCTGACGATCAAGGCGACTTATTCACCAATTTGTCGTTTGCCGATTATGCGTCTACAGCGAGCACGCCGATCCGCCTTGGCGGGTGGGCCGGCGGCGGCACAGCCAATGAAGTGAATGTCAGCTATAGCGTCTTCAAAGATCTCTCGATCGGGGTGAACGGTAACGCAACCGGCATAGTGCTGAACGGCGCTGACAACAACACCTTCATCATGACGAGCGTGAATTCCTTCGGCGGCTCTGCGCCTTCGGTGGACTTCAGCACTCTGGACGTAGCCGGAAACGCGATGGCGTCTAGCAGCAATACGTTCATCGGATTGGGCGGCAACCATGCAGCGATAGCGCGTGGTCAGACGACGACGCCCGCTTGCGTGTCAGGCTTTACCCTTCCTTACGGCGCTACATCTTGCACGTTCGGTAACGTGATCGAAAACGCTGACGCCAGCAACAGCATGCCTTTGCCGACTATCGAACCGGGCGCGCAACTTCGTTACCGCTATTCGAACGGCTGGTCGGGCGGCCAAGCGGGCGACCAGTCAGCGCTCGGCCAAACGCAATCGATGTCGCTCATGGCCCAAGGCCAAGTTGCCAACGAAACTCTGCGCATCGCCAACGGATCAAGCGACCAGTTGCGCCTGTCAGATTCAACGGGCGCGAACGTCTGGGGCATAAATCTGGACGGTTCCAACGATCTTCGCTTGGCGGATCTGGTTGGTGGCACGTCAGAGGTATCGATTCCGGGCGTAGTGGCATCGACCTCGACAACGACCGGTGCACTGGTAGTTGGCGGCGGTCTTGGTCTTGGCGGAGCGATCAACGCTGGCGGGGTAGTGTCCGGCCCGAGCGGCGCCTACTTGCCGGTTTCAACGGCTGCCTCAACGTATGCCACGATCGCGCAGGCGACTACGGCGCTGGCCGCAACCGGTGGGACGATCAATGGCGTCACCGTGGGAGCGACGACGCCATCCACGGGCGCATTCACAACGCTCGGCGCAAGTGGAAACGATGCGTTGACCTACTCGAATACGAGCGGCCAGAGCATCCCGAACAGCACGGTTACGGTCGTCACGGGATGGACTAAGACGTTTGATAGGCTCAACACGAACTTCGTGCCGAGCACCGGCGTGTTCACAGCCCCCGCAACCGGGTTCTACGCCGTGTCTGCATGCCTGCTTTACGCAGCGAACACAGGGGCTGCGAACACCAGCGTTGACGTGCTGATCGCCGCAAACAGCGTCACTATAGCCCACGGGATAAACCTACGGCAGACGACGACTAGTGCGGGTCAGCAAGTCTGCGCTGCAGCCGATGTATCAATGACTTCCGGTCAAACGCTCGTGATCCAGGCGTTACAAAGCACCGGTTCGGCGGTCGCATTGCAGACAGCGACGCCGTATAGCTATGTCTCGATCCACCGAGTGCCGTGATTTCCCAATCTTATGAAAGAGATCCCGCTTACTCAAGGCAAGATCGCTATCGTCGATGACGAGGATTACGTGTACTTGTCGCAGTTTAAATGGTACGCCGTGCGCGTAAAGAATCGCAGCGGTGAGCGAGAGTACTGGTACGCCGGGCGGGGTTATCGAGTGAAAGGGCAAGCCTCCCCCAAGCAAGTTTATATGCATAACGAGGTTCTTGTCCCGATGCCGGGCCTGATTACGGCGCACTCGAACTGCGATGGTCTCGACAATCGCAAGGAAAATTTATACGCGGGAACGAAGTCGCAGGTCTCCTATCGCAAGCGGCTGGCCCAGCGAGATCTGCCGCGAGCTACGCGGTTTTCGGAAAATAAAAGAAAGGTTGAGGCTGACATCGGTTTCGCGGGCAAGAAAATCTATTTAGGGCGCTTCGATACGGCGGAAGCTGCCGAGAAAGCGTATTACGCAGCCCTCGCCGAACACTGCGGCGAGGAGTTTTCTGACGCGACACGTAGTTCACGGAGAAGGGCAGATGTCTAAGCTCAAGGCAGTACCAGGGATTATTCTCATGGCGAAGTGTTCCTCTGTCATGGCAGCGGTTAATGGATTCAAGAATCTGTTCAAGTCGCAGAGCACGACGAATCCGGGCCCGACGCTGACGTCTGATACCCACTCGGACAATCCGACTAAGAACGCGCAGGGATGGATACTGCACAGGGACAAGGACGGGAACCTTGCCTACGTCTCTCCAGACCGTCGGCAGTTCGAAGAGGTGCATTGATGGAGTTCGATCTTGCGAGCGCGGTACCGATCGATCCGAACCAGGGTGCGGCGCCAGTTTCTGGAGCGACTCCCGTTGCTGTTCCTGTCGCTGCGCCGGCGGGCTCGGCACCGACAGCAGTTCCCCCGAGCGCGGCCGCACCGCAACCGGCGCAGGGCGGCTTTGATCTTGCTTCGGCGGTGCCAGTCACCCCCCAAGGTCAGCAGCCCGCTGGCGCACCTGCGGCGGCCGCGCCCGGGTTCCTTGATCGGCTGCGCTTGCCGAATGAAGACCCGAACTCCATCGAGAATACGATTCGCCGCGGCTTCGGTGCGCCCGCCGTCGGCAAGAATCCCGAATTCGAGAAGGTCGCGAACGCGGATACACCGTTTCCTGACGTGTTGCCGGTCGCTCCCAGTACGCTTAAGGATCTAGCCAGCGCGGCGGTCGCTCCGGTCAAGTACCTGCTGCGCGGCGGCGACAGCAATGCGCCAGCGATCGCAAAGGCGATCGACACGTTCGGCAAGGCTGGCACTTCGCCGAGCGTCGGGCAGGCAACTGGCGGCCGCGTCGCACAGGCCACGGAAAGCCTGCTCGGAAAATATCCTGGCGGCGCCGGAGTGATGGCGAAAAAAGCCGACTCGCAAGCGTCTGAAATAGGCCAGCAGGCCGAGAAGATTGCGGACAGTCTGTCTCCGAACGCTACGCCGTCGGTGGCTGGTCGTGCGATCGAGAAGGGATTGACGGGTCCGGGCGGCTTCGTCGACAGATTCAAGCAAGGCCAGAAAGCGCTATATGCCAAGCTCGACCAGTACATCAAGCCACAGGCCCCGGTCGCCGTAAGCAACACCTCCAAGGCTCTGGCTTCGATGAACGAAGATATCGACGGCGCCGAAGCGCTCTCGAAATTTTTCAAGAACGGGAAGATTCAGGACATCGAGTCGGCTCTAAAGTCAGACACGGCTGGCACTCAGGCGGGTGTCCTGATCGTGCCGCCGAATGCCACGACAGCCGAGCAGCGCGCCGCGGCGTCTCACGGCTTGCTGCGTCGTCAGGCTCCCGAAGTGCGGGAAGGACAGGCGCCACTGGCTGGGAAGATCTCCGCGACACGCAATCCATACACCGGTGCGACGCGCGAACCGGTGTCCACCGCTGGAACTCCGCCGACGGTCTCCATACAGCCCGGAACAAGCGCTATTCCGTCATATGCGGGTGGCCAGCGCGTCCCGATCCCCGGAGGCTCGCCAACGAACCAACTTCCATATGAGGCGCTAAAGAAGCTTCGCACGCTGGTCGGCAACGAGATATCCGATTCGAACATGTCGAGCAGTGTGCCGCGCAGCAAGTGGAAGGCGCTCTACGGTGCGTTGTCGAGCGATCTCGACGCCGCGGCCAAGGCGACAGGCAATCCTGACGCCGTAAAGGCGATGGACCGGGCGAACCAGTTCACGCGCGCGGGGCATGCTCGGATCGACGACGTGCTGGACAAGGTCGCCAAGCAGGACATCCCCGAGAAAATCTTCAAATCGGCGGTGAACCCGGCTGACATGGAAGCTGGTGCAACGAAGATCGGCAGCATCATGAAGAGTCTTCAGCCCGACGAACGTGACGTGGTGAAATCCGCCTTCATTCGCCGCATGGGTACGGCGTCCGCCGGCCAACAGGGTGCAGAAGGAGGCAAGTTTTCCTCACAGACCTTCCTGACGAACTGGGGAAAGATGTCGCCTCAGGCGAAGAGCGTCATGTTTGCCAGTGCAGACGGGAATCTGCGCAAGTCGCTTGATTCGATCGCGCAAACGGCCGACCGGATCAAGCAAGGCAGCAAGGTACTCGCAAATCCCTCTGGTTCCGGTCCTGTCATCGCAGCCACGGGGTTGGTGACGTCGGTAGGAACGGCGCTCGGCACCGGCAATTTCAAGCTTGCAGCAGGCCTACTGAGTTCGGCGGCCGGCGCGAATCTGACCGCACGCATGATGACCAACCCGCGCTTTGTGAGTTGGCTCGCGCGCGCGACAAAAATCCAGAACCCGGAATTGGCTAGACAGGCGGTGCTGTCGCTCGGAAAGACGATGCAGGGAGAACCAGATGATGTGCAGGAGGATGCGCAGAGGTATGCAGATGCTGCTGCTAATTCGTTCCAACCTACATCAGCAGCGAGATGACAGCGTATCCCAGGCCGCCTATCCACAGGCCGACAGACAGCACAAAGCCGACGCCGTATTTGATGTCGTCCCAAGCGGAAAACGTGTCGTTAGGTGGTTTTGGTGCGCTCATGGAAAGCAGTATAAACGGGCTTTCGGAGTGTAGGCGAATCGCTGTTATCTGATATTTACAAGCGACAAAACAATGACTTTCAAGAAGGGACAATCTGGCAATCCCAAGGGGAGACCGAGAACAGGAAGCGATAAGCGCACTGATCGTCGGGCAGACACGCGGGCGTTGTTTCTTGAGAAGGCGCCGGATCTGGTGAAGAAAGTGCTCGAACTTGCCTTGGCCGGCGACACCACGATGCTGCGCCTGTGCGTGGACAGGATTGTCCCGAGCCTGCGGCCTACTGACGGCCCGATCTCCATTAGCCTGCCTGCCGGATCACTTGTGGATCAGGGACAGGCCGTGCTCGACGCGCTGGCGGTGGGCAAACTTACGACGGACCAAGCCAATTCCGTGATGGGCGTCATACAGGGCCAGGCAAAGATTTTCGAGACGGACGAATTGGCGCGGCGCGTTGCCGCATTGGAGGCGGGAAATGGCGGTAGCACTTAAAGAGCGGGTTCGCTTGTTGGAGGGGCGGCTCGTCCAGCCCGATACGGGCGGAATAAATTTCCCCCGGACAGATCTGATTCGAAACATGATCAGGACGGGTCGTAGTTACGCCGAACTTAATGCTGAGGAACGCGAACTACATGATGACTACGTGCCTCTCAAGAAATCGCTCTTTGATTTCTCAGCCGCCGACCTTTTGGCGAAGATTCGCTGGCCTGAAGCAGGGGCAAGTGATTAGCATCGAGCGTCTGGCGCCGGAATGTGCGGTAGATATCGACGATGGCACCCTAGTTCGGTGCTGATTTCCCGTTTGGAGCGATGTCAACCAAGTTTGGCCTTACATACTCTGGATCGCTAGCGTCCAGGCACTGGAACGTCAGGGTTGACTCGACCGGGGTCCAGCCGCGCGCTCCCGACGTTCTTGCCGGGCCGGTCATCAATTCCTTACCCTTGCTGCTGCAGAATTCTCGCGCTTTATTCACCGCGAGAGCAGTAGTTTCGCCATGAGACTGGAAGCCACCGCGGGTTGTCGCATCGACCATGTATGTATCTTTGCCCAACTGAGTCACTTCACTGACTGACGCGCAGGCCGAAAGTATTGTCAAAATTGCGGCCACAACGAACAGTGAAAGACAGCGCATATATTTTCCCTTTTGATTGTGCTGGCGGTCTTCGGGTTATCGGCTGTTCTACGGAAAGCTTAAACAGGTTGGCGAACCTTCAGGCGTGCCCGGCACATACGGAACAGAGTGGCGGTGCGTGAACGGGCGCTCGAAACTTGGATCAAGGCCGCAGATTTAGGTATTTCGTTGCGTTGTCTACCCGCCGTTGCAATCCGAACGGCCACAGAATTCTTGCCAAGGCATCGAGGAAACGCCAAATGATCAACCCCCATGCTGACTGCCCGGGGGTGACCCAATGCAGTGCGGTAGTGCAAGCAAGCGCCGCAAGCGCTAGCGCCACTAACCGAATCATAAAAAGGGTGAATAGGCGCGTCGCTCGATCTCTCCAAAAGGGCTTCCCTTTAAACTTGAATTTTCGTTTGACCAGCAACTTAAACGCGCCGTACATCGCAAATGCATCTAGCAGGAGGCCGGCAACAACAACCGAACCGACCGTAAGTGTCTGGCTACCGTCATGCACGCGATACAGAAGACGCGCGAGCATTACCCAAGTAAAAAGTCCGGTGACAAGGGGAACGTACGGCTTGAACCCAATCCATCGTGGATGTGTTTTAAAGGCTTTGGAATATCGGGAAAAGGCAGATTTTATTTCTTTTGCTTGATGCACCAACGTATTCATGAATTCCCCTTCGCAGCTTATAGTTTTGTTGAACCCAGCGGAGCCTAGCAAATATTGTTGCGGTACGAAAGCTAACGAGCAGTGCGAGTCTCAAGTGGGTGTCACAGGGTTAGCCATGCCAATGACGCAACTGATTGGTGCGAACGTTATAGGCATGACGCAGGCAGTTCAGGACGCTCGCCCAGTTCCGTCGTGCAGCGAGCCGGCGTGATCGGCGAACGAGTGCCCGGTCATGGTCGGTCACATTCGAGGCGTTGCAGGCGCAAGCATATGGGTGTGGCGCTGGCAACGGTATTGCGGACGACAAAAAGTCGAACTGTTTCGACTGAGTGCTTGGCCACGCTACCCAACCTTGAACCAGTTCTTTATTCGATCGCGCTCTGCTCGCCAAAAATCCGTGCCGGGCTCCTTGCTCATTGCGTGGCTACAAACGTAGGCGGCAATATCCGCGAACTGCAGTAGCGGCGAGGAATTGGCAGGCACGATGTGGGCATTCAGTTGTGCGACGACGCCCGGGGCGGCACCCTCGATGTCTAAGAAGCGCTAACACAATGAAGGTTGAAGTTGCCGCCAACAAATGATGCAGGTGGCGATCTTCATGAACGCTTCGTGAATGAGGGCGAGGCGTTCGAAGCGGACGCGCAGGCGCCTGAAGTTATGCAGCCAAGCGATTGTGCGTTCAACGACCCATCGGGTTTTGCCAAGGCCACTGCCGTGCGGCTCGGCAAGCCGGACCAGGCTGTCGCACGCGGCTCCCCCAATGCGAAACGACCGGAATCGCTGCATATTGGGAGCTAGCGACCCGAGCAGCCGTGACGGCTTGCTCGCGTGTCAACGGCACATAAGCGAGGGCGTCGGTCGGTCCACCGCCGGTTTCGTAGGCCTACCGGCAAAACCGTTCCCAATGGTGGTGGTGCCAAACTCGATGGCAATGATGCCAATGGTGATGGTGATCGTCGTAATAGGCGAAGGCGGGGGCCGCTGTGGACAACGTCGCCACAGCGACGGCGAGGATCATGGCGATTTTTTTCATCGGCTAGCTCTCGATAGGGGTAAGTGTGCGCGCAGTTCGCGTGCCACGCGTTACCGTTTTAGCGCTCCAATGTGTCGATCGAGACAAACTGGTATCGCGAAATTACATGCCGACGGAGCGGCCAGGCCACCGGCGGACGGTGGCTGACCGCTGCGCAGATTTGATAGGTGAGCAATTTCAGTATTTTATAGGGTTTACACCTAATTCGACAATAATCACTTGCGCACTCTGCTCTTAATCTTAAGCGTGCACTTACCTACACTGGAAGCACTGAAACGCGAACAGGGTTGTTCGCGACAAAACAAAGATTCGGAGGTAGGTCATGAAACTCGTTCAATCGCTTATCGTTGCCGCTGTGCTCGCCGTTCCGGCCGTCTCGTCTTTCGCTCAATCAAACGCGCCTGTTACCCGCGCCGAAGTGAAAGCGCAACTGGTTCAGCTTGAAAAGGCCGGCTATCAACCTGGCCGTGATGACCCGACTTACCCGGCCGATATTCAAGCGGCAGAAGCACGCGTGGCTGCCCAAAATGGCGCTGCGACAAGTTACGGCGGTGTAAATGACGGCACGTCGGCGTCCGGCGCTCCGCTCCACTCAGCGTTCGGCGACGATCTGAGTTCGATGTACGGTAAGCATTAAACTACCAAGTGATACCCATCAGCGCGCAGCGAGCCTGTGCGCTTTTGACTTTCAAAATCGGATAGCACCTCCTCCCACGGGATTGCTCCCGGTGGACTTGCCCAGCGTCGCTGTCTGGGCTTTTTTGCGCGTGTCGGGCACGTGGATTTGCAGAGCGACAGCCTTTTTATCTGCGACTCTCGTAATGGTCGTGCGTACGCGCGTTCTTGTAATGACCTCCCTTATGAGACGAGCCATGGCCGCCTGCGTAGTGACCGCCGCTTGCTTCAGCAATAACAGGAGTGGTGACAGACGCGCAAAGCAGTAGTGCGATCAACAACTTCATTATGGATTCCCTCGATGTATTGTTTTTATCCCCGAGTGGAGACCTACGCGTTAACGGCACTCGATGCGGTTTGCTCGATCGGGAGAAACCAGCGCGAGGTCGAGCGAGGTATGTGCTCCGCTGTTACTACGGGCGTCGTCAATAGGGATCGCCAAAAAAGCAATGACTTAGCGACGGAGCGTTGAAACGCCGGCCCAGACGTCCGTTGAGCGGACATTCGAATACCCGATACGCCGGCAGTAGCCACGAAGCAGCGGCAGAGTAGGTCGGCGGCGCGCTCGCGCTTTTTATTGACGGCCTGATTCGAAAGGAGGCGGGACGCATTTCCCTTTAGGTCAGTCGCCTGAGGCACAAACAGGCTAGCGCCACCCCGACAAGCAGCGGAAGGTCAGTTGTCGTCTGACCGGACTGGCGGGCGTTCACGCGGTGCGGCTCGTCTTTATCTGCGTCCGGACCAGGAGGTGCGGTCGGTGGCGCCGAAGCAGGGACCGGCTTTGCTGGTGTCGCGGATGGCGCGGCAGGGTTTGCGGTAGGGTTTGCGGTAGGGTCTGATGACACTACGGTCTCCCAACGGCTAGGGGATTCGACCTTCAGATTAGCACTGAAGCTACCGCTTGACTCGGTAGACGACGTACTTCGTGCATCCGGTTGAGAGAAGTGGCAGGACAGTGTTAAACGCACGATTGAGCGGCTTGCAGCAAGTGGCGCAATCAACCTCCAGCATCGAGCACGAAGCCACGGCACACGGGTTCGTTGTCGGGCAGCGAGAGGACACGCTCGCGGGCAAGAAATAGCGAGTCGCCGTGGACTCCATCGAGCAACCTACGCTGGAGCCGGCCGTTCAAGCGTTTGCCCGAATCGTCGATGTTTGCCTGACATGCGGGTAGACGATGCAACGACCGGTGAATTTGGGAAGACCACCGCACGAAAGCTCCGAGCGAGCTCGCGCCCGTGATATTTCGGTAGGCTTTGCCCTACCGTCTGCCGACCTATCGGCGATTACAGAGTCGTCGATTGCTCTTGCTCGTTCAATGGTGGCAACTCGACGGCGTTCATGATCACGTTGCCGGTCGACAAAATCAGTTGCCAATTATCTTGCACCGCTTTGAGGTTAGCGTCACTGCGTCGTCCGACCTCAAGCAGCCCCTTATGTCCAGCAGCGGCAAAATAGGCGCGATTGAAGGCTTCCCGTACTTCCGGTTCGAGATACAACGAGTTTCGTTCCCACCAGGTCTGACACTCCGCCACCATCTCCCCAACGTTATCGCTGTGTACAGCAGCCATAAGTCGACGCCAAAGTGTGAATGCCTCTTGGTGCGCCTGCAGCCGCTTATCGAGAGCCGCGATTCGCAACTGCTGCCTTGACTTCAAATGCTCGATGAGGACGCTATTCTGGTGAGCCAGCTCTGCCAATTGACGGGCGCTCTCACTCTTTATGTCTTCCACCGCTCGCGTCAAGCCGCGGATGTCTTCCGAGGTCGCGCGGTTTTTGCCTTTCTCTCGAAAGTAAGAGCCGAAGTAGGCACCGCCGCCGGCGACCACGAACGTCAGGATGATTGAGAGAAGCTGGGCAGCGGTCATCGACAGGCCTCGCAGTCACGGAGATTGTGAAGTGTAGCGCGCTGCGAATCTAGCCCAGTTGGCGGCCGCATGGCGGGCTCGCAGAGAGGGGACGGCGTCCCGCTCTTGTTCCGCGGCCGTCTGAGGGGGAGAGACAGGCTCCGCTACACCTCAGCATTTGGGGTTCGTACGTAAATTGTGAGTTCGTGGGAGACTAGATTACGTGCCATCGGTGCGGTGCAGCAAACTGGCACGAAATATGCTAAACCGTTGTTTACTTGAGATTTTGTTGGATTGCGATCACGTGGGGTCAACTAAGCGAGATCGGAGCCGTTATCCCTATGGACAGCCTCTTATGTCGCGTTTAGTCTGTTGAGAGTTGAGAAAAACCACCGCGGAGGCGTCGCAATGTTTTCCCACTTGTTCGACGAACGGAAAGCCCTAGATGCGGCAATGTATCTGCTCGTTCGTAACCAAGGTGCAATGAGCGCGGTGAAGCTGAATCGTCTGCTTTATTTGGCCGAGCGGGAGTCGTTCAAGCAGCATGGCGAGCCGTTGACGGGCGATCAGTTGCTTGTTCTGGAAACAAGCCCAGTTCTGTACGGCACCTATCAGCGGTTGGGCGGCGATGTGCTCGGTTGGGAGAATCGCATCAACAGCCTGGCAAATCGCGAGGTTGAGGTGAGAACGCCGATATTCACCGAGTCTCCGGAAGTGTACTTTGACCGGTCAACGCGACTGAGCAATGCTGACATTGAGGTGTTAGATTTCGTTTGGGCGACGTTTGGCAAAATGACGGAGTCCGCACTCGCCGATCATATCCACATGAAATGTCCCGAGTGGACCGATAGCAATGCCATGCCATCGTCGGTTACGCACGAAAAGCTGTTTCGTGCGCTCGACTTTCCGGACGACGTTACGGCGGCTTTGCTGGATCGGCTTGAAGAGATCGAGGCTATCAACGCCAACTTCCCTGTCGCCTCTGCGTGACGACGACCAATGGGGCTGCGTGGACCGCCCATGCCGGTGCCGCTTTTCTGGCACCGTCCGGCCCAAGCAAATTTAACCACCTCTATGTGGTTCTCAACGACCCCATCCAATTTCCCAACCGCGGAAGTCAGCCCTGCGTCTGCATCGTAAATTTCTCGTCCGTGCCCACGAACCCGAATGTGCCATACGACAAAACATGCATATTCCCGGCTTCTGCGGCAGTGCATACGTTTCTGCAAGCAGACAGCTATGTTTACTACGGAAGGGCGCGTGAGGAGTTTGCGAAGGACATAGAAACCATGGTAGCCAAGGGCATCTACTCCCCGAAGCCACCGAACTTTGGATCCGTCATCGTGCAGCAGATATTGGTGGGATTGAGAAAGTCGAATTCCACTCCCAAAAACATAGTGGCGTTGCCAATCTAAGCGGTTAATCGGCGCCACCAAAAGACGATCGTCTTTTCCCACGGTTGGTGCTGTAGCGGAACCTGCTTCTGCTTTAGTGCACCGCTCGGCGCGGCCAGGGAGTCACAACGTTAGACTCCCCATCATTTAGCCGCCATCCAAGCCAAAAAATCCCGCCCTCTAACGGGCGGGTCGGGCATCGACGCTGAGAGGGCCATCGTAACGTTGGTCGTGATCCAATGCGATAGCCGCTGCCGTAACAGCGACCAACGCATTGTGAAACAATCCCTCGCCGCTCTCGCTGCGTTTGCCCACGCGGCTCGCCCCGTGACGGTTAGGCGCTATCGGCCATGAGCCTGCCAGCTAAGCACTACTTCGGCGCATGAACGAAGTGCTCAATGGCTTGAAGTGCGATTGGCCAGTTCGCGAGGCCCGCGTCGACGAGCTTCAGCGTGAGATGCTTGATTGCCTCTCCTGGCAGTGATTTCAATTGATCGAGCAGCTTGCTTTTCTCGGATGCCGGAAGATCCGATTCTGTGATCCGTTGGCCGATCAGTTCCTTCAGGGTGTCCTCGTGGAGCTTGATGGTCACCACTCCCAGAATTGATGACAAACCGCCGTCATCGGCGAGAAAGTCCATCCCTTTTCCCGTAATTCGGGGAAGGGCTGCGCGCGGACTCTTATCCCCGTATTCGAGGGCGCTATCAACGAGGCTGTGCTCGTCTAGATAAACCATATTGGCGCAGTAACGCTTGACCTCGTCGGGAGATAACCGCTGCAACATAGCGCGGTGATCCAGTCGGTCAGGATAGACGGCGGCAAGCGTATTCAACAGTTCACGTTGATAGGTACGGTCAAGCTGCATACGACACCTCGCTGTTAGCGCTTCGCGCGCTTCTTTTCCCGCTCGTCCAGAGCCTTGACGACCCTGTCGGCTACGTTGTCCGCGAAGAGATCCATCGTTTTGGTGTCGATCGGCGCTGCCGCAGTGCCGTCACCCCCGAGCGCAAAAGTTTCCTCTAATCGCGCCACTACCTCGGCGGTAAGCGAGCGCTTGTGCTTCTCTGACGCCCGGTCAAGCCGATCTTTCAGATCAGAGGGGATTCGTAAATTGATTTGTGGGTCGTCTCTAGCCATGGCTAATATTAATGCAGCACGGTGCTTGCGCGCAATAAAGCACGGTGCTATATTTATCCTATGAGTAAGACCAACCCTTCGAAAGGAGCAAATCATGAGAACTGCCGCCGCTGTGCAGGTCGCCAGCGCTGTACCCGGCAACCTTATCGATCAAATCACCCGTGACGCCCTGCGACGTGCCTCAATGGCGCCGACGTACATGGAAGCGCTCGACATCACCGGAGCTGCGCTGATTGCGGTCGCTTACCTTGCGAAGGCGGAGGTGAATCATGGATGAAGCCTTTCCTACGGCCGCAGACTTCAAGGAGACGCTAGGCCAATTCAGCGCGCTCACCACGTTCATGTTCGTCGACGGCAAGGGTGTGTTGGCGCTCTTATCCGATAACTGCAAAGCCGAATTGCGCCGTATGTGCGACGCGTTGTGCGACGAACTGCAACAGTATGCGAAGGAGATTAATCATGGTTAAGGACGAAACGATGCAAGCGCTTCACCAGTTGAACGCGCTTCTGTTGAATTTCAGCGCGGACCCCGCGACTCTTAACGAACTGCACGATCATCACCAATCCGCAATGCTCTGCCTGATGAGTGACCTGTGCGGGAGAGTCGAGGCCGAACTTATTGCCCTGCGGGGGGTGAGCCATGGGTAAGTCCATCAAGGCAGAAATGGTGCCGCTGGTCAAGCAGCCGGTCGACGTCATACTTGCCGCCGCGCGTGCCGCCGGCCGTGACGCATTCATCACAAGGGCGGTGATCGAGAACCACTGCGATGCTGTTTCTATGGATTGGATCAACAGCGTCATGCCGAGCAGTCTCGGTGTAATGGACGACGATGCCTTCGGCGAGTTGCTGGGAAAGGCGCAAGCCGCTTTCGATGAGGGAGTGGAGCAGTACCTTAGCAATGCCGAGGAAACCGCCGCGGGTTTGGGTGCCGAACATAAGGCGGCTTGCGAACGCGCAGCTGACACCTTGTATCTGGCAAGCAACGCGTTTCTAGATATCGAGCAGTTGCTTCGCATCCTTAGAGGGGAGACCGAAGGATGCGGCACCATCGATCAAAGGCGCGTCACCTCACTCGTTCAAATCGGCATCGATCTGGCGCACATGCGGGGTGAGCTTGCGGGAAAAGATGGTGACGCCTTCTTTGCCGAGGCGAACCGTGTCTAACGTTCACTTCATTGGCACTCCGCGCAAGACCGGTCGGCGCCGTGAGCGGCCGCTGCCTGACGCCCCGCTGGCGGATGTCCGAAGCCTGATCGAGCGTCTGGGAAAGATGCGCGAGCAGCGCGTGGAAACTCCCGAGGAAAAGGTCGTGAAGCTAGATAAGGCGCTCGACAACATTGCGTACCACATCTTGCAAATAAGCCGAATCATCCGTGAGCAGGGAGACACTCGATGACACCCGAGCGCTACCTAATCCGCGATCGGGCCTATGGCGTCTGGCATCGAGAGAAATCGATCAGTCGGTTTCTCGATCATCGCCAGGCGCGAACCTTGACAATGGCCGACCTCGACAGCGTTCTGTTCGTCGAATACGGCCACTCAGGGAAGCTGCCGCTCGCGCTGGTTGAGGTGGCGATGGACATCGGGCAGGAGAAGCCCGTTGGCGTGATCCGTGAGCTGGCGAGGATGGCGAACATCCCCGCCTTCGTCGCGCTGTACACGCCAGCGGCTACCGCCAATCCGACTGCTCGGGCCTGGAACGATATCGACGCATTCCGGGTGAAGCGCGTCTGGCCGAAACCGGAGCCCGAGTGGCGCACGCTGTCACCGAAGGAGTGGGCCGAGGCGCTGGTGCATATCCGCGACTGGCAACTGCGGCGATTTGTGAACCAAGCAGCAGCGAACGACGAGGTTTATTGATGGTTCACGATGGATGTTCTCGCTGTACGTCCGCGGCTTGTCCTGTCGAACTTTCTGCACACCAGGCGGGAATCCTCGGGTTGCAATGTCATTGCAACCGTTCATCCAGTTGCTCTCGCCGACCCGAAGAGTCTGCTAAGTAGCATGAGCACGCGTTCACGGTAATACCGCCAGCCCGTATACCCGGCAATAGCGTAGCCGCCGACTCCGTCAGAGCGTCGGAAGTACTCGCCTTCTGTCATGCCTGAAGCTTCCCTTCCTTCTTCCCCGCACTTCCAATTGTCGGCATCGACGACTGCGCACTTCTTATAAATTCCACCGTTCACGAACCAATCCCCAGCGTTCTGATCCACGTACCACGCTACGTCGCCGGTATGGTCATTAACGATGAAGCGAAGAGCGCTACTTCGTACGGTCCTCACGGAGCAAGTCATCGAGCTATCCCATGTACCGGGGCAGTTGTATTCGACTACCCGCATTGTTGTAGTGGGCATAAGTGCATAGATCAGGACTGCAATCGCGAACGAGACAGTTACCGAAAGGCTAGCGTCGTTTTGTTGGTGCGGCATAGCAGCTTGATCTCCGAGTTATTCTTCTGGTTAGCGCTAGAAACTGCCGTACCGAGTCAAACCGATCAACCCTCATGGCACGACCGGCCGGCGAAGATCAGCACCTTGCCACCCATGCCACCGAACTAGTCCATTGAACCGGATGAATCGCACCGGATGCGGCGCTTGGGGTTGGCGTACTTCCATTTCAACGGTTCGGCT